>JBGUUQ010000034.1:0-14265 GCA_045133615.1 Muribaculaceae bacterium | reverse complement strand
CATCGAAATCTACGCCGTTGACGGCCGTCTCGTGAAGACCGTCGAAGTAGACGACACCCACGCTGCCCTTGAAGTAAGCGACCTCGTGAAGGGTACTTACATCGTTCGTGCAGCAGGTGCTTCACAACGCATGATTAAGAAATAATAAGCGCAATATAAGCCTAACGCAAGCGGGGCTGCTTCGATACCGAAGCAGCCCCGTTCGCATTATAGGCAAATAGTAAGCGCGATTGCAGTGCCGCCGTTCGCAGTCGATCAATAACAATTCGGTTCCGTAGAAAAATAGTGATGATAAGTTTTGAATGGATAAAAAATATTGAACTTCGCAATATTGAAAATGTTAAAACTGACGCAGATCTATCACAAATTTCCGTCAAAACAAAATCTTTTCATCGCTTTTTGTCTTTTGCTCCTATGGTTATGTCGTAACGTTGATATAGGAATTTATACTGAGCCAACAATTCTTTCAGAATTGACCGGGTGGCAATATACAATCCGTGGGTGGCCTCGCTATTGCTCGGTTACCCACGGCTACTTTTTAATGATTGCTTCGCAATCTTGCTTAAGTCTTATGAAATGTTCTGTAGGAAATAATCACGTACAGAAACGATATTTTTCATGCAATAAAGATGTTGTACTGCACAAAAATCGCTATTTTTGTGCAGTACAACAATAAAAATGCACAAAATCGCTATAATTTAATGGTTGGAAGGATTATTTTTTGAGTTCGATAAGGTGGTCGTAGGGGATGTCGCGAGGAGCGGGAGTGCCGATTACTTTGTCCCACATCATTGGGGAGATGCCTCCGCCGGGACGCTTTACGGTGATGTTTTCCTCGGTGTATAGTTCGCCGGCTGCAATGGGGCGTGCGGCGACTATGCTTTTGCGGGCGATGTCGATGTTGCGTCGCTCGGAGGGGCTGACGTGTTTCTCTTCCGAGCCGAGTGCTTGCTCGATGTTGCGGATGGCATCGACCATGGCTTTCAGCTCTTGCGGTTCGAGCGAGGCTTTATGGTCGGGACCTTCCATCGTCTTGTCGAGGGTGAAGTGCTTCTCGATTACTTTCGCTCCGAGGGCGGTGGCAGCGATGGGGACTTCGATGCCGCGAGTGTGGTCGCTATATCCTACGGCTCGGCAGCCGAGCGTAGACAGTGCGTGCATGGCACGGAGGTTGACGTCGGCCATTGGGGTGGGGTATTCGGTGTTGCAATGAAGCAGGATGATGTCGTTGCGGGATATGCCGCCTTGCTCGAGTATGGCCACGGCTGCTTCCACTTCGTGGATCTCGCACATGCCGGTGGAGAGGATGACGCGACCGCCTTTCGATGCGATTTTGCGCAGATAGGGGAGATTGGTGATTTCGCCGGAGGGGATTTTCCAATAGTCCATATTCAGACGGTCGAGAGTGTCGATGGAGACGAGGTCGAACGGCGTCGAGAGGAATCCTATCCCTACTTGTCGGCAAAGGTCGGAGAGCTCTTGGTAGTCGGATAGGGGGAGGTGTATGGCTCGGCACATGTCGAGCTGGCTCTCGGCCGCTCCGGTGGTCTCTTTCTGATATTCGGCCTTTGGGGCGATGGTGGAGATGACGAGTTCGGGCACGGCGGTCTGAAATTTCACGTAGTCGGCTCCGGCTTCGTGAGCGGCATAGACCATGCGACGTGCAAGGTCGAGGTTGCCGTTGTGGTTTACGCCTGCTTCGGCGATGATGATTACTCTATTTTGATTCATTGTGGAATACTACTTCTTGTTGATAGCGCACGATTTCTGTGCCGGTTTTCCAGTCGGTACATTCCGAAAGAGGGCTGCCGGTGGCTTCGGCGATGATGTATGACGGGATGTCGGCACCGGCGTGTACCGAGCATACGGCACCGCCGCCGAGACGTGGGTTGATTTCCATGAGGAGGAGACGGCCGGAGGTGAGGTCGTGGATGAATTGCAGCGTGACGGCTCCCCGCAGTCCGAGACGCGCAAGGACGGTGTAGGAGAGGCTTACGATGTCGGGGCGGTCGACGGTGGCTGTGCGCGACACTTCTCCGCCTATGATTTCGATGCGAAGACGCGGCACGGCGCAGATGATGTCGGCATCATCGGTCACATAGCAGTCGACGGTGTACTCTTTGCGATTGGCGATATATTCCTGAAGGATATAGCTGTCGGAGTCGGCTGTGACGTCGCGGAAGTCGCGTGGATTGTCGATGATGCGTATCCCTTGCGATGCCGAGCCGAACCGCGGTTTGGCAATGAGGGGGAACGAGGGGCGCCCTTTGGTGTAGGTTTCGGGAACGGGAATGGATGCTTCGCGAAACAATCGGTCGGCGGCAATTTTGTCGAACATTGCTTCGACTCGCATGGTGGCACCGACGGGTGCCCAAATGTCGCGGTAGATGTCGCGGTAGCGTGCGACTACACCGACGGCTCCATCGACAAAGGGTATCATGATATGGATATGATGCTCTTCGACCACTGAATGGAGATGGGAGTATAGAGCAGGGTCTTTCCATCGTCGGCCTACGATGATGCGTGCGGTGACGGCGATGGGGACATGTTCGTCGAGTTCATAACTGAACAGGCTGACATCGTATCCGGCACGACGGCCGGCATCGATGAGCATTCGTCCCATGGAAACTCGTTTGGCTCCTCCGAGGAGCAGAATGTAGAGAGGTCGGTTCATCGGTTGTAGATGTCGGATTTATATTTTGCAAGGTTGCTCTTGACGGTAAACCAGTCGATGGTCTCGCGGAGACCGTCGGCAAGGGTGTATGAGGGTCGCCAGTCGGTGAGCGTGGTAATCTTTGTGTTGTCGCCGCAGAGACGGAATACTTCGCTCTTGGCGGGGCGGATGCGGTCGGGGTCTTGCACCCAGCGAACGTCGGCGCCCATCAGTTCGGCGATAAGGCTTAGAGTGTCGTGCATCGACACTTCAGTACCGGTGGCGATGTTGATTTCTTCGCCTTCGATGCCATTGGCACGTGCCAATGCGAGGAATCCGCGGCATGTGTCGCGCACGAAATTGAAGTCGCGAGTAGGGGTGAGGTCGCCTACCTTGATTTCACGCGCCCCGTTGGCTATCTGTGTGATGATGGTGGGAATGATGGCGCGTGCGCTTTGTCGCGGTCCGTAGGTGTTGAACGGACGTGCTATCACCACGGGCAGGGCAAATGCGTTGTAAAAGCTCTTGGCGATGGCGTCGGCACCGATTTTTGTGGCCGAGTAGGGGGATTGCGGCTGTCGCGGGTGTCGTTCGTCGATGGGTACGTATTGAGCCGTGCCGTAGACTTCCGATGTGGAGGTGACGATGATGCGTTGTACGCCGCAGTCGCGAGCTGCCTGACACATGTTGAGTGTGCCGGTGATGTTGGTGTCGACATAGCTTTCCGGGGCAACGTAGCTGTAAGGGATGGCGATTAGTGCTGCAAGATGGAAAACGATGGAGCATCCGGCGGTGATGTGGCGGCAGAATGCGGCGTCGCGCACATCGCCGTTTACGACTTCTAACGCGGGGTGCTTGATGTCTTCAAGCCAACCCCAATAGTTGAATGAGTTGTAGACGCTCAGAGCGCGCACTTCGTAGCCCTCGGCGAGCAATAGTTCGACAAGATGGGAGCCGATAAAACCGTCGGCACCGGTGACAAGTACTTTAGTAGCCATAGTTATAGGGTTTTACCACCATTTTTTAAGAGAATATCCGTAGATAGTGCCGTCGGTGGCTGTGTAGCGCAGACGCATATCGGATGATGAAATGGAGATTATATCGAGTTCGCTGACTCCTGCAGGGAGGTGAGATTCCGGCAGCGGACTGTATTTTGCCGAGCCTTGTTGGGGATTGGAATCGTCGGTGTGGATGAACGACAGACGCAAAATATCGCCGTCTTGTTCCCATGCTCCCCACGATTCGCGGGTGGTGACGCCTAAGTCGGGGTCGACTGTGGTCATGCCGATTACCGTGGTCTGGAATGACCAGAAAAGATTGCCTTGATAATCGGATTCCGGCACAGAATTGATGGTGATTTCAGTCACTTTCCATGTCCCGAAATAGGGGCCGATGTCGCCGTTGTTGTGGGTGCATGATGCGAATGAAACAAGGGCGAGCAGGGTGATGATTATATAGCTGATACGTTTCATTTCAATAGAAGTTTAGCCGGTTTATTTTGTGAGATACCAAGGGATATGGTAGGAGACTGAAACGAGTGCTCCGAAATTGTCGCCATACATATCGCCCGCGTCGAATGAAAGCTGTGCTTTCATGTCGATGCAGTTGTTGAGGCGGTAGTTACACTCTACGAGCATCGATGTGTCGGAGAGAGTGTCGATGAGCGGAGTAAATGCCGAGCCCCAACTTTTACGGTAGGAGAATAGAAGTCGATAGTCGAGTGCCGGAGTGAGATCTCCGCTTATGCCGACATGAAAACCGCGTGTGCGATTGCACAGGAAGCGCAGTATCCCGTTGGTATTGTAGAGTGGAGAGCGGAGGAACGGAGTGCCTATCGACATCCCGTAGTGGGAATATCCGTTGAAAAAGAAATTGTTGTAGTAATTGTCGGCGCCGGTGGCTTGGTCGAGCAGTGTGGTGCCCGGATTGTCTTCCGGGTCCCAGTGCAAGGGTCCTGATTGGTTGGTGAAGTCGAGATATTCGAGTACGACTCCGTTGACCAATCGTGCGTGCTCGGCACTTTTGTATTCCAAGCCCCAAAGGCCGTCAAATCCATTCAACTTTCCAATGCCTGAGCCGTCTTCCCACGGCCATTGGAAGTAGGCATATACTTCGTCGTTGTTGTGCATGCGATAACGTGCTTTGAAGTCCCACGAGCCGAGATGGTTGCCTTTGACGTATCCCTCTTCGCCGGTCTTGGGGATGAACATATCGAAAAAGTCGCGAAATTTGAGGTCGTGCTTCTCTGTGGTGGTGACATTGCCGGCGTTGTAGGTGACATGAGTGCCGGCAAATTGCCCTGCTGCTTGTGCCCCTATGGTGATTGATAGCGGCTTGTCGGGGTTGGTGCGGAAATAGGCACGTTTGTAGGTGTACCACCATCCGGTGGTGATGAAGTTGTTGTAATAGTTGAAATGGTCGCGACTCCAATCGTCGTCGGTTGCTTTCCCATAGCCTATTTCGCCTTGAATCTGTACCCACCCGTTGGTAAACGGAATGTCTTGGAAGTCGGTGAACCCTGCGCGTAATTCAGGAATCGGGCGGGTGTTTCCGCTCTCTATGAGGTCGCCACTCGACAGTGATTGATTTAGCAGTGCCGATTGATGCTCTTTGAGTCCGGCGGTGAGAAATACGCTGCGATAGCGAAGGTCGAAATATAGTTGTTGAAGCCAAATGGCGGCAGGACGTTCGCCCTCGCTGTACCATGATTGCGATGCGGAGTCGAATTTGGAATAGTTGGTGGCTGAACTATAGCCGGTGATGACATCGACGCCGAATCCGTAGCCCCATCGTCCGTCGGTGCGCAATGGAGAGGTCGCTTTAAGGCGGAGCAAGGCGTTGTCGGGTTGAGTTATGATGCCGTGATTGTTGGACGAGATGTAGTAGGGTGCGAAATCGCCGGAGCCTATGGACCCTGTCACAGATGCCTCAAGTTCGGCAAACGGTTCTTCCGCGATCATTGTGCCGGAGCCTATCAGTGCTGCGGCTATTGCTGCGATAATGTGAGATTTTTTCATGATAGCAATATGGGTTGACAATTATTTCGGCTCCTGCCAATCGCCATTGGCTTTTATCAGTTCGATAAGACGCTCAACGGCTTGTTCTTGCGGAATATTTTTTTCGATACACTCTTTGTTCTTGTAAAGACTTATTTTGCCGGCTGATGCACCTACGTATCCGTAATCGGCATCGGCCATCTCTCCGGGTCCGTTGACAATGCATCCCATCACGCCGATTTTCAGCCCTCGGAGATGCGAAGTGGCTGCTTTGACGGTTTTAAGTGTGTCTTGGAGTGCGAAAAGCGTGCGACCGCATCCGGGACAAGCGATGTATTCGGTGCGGGTGGTGCGTAAGCGAGCAGCTTGTAGAATGCCGAGAGCTACGCGGTTGCGTTGGTCGGCGGAGAAATGCGGTGCCTCAAGCCATATGCCGGAACCATAGCCGTTGAGGAGCATTGTGCCGAAGTCGGCTCCCGCCATTATCTGCAAATCTTCGAGGGAGTCGGTGTCGTAGCTCATTTTTATGATTATCGGGTTGGTTCTGCCTGACTCTACAAGGCAATCGATAAATGCTTGAATTTCTCCCACCGGATTACGATGCTCTGACCAAACGATGATGGGATAAGTGTCGTCGATGTCGTCGAATTTCGAGTCGGCACGCATTGTATGCCATTGCGACGGAATTTCGGCAATGTCATGACCTATGATGGGGAATGGCGTGACTCCGGGAATGGATATGGCGGAATCGCGAGAAACAGCTACGGAGGATTGTGGCTCTGCTATGGGTTGATGTCCCTCGCGAGAGGTGATATATTCCACGAGTCGTTTTGCTACCGGAATTTCACATTCAGGCTCTTCGCTGAGCGAAACGCGCACTGTGTCACCGATGCCTTCGGCGAGCAATGTTCCTATCCCGACAGCACTCTTGATGCGTCCGTCTTCGCCGTCGCCGGCTTCCGTAACTCCTAAATGGAGAGGGAAGTTCATCGACTCGGCGTCCATAGCCTTTACAAGTAGGCGGACGGTTTCTACCATCACCACTGTATTTGAGGCTTTGATGGAGATGACGATTTGGTCGAAGGATTCTTCACGACAGATGCGGAGGAATTCCATTACCGATTCCACCATTCCGGCGGGGGTATCGCCGTAGCGGCTCATAATGCGGTCGGAGAGGGAGCCGTGGTTTACGCCGAGACGCACCGCTGTGCCGTTTTCACGACAGATGTTGAGAAACGGGACAAGTGCATCGCGAATCTTTTGTATTTCAGCGCGATATTCTTCGTCGGTAAATTCGAGTTTTTTGAATGTACGTGCCACGTCGACAAAATTGCCGGGGTTGATGCGGACTTTGTCGGTGTTGGCGGCAGCGACATAGGCTGCTTTAGGGTTGAAATGAACATCAGCAACTAATGGTACGCGACAGCCACGCAGGTGCAACTTATCGCGGATTACTCCGATGTTTGTGGCCTCTTTGACTCCTTGAGTTGTGAGACGAACGATGTCGCCACCGGCCGCTGCGATGCGCTCCGATTGTGCTACACAGGCATCAGTGTCGTTGGTCGATACGTTGGTCATCGACTGCAAACGTATCGGATTGTTGCCACCGAGCATCACACCGCCTACGTTGACGGTCGAACTCAATCGGCGTCGATAGTTGTATCTGCTCATTTCGCGGGAAAATTTATCAGTTGGTTTTGAATTTGAACTTGATTTCGTGCAAATCTTCGTTGGCTTTTACGATTTTCTTTGCAAGTCCGCTTTTGTATTCTGCGAGACGTGTGGCAATGCGCTCATCTGAAAGGGCAAGCATTTCAACGGCGAGAATCGCTGCATTCAAACCTCCGTTGATGCCGACAGTGGCTACGGGTATTCCAGGAGGCATCTGTACGATGGCGAGAAGGGCATCCATGCCGTCGAGAGTTGATGCAATGGGTACGCCGATTACAGGGACGGTGGTCATGGCTGCGATTACACCGGGAAGAGCAGCTGCCATACCCGCAGCAGCGATGATTACCTTAATGCCGCGAGAGGCAGCATTGGATGCAAATTCTTCGACTTCGCGCGGGGTGCGGTGAGCCGAAAGAGCGTTCATTTCAAACGGTATTTCAAATTCATCGAGCAATTTGGCCGCCTTTTCGAGGATAGGGAGGTCAGAAGTGCTGCCCATGATAATGCTAACTTGTGGTGTCATATCGAATAGAGTTTTTAATTAATCATTGTGAAAAGATATACGCACAGGAAACCGTTGAGAGTGCCGGCGAATACCTGTCCGAGTGTGTGTCGCTCAAGAATCAGACGTGATGTGCCGAGGATTCCGGCAAGGATTATTGTCGTGTAGATGACCGGTTCCATAGGGAATACGTTTACATGATTGGCTGACATACGAAATGCTAAAGCCACCATGCCGCCTATTGCCGCCATGTGTGCGCTGATTTTCCATTTTAAATTGACAATCAGCGATACTGATGCGGCAACAGTTCCTCCAACGAGAAACATAGAGAGCCACATTGGCGCATGGATACGGGTCAGATACAATGCCGCAGCCGCATAGCTCAGCATTGTGATGACGTATGGTACAAACCGGTCGGTACGGTTATTGAGTCCCGGGTCGCTTATGCGTCCTATTTTGTAGAGAATGAAAATTGCAGCAGATGGAATGATACATGTAATTGCAAATACCACTGCTACGACGGCCCAACGGGTGCTGAGCGGAAGAAAGCATAGGATTGATGTCCATAGTGCCATGAATACGGCATAAGATGGGATAAATATCGGGCTTAATAAGTTTGAAAAAAATCTTGATATGGTGTACATGAGGATTATGTTGTTTCGTGGTTATAGTCCTTTCCGCAATCGTGCAACCGGGAAACCGAGTTTCTCGCGGTATTTTGCCACTGTGCGGCGTGCGATGTCGTAGCCGCGTGCGGTAAGTTGTGAGGTTATTTGTTCGTCACTCAAAGGACGCTTTTTCTCTTCTGTTGCGATAATTTCTTTTATTGCGGCAAGAATTTCATGAGAAGAGGTGTCGTCGTCTTCTTTGGGTCGCTCGTTGAAGAAAAGTTTGAGCGGGTATATGCCATGGGCGGTTGTTACATATTTACCTGCAGTGGCACGTGAAATCACAGAAAGGTCGTAGCCGGTGAGTGCTGCTACATCCTTGAGAATCATGGGACGCAATTGGCTTTCGTCGTCAGTGAGAAAAAAGTCGTGTTGCAGGTGTACAATGGCTCTCATTACACGATAGAGTGTCTCTTGGCGCATTTTGAGAACTTTGATAAACCCGGCAGCTTCGTCGTGCTTTTGCTTGATGAATGCCATCGCTTCGCGTTCGCCTCGGCGCATGGTTGCCGGAAGGTCGCGCCACTCACGATTGAATGATTCTTCAATCTGAAGATCTGGGATGTTGTTGAGGAGTGATAGGGTGACAGTGTCGCCTTCGACATCGACGTTGAAATCGGGAATAATGTGGCGAGAGCGTTCTTCTGCAATGTCATTGCCTACTTGTCCGCCCGGTTTGGGGTTCAGAGAACATATAAGATCGATGGCATCGCGTAGATTCGTCTCGGAGATGCCAAGGGCAGAAGCAAGTCGGTCGTAATGCTTTTTGGAGAAAAGATCGAAATAATGGGCAATGATTTCGATTGCTGTTTTTACATCGACCGATGTTTCGCGTCGCCGCAGTTGCAGAAGCAAGCAATCGCGCAAGTCAACGGCCCCTACTCCGGGAGGGTCGAGAGAGCGAACTATGTCGAGAATTTGTCGTACCTCTTTGACATCGGTGTCAAGTCCTGCTTTAAATGCAAGATCGTCGGCAATGGCATTTTCTGTGCGTGTAAGGTAACCATTGTCATCGAGATTGCCGATAATATATTCTGCGATGGCGAATTGCCTTTCGGATAAATCGTGTTCGGAAAGTTGAGCGGTAAGATTTTCTATCAGATTGCCATCGGAGGCTACGGCAATAGGCTCGTAATAATCGTCGTCGGGACTGTAGTTTTTGGCTTCCAAACGATATGCGGGAGTTTCATCTTCATTGGGGTAATCAGCCAAACACATATCTTCGGCCGATTCATTGAAAGAGTCTTCACCGCTTTCATCGAGTTGTGTGGTGTCGGGATCTGCTATTTCAAGAGCCGGATTTTCGTCGATGGCACGACGTACTTCGTCCTCCACCTCAGGACCGGTCATTTCCAACATTCTGACAAATTGGACTTGCATCGGCGTGAGGCGTTGTTGTAGCTTCTGCTCTTGTGTCTGTTTGAGCGATTCCTCCATCATAATGAATTAATTCTCTACAAAATTAATTACAAAATTGCTAATAGTCGCTAATTATTTGCTTAAATCCTCTAAATCGCGAAAATAGTGGACAATAATATTATTTGAAATATGTAAATCGCGACAATTATACAGTCTGTCGCTCGGATTAAATCGTGGTGCTTTGACGCCGCGGCTGAGAATTGCCGGCGATGTTTCTATGCGAACTTCGTCGTATAGGTCGGCATCGATAAATGATTGTAAGAGCGTAGCTCCTCCTTCGACCATCAAAGAGGTGATGCCTTGAATAAAAAGATTGTTAAGGAGTTGGGGAAGGTTGTGGGTGGCTTCGATGCGCTGTGGATTTCTACCGTCCCAAAGGCGCACGGTTAGTGAGGGATGATCGCGTCGTAGAGTATTACTCCCGACCATGATGGCTTCATGGCAGGCTCGTTCGCGATGCATCAGCATTGCAGTCAGAGATGTTGATAATTTGGCTGCAGGAGCATCGTCAGGACGATCGGAGTCAATGAATCTGTCGGCACTTTGTGCCCATTTGAGCGTTATGTACGGTCGGCGTAAGGTATGGGCGGTGATGAAGTGGCGGTTAAGTTGGCGACATTCTTTGTCGAGAATGCCGGAGATGACTTCGATGCCGGCATCTCGGAGCATGGCAATGCCACGACCTGCCACGCGTTCGTTTGGATCGTGTGAACCGACTACTACGCGCGGAATGCCGCTGTCGATGATGAGCTGTGCACACGGCGGAGTCTTACCATAATGCGAGCAAGGTTCAAGAGTCACATATATAGTTGAATCGGAGAGCAATTCCCTATGTGCAACGGAGGCAATGGCGTTGACTTCGGCATGACCTTCGCCGCAACGACGATGAAAACCCTCTCCTATGATTGTATTGTTGTGGACAATAACCGCTCCCACCATTGGGTTTGGTGCAGTGTCGAAGCGTCCGCAGCGAGCAAGCTGCAATGCGCGACGCATATATTTTACATCGAAATCCATATTGATACAAAGATAAGACTTTTTGATTGAAAATCAGTAAGAGGAAATTGTTAAAGGATTATTTCGTCATGTTAGGCAAATTTGGTAACTTTACGATAAGTTCAACCAATGGCAATAAATTCGTGTAGATAGAATTTCCTATGTTACCTGAATGAGTTAAATATGATATATATTGGTGATGGAACCGAATAATAGAAATGGAGAGATGAAAGAGGAGATGACAGTGCGAGAGTTGACCGGATTGATGTGCGGTAGGCTTGCCGATAAATATGGCAAAGATGAAGCGACAGCTATGGTACGCGTCGTAATGCAGTATCTGAAGGGCTGGTCCGCTGTGGACCTTGTGCTTAAACGTGATTCGTCTGTCAGTGATTATATTGCAGAGAAAGCTTTTGGCATTGTGGACCGACTGATGAATGACGAGCCGTTACAATACATTGTCGGGGAAACTCGATTTTACGGAAATACGCTGAAGGTATCGCCGGCAGTGTTGATTCCCCGTCCGGAAACAGAGGAATTGGTGGATATGATTGTAAAGCAGAATCAGGAAAAAGATTTGGCGGTACTTGATCTTTGCACCGGGTCGGGATGTATTGCTGTGTCGCTTGCACGGGCGTTGCGTTTTCCGATGGTTCGGGCTGTGGATTTGTCGACAGATGCACTTGAGGTGGCGCGTGAAAATGCCCGGATGTTGAAGGTTAAAGTCGACTTTAAGTGTCAAGATGTGCTGTCAATGGATGCGACAGATGAAAACAGATATGATATAATCGTGTCGAATCCTCCATATGTGCTTGATAGTGAGCGCAAAGATATGTTGCCAAATGTGCTCGACCATGAGCCGGCGATGGCATTGTTCGTTCCCGATGATGATGCATTGCGATTTTATCGCGCTATTGCCGACTATGGGTTATCGGCATTGAAATGTGGCGGTAGGTTGTATTTTGAGATAAATCCCATTGAAGCCGACAATCTTGTTGATATGCTCGAAAAGAGAGGGTATATTGATGTAGAAACAGTGGTGGATATGGCAGGAAAAAGACGTTTTGCAATAGCTCGGAAAACTTATGGCAATGATTAAGAAGACTCCGGTGACACCGGATAAAGCTCTTATGCGATTGGAAGCACTCTGCGCACGCTCGGAACACAGTTGCGGAGAACTTCGGCAAAAATTACGGTTGTGGGGGGTATCGGCATGCGATGAAGAAAAGATAATAGCGAGTTTGCAGCAACGTAAGTTTGTTGATGATGAACGATTTGCCCGTGCATATGTGAGAGATAAGTTGAGATTTTCGCATTGGGGGCGTGTGAAAATCCGCGTGGGATTGATTGCCAAGCGTGTGTCCTCTCCAATTATTGCGATTGCAATTAGTGAAGAAATATCGGTCGAAGAATATGAATCTACGCTTGTGTCGGTATTGCGGACGAAGATGAGGGCGATTGAGGATGCAGATAGTTATGACGGGCGGACGCGATTGTTTCGTTTCGGAGTGTCGCGCGGGTTTGAACCGGGAGAAGTGAGCCGTGTGTTGAGATCTAAGGAGTTATGGGAATCGTAAAGACATTACGCGAGTGGGCCGGAGATGCGCTGAGTGTCATCTATCCGAATGTATGCGAGGTGTGTGGAGAGTCGCTCCGCCGCGGAGAGGAGACTATATGTCTTCATTGTCTTCGAGCATTGCCGCGAACATTGATGCATAACGATGAATTTAATCTTATCCATGAACGTTTGGCGGGACATGTGCCTATTGAGCGTGCCGGCGGATATTTCTATTATTATCGCGAAAGTAAATATGCCGGATTGATACATCGGGCAAAATATAATTCACGTCCTGTGATAGCGGAGCGTCTTGGGCAGAGGTATGCACGGGAAATTGTAGGTGACGGATTTTTCGACGGAATAGATTTGCTGTTGCCTGTTCCTTTGCATTGGTGGAAACTTATCAAGCGTGGATATAATCAAAGTGAGGCTGTGGCGAAAGGTGTGGCGCGTGTTACGGGTATCGCATTGGTAGATAATCTTGTCGCGATACGTAGGCATTCGACGCAGACTGCAAAAGGGGCTTACAGCAGATGGTTGAATACGGAGGGAATTTTTGCCGTTGAGGATGCCGACGCTCTGAAAGACCGCCATGTCCTTATCATTGACGACGTGATAACAACCGGGGCAACGATACTTCGCTGTTGCGAAGCTATCCACGCTGCGTCACCAACGACCCGTATAAGCGTTCTTACTCTTGCCGTCGCGCGGAATTAATGTATCTTACCACGTCCGTTGCATTGTGCTTGAGTCAAGTCTGCAAATATTGCTTTATTTTGTGATAAATGAATTTGGGTAAATACTTTTTTGAGTTAGGATATGATAAATTTGTTATCTTTGTGAATAACAATTACCCTAATCGATAAGAATTCAATAATGAAACGACAAGTATTGACTATATTAATGGTGGCAGTGGCTTCGATGGTGGTTGCTGCTCAGAACGAGAAGAAAAATGTGGCGTATATCGACACTCCTGTTGATGAATATCAGGCAGAGCGCTGTCGGCTTGATGTGTATGCTCCGGATGGAGCGCAGAAACTCCCGATAGTGGTGTTTTTTCATGGTGGAGGACTTGAGGGTGGAAATAAGTTTATTCCCACGGAAATGAAAGATAAAGGTGTTGTTGTGATTTCTCCCAACTATCGGTTGAGTCCGCGTGCCACGGCTCCGGCCTATATCGAGGATGCTGCAGCGGCAGTGGCTTGGGCTATAAGAAATGCAGAAACGATTGGTGGGGATGCAAAACATGTGTATGTCACCGGTCATTCAGCCGGGGGGTATCTTACACTGATGCTTGCTCTTGATAAGTCGTATTTGGCGAAGCACGATATAGATGCCGATTCGCTTGCGGGATACATCCCATTGAGCGGACAGACTAATACTCACTATACGATACGCAAGGAGCGTGGTGTGGATATGGAGATTCCGATGATTGATAAGTATGCTCCGCTGTATCATGCGCGGAAGTTGGTGCCGCCGATGGTTCTTGTAACAGGTGCCCGTGAATTGGAAATGACATCACGTTTTACCGAAAATCTGCATCTTCAAGAGACGATGCGGGTGAAAGGTGCAGAAGTGGAATTATATGAACTCGATGGCTTCGATCATGGCACGATGTTTGAGCCGGGGTGTTTGTTTGTGCTTCGAATGGTGCGCAGACATTCGGAGCCATAAAAAGCAAAGCACCGAGTCGACTTATCGACTCGGTGCTTTGCTTTGTGCTCGAAGCGGGACTCGAACCCGCACAGCCGCAATGGCCAAAGGATTTTAAGTCCTTCGTGTCTACCATTCCACCATTCGAG
>JBGUUQ010000033.1:0-25472 GCA_045133615.1 Muribaculaceae bacterium | reverse complement strand
AAGAAGTATATCTACCTCATACTGTTCTTATTACTTGCAAAGTTAACCACTTTAGCGCAACTGTGCAAGTGTTTTGGCTGTTGTGAGTTCCCTGAATTCAGTCGTTCGGTGCTTGAGGTGATGCGTCAGCCGCTTGAGGACCGTCATATCAACATATCGCGTGCGAAATATTCAATCGATTACCCGGCCGGATTTATGCTTGTGGCATCGATGAATCCGTGTCCGTGCGGATATTATACGCATCCGACCAAGCCTTGCATTTGTGCTCCGGGACAGGTGCAGAAATACCTCAATCGCATTTCAGGTCCGCTTCTCGACCGTATAGATATGCAGGTGGAGATAATGCCGGTGCCGTTTGAGGAGATGTCGTCGATGAAGAGCGGCGAAAGCAGTGCTGCAATCAGGGAACGTGTAGTCAAGGCCCGTGCCGTTCAGACGGAACGGTTCCGCGATGAGCGAGGAGTGTATTGCAATGCCCAAATGTCGTCGCGATTGATAAATCTGTATGCGCGTCCGGATGAGGCGGGAATGAAGCGATTGCACGATGCTATGCGGCGTCTTGACATGTCGGCTCGCGCGTACGACCGTATCCTTAAAGTGGCTCGTACGATTGCCGATCTTGATGGCTCGGAGCGAGTTCTTGACCGCCATATAGGAGAAGCTATTACTTATCGCTCTCTTGACCGTTCGTCGTGGGGTGCAGCCAATCATATATAATACCATGAGAAGATTTCTGATTGTATCTGTAATATCGACAATCGTTGCTGTGGCTCATTGTGCGGAGGTAGATTCGCTGTTGAACATTATCGATGGGATGATACCTCAACGGGAACAATATTCAACGGAACGCAGGCTTCGGATTGCTGAGGAGATGCGCAATCTCGAATCGGTGACCCGCGATGAGGACAGATACGGGATATGTCGTGTGCTATACAGTCAGTATCGGTCGTATCGTATAGATTCGGCTCTATGGGTTGCCGAGCAGCGGTTGTTGGCGGCTCGTAATATGAATAGCCATAGTAAGGCGACGTCGGCTTCGCTGAACCTTGCCGAGAGTCATGCTCATGCCGGAAATTACAGTGAGGCGGTAGCGATATTGGATACTATAGACCGCCGATCGGTGGAGTCGTATCATGTGAACTATCTGTGGAATTTATATGCTTCAACGTATTCGAAGATGGCTCGTAATGCGATGCTAAGTTCGCATAAGTTACAATATGAGAAGGCATCGAGATGTTATCAGGATTCGTTGTTGCAGCGTGTCAATCAGGACGATGTGACGTATTATTTGTTAAAATGCGAACAGCTTATCAATAATGGATTGATAGATGAGGCTGTGAAAATGGCAGAGCGATGTATGCAGCGATTTGATTTGGCAGGAGATGCGAGTGCATTGTGTCTGTTTTCTGAAATTTTCGGTAAATCCGGTGATTCGGAGCGACAAAAAGAGTGCCTGGCGCGAGCATCGATAGTGGATTTGACTCGAGGAATAAAGGAATATGTGTCGCTGACCGAACTTGCTCAGGTGCTTTATCACGAAGGGGATATCGATAGGGCTTATTGCTATATAAAGTGTGCGCTTGAGGATGCATCGTTTTGCAATGCCAAGACGCGCACGGCTGAGATAATGGAGATAATGCCGATTATCAATACGGCGATGAGAGAGAAGGAGCAGGCGCATACTCGTCGAGTGAGGATATATATGATTGTGACATTGATATTGGCAGGAGCTTTGTTGGTGGCATTGCTGATAGTGAAGAAGCAGTTGTCGCGAAATTCCCAGATAAGTCGTCGGTTGGACCTGTCGAATGCGGAGCTAACGACGGCAAATGAGCGCCTGAAGAAGTCGAATGTCGCAAAGGAGATGTATATCAATGAATTGTTTAAGCAGAACAGTGTGTATATCGACAAATTGAGTCGATATAGGAAAAATATATATCGGTTGATGAAAACCGGGCAGTATGACGATGTGGTGCAATTGACGAAATCATCGCGCCTTGAAGGGGATGAGGTGAAGGAGTTTTATGGCGCTTTTGATGAGATGTTTTTGAGCCTATATCCTAATTTTATCCGTGATTTCAATGAGATGATCTGTGAGGAACATCGAATGGATATTGATGCAAAATCGCTTACTCCGGAGCTTCGAGTCATGGCATTGATGCGAATAGGAATCGAGGGTAGCAGTATTGCCGAATTTCTGCATTACACTCCGCAGACCGTGTATAATTATCGCTCGACGATAAGAAATATGTTGATTATCCCGAAAGAGGAGTTTGAAAAGAGAATAAGGACTATCGGTCGGTAAAATAGCTCTTAAAGAGGCGTGCGCCACCTACATTTCGGGGGGGAGTAGTATCTACTTTAGTTGAATTTGTTTGCAATTGAATGACGCTGACTATTAGTGAGATAAGTCTATAATCGACCTACTTGTGAGTCCTACTATCAATATATACGCGCGAGAGGCGTATGTAATTTTGTAAATGGTAATAATACCGAAAAACTTCAACACTATCAACTCTATTTTTATTTATGAGAAAGTCTATTTTAATGTCATTGATGCTGTTGGCATGTGCGGGCGCAGGAAATGCGGTCACATTTAATGTCACGGTTCCGGATGGGTCGACAAAGGCATGTTATATTGCCGGCGACTTCAACGGATGGGATGCAGAAAACGCTATTGCGATGACTGCATCCGGAGAAAATACGTTTACGCTTACTCTTGATGATGTGACTACCGAGGCTGCACAAAAGGGATATAAATATCTCTGCGGACAGGATTGGGCATATGTCGAAAAGGGTGCAAGCGGAGAAGAAATCAGCAACCGAACGACTGTTTCCGACATGGATGTGGTGCTCAGTTGGGCTGCGACAATCAATCCGAGCATTGTGACCGACGAACTGACGGTCAACGGCTACAAACGTACTGTCAAGGTGTATTTGCCGACCAATTATGAGACATCGGGGCGCAGCTATCCGGTGATTTATTATACCGGAGTGCAGCAGCGCTACCATGATGCCGGCGATGGATACGGAGATGATTTGTTTAACTCTGACTCGTGGAATGCTCCCGGATTTTTCGACAATCTTGCCGATGAGGAGCAGTGTATAATGGTGCAGATGCACGGATTTGTTGCCGAAAGCATCCCATATGCATATGAAGATTTTGTCGGCAGCGGTGCTTCCGCCGACTTTATCAGTGGCTTTATCGGCACATTAATGCCTTATATCAACTCAAATTTCCGTACTCTTACCGGAGCGGAAAATACTACTATCATGGGTGCCGACCTTGGCGGATTACTCAGTATTTATGCTGCGTTGCAAAATCCAGACGTGTTCGGACAATGTGTATCGATGTCGCCGATGTTGTGGATCAATCGCGACCAAATACTCGGACTTGCTTCTACGGCAACGGCATCCGATACTCCCCAACGCTTTTTCTTTGCCAACGGTTCTCTCGAAAAAAGCGTGATAAAGGATGATATAGATGCTATCGAGGAGATAATATCAGAGCGAGCCAATACTTCGGTGAAGCATGCGATTCTCACCGGTGGTATTCATGACGATTTGTCGTGGGGAAAATTGTTTGAAGCAATCTATCCAAGCATACTTAACGAGGATGAGCAGACTCCTAACGAAGTGGTTGCGGCATCAGTAATGTCGACGTCGAGCATCAATCCGATGTCAGTGGATATCGCTACAGCAAACTATTCTCTTGTGTCGGCTATCGACTCTCAAGATTTGGTGCTTGATGAAGAGAATCAATTCGGGTATGTGTCGGATTTCAGAAAGAAAGATGGTACGACTGCCGGTGCTCAGGTCGTGATAGTCGATATTCCTGCTTCGGTCACTACTACGTACTATTACAATGTGAGTTGCAGTGCCGACGGTACGGGAGATTTGCTCTTTGCCTCAAACAAGAAAATCGGATTCAGTTCCAAAAAGACTACTACGAGTTGGCATCGTGTAGCAATCTTTGAAGATGAGAGCTATGATATAGTTTCAGCCAATTCAGCCGCATTCCGCGTATCTACCGGTTCGACGGTGATGGATATTGTGGGTGATTACACAGTTAAGGCATCTGTCGATTTCTCGTCGATAAAGAGCTTCACAATCAATTACGGAAGTGTAAACTCCGGGTCTGATCAAGGAGCCATAACAGAAAGTTACAGCGTCACTGACGCATGTGTTGCTGCTGATGTGACTTTCAATTTCCTTACAAATCAAGTGACAATCACCGAAACAGAGTGGGATGAGGACTCAACCCCCGTTGATTTCTCAAAGAATTCTTATTCAATCGTATCGGCTATCGACAGTTCTGATTTGACCTACGATTCATCATCGACGTTCACATATATGACAGATTTCGACAACAATGGTACTGCAACTCCCGTACATGCCGTTGTGACCGAAATTCCGGCCAGTGTGACCACGAAATATTACTATAATGTGAGCCGCAGTGCCGATGGAACCGGAGATCTCATTATGAGTTCAAACGGAAGTATCAGCTTTAGCTCAAAGAAGACGGTAGTAAGTTGGAACCGCGTTGTTGTGAAAGAGGATGAAAGCGTAAGTGCGGTATCAGCCAATTCTGCAGCATTCCGTTTGGTGACATCATCGGAAAGTATCACAATGACCGGTGTGAGCGACTATAAGGTCAAAGCTTCAGCCGCATTTACCGGAAGCGATAAGACGTTTACGATTCACTATGGTAGCGTAAACTCCGGCTCTGATATGGGTACAATATCCGGCACCGGCACTTACAGTGTATCAGAAACTTGTACGGCCGCCGACGTAGTCTATGACTTCTTGACCAATAAGGTTTCTATCACCGAAACTCAATGGGGTGAGACTATCGAAGGTGTGGTAATCGAAGAGTTCTCGGCAGTACCATCGTTCGTCAATGCAGGTACAGCGTCGAAAGTGACCGTGCGTCTTGCCGATGATGCCAATTGCGAAGTGGCTTTGAGAATGAACCATAATTATGGCGATATGGTAGAGCAAGCCATCACGGCAGAAGGAAGCAATACATGGTCGTTTACGGTCAATGACACACAAGCCGGCATCTACCATATTGCACTCGACCTCAAACGCGGAGAAACAACGGTAAGCGATGTTCAGACAATCTGTATCAAGGTGCTTGACGGCACAGATAAGGATAAGATTGTGACAGTGAATGCGTATGCTGATGTGGATTGGGAAACAGTGGGCCGCTATAAAGCAAACTTCCACACTCACACCACTCAATCGTTTGATGCGAAAACTCGTGTGGACGAAACTGTCGACCTATACCATCAAGCAGGGTATAAGATCCTTGCTCTTACCGACCATGACGCCAATCCTTATCCTTGGGAAATGTTTGACCTATTCAATACCGAGGCAGAAAGCCGCAATCCTTGGACACTTGACATGCTTGCCATTCCGGGCAATGAGTTGAGTAAAGACAATAGAAACTCATGGAGCGAAAAGACGGGAGGCGAGTTTAACCACCACAATGATTTGTTTACCGGTCGTAAAGGACAAGAATTTATTTCATTGCAAGAGTCGTATGCATATACCGATGCTATCGGCGGTATGCAGATTATCAATCACCCCGGTCAATATTGGAGTCTTTCGACCAAATATACAGCAGGCGAAAAGAACTCACCGGAGTGGCATGCCAACAACTTCCTGACTTATAACAGCCTTATCGGACTTGAGGTATATAATCAAGGTAATCGTCGACCCAACGACCGAATTCTTTGGGACCAGATACTCGATATTACGATGCCTGAACGTCCGGTATGGGGTTACTCTTGCGATGATACGCATAATTTGGAACAATTCTTCCGCAACTACGAGTTTATGCTTATGGATGACTTCTCGGTAGAGGGATTGAAGAAAGCGATGAAGGCCGGCAGTCTTTATTTCTCATACGAATTTACCGGATCGGGAGAGGCAAAGGCTCCGCGTATCGAAAGTATTTCGGTGGACAATGATGCTCGTAAGATTACGGTGGAAACCGATGCTACCGACATTTATTGGATATGCTCAACGGATATAAGTGACTCCAATACTCCTTCGACTCGTAAGAGTACGGTAGTTGGCTACGGCAAAACATTTGATTTCACCGGTTTCCAAGGCAAGTATGTGAGAGCGTTGATTACCAATGAATATGGCGAAACATGTACTCAGCCGTTCGGCTTCACGGAAAGCAATGCTTCTGAAATCGAAAGTGTTGAGGATGCAGTACCGACTATAAGCGTATATCCGAATCCGGCATCCGACGTTGTAAATGTGAAAGCGAACAATGAAATCGTATCGGTAGACCTTTATAATTCGATGGGACAACGTGTGAAAAGCTTGTCGGGCGATTCTGAAACGGCGTTGACGATGGATGTTGCCGGTTTATCGAAAGGACATTATGTAATCTCTGTAAAGACAACTGCAAAGACTCATAATCAAGCGTTGATAGTGAAATAAACTATTAATCTAATCCTAACGCCCCGCATCGGTTTATGATGTGGGGCGTTTTTATATTCAGGAGTTCCTTTTTGCGGTCTTGTATGTTACAGAATTGTAGGCTGATTCGATTTTGGAGGGCGAATTTTTGCCCTCTTTTTTATCGGACTTCTGAGCGGTAGGCGTAGTGGTTGCGGAGTCGTTCGAAGTCGGACGGGGCGGAGCGGAGGGCTTCGGTGTCGATGAAGGGATTGTAGGAGGACTGTATCGCGTCGGCAGTTACGAATGGGGCTGCTGTCGGAGATACTTTCTCGGCGACATTGAGCGTGGGAAGGCTGAAATGGCGGCAAAGAGCTTGCAGAGCCATGGATGATGCCCGTATTTTCCCTTCTCGCGAATATCCGGCGATGTGAGGTGTGGCGATGATAGCTCGGTCCAACAAGGCGCGGGAGATGGCGGGTTCGTTTTCCCAGCAATCGATTATTGCGTCGGATACAAGTCCGCGATCGATAGCGTCGATAAGAGCCGGAGTGTCGACAATCGGACCGCGTGCGCTATCGATGATGACGGGGTGTCGCCGAGTTGCTGCGAGAAATTCGGCGTCGCAGATATGATGGGTGGGGTAGTTGCCTCCGCGGGTGAGCGGGGTGTGAAATGTGATAATGTCGGATTCTCGTGCGATAGTGGAGATGTCGACAAATATGTCGGACTGTTCGTGCTCGGCGCGTGGCGGGTCGCACAAAAGTACCTTCATGCCGAGCTGTCGACTCCAGTTTTCGACGATGCTTCCCACGTGACCTACGCCGACGATGCCGATTGTCAAATCGGACAGGGGGCGATTGTCGTTGCGAATTGACCGACTATGGAGTAAGGAGGATAGAACGTATTGGGCGACTGCCGGAGCATTGCATCCCGGAGCGTTGGCGACTGTGATGCCTTTGTTTTGGCAATAGTCGAGGTCGATGTGGTCGGTGCCTATGGTGGCGGTGGCAATGAATCGACAACGAGAATGGTCGAGCAGGGAGGCATCGCATCGTGTGCGAGTACGGGTGATGAGTGCGTCGGCGGTTTGCATTGCGTCGGGAGTAATCTCTTCGGGAGCGAGATATTTTACGTCGCAATAAGGCTCAAGAATACCTTGGATAAAAGGAATCTTGCTTTCGATGATGACATTGATGCTCATGACAGAGATGGATTACAGCGCGAGGGTCCAAAGGTAGAACGCTGCGTAGATGAGGATGAGTATGATGATGGGGATGTAGGTGCGAGTGTGGCTGTTGATGACGAAGAAGTGTCCGATCTGCATGGCTGCGCAGCAGTTGAGCAGAGGGACGTAGATGACGATATTGGTGTAGTCGATGATGAGTAGTATTGAGGTGACGATGGCGAGGATTCCGAAAAATCCATTGAATGCACGAGTGCGGGAGTTGTAGCTGTAGATTTTCATGAAGTTAAGGACTCCCATGCCCATCGAAACAATCAGCGTGAAACCTACGGTCGAAATCAATCGAAGAGCGTCGTTACGGCTGATGGCTGAAAAAAGACTTGTAAAGCTCGGCATTTCGATTTCGTCGGGCTGGATGATGCCGAGTCCCCAAAGAACCCAGACTGGCGTAATAACGCCGATTCCTGCCGCGAGAAGGCCACGAAACGACAGCGCACGCATCTGGATGCATCCTAAAATGAAAACGGGGATGAAAAAAGCGTAGGCATATTGTGTCAATGCGCCTAACGACAATAGGAAAAATATGAGGAATATGCTTTTTGTCTCGTTGTGTCTGCCAAATACGGAAAATAGAATGTATGTGGCAAAAAGGGTGATGAGACAAAGTATAGTGCCGCCATAAAATTGCCCTGCAAGCCCCGGAGTGGCGACTTGCATGACAATGAATATGGTTGCATAAAGTGATGATATGGAGCGGATGATGTTGTATCGCTTGTTGAGCAATATCATGAAAAGTGAAGTTGCGACGACAAGAACGATATTTACCGTTAAGGATATTACTCCGGATGAAATCCACGTGTTGGCCGAAGGCAGACCGAGTCCTTTTGTGCCTGTAATGGGGATGACGTCTCCGTGAGAAAAAGCCATAACGATGGCTGCAATGGCAATGACCATTGCTATCACCATTCCATTGCGGGAATGCAGAAATCTGGTGACGGAAGCCTCTCTCACGCGATTAGAGTGCCATGAGGTCGCGTCCGATGTCGCGACGGAAGTATGCGCCTTCCCAACTTATTTTTTTGATTGAGGCGTAGCTATGAGCTAATGCGTCGGCAATGGAGTCGCCATAGGAGCTGACGGCAATCACACGACCGCCCGAAGTGACAAGTCGACCATCGGCATCGATTTTGGTGCCGGCGTGGAACGGGATGCTTTCGGTGATGTCGCCATCGAATGAAATGGCTTTCCCCTTTTCGTAGTCGCCGGGATAGCCTCCGGATACCATCATGACAGTGACGGCAGTGCGGGGGTCTTCTCGTAGTTCGATGTCGCCGAGATGACCGCGAGCGGCGCCTTCCATCAGTGCTACGAGGTCGCTGTCGATACGCAGCATTACGGCTTCAGTCTCAGGGTCGCCCATGCGGACGTTGTATTCGATTACCATCGGTTCGTTGTCGACGTTGATGAGGCCGAGGAAGATGAATCCGCGATAGGTGATACCATCGGCGGCAAGTCCTTTGATTGTGGGCTCGATGATGCGTGTACGCACCTTTTCCATAAACGTTTCATCAGCAAATGGCACGGGGCTTACGGCTCCCATTCCGCCGGTATTAAGACCGGTGTCGCCTTCTCCGATGCGCTTATAGTCTTTGGCTACGGGCAATACTCGATAGTCTGTACCATCGGAAAGTACGAAAACCGAACATTCGATACCGGAGAGAAATTCTTCAATCACAACTGTGGCAGAAGATGCTCCAAACATGCCGGAAAGCATCTCTTTGAGCGATGCGCGGGCTTCTTCAATTGTGGGAAGGATGAGCACGCCTTTGCCTGCAGCAAGACCATCGGCTTTGAGCACATAAGGGGCTTTGAGTTCTTCGAGGAAACGGTAACCATCCTCAATGGTTTCGGCTGTAAAGCTGCGGTAGCGAGCCGTAGGAATATTGTTTTTCACCATGAATTGCTTGGCGAAGTCTTTGCTGCCTTCAAGTTGTGCACCGGCTTTTGAGGGTCCTACGACGAGAATGTCGGAGCCTTCAAAATAGTCGTAGATACCTTTTACCAACGGGTCTTCCGGACCTACGACAATCATTTTCACTCCGTGTTCTTCCACCCATGCTTTGATAGCAGGGAAATCTACGGGAGAAAGAGCTACGGGTGTGCCGTATTGTGCGGAGCCTCCATTGCCCGGAGCAATGTAGAGCTTTCCGAGACGGGGAGATTGAGCTATTTTCCAAGCGAGAGCGGCTTCACGACCGCCTGATCCGAGGAGAAGAATATCGATTTTATCCATGATGATTTATTGTGCGTAAAAGTGATTATTCATTGTTGTCAGATGATGAGGAATTGTCGGACGGTTTGATGCCGTTGCGTTTCCATCCGCGAGAGCGCATGATGCGACCGTCGGTCGGGGGGAGTGACGGTTGCTTGCCTTGGATGGAGCGGAGCGCCATTTCGTTGCGACGACGACCGAGTGCGGTTTCGGTGGTGTCTTCGCGTTTGTCGGGACGAGAGTCGGCAAAACGTCGTTTTGTGCTCTTGTAGCGGTCTTCAAGCGGACTGCGCTTCTCTTTTCGCTTGGGGTCGAAGGCTTCTTTCCCTCCGAATCCTTTGCGACGAGCTTCCATTTTCCACTCTTTATCGGTGACGCGACGTGTAGCTTTCTTGTCGGTCTTCGCTGCACGATTGCCATTTTTGAGTGTACCGCCTTCGCTGCGGAATGTCTTGTAATCTCCATCGAAGATTACGTATTCGCGCAGTTCACATTCGAGTGCACCATTCAGCATCGGTTCGCGCTGAGAGACGGCAAGACCGATTTTCTTAAAATGTTCGTCTTGATAACCGATAATCCATGCGTGGTAGCCTTGGAATACACGTTTGAGTTTGTTGCCAATGGTCTCATAAAGTCCGCCCATGTCTTCTACGCTGATGCGTTCGCCGTAAGGGGGATTGGTTACGATTACACCGGCAGGTTGCGGAGCTTCGGTCCATTGCGACAACGGTCGGATGGCAAGGTTGACATAACGACCTACACCGGCTTGCTTTACGTTGGCTTCGGCTATCGCAATAGCTTTTGGCGATATATCGGCACCGTAGATTTTATAAGCAAATTCACGCTCTTGGGAATCGTCGTTGTATAGTTGGTCGAACAGTTCTTCATCGAAGTCGTTCCACTGTTCGAATGCAAAACTCTTGCGATAAACGCCGGGGTTGATGTTGGCGGCAATCAAAGCGGCCTCAATAAGGAATGTTCCGGAACCGCACATCGGGTCGACGAGAGGAGATTCGCCACGCCATCCGGATTTAAGAATGATGCCCGCAGCGAGAACTTCGTTGATAGGTGCTTCGGTCTGTGCCACACGGTAGCCGCGTTTGTGAAGCGATTCGCCCGAAGAGTCGAGTGAAAGGGTGACACGTTCGCCTTGAATGTGTACGTTGATAATCACGTCGGCTTCCTGTAGTCGCACGCCGGGGCGTTTGTCGGCTCCGAATTTGTCTTTGAAGAAGTCGACAATGGCATCTTTGACGCGGTAGGTGACGAAACGCGAATGGGTGAACTCTTCGGAGTTGACTACGGAGTCGATGGAGAATGTTTTGTCAATCGACAGGATTTGTGTCCAATCGAACTCTTTTACCATGTCGTAAAGACTGTCGGTATCGCGAGCTATGAATTTGTAGATGGGTTTGAGAATGCGTAAGGCTGTACGACAACAGAGGTTGGCCTTATACATGGTTTCGAGGGTGCCCTCAAATGAAACCATTCTCTTGCCCGGATTTACGTTAACGGCTCCGAGGTTGGTGAGTTCTTCGGCAAGGACATCTTCGAGGCCTTGGAATGTCTTTGCCACCATTTCAAATTGTTGCTTCATCACTGCTTGAATCTTAATATGTTGTTGGCTTTTGCTTGAACGAGTTTTTCGCCTTCGGCTACATCTTCTGTAACCCAAATGTTACCGCCTATGACGGCATTGGCTCCGATTGTGATGCGACCGAGGATAGAGGTGTTGGAATATATGACCACATTGTCGCCGATGATGGGGTGACGCGGTATTCCTTTTATCGGGTTATTGTTTTCGTCGAGGGAGAAGCTCTTTGCTCCGAGTGTGACTCCTTGATAGAGCTTGACATTGTTGCCGATGATGGCTGTTGCACCGACTACAACACCAGTGCCGTGGTCGATGGTGAATGATTCGCCAATTCGAGCGGCCGGGTGAATGTCGATACCGGTTTCGCTATGCGCCTGTTCGGAAATCATGCGGGGAATTACCGGAACGTCGAGCTTGACGAGCTCGTGGGCTATGCGATAGTTTGAAATTGCGCGGATGGCGGGGTAACAGTAGATTACTTCGTCGTCGGAGATGGCTGCCGGGTCTCCGTAGTATGTGGCTCTGACGTCGGTGTAGAGCAATCGGCGAAGCTCCGGTAGTCGCGCAATGAATGTGGCTGCTTTTTCGTGGGCTTCGCTGCTATGGTCGGCAGATGATTCGGAATTGGTCAGACACAATCCGGCTACAATCTGGTTGACAAGTAGTTTGTAGAGCTTTTCGACGTGGAGCCCCGTGTGATAGGCGATATTGTAGCGGTTGACATCGCTGTCGCCGAAAAAACCGGGGAATATAATGGCGCGACAGAGGTTGATGATTTCGCGAATTGCGGCTTCGGAGGGCAATGGTTCGCCTCCTCTCCGCATGTGGCACATGCAGGCAAGACTCTCGTCGGACGAGAGCGTTTCGACCACTTGGGTCATCACGTTTCGGTGTTGTTCTGTCGTTTCCATCATTTTAATTTTCTCAACGTATGTGGAGCGGGCGTTTGATTGCGTCCTATTTTCCACAATGCAAAGATAGTGTAAAACCGTTCAATAAAAAAGAACAATCGGATATTTCTTATCGGGTAATTTCCAATTATAAGAGCGAAGAGCCAAGAAAATATGGAGAATAAAAAGAGACGCGGTGGCTGCCGCGTCTCTTGAAGTGTCAGGTATTGTTTATGACAGAGTGTTTAGTATTCTTTCCAAGCGGCGATGTTGATGTCGCTGATGGGCTTGGTGGTGAATGCTTTGATGTAGGCTGACGCAAGGCGTGCGTTGGTGAGCAAAGGAATGTTGTGGTCGATTGCCGAACGACGGATGCGATAGCCGTTGGTGAGTTCACGCTTGGTGTGATTCTTGGGGATGTTGATTACCAAGTCGATGGCGTGAGATGCGAGGAGGTCGATGATGTTTTCGCCAACTTCGTCGGGCCAGCATACTGTGGTGGCGGTGATGCCGTTGCTCTTGAGGAACTTGGCGGTACCGTCGGTTGCATAGAGTTTGTAGCCGGCTGCATCAAGCATCTTGCATGCATCGAGCATATCCACTTTTCCGCGAACGTCGCCTGAAGAGACGAGGATGCCTTTTTGAGGCACGTGGTGTCCTACAGAAACCATGGCGTTGAGGAGCGCTTCGTCAAAGTCGCTTCCGAGACATCCCACTTCGCCGGTAGAAGACATGTCTACGCCGAGTACGGGGTCGGCTTTGTGGAGACGTGCGAATGAGAATTGCGAAGCCTTCACGCCGATATAGTCGATGTCGAAAGTAGAGCTGTCAGCTTTTTCAACGGGTTCGCCGAGCATGATGCGAGTGGCGGTGTCGATGAAGTTGCGCTTAAGTATCTTTGATACGAAGGGGAATGAGCGAGATGCGCGGAGGTTACATTCGATTACCTTTACGTCGTTGTTTTTGGCGAGGTATTGAATGTTGAACGGACCGGAAATGTTAAGTTCTTTGGCAATCTTCTTGGAGATGCGCTTGATGCGACGTGCGGTCTCCATGTAGATTTTCTGTGCGGGGAACACGAGGGTTGCGTCGCCGGAGTGTACACCGGCAAATTCGATGTGTTCGGAGATGGCGTATTCGATAATCTCGCCGTTGCGAGCCACTGCATCAAATTCGATTTCTTTAGCATTTTGAAGGAATTCGGAAACCACTACGGGGAATTCTTTCGATACTTTGGCTGCTGCGCCGAGGAATTCGTGCATTGAGTCGTAGTCGTGGCATACGTTCATTGCTGCACCTGAGAGGACGTAGCTTGGACGGATGAGTACGGGGAATCCAACTTCGCGGACGAATGAGTCGATGTCTTCAAACGAGGTCAATTCTCTCCAACGGGGCTGGTCGATGCCGAGAGAGTCGAGCATGGCAGAGAATTTGTGGCGGTTTTCGGCGCGGTCGATCGAGGTGGGGGCGGTGCCGAGGATGGGCACATGACGACGATGGAGTTTCATCGCAAGGTTGTTGGGTATCTGACCTCCCACTGAGACGATGACGCCGCGCGGGTTTTCGAGGTCGATGATGTCCATCACGCGCTCGAATGAGAGTTCGTCGAAATAAAGACGGTCGCACATGTCGTAGTCGGTCGATACGGTCTCAGGGTTGTAGTTGATCATAATCGACTTGTAGCCGAGTTGGCGACAGGTGTTGACTGCGTTGACCGAGCACCAGTCGAATTCAACCGATGAACCGATACGATAAGCACCCGAACCGAGTACGATGATATTTTTGCCTGAGTTGTAGTCGTAGGGAACCATGTTGGTTTCGGCTCCGTAGGTCACATAGAGATAGTTGGTGAGTTCGGGATATTCGGAAGCCACGGTGTTGATACGGCACACTTTGGGAGTGATGTCGAATTTCTTGCGCTGTTCGCGTACGCGAAGCACTTCTGCTTCCATTGTTCCGGCGGGGTCTTCCACGCAGCGGGCAATCTGGAAGTCGGAGAATCCGAGACGTTTTGCTTCGGCAAGTACGTCGGCGGGAAGGTCTTCGATTTTATTGTAGCCTTTAAGGGTGTTGGCGTAGTCAACGATATTTTTGAGGCGGGAGATAAACCAAGTGTCGATTTTGGTCAATTCTTCGATTCGCTCTACCGAGTAGCCCTCTTCGAGAGCTTTTGCAATAGCGAAGATGCGGAGGTCGGTGGGGTGAGAGAGTGCTTGGTCGAGGTCGTCGAATTTGAGGTCTTTGTTGCCAACGAATCCGTGCATGCCTTGTCCGATCATGCGCAATCCCTTTTGGATGATTTCTTCGAATGACTTACCAATCGACATGATTTCGCCGACAGACTTCATCGAAGAACCGATTTCGCGGTCTACGCCGGCAAATTTAGTCAAGTCCCAACGGGGGATTTTGACAATCATGTAGTCTACCGAGGGAGCTACATAAGCGGAGTTGGGGGTGCCCATTTCTCCGATTTGGTCGAGAGAGTAGCCGAGAGCGAGCTTTGCAGCCACGAATGCCAAGGGGTAGCCTGACGCTTTCGAGGCGAGAGCCGATGAACGGCTGAGGCGGGCGTTGATTTCGATGATGCGGTAGTCGTTGGTCTGAGCGTTGAATGCGTATTGGATGTTACATTCGCCGACGATACCGATATGGCGAACTACGCGACGTGCGATGTCTTCGAGCATTGTGATCTGCTCTTTTGTGAGCGATACGATGGGAGCTACCACGATCGACTCGCCGGTGTGGATGCCGAGCGGGTCGAAGTTTTCCATCGGAACAACGGTGAAGCAGTGGTCGTTTTTGTCGCGGATTACTTCAAATTCGATTTCTTTCCATCCTTTGAGCGATTCTTCTACGAGAATCTGCTTGGAGTGGGCGAGAGCGCTTTCGCAAAGAGTGCGGAATTCCTCTTCGTTGTTGCAGATACCTGAGCCGAGACCGCCGAGAGCGTAGGCAGAGCGTACCATTACAGGGAATCCGATGCGATGAGCCACCGTGATGGCGTCTTCCATTGTTTCAACAGCTTGCGAAACTGGAGTTTTTGCTTCGATTTCGTTGAGCTTTTTGACGAAAAGGTCGCGGTCTTCGGTGATCATGATTGCGTCGACGGAAGTGCCGAGCACTTTCACTCCGTAGCGTTCAAGAGTTCCGTTGAGATAAAGTTCGGTACCGCAGTTGAGGGCGGTTTGTCCTCCGAACGCCAAAAGGATGCCGTCGGGACGTTCTTTTTTGATTACCTCCTCTACGAAATGCGGGGTGATGGGGAGGAAGTACACTTGGTCGGCAACGCCTTCCGATGTCTGGATTGTAGCAATGTTGGGGTTGATGAGCACTGTAGAAATGCCTTCTTCGCGCAATGCTTTGAGCGCTTGCGACCCAGAGTAGTCGAACTCGCCGGCTTGTCCTATCTTCAAGGCACCGGAACCGAGCAGCAATACTTTTTTAATTCCGTCGATCATGATTATGGTTGTTGTGTAATTTCTATTCTAACCTGCAAAGTTACGATGTCTTGTCGGATTATGCAAAAATATTGTCGGAAACGGATGAAATTTGTCGGCAGACAGCGATTTATGTTTTATTTTGATATGTTAAGCTTTAGTAAGACGGGGGGGGGCTTTGGCTTTTACATATAAATGTACTATCTTTGTCATCACGAAAATTTCCGTGCTTATCGGAAGAAAACATCGTAATTTTTATGACACAGCGAGGACGCTACGGCAAATATATACAATCGCTATGCACTATTGTAGACTTTTTGGTTGTGAATGGTGTGTATGCGGTGACGTGCGTGATGGAGAACGGAGACAATAATTTCAATTCGCGCATCATGTGGTTTTTGGTCAATCTATCGTATGCCGTTGTGGTGCTTTGGTTGTTGAAAAACCGCCAAGTGCGTTCGGCTCGAATGGATATGATTGTGCTTAATGCGTTGCGTGTGGAGAGTCTGCATGCGTTGGTGTTGCTGTCGCTGTCGTTTATGTTGTCGGTGTCGAATGTGCCGGTATCGACATATTTTAAGTTTTACGGAATCTGTTTCGTCGCATTGCCTTTATGGTGGGTGGTGGCGCGTATGATAATGAAGTTTTATCGCCGGCGCGGACTTAATTTTACGCGAGCTATTATTATCGGAACCAATGCCACGTCGATGCGACTATATAACGAAATGCTTTCTGATGCCGGATACGGCTACCGCATTATCGGTGTTTTCGGTCGCGAGTGTCCGGCGGAAATACCGGCAGAGATGTATCGCGGGGGGTATGACGGCATCGAAGAATTCATGCAGAATGAGAATGTCGATGAGATATACTACACTCTTTCGGGTAAGAATGAGGATATTCTGCGTCGAATAGTGAAGATGGCCAATGATAATGTGGTGCAGTTCTACTATGTGCCGCAGATAAGCCGATATGTGTCGGGACGATTCGATTTGATGAATATCGGGTCGGTGCCGATGCTTACATTGAGTTGTAATCCGCTTAAACGAACAATCAATCGCGTAATCAAGCGAGTTTTCGATATCGTATTTTCTACGTTGGTAATCGCGATTCTCGGTCCTATTGTATTTATTCCGGTGGCTATTGCCATCAAATTGTCGTCGCCCGGTCCGATATTTTTCAAGCAGAAGCGTACCGGCTATCGTGGGAAGGATTTCGATTGCTGGAAGTTCCGCACGATGCGTGTCAATGCCGACAGCGACCGTGTGCAGGCTAAAAAGGATGATCCGCGAAAGACTCGCGTGGGGGATTTCTTGCGTCGCACGAGCATCGACGAGTTGCCTCAGTTTATAAATGTGTTGACCGGGTCGATGTCGGTAGTGGGTCCTCGTCCTCACATGTTGGCTCACACGGATGAGTATCGACGCCTTATCGACGAATATATGGTGCGCCATAAGGTGAAGCCCGGCATCACGGGATGGGCGCAGGTGAACGGCTATCGCGGTCAGACTTCGGAGTTGTGGCAGATGGAGAAGCGAGTGGAACACGATGTGTGGTATATCGAAAACTGGAGTTTTCTGCTCGATATGCGTATCATCGTGCGCACGGTGGTGAATGCCTTGCGCGGGGAGAAAAATGCTTTCTAAAACGAATTGACGGAGGGGTCAGAGCTGACCTTGCTCAATATAGGTGGCGATGCGCTCGATGAGGGCATCGTTTTTGTCGTTGTCGGGGTCCCATCCGGTCTTGAGGTTTACTCCGAAAAGGCGTCCAAAGGTTTGCCAGAAAGTGGCGCGGAAAGAGCCGAGAAATGCTTTAAGGATGTTGTAGCTCGACTGGTTGGTCTCGCGATTGATGAGCTTGATGAGCATTTTGGCCTGCGATTTGGTGAATTTTCTCAGCACGGGCTTGTATTGGTTGAATACTTCCTGTTCCATGGCTTTGAGATGCTCTTCGCGCTCTTTCTGTGTGGGGAATGTCTCGATGTATTCGTAGGTTTCGATGAGGGTGGCGTAGATGAGTTTGGCGTATGGTAGTGCTTTGCGCACGTCGCGCACGGTGCGCCAGTAGAATTTTTCCTGTTTTTTGTTTTTGAACTTCAGCGGGGGGTAGACGGTGATGTCGCGCAGCACGATCATCATCACCGAGTCGCCGGTGGCTTCATCGACGGTGTGGTAGCGACCGCGCACGGCTCGTGCACGCCCTGTGCCGACTTGGATGGTGTCGGGTTCCTGTGCATGCAGGTCGGGCAGTGCGCAAGCGAGCAGCAATATGAGTAGGAGTAGTTGCTTCATATTGTTATAACGGGAATTTGGGGCGCAGATTTCACCGATAACACTGATTAATATTTATAAGGATATTTCAATGTATCGCTGTTCGGCTCTCTCGGCGGTGCGGACGGTGGCGTCAGCTCTCGGCTTTTACCGGAGGGTAGTCGATGGTGTAGTGGAGCCCTCTCGACTCTTTGCGCTCTTTGGCCTGGCGCATGATGAGGTAGCCTACGTTGATGATGTTGCGCAGTTCGCAGATGTCGCGCGAGGCTTTGCTTCGCTTGAAGAGTTTTTCGGTCTCTTCATATAGGATGTCGAGGCGGTTCCATGCGCGGTCGAGGCGGAGGTTGGAGCGTACGATGCCCACATAAGTGCTCATGATTTGCCCTACTTCTTTGATGGATTGGGTGATGAGCACCATCTCTTCGGGGAGGCTGGTGCCTTCGTCGTTCCATTCGGGTACGTCGTTGCGGAATGCGTAGTGGTCGATGTTGTCGATGGCGTGGCGTGCGGCGGCATCGGCGTAGACTACGGCTTCGATGAGGGAGTTGGAGGCGAGACGGTTGCCGCCGTGGAGGCCTGTGCAGCTACATTCGCCTACGGCATAGAGGCGCTTGATCGACGACTCGGCGTTGGTGTCGACTTTGATGCCTCCGCAGAGGTAGTGGGCGGCAGGCGCCACGGGAATGTAGTCTTTTGTGATGTCGATGCCCAGTGAGAGGCACTTGGCGTAGATGTTGGGGAAGTGCTTGCGTGTCTCTTCGGGGTCTTTATGGGTTACGTCGAGATATACGTGGTCGTCGCCGTGGAGCTTCATCTCGGAGTCGATGGCGCGTGCCACGATGTCGCGCGGAGCGAGCGACAATCGGGGATCGTAGCGGTGCATGAATTCTTCGCCGCGGAGGTTGCGGAGCACTGCTCCATAGCCGCGCATGGCTTCGGTGATGAGAAATGAGGGGCGGTCGCCGGGATGGTAGAGGGCTGTGGGGTGGAATTGCACAAATTCCATGTCCTGAACGGTGCCTTTTGCGCGGTAGACCATGGCGATGCCGTCGCCGGTGGCTACGAGGGGGTTGGTGGTGGTCTTGTAGACGGCTCCCACACCTCCGGTGGCCATGAGGGTGACGCGGGCGAGGAATGTGTCGACACGCCCTGCCGTCTGGTCGAGCACGTAGGCTCCGTAGCAGGTGATGTCGGGTGTGCGCCGTGTCACGATTTTGCCGAGATGGTGCTGCGTGATGATTTCGATTGCGAAGTGGTCTTCGTAGATGTCGATGTTGGGGTTGGCGCGTACGGCGCTGATGAGGCTCTCCTGTATCTCGAAGCCTGTGTTGTCGGCGTGGTGTAGGATGCGGAATTCGGAATGCCCTCCTTCGCGATGGAGGTCGAACTCTCCGTTTTCGTTTTTGTCGAAGTCAACTCCCCAACGAATCAATTCCTTAATCTGTCCGGGGGCTTCGGTGACTACTTTTTTTACGGCAACGGGGTCGCTGAGCCAGTCGCCGGCTATCATGGTGTCTTCGATGTGCTTGTCGAAGTTGTCGACGGCGAGGTTGGTTACTGATGCCACTCCGCCTTGTGCAAGGGCTGTGTTGGCTTCTTCGAGCTTTGTTTTGCAGACGAGGGCTACGCGGGCTGTCGCTGCTACTTTGAGAGCGAAACTCATGCCGGCAATACCTGAGCCGATCACGAGATAATCATATTTGTAGACCATAAAATTGCTTTTAAGGAATTGAATGGTGCAAAGATAAAAATATTAGTTTAAAATGTAAAATTGAAATTGCGACGAGTCGGCGGGTCGAGAGGGCGGCGAGTCGCCGCTGACAGTTATGTCGAGAGGCGGGTAAATTAAATGTGGACTAACGAATCTTTCAGATTCGGGTGGCGAGTCGCCACTGACAGTCGGAGTTTAGCGGGCATCAAGGGGTGGGTTGCAGATGTTTGCGCAGTTCGGTGATAAATGTCTCTGCTTGGGGGAAAAGTTCGTCGATCATTTCTTTGTCGCAGAAAATGAAGTCGTCGTAGTCGCTGCTATGGCGTTTTTCAAATAGTGTGGCAAATGTTTTGCCTATTTTTATGGGAATCTTTCCTGTAGCAACAAAGTGCAATCCAAACATACTCTTTACTCCGCTGTGAGAGTTGGCTTGGATGTCGTGTTGGAGCAGTAGTGCCACTACGGCGTAGTAGCAAGCGTAGTAAAGACGGTTGATTGTGGCGTTGTAATAGCCTTCTCCTCTTAGAAGTTCAGCTTCTTTGAGGGTGTCGGTGGCACGTTCGATGCGATAGGCAATCAGTGCCGATTTGCTTTCGGGGGATAGTTCGTCTCTCATAGTCGGATGCCTTCGTTGGTGACGTTGATGTAAAATGGGGTCTTTATGGGGCGGTTTTCCCACTGCTTTTTCAGCATTACGATGGGACTTATGGCTACCCCTGAATCGAGTTCGATGCGATAGAGCTGCTCTGTGATGGCTTGCTCGCGGGCGAGCGTGATTTTGTCGCCATCAAGGAGTATCAGTAGGTCGATGTCGGAGTCGGGACGAGCTTCTCCACGAGCTTCGGAGCCGTAGAGTATTGTATGTGCGTCAGGGTCTACGCGGTGCATTGTCTCGGCAATGCGTTGTATAAGTTCAGTTCGTCTCATATCGCAAATATACAACAAATTTTGGAAATGGATTGTGGGAGGGTGAATTTTGAGGGAAGGGGGTGTGAAGATGTGTAAAAGTTTGTAAAAATCGCGCGGAGCGCCTATAAATGCCGTTAAATAAATATAAATAAAGGGGGGGGGTAGTGAATTAAAGTTAAAATTTATCGTATAACTTTGCTCGGAAGAAATAAGCCGTGAGGTGCCTCCGGCACAAGTTGACAGTCTTTTTAAAAGCAAAATCTAAGAGTATGAATTGCTTGTGCCGGTTTTCACTTCTTACTGCAAAAAAATTGACGAAACAAAATTAAAAATTACCTATAACAATAAACTAATTAACATTTTAATTATGAGAAAACTTTATCTGTTTTTCGCTGTGCTGTGCTCGCTATTGGGGGCGCAGACGGCAAGTGCTGCCACTACTTTCAACGGCGGTTGGACGGCTTACTTAGTCCCCGGGGTATGGAATACTGACGGTGCTAAATTTGCAGTTTATGTACATAATAATGAGGCTGGTCCACAATGGGTAGAAATGACCGATACGGATGGCGACGGTTATTATTCAGCGACAGTTCCTACTGGTGTTTGGACAAATATTATATTTGTTCGAATGAATTCGACTTGTACAATCAGCTCGATAACTGATAAAACCACGTTTTGGAACAATAAATGGAATCAAACAACAGATATGGGAGATCCATTAGGGAACAATTGTTGTACGATTACCGGTTGGAACGAATCCGATTATAAAATGTCTAACTATACTCCCGCAGTGACTATAACCGATGTGTATTTGTATAAATCCGGTGGTACTACTGAGGAGTTTGCTTTGAGTAATGGCAAATATATTCTTGATGAAGTCACTATTTCAACATCTGATAACTACTATATTAATGTAAAATATAGTGATAACACTACAAAGGCATTTATGCCGAATGGTGTCAGTGGTTCTTCTGTGGCATCGGGCACTACATACAATATGGTTGACCGTGGAAGCAGTGAATATTTCACCTTTTCATCGTTTAACTATTCTACAGTCTCAGCTGTTCTGACAGTTTCCAACGATGCTCCCGCTACAGTGACATTCACAGAAATTTCCAATACTTATCCTAAAGTAGCGTTGGTCGGTGAAGACGGCGGCTCTGTCATTGCATACTTCACACAAGATGAAACCGATACTTGGTTGTGGAAATTAGGTCCGCAATCGATTACTGCTGCCGCCGACGACAATCCGACTTCGTCGAAATATCGTTTCCGTGTATATACATCGAAAACCAGTTATATCGACTACAATGTTTCAGCTGCACCTAACGATGAAAACTATTGGATTAATGGCGGTACGGTTTATTATTTGGCTGCGGGTTCAGGAAACTTCTGTGTACGCTCATTGACTACCGGCTATTTTGCAGTAACTATGTTGAACAACGCTCTTACGTCGGGCATTGTAGCGAGCAGTGACCTGTCTTCGCAGTTGAGCAAACCTGTGGAACCGGTAAAACTTCCCACTAAAGAATGGTCTGTGACTGCCACGACGACAGAACCGGCAGTGTTCTTGATGAGTCAGTATATGAACAACGAACGTGTCACTCCGGAATATCAACTCACGAAAAACTCCGACGGCAAGTATGAGCTAAAGAATTTCGTGATGATTCCTAATGCAACATTCTATTTCCGCGTGTTTACAAGTTCTACGTCTTACACCGATTATAAATCCAACGGTTCAAGCGATTGGGCATTCCGTGATGGAGATGGAATCGTAGATAAAACTGATCTTACAGCAATTACTGCTACTGCAAACAATGCTTTGTCGACAAGCGGTTCCAAACCATTCGTATGGCAACTTGGTTTTACAATGACCGATCTTACTGTCGACTTTTCAAAAGATGTAGTGCTGTTTAATCTTATCATCGACGAGGATAATCCATCGACATGGGTATCAGCTCCTGATGGATTCCAAGGTATGCCTTACGTAGGTCTTGTAGGTACAAGCACCACCCAGTCGCAGAGTTTTGTAAACCCGAACTATGACGTGAACAGTGTATTTACCACCGATCGCGCATGGCAAGACGGTTACGTGCAATATGATGCCGACGGTAATGTGATGGTTTACGCTTCGGGCGTAAACAGTGAGATATACGGAGAGGGTGCGGCTGCCGGACGTGCAATGTATAATACAATCTGGCCTCCGCGCAATACCATCTCATTTAACTACAATGGTTTTGAATCATCGTCTAACGACATGCGCTTGAACTATGTAGGCGTGAAGAAGCGTAAAGATGCCAAAACCAGCAACGATGACGCTAATAGTGATGAAAAAGATTATGCCGTGTATGAAATCAACTCAATTGAAATGTTTGGAGCATACAAAGTATGGTCGGGTTGGGGCGGTCAACACGCAGAACAAAACAAGGTGCAAGAGGCTTATTGGTCGACCCACAACAACTGGGGTTACGGCACTTGGGTGAAAGACTCCGGAACAGAAATCAATGTAAATACATGGTATAACCTTAGCGGTGCCGGACAATTTGCAAATGGAACCCTCGATACCGATGCCGGTGGTGACTTCTATTTCGCCGGAAAGAAATATTTCTCAAAGGTAGAGTTCTGGTATAGTCTCGACAGCGATGCCGATATTCAAAATTCAGGTCTTACACTCTCTTACGTGATTGCTTACTTGGCTGATGGCGACCCGAAAATTCTTGCCACTCGTACGGGAAAGAATCAGATCACTGCAACATATGACATCATCAATCCTCCTACCGACTCACGCAACATCTCGAAATGGTGGGTAGACCTTTACAAAGATGGTGAACTATATATGGAGAAAATCCAATCGGCAACCGGTTCTTTTGACCCCGCTGAAGTGGAAGGTTCATTTACAACTGATGGTTTGACCGCAGGCTTGTATCAATACAAGATGTATGCAATCTATGAAGGTCTTGGAGATATTGCTTCTACGCAAGTAGGCCCGGCTTTGTCGCCCGAAATCCGTATATTCCAAGCTACCATCCCCAATAATACCAATGTAGAGCAGTTGGTGTACACCGATGCAGCCGGCACAACAGAGGCTACAGCCGATGACAAGACGAAATATTGGTCGTTCGACCTTCGCCTTACCGCTGAAGCACCCAAAACCTTGACTGAAACGGAACTTGAATTGGCTGAAGCCTACGTAATCGGAGTGCCTAAAGGAACTTCATACACCAGTGTTACAGTTGAAGATAATGCTACATTGACACCGATATCTTCAAAGGATGATCTTGCAGGAAATGTGTACAGCGAAGACCTCGTGAACTATGACTTTGACAAATCGTCATATTTTATGGTTGAACCCAAAACAGACGACTATGCTATGCCTACGATTATATTCCACGACGTAGTGCCCGGCGACTATACATTCTATGTAAGTATGTGTTGCTCCGACGGCGATGAAGAAGATTGGGAAGAATATCAGGTATCGTCAGCTTCTGCGATGGTCAATATGTATAAGCCCACCACAAGCTACTCGGTAGAGAATTTTGCTATCGTAACGGCTGGTGAAACTGCTGCTAAAGCAACTGACGAGACTAATCAACCGCTCGGTACAAGCGAAGCACAACCCGTATCGTTCCACTCGTTCAACAAGTTGCAGACCGTAGGTGGTAAAATCGGACAACTTATGGTGACCAACAGCGTACTCAGCGCATGGAACGTGACTTATGGTCTTACTGCAGCGGTTGACGAAACTTCAATCGATAATATCAATCTGCAATACGACAATGCGTCGCTCAACAGCGCTGCCGGTGTGACTGCCAACTTCGACTATCTCCCCGTAGCTTATACGTCTGCGACCAGAGGTCTTAGCACCGGTATAGACGAAATCGACAGTAAGGAATTTCGTTGGATTGATGCAGAAGACTTCAAGTATGGAATGACAGTCAAGTACACCCGTACATCCGACAACGTATCTGTCGATGCTGAAGCATCAACCGGTACAGTAATGATCAATCCTGTTGACGGAGGTAACGTGACCAACTACGATCAATTGAAGGCTTATCAAGGAACCACAGAGGACAATAATGACGCGCTAAAGAAATTCACTGTGCATAACCAAAGCGCATGGAGCTCTAAGACATCTGATGGCGAAGTAATCTACTTCCTCGATGCATATAAGGCAATCAACCTTATCAATAGCACCACGCTCAACAAAGGCGTAGGTTACTATTCAAGCAACGGTCATAGCTGCAATATCACATATTACAAAGCAACCACTAATGCCGGCTATCAACCGATAGTAGCTGTAGAAGGAGGTGAAGTGATTCCGGGTGCAGGTTATGAAGCACCGTTCAACGCATTGTTAGGTAAATATGCTCAAGAAGATGCAGAAGCCAACTTCTCTGAAGTGGCAGCTTCGGAAGGAATTCTCCCCATCAAGATCGGTCATATCGGAAAAGGTAAGGAAGGTGTTGCATCAGTTGATGATTTACCAGACTTCAACACAGTTTACACTGTATTGACCGCTGAATATCCGTTCTTGGTTAAGCCCGCGCTTGTATCTTCTGTAAGTGAAGCAAGCGACGAAGACGCCGAAGATCTATTGGCGTCATACTCAATGGTAACGTTGGCTTATCCCTCAACTGTTTATGCTAAACGAAGCGACACTACTACCGACATCAACGACATTGCTGCTGACGTTGCAGGCGACTTCCGCATTTGGCCCAACCCCGCCGTTGACGTAGTCAATGTAGCTGCATCCGCTGCGCTCGGCACCATCGAAATCTACGCCGTT
>JBGUUQ010000032.1:0-1822 GCA_045133615.1 Muribaculaceae bacterium | reverse complement strand
TTACAGCGATGCGATGGACTTGTACGGCGATTATTTTAACGTGACTTGCGTGAAACAATCACTCGAAAAGCGTGGATTTAAGTGCAGCGTTGATACTACGGGCATCGGTGATGCAATTGATCCGACTGGCTACGATATGGTGTATATCGGTCACGGCAAGGCTCGCAATGTCGCGGCAGTCAGTGAACATTTCGTGAATTATGCAAATGCGATAAAGTCCGCTGTCAAGGGCGGCACCGTCTTTTTTGTGACAGGCAGCGCGCGCCTTCTTTTCGGCAAGGAATTCACCACAGCCGAGGGCGAAGTCAAGCCGGGAATTGGGCTGTTTAATTATATCGGATACGATACCGGCAAGGTGTTCACCTCGGACGTTGTGGGCAAATTGATGACAGCTTCGGACGAGAGTGACATTATGACCTATGGCTTCGTGAATCGCACTCACTACATTTCGGGCAAAAATAAGCACCCGCTCTTCAAGGTGCTCAAGGGCGCAGGCGACGGTGAAGGCGACGAGAGCGAAGACGGATTTGAGGGGACACTATATAAAAATTTCTTCGGCACATGGCAGATGGGCCCATTGCTCGCAAGAAATCCTGCAATTCTCGAAGAAATCGTCAAGAGAATTCTCGGCGATGCTTATGTAAAACCCGCCGCGAGTTCTGAAAAATCTTTGGAAGAAAGAGCGTTGGAGCTTACATTGAGCGAATTTGATCTTGATAAATAATGTTGTGGGGAATGTATTGTTTACGATACATTCCCCGCTTTGCAAGGAGCGGATTGGGTTGACTAAAATTAAGATTTGCGGCATGACATGCAGGTCGGACATCGACTGCGTGAATCAGAATGATGTAGATTTTGCCGGGTTCGTGATGTTTTTTCCGAAGAGCAAGCGCAATATTTCTCGTTCGACTGCGGTTGAGTTAACGAAACATCTTGATCCGCGAATTAAGAGCGTAGCGGTTGTGGTTTCGCCCACGGTTGAAGAAATTGAAATTATAGAAAACTGCGGTTTTGATTATGTTCAGATACACGGCAAACTTGAAGATTCGGTTCTTGAATCCGCGAAAATCCCGATTTTGCGCGCTTTTAACGTGTCAAATATGGGCGAACTGAGTGCGTGCGAGTGTTGTGAGAAAATTGCTGGGTATGTATTTGATGCCGTCGAGCCGGGCAGCGGTAAGGTATTTGATTGGTCGCTAGTGAAAAATATTCATGCGAATTCTGATAAAATTATTTTATTGGCGGGCGGTTTGAATCCCGAAAATGTCAGCGATGCTGTCAGATATATTCACCCGTATGGCGTGGATGTCAGTTCGGGCGTGGAAAATGACAGCGGCAGGGGAAAGGATGCTTCCAAGGTCGCAGAATTTGTACGCAGAGTGCGCGAGACGGAGGAGTTGATGGAAAAATGAGTGAAAATATTAGACGCGGGTTCGTGCCGACAGATGAGCAGGACTTTGCGGATGAAAAAATTCCGCTGTTGCTTCGGGCCCAGTCGGATGTGCTTGTGATGCTGGACCGCGGCTATCCCATCAAGAGCATTTCCACGCTGGTGTGCAATCACTATCAGCTCTCCGAACGTCAGCGGTTGGCGATAGTTCGGGCGACCTCGCCCACGGCAGATGTTGCTGTGCGCCAATCCAAAAAAATCCGTGAGGTCAACGGTGGAGAAGTATTTATTGACGGACTGAATATTGTTATCACTCTCGAAACCGCATTATCGGGGACAACACTGTTTGAATGTATGGACGGAACGGTGCGTGACTTGGCGGCAATGCGCGGAACGTATCGGCTGATTGCCCATACCTACGCGGCTATCGGA
>JBGUUQ010000031.1:0-6673 GCA_045133615.1 Muribaculaceae bacterium | reverse complement strand
GGTCGCTTGGGTGCCGATCTGACACGTATTATTCAGCTTAACGGCTCGTCGGTGTGGCTTTTGGAGCAGTTGACCGACCGCGATTTCGAGGTGGCAGATGTTGTCGAGTTGCTCACCTCGCGCTACGATGTCGATGAGCAGACCGCCACGGCCGACGCCGCAAAGTGGGTCGAGCAGTTGCGCCAGCATAAGATGGTCATCGAGTAACTCACGACCGCAATAAACGAAAAGCCTCACCGCAGCAACGGGTGAGGCTTTTTCTATTAGGACGGGCGGTGCGACTACTTTTTCAGGTCGTAGAAGCAGCGCTTGGGTGAATAAACGGTGCCGTCGGCAACCATTTTCTTGATCACTTTCGAAACATCTTCCTTAGCGATGCCTGTCGCAGTTGCGATGTCACCCGGGCGCATTGCACCCTTCTCCTCGAATGCTTTGATGATTTTGCTCTCCATAGTTGTCGTTTTTTGTGTTATTAAGTAATTTTCTCACCACAAAAATATAACGAAAATTGCAGAAATCCGCAATTTCGCCCCCGAAATCGTCATCGGAAATATTGATAAATCAATAAAAATTTCTTATATTTGCAAGGAGATATTGTCTAATTTAATAAATGCTTAGCTATGAAAAAGAAAAATCTTATTAGTGTAGCATTATTATTTGCTGCACTAGGCTTGGTGAGTTGCAAAACGACTTCGACCTTTGAAACTCATTTGGAGTCATTTGTTACGGCATACTACGATTATGCGAATTATGAGCTTAAAATCAATAGCGTTGGTGATGTAATTGTAATACCAGACATTGAGAATATCTACTATGAAAATTCGCAAAATCAAGATGATCTGAATCGTTTTGCTGAGTTGTCGTCAAAATATGGTGATGCGAATTTCAATAAAAGACTTGTTACGGGCGTGCCTGTTGTATGCCCCAACTTAATGGCTGCTGAAAATATTGTAAGCATTGAGTTGATATGCTTAGAGGATATAAACGATAAATATCAAAACAATAGCTCAGTTGCTGATCTGTTTATGGTTTCGGCAGTTAGCCCGTTGAAGTATATACAAAGTAAATATACTCAAAATGGCGATAATGACGATTGGAATTTTGTGATTAGTAGCTATTTCGTAAATTGTTATCAATCGTTCAAAAAACCGCTTAATGAGGTGACAGTTGAGGATTTGGTGTTGATTGGCAATGGAGAGTATCCCACTACAATCATTTTGGCGATTGAACCGAAAGACAAAGACAACTGCCCTGCGTGGGGTAAGAAGTTGCGACTGACGCTTAATTACGAAAATCAATATCCGATTTCGAAGGAGTTTGTTTTTGAGAAGGGCGAATACTAATAAATATTATCTAATACCGGCCGAGCCGACCTCCGAAAATGGGGTCGGCTCGATTGTTTTTTTGACTTAAAATGCGATAATACGCTTGTCGAAACCGAATAATTTGCTAACTTTGTACAATCGTGCGACACAACGTTACTAATTAAAAATACAACTAACAAACACTATGAAACGAATTCTTTTACTCTTAATGATTTGCGTTATGCCTATGTGTGCATTTGCTCAGAAGCAGGACCGCGTTGAGCGTATGATGCGCAAAATGTCGGTGCGCGACAAGGTCGGACAGCTCTTCATTATCAACTACGGTCACTACACCCCCAAGGGTCAGATCGAGGAGATGATCAAGAAGGATCGCATCGGCGGTCTGATTATTATGGAGGTTGGTATGGAGCAGTACGCCAACCAGATGAACGAGTTCCAGAAGCAGTCGCGTATCCCGATGGTGATCAGTATCGACGGCGAGTGGGGTGCTTCGATGCGTTTCGACACGCTGACGCAGTTCCCCCGCAATATGCAGCTCGGTGCGCTCTCGAACAAGGAGATGGTATATAAGGTTGGTCGCGCAATGGCCGATCAGTTCCGCCGCGTAGGTGTGCATATCAACTATGCCCCCACCATCGACGTGAACAACAACCCCAAGAACCCCGTTATCGGTCAGCGTTCGTTTGGTGATGACCGCGATAAGGTTGCTCAGTATGGTGCTGCGTTGATTCGCGGTATGCAGGACGGTGGCGTGTGGACCTCGGCGAAGCACTTCCCCGGTCACGGTGATACCGATGTCGATTCGCACAAGGCTCTGCCGACGCTGCCTTTCGACCGCGCTCGTCTGGATTCGATCGAGCTCTATCCCTTCCAGGAGGCTATCAATCAGGATGTATGGATGGTGATGGTGGGTCACTTGAATGTTCCCGCACTCGATCCTACCGGTCTGCCCAGCTCGATTTCGTATCCGATCATCACCGAGTTGTTGAAGGAGGAGATGGGCTTCAAGGGTATCGTTGTTACCGACGCGCTGGGTATGAAGGGTGTTTCGACCTATATGCCCGCCGAGATGGTTCCCGTTGCATCGTTCAAGGCAGGTTCGGACCTGCTGCTGATGCCTGCACAGGATTGGCACCGCTCGATCCAGAATATGGTGAAGGCCGTAAAGTCTGGCGAGATCTCGCGTGAGCGTCTTGATGAGAGTGTTCGCAAGGTGTTGAAGATGAAGGAGCAGCTCGGTTTGTTGGACGGCACTCCGTTTATCGATCCCAAGAATATCTACGAAGATACCGAAACCAAGGAGGTGATCGACCTGATTCAGGAGGTTTGCGACGCATCGGTAACGATGGTTAAGCGTCCGAGTGTTGCGTTGAAGGGCGAGGGCTCGCTCGCGCAGCTCATCAAGGAGGGTCGCGCAAAGGAGGTTGTGCTCGACAAGCGTATGTCGTTGGCATCGCTCGATGGCGCTAAGCTCTCGGTTGAGGGTGCTGAGTATGCAGTGGTTTATCTGCCCGAGTTGCGCGCTCCGAAGAACGACTTCAACTCGTACTCGAATATGAAACCTGAGGAGATCTATGGTTTCTTGACGGAGTGGGCTCGCCAGCAGAAGGTTATTCTGGCTGTGATGAACAACCCCTATGTGCTCGACCAGATCGATATGAAGGCATTCGACGGTATCGTAATCGGTTACAGCTCGGTTGATCAGAATATGAAGGCTGTCGGCAAGGTGCTGTCGGGCCAGATCGACGCCGAGGGTGTTCTGCCGGTAAGCGCAGGTGGTCTGCCTACGGGTTACAGTGCAAAGTAAGCGGCGGCGATTGTGTCTCGCACCAAATAAGAAAGGCGTTCGAGTTACTCGAACGCCTTTCGTTTGCTTTGTTCGCTCACGCGACCGAAAGCGGCTTATTTAACTGTATTAACAATCTGCTGGAATGCCTCAGGGTTGTTCATAGCGAGGTCAGCCAGAACCTTACGGTTCAGAGCGATACCTGCCTTGTTGAGCTTACCCATAAACTGCGAATAGGTCAAACCGTTAGCGCGTGCAGCAGCGTTGATACGCTGGATCCACAAGCTGCGGAATGTTCTCTTCTTGATCTGGCGGTGTGCGTAAGCATACTGCAAACCTTTTTCAACGGTGTTTTTGGCAACCGTCCATACGTTTCCCCTTGAACCAAAGTTACCCGTGGCAAGTTTTAAAACCTTCTTTCTTCTTGCTCTTGATGCAACAGCATTTACTGATCTTGGCATAGTGTGTGAAAAGTTTTACGAGCTGTCAGCGACGTGATTCTCTCACGTTCTTCGGGGCTGTTTTGCTCTTTGATTAATAAAAATGTGTTAAAGTTTGAAGCTTACTTGTTTAATTACTTAACCAACAGCTTCTTGATCTTGGGCTCGTCGGCAGCCGAAACGGTGCTCGAATAGCACAAGTTACGCTTTTGCTTAGTCGTCTTTTTGGTCAGGATGTGACTGTGATAAGCGTGCTGACGCTTGATCTTACCTGTGCCGGTGAAGGTGAATCTCTTCTTCGCCGCGGCATTAGTTTTCATTTTGGGCATTTTAGTAAACAGTTAAATTTAGTTAAACATAGCGTGCAAAGATAATGCTTTTTTCTCAAACCAACACCTTTCGCCCCAAAATATTTCATTTTAGGGTAGTTTGAGGGACTATTGTGGGTGAGAGAGTAGGCTTTTTACCCTAATAATGAGAGTTGATAACAGCAATGTTAACGGATATACAATCAAAGCGCATATAGAGTCGGGTATTGTTGTCTCGTATTGAGCAAACACGAATAGTATAAAAACACCAACGAGAGAATGGTATAAATATATATTCGTCGAATGGTTACGGCCTAACTTTGCGATAATTGAATTACTGCCAAATGATTTATATCGCAAGCATAGGATAAATATTATAATGACAAGGGGAACGTTAATCAGAGCGCGAGGCTCGGCGCCCACGAAAATGTATTGCTCAATGTAGCGTAATACTAATGTTAGGGCGAAGATAATCCACAATGATGTAGTCGAAACTCGTTGCTCAATGCGTGATTCAGTCTTCTTAATAAACATACCGACAGAAATCCACGGCAATCCGCTTGAAATGAAATTTGTTTCGTAGTACCACGGCAAAGAGATGTCGCGCAGGGGATATGCAAGTATAACATTGAACAGAACAAACGCCAACGGAGTCAGGTAGAGTAATTTTTGCCAGCGTAATCGGTATAAGGTAATGATAATCAACAATGACCAGCATAGTGCCGTCATATACCATAGCGGACCAGAGAAGTTAAAGCCGAATAAGATCCAGATTATAACATCATAAATCGAATAGAAGGGAGGAACAAAACTGCCTCCACTGATATATGATATGATTATCTTATAGGCATAATATACAAGGCTTGCGATAAGTGTTATGCGAATAGCTTTCCATAGTTGTTTTTTGCCACTTGCGATTATTGCGTCGGGGCTTTCCTTATATAAAAAGTAGCCCGTAATGACGAAGAATATCGGAACGGCAGTGTAGATAAGAGGGTAAAACTCATATCTAAAAGCGAGGGGGTAGTGAATAACAACCACGCAGAATGCCGCTATGGCTTTAATAATAAATAGCGACGAAATTCCTCCTACTATGGATTTATTGCTCATGTGCGTATGTTAAAAGAATCGATAAACCTCCTCGATTACCTCGTCGCAAGACATTTGCGAGGGATTGGTGCCCGCAACACCTTCGGGAACTTCGGCGCCATATTCGGCGAAATGCTTGATCCAGGTCGAGTCGATCTCGCCCGTCTGCATATTGCGGAACGACATCGGTACGGTTGAGAAGATCGAGCGACCATCCTCGTCAAGGTAGGCCAGCGCAACCAGCTCGCTGCAATAGATCGAGTCGTTCACGGGGCTGAACACAAAGTCGTACGAACAGCCGATATATTCGCGTGCGCGCTCAACGGCTGCTGCTCGCAGATGACGGAATTCGGGCTTGACGCGCGATACTGTTACAACGGGACGACCGCCGATGGTATCCGAGTTGCCGAGGTAATGTTCGAGCGAAACCTCGCGTACACCCTTAAATACCGCCTCGATTACCGTTGTGTCATTCTCGTTGATCGAGAGCAGACCAACGTGCGAGTAGCTGATATTGTCGCGTCCGACTGCCACGCCTTCGACCGCAGCGGCGAAATCACTCGGCTTGAAAACTTGAAAAAGTATATCGCCGTGTTCCAAATTTGGGTCGTTCGCAGGGGTGGTTGGAGCGCAAGCTGCGAGCATCAAAACCATACCTATATATAATATATAGCGCAATTTCATAATTTGAGTTGTTTTTTAAGGGTTGAACAAGATACAAATTTAATAAATATCATCGAGAATCCCATAAATCCTCCCGGAAAAAGAACTTTTTCGATGATTTTTCAATCGCTTTCAGGAGCACCCGAATCCCCAAATTCGGCCTTGTAGGGCCTTCTACGGCCTATTTGGGCTAAAAAAGGCTCAAAAAAGTTTGTGCGCTAAGTTGCTGGTGTTCAAAGCGATGAAAAAACGGGGCGAAAATATTTTGAAAAAAGTTTAAAAAATGTTTGGAAGATTGAAATCAAATGCCTTATCTTTGCACCCGCAATCGAGAAGCAAACACGGTTGCAGAGTTCTTAACGAAAAGTTTTTTCGAAAAAAGTTCTCGAAAAATTTGGTGGATTGAAAAAGAGTTCATACCTTTGCAGTCCCTTTCCGAATGATTCGAGGGGCGCCTGAAAAGGCGATACTTTGGAAGGTCTTTTTAATAGATAGAACAACGTTCTTTGAAGATATTGAGCAGCTAAGTTTTGACACTCTCTTCGGAGAGTATTTCAAAGCAATACCTTTGAGATTGAGCTATGATATTTAAATTTTCTTTTACAATGGAGAGTTTGATCCTGGCTCAGGATGAACGCTAGCGGCAGGCTTAACACATGCAAGTCGAGGGGCATCAAGAATTGTGCTTGCACAATTTGTTGGCGACCGGCGCACGGGTGCGTAACGCGTATGCAACCTACCCGTAACTGGGGGATAATCTGGAGAAATTCGGTCTAATACCCCATAACACATTGAGTGGCATCACTTAATGTTGAAAATTCCGATGGTTACGGATGGGCATGCGTTGTATTAGCTAGTTGGTGAGGTAACGGCTCACCAAGGCTACGATACATAGGGGAACTGAGAGGTTAATCCCCCACACTGGTACTGAGACACGGACCAGACTCCTACGGGAGGCAGCAGTGAGGAATATTGGTCAATGGACGCAAGTCTGAACCAGCCATGCCGCGTGCAGGACGACGGCTCTATGAGTTGTAAACTGCTTTTGTACAAGGGTAAACC
>JBGUUQ010000030.1:0-2075 GCA_045133615.1 Muribaculaceae bacterium | reverse complement strand
ACGGGACGTGCGGCTTGTACGCAGTTTTTCAATTACTCTAAAAACCGCGAATACGCGGATAGCTACGCCGCCTATCTGAAAGAGTTTCTGAGCGACAACAAGGGTAATAGCGAAACGCATCTGATAGATGTGGACGAGAGCCGAAAGGACAAGGCGTTGAAGTCCCTGCTTAATCAAGCCATGAGCATGGTTGAAAGTGGAGATACGCTCGACCCCGATACTCTGAAAGTGCTTACGGAGATATTCAAGAAACTCGGCATACTGAAAGATGAAGTGGAGGTACAGGAATTACCTCGCAGATACATTCCATGTAGGTGTGGAGAGTGTGATTACCGCTCATTTGTAGAGAGTTACGTTGAAACGGGGCAGATAGAAAATTCCTGCCTAAGATGCAAGGCGTTGGACTTGGCAAAGGAGCAAGGATTTCGATATGACCCGAAAAATTTATTGCGAGAAGCCGATGAAAAAACAGCGGAATAAAACTATTAGAACAACATAAACCAACAATAAACAGCAATGAAACAAGTTTATGAGCTAAATTCCCGCGTAGAATATTATGTCTATCGCGATGGCAAAAAGAAATTCCACAGAGTCGGCTTCGTCAAGGCGTATCGCAAGGGGCTGTTCAAGACGCGCTATATCGTCTGCACGGCTGACAAGACACGCGAGGTGGACGAAATCGCTCCCAAGCAGATTTTAGGCTTCGCGCCGAAGAAAGAGTATGTAAACAAATTTAATAATCAACCAAAACCAACAACCAAAAATGAATTTTAAGGGTATCATTACCGCCGCAATGCCAGTGGCAAGCGGCACAAGCAAGAGCGGCAAAGAGTGGCGCAGAGCATCGTACATATTGCAGTACGACAATTCAAACGAACAAAACCCCAAGTCCGTACTGTTTGATGTCATGGGCGACAAAATCGAACAACTGAACATCAAGCAGGGCGTGGAGTATGAAGTGGAGATCGACTTTACCACAAGAGAATACAATGGGCGCACATATATGAGCGCATCGGCTTGGAAAGCGACACCGACACAGCAAGCTCCGACACAGCCCGCAAACGCCCCCTACGCCGCGATGGGTGTGCCTCAGAGAGAGGCGCAGGCCCCGAAAGATGACATTGGAGATCCACTTCCATTCTGACGCGCTATGAACGAAGCGGAGAGCAACATACTGCAAGCCGTTGCCGGGGAATACGGAGTGACGGTGGATGAGATTATCTCAAGGAGCCGCCTACGCGACATAGCCGAAGCCCGGCAGATGGCAATGTATCTTATCCGCAAGGTATTGGATTATACCCCTGGCCGCATCGGCGAAGCCATTGGGCGCAACCGTGTGACCGTGATATGCGCGATACAGAAGATAGCAGGCCTTGCGAGCGTGGATAAGCGAACGCAGCGACATTTAGCTAACTTGCACGGCGCATTGGGTTTGGCAATGTCGGCGAAATAGCGTAAATTCGCGGCAACAAACCGCCGAGGCTACGGCATACTACGGCGGTGTTAAAGAGGGCGCAGGGATTGACCTTGCGCCCTCTGCAAAAAATAGCTATGATTATATTTGGCTATCTCGCCGATTTTGAGTAATTTTGTAGTGCTACAAGATAATGGTAAACCATTCCGCGAGCGTCGGATTCGCTCAATTCTAATTGGGCTTTTATTATGCCCTCTTTGACCGTATAACGCGGTGTCGTGTTCGTAAGATAAGCTCGTCGGAGTTACCATATCTTGTAGCAGCGAACATGGCACCGCTTTTTTATTGTGCTTATATAGTGAAAATGTATCTGATGGCACGGAAATTAACGCAACAAGAGTTTATCGAAAAAGCAAAGGAAGTTCATGGAGCGAAATACCTCTATGATAAGGTTGTGTATGTTAACAATCACACAAAAGTAATTATTACTTGTCCTGTTCACGGAGATTTTCAGCAAGCTCCATCAAGCCACTTATCGGGGACTGGATGCCGACAATGTGGGTATGAGTCTATATTTGGCAATGCGGAGCAACGGCAATCTAAATATATTGAACGAGTGACCGCTATCCATAAAGGCAAATATGATTATTCGCAAACGAGA
>JBGUUQ010000029.1:0-1656 GCA_045133615.1 Muribaculaceae bacterium | reverse complement strand
CATAAATAATATATTATTATGGAAAAAGAACAAAAGAAACACGCAACCGGCACACCGATTAAACCGAAAGGATTTGCAATCGGAGGTCAAGTATTTGCGCGTGAGGAATTGGCTGGATTTACAGCCGAAACAGTACGCAAGCGTTTAGCGGCAAAAGGAGTGAACGTAACAACGAAATGGGCGAAAGCATTTGCGGAACGCCATAATAAGAAAGGAGCATAATATGTTAGTAATCATGGGAAATAGCGCACTCTTTGCGCAATTAGCAGGACGAGGCGGACGTAAAACACCGGTAATTAAATTTACCAGTAGCACAGACGATCCGTATATTCAAGCGTTGAGTTGCAACGGCACAATAACGATTGAAAGTACCAAAGACGGACAGCCGGTAGTTGAGACATATAAAGATCTCGATCTTATAACCGTCAATATCCAGGCAGATGCAGATACGGAGGTTAAGATATCCGGATATGTAATCGATTTGTATTTTACGGCATATGACGAGGATCAAGAAGATTATTCCGGATTTACGGATCTTTCGTCTTTGGATTTAAGTGAAACGAATGTGTTAAAAGCATTGTCGGTAGATTATAACTCCGGATTGGAAGAGTTAGATGTTACGCACAATACAAATTTACAAACGCTGATCTTCGGTGATATGGAAAATCTCACCGGTATTGATGTTAGCAAAAACACTAAACTCACCTATTTGTATTGCGCATATTGCGAGGGAATCACGGAGTTAAATTTGGCGGCTAATACGGCGCTGCAAACTCTCGACTGCAACTCTTGTACTTCGATCACGGAGTTAAATTTGGCGGCTAATACGGCGCTGCAAAATCTCTACTGCAACTCTTGTACTTCATTGAGTGACATATCATATCCTGCGACCAACAGCGATGTATCCACCGCAATTGCCGGTGCAATAACAAACGCAAACGCCGCAGATGGTACGGTATATACCGATGGCGAGGGTGCATATTACAGCACGATTGCGGATGCAGCAACGACAAAGGGTTGGACGATTGAGCAACTTTAATTTATGGACGGAATAATTATTATCGGTATGTTTGTGGCGGCAGCGTTAATCGCTGCTGCTGCAAAGCCGGTATCAAAAGAAATGTCTGGAATAGAGGACACACCGGTATCGATCGACAACATACGCAGAGGCGTTGCAAACGGTTGGTACACCTGCACACTCCTGGTCGTTGACGGCATACCGGCAGTCCGTCTATCCGGACGTACAGCAGACGGTAAGAATTACTCCGATGTGTACCCGATCGCAGCCGAAGATTAGCAGACGCTACAAAAAGAGGGATATGAGGTGGTATCGTAACATATTGATCCTTGTGGCAGTCCTGGTCGTTTCATGCAAGACGGTAGTACCCACTCTACCCGCGAACAGCCACGACAGCAGCCGCGATTCGATCCGGACGGAATATGTACACGACAGCGTGTATATCGACAGATGGCACACGCAGTACATGAAAGGAGATACGTGCTACATCCACGATTCGATAGACAGATGGAGAAACAAGTACGTGTATATCCATGATTCGATTGATAACAGCCGGATCGACACGATCTATCAAACGGTGCAAGTGGAAAAGTCCTACAAACAATTCCTGGTTAATTCCGGAATAGCCTTATGGGTAC
>JBGUUQ010000028.1:0-95618 GCA_045133615.1 Muribaculaceae bacterium | reverse complement strand
AACCAACTTTTGATATCTTTGCAAATAGAAGAAAAATGGTATACTTTTAGATTATTTTTTGGTATACTTTCATGTTATTATTTACATGTATTGTTGCCTATCCCGCTATCCGAGGCTGTGGAAGTCGCCTTACCCAGTAGAACCGGCAACGAGACTCCACGCCAATATGTATATACCGTAACTCATCTCAGGCATACCGCCTAAAATGAGTAGATAGGTAATTACATACCCTTGGCGCGTATCGTTGCTCTATTCCTGACCGGGTGTCTAAAACTTCCACATTTCAGATAGCCAAGAATAAGCGTCAATATACGCTTTCTTATGTACAGACCTCCCCACCTCCGTTACTCTTAACGGCTCGATGGCGTGGATGTCCGATTGCAAAGTTAGTAATAATCAGCGAAAATAGGACGTTTATCCCGAAAATTTCGCTTATTTTATTAGGGTAATATAAGAAATGGGCTATGCCAAGCACAGCCCATTTCTTAGTAGGATAATATTGGAGTATGGTCTATTTGTTATCGAGAGCTGCTGCCATATTGGCTGCTGCACGGCGTCCATCGCCCATTGCGAGGATTACGGTAGCTCCACCACGCACAATGTCGCCCCCGGCATAAATATCGTCGAGCGACGAACGCATAGTAGCTTCATCGACTACGATAGTGCCGCGACGTGACACTTCGAGTGAAGGAATTGCATTGGGGATAAGAGGGTTGGGGGATACTCCGACGCTTACTATTACGACGTCAACCGGAATTTCTTCTACTGCACCTTCGATGGCTACGGGTGAACGGCGACCGGAGGCATCTGGTTCGCCGAGTTCCATCTTTTGGACAAGCATAGTGGTTACACGGCCTTTTTCGTCACCTCGATATTCAAGCGGATTGTGGAGCGTAAGGAATTCCACCCCTTCCTCTTTTGCGTGCTTTACCTCTTCGAGGCGTGCGGGCATCTCGGCTTCGCTGCGGCGATAGATAAGCATCACTCGTTCGGCGCCCATTCGGCGGGCTGTACGCACGGAGTCCATAGCGGTGTTTCCGCCGCCGATTACTGCAACGTTTTTGCCTTTGAGAATTGGGGTGTCGCCTGCTCGTCCCGCCTCCATGAGGTTGACGCGGGTGAGATATTCGTTTGACGACATTACGCCTATCAGATTCTCACCGGGGATGTTCATGAATCGGGGTAATCCTGCACCCGATGCAACGAAGATTCCTTTGAAGTCCATATCGTGAAGATCGTCGTAGGAGAGTGTCTTTCCGATGATACAATTTTTTTCAAACTTTACGCCCATGTTGCGCAATCCGTCGATTTCGACATCCACAACGGCATTGGGCAAACGAAATTCGGGGATGCCGTATTTTAGTACTCCGCCAATTTGGTGGAGCGCCTCAAATACAGTGACATCGTAGCCTCGTTTAGCCATATCGCCGGCAAATGAAAGTCCGGCAGGACCTGAGCCGACAACGGCTACTTTGATGCCGTTGTTCGGAGCCATTGCGGGAGTTGAAGCGGTGCCGCTTATGCGTTCTGTATCGGCAGCGAAACGTTCGAGATAGCCGATTGCCACTGCGGGCTTTTTCATCTTCAAGTAGACGCAACGGCTTTCGCACTGCTTTTCTTGAGGACATACGCGACCGCATACGGCAGGAAGAGCCGACGTCTCTTTGAGCACGACGGCTGCTGCGTGGAAGTCTCCACGCTCTATGTTTTTGATGAATCCGGGAATGTTGATGTTGACCGGGCAGCCGGTGACGCATTGCGGGTCGGGGCAGTCCATGCAACGACGAGCTTCCACAACGGCTTGCTCGGCGTTAAGACCTTGGTTTACTTCCTCGTTGCAAGTGATGCGATAAGCGGCATCAAGTTCCGGCATCTTGACGCGGGGTATCGATGTGCGTTCTTTCGCCGATGTGGCTTTGCGTAGCTCTTCGCGCCATTGAGCATCGCGAGGTGCTGATGTATTGATATTTTCGCTCATAAAGATTGATAGCTTTGGAATGAAGAATTAATTGTAGGAACGCAGACGCATGAGCATTTCATCGAAATCGACTTCGTGGGCGTCAAATTCAGGACCGTCAATGCAGACAAAGCGGGTTTTGCCTCCGACGGTGATGCGACATGCACCACACATACCTGTGCCGTCGACCATGATGGTGTTAAGCGAACAGATAGTGGGGACTTCATATTTCTTGGTGAGCAGTGCTACGAATTTCATCATGATTGCAGGGCCAATGGTGACAACCATATCGACTTTTTCGCGCTGTATTACGCTCTCCACGCCATTGGTTACGAGTCCTTTTGTCCCATATGAACCATCGTCGGTCATGATGATGACTTCATCGGAGTATGCACTTACTTGCTCTTCGAGAATTATGAGATCCTTAGTGCGTGCAGCGAGTACCGTGACTACGCGGTTGCCGGCTTGTTTCATCGCTTTGATGATGGGGAGTAGTGGAGCAACGCCTACACCACCGCCACAACATACGACTGTGCCTACTTTTTCTATTTTTGTTGCCTGACCAAGCGGACCTACCACGTCGGTGAGGAATTCGCCTACTTCAAGTGCACAAATTTTCCCTGACGAGAGACCTACCTCTTGTACGACGAGCGTGATAGTGCCACGTTCGATGTCGGCATCGGCAATTGTCAACGGAATTCGTTCGCCTTTTTCTCCCACGCGCACAATGACAAAGTGTCCCGGTTTGCGAGAGCAGGCAATCATTGGAGCCTCAACCACGAGTTTTACAACTTTCTCGGAGAAGTGTTCCTTTTCGACTATCTTGTTCATAGATTGTGATGAATTGATAATTATCAAATATTGAGATGCGCAAAGTTACCGAAAATTTCGCGAACATATGTTGAAAATAGTTGCTAAAATCGGGAATGTCGGGTGAAAATAGTATCTTTGTGAATAGAAAGAACAAACTAAATAAAATAAACCCATACACATCATGAAAAATATCCCTGTAATTATCGGTGGCGCAGCTGTTATCGCTTTAGCCGGTGCGGCATGTACGCAAAAAGTCGGAGAGACAGATATAATCTCTTCGTCGGAGCAATATACGGTCTATACCGACCGTGTGGAACAAGGTGATTTTACAGCTACGGCTGTAAGCCCGACTGAAATAGTGACGAACTATAAGAGTCCGGAGTCGTCGGTGGTGTCGACGAAAGTGAAGTTTCGCTTTTCACTGAATAGTCGCGATAATGAGTTGCCTCTCGGTCAAAGTCATACGGCACTGATTGGCGGAGACGAGATACTATATTCGTTCGGAGAAGTGCTGGAGGCGGAAACTCAACTTGACAAGACAGCCAAAGGAGACACTCTTGCCAACGATACCCAATGGACAATACGTGTAGATATGCGTCCGATGCTGAAATCGTTTGCAGAAAAGGGAATTTTTGTTACTGAAACAAACGACACAATCTATCGCGATGATTTCAAAGGATTGTGGATTGCCGGCAGTGTGGAACCTCTTACTTGGGACTTTGAAAATCTCTATGGCAAGCATGATAGAAAGTTTGTCGACAGAGGTGACGGCATTTTTGAGGCAACAGTGACGATGAACCCGACAACCGACCGTCCGTCGGATCCGACCGGATGGAAAATCGACTCCATCGATTCCCGCTTCCCGACTTATGCATCGCAGCAGATGCTTGTCGACGCTATCCACAATATGGCAATCGCCGACATCGTGAGCGATATTCGTCCCGACGATACTTATCGTGCCGGAGCGGCATGGGATGGGGTGTGGACTCGCGATGTGTCATACTCCATATATCTTGCACTTGCATATCTCGACCCTCAACGCTCGATGAACAGTCTGCGTGCAAAGGTGAAAAATGACCGTATCGTGCAGGATACCGGTACCGGAGGTTCATGGCCGGTGTCGTCCGACCGTGTGGTGTGGACTATTGCAGCATGGGAAATTTATAAAGTGACCGGCGACCAAGCATGGCTTAAAGAGGCGTATGAAATCATTAAAAACACTCTTGCCGATGATATGGCTGTGGTGTGGAATGCCAATCACAAGATGATGCATGGCGAGCAGAGTTATCTCGACTGGCGCGAACAGACTTATCCTAAGTGGATGCAACCTAAAGATATTTATGAATCGATGTGTCTCGGTACAAATGTAGTGTTTGCCGAAACATTCGATATTATGAGCCAGATGGCTGCCGCACTTGGCGATGAGGAGCAAAAAGCCGAATATGAAAAAATGGCGACAACGCTTGGCGAATCTATCAACAGTAATCTGTGGATTCCCAACTTAGGCTATTATAGCGAGTACCTTTATGGTGGAATATATCCGATTCAGTCGCAGGCGGTCGATAATCTCGGTCAGGCTCTCAGTGTGATTTTCGGTGTAGCCAACGACGATATGGCGAAATCAATCATCGCAAAAACGCCGGTGAACTATTACGGAACGTCGTCGGTGTTTCCGCAAATGCCCGACATCAAGCCGTACCACAATGACGCCGTATGGCCGTTTGTGCAGGCTTATTGGAATTTGGCAGCAGCTAAGGTGAAGAACATGGAGGCGTTTACCGAAGGACTTGGCGCAATTTATCGGTCGGCAGCATTGTTCGGTACTCACAAAGAGTTGTTCGTTTCATCAAACGGTGACTATCGCGGAACGGCTGTGAACTCGGATGCTCAGTTATGGAGTGCGACCGGTAGTGCAGCAATGATATATCGTGTGATTGCGGGTATGGAATTTACGGCAGACGGCATTTCATTCAACCCGTTTGTCCCCGCTGCATTGTCGGGCGACAAGACTATTGCCGGTTTCCGTTATCGTGATGCCGTGCTCGATATAGTAGTCAAAGGAGTGGGAAGTGAAATCAAGTCATTCTCTATTGATGGCGTTGAAAAAGATGAATATTTCTTCCCGGCTACAGAATCCGGACCGCATTTAATTGTAATCACGATGGCCGACAATAAGGTGCCGAAGCAAGGTGTCAATCGAATCGAGCAGGCGTGGATGCCGTCAACTCCTATTGTGTCATGGACCAATTCGCATAAGGCTGTAATTGAAAACAATAAAGCCGGTATTAGCTATAACGTTTATTTGAATGGTGTGTTTGACGGACAGATTGGTACGTCGGATTTCAATCTTGCCGATGTGAAAAATTATACTTTAGTCGATTTTGTTCCGGTTGAAGCAGAAAAATGGAGCGGATTTACAATGAAACCATATGAATATATCCCTGAAGGGTCGCTCATGATGATACAGGCTGAATCTGCGGCACAATCCGGAACGATGCTTATTAAGGATAAGGAAAAAGCGGCTCGCTTTGTTGAGATTACTCGTACGAAAAATACTCACCTTGAGTTTGCGGTAGAAGCCTCGGTTGAAGGAACATATTTTGTCGACGTGCGTTATGCCAATGGCTCCGGACCTATTAATACGGAAAATAAATGCGCTATTCGTTCGCTTATGGTCAATGGTGCGTATGCCGGTTCGTTGGTGATGCCGCAACGAGGTATTGACGAATGGCTGTCTACCGGATTTAGCAATATGCTTGCCGTAGAGCTTAAGAAAGGACACAATGTGGTAAGCATTGACTATTTGGTGCCTCAAAATGTGAACATGAATGAGGATGTCAATACTGCACTCATAGATTATATTCGTATTATTAAGAAATAGAAAAAAGAATGAAGAAAGCAATAATATTCGCATCTATGGCAGTCGCTTCGCTTATGGCGACGGCTGCCCCTGATGTGGCAAAAATTGACCCGCCTTATTGGTGGGTTGGAATGGAACAGGATACTCTCCAAGTGATGGTGCAAGGTCCCGGTATTAGGGATGCGCAAGTATCGGTCGATTATCCGGGAGTGGAGTTGGTGGATGTGGCTCGTCTCGACAGCCCCAACTATCAGTTCCTTTATTTAGTGGTGACTGATGGAGCCAAAGCGGGAGAGATGAAAATCTCTTTTAAGAAAGATGGAAAGAAAAAGGATGTGCCATATCAGTTGAAGGCTCGCGACCGTGCTCCCGAAGACTATGTCGGGTTTGATGCTTCGGATGTGCTCTATCTGATTATGCCCGACCGTTTTGCCGATGGAAATCCCGAAAATAACAACGTAGCGTCTCTGCGTCATAACACTCCGGTAAATCGTGCCAATCATAATGGACGCCATGGTGGAGACATCAAGGGAATAAATGATCATCTTGATTATATCGAGCAGCTCGGTGTAACTGCTATATGGGTGAATCCAGTGCTTGAAAATGATATGCGCGGCGGTTCATATCATGGATATGCCACAACCGACTACTACCGTATCGACGCGCGTTTCGGTACGAATGACGAGTGGCAGAAACTTGTTGCCGATTGCCATAAGCGTGGCATCAAAGTGGTGATGGATATGATATTCAACCATTGTGGAAGCGATCATCCGTGGTTTACCGATCGCCCATCGAAAGATTGGTTTAATTTTGCCGACGGATATGTGCAGACTAATTATCGACTGTCGACGCTTCACGATCCTTATGTGAGTGATTATGACAAACGTCGCACTGTCGACGGATGGTTTGTGCAGTCAATGCCCGACTTAAATCAGAACAATCCGCATCTGATGAAATATCTCGTCCAAAATTCTATATGGTGGATTGAATCATCGAAAATCGACGGTATCCGCATGGACACTCATCCTTATGCCGCATTGGAGCCGATGGCCGATTGGATTACTTCTGTGATGAAGGAATATCCTCGTTACAATATTGTGGGTGAATGTTGGTACGGCACTGAAGGCGGGGAAGCATTCTGGCAGAAAAATTCGTATGTAAACAAGGTCGCAAATACCAATCTTCCTACGGTAATGGACTTCGTGCTTTCTATTAAGGCTCGCAATGCATTCAGTTCTCAAACCGATAGATTGACCGGCCTTAATGAGATGTATGATCATCTTGCGCTGGATTATCTGTTCCCGGATCCGCAGGGGATACTTACGTTCCTCGACAATCATGATACCGACAGATTTTTGCTTGAGGAACCGGACGATCTTGGGTGGTGGAAACAAGCGATGACGTTTCTGTTGACCACTCGCGGTATTCCTCAGATATATTATGGCACGGAACTTCTGATGTATGGTTCAAAAGAGGGTAGCGATGGATATGTTCGTCGTGATGTCCCCGGAGGTTTCCCCGGAGATACGATTGATGCTTTTACGCCTGAAGGCCGTAGTTCGAAGCAAAACGAAGCATTCGATTTCCTCGCAAAATTGTTGAATTGGCGTAAGGGCAATGACGTAATTGCCCGCGGCTCGCTGAAGCATTTTATGCCTGAAAACGGGATATATACGTATATTCGCACCTTGGGTGATAAAAGCGTTGTTGTGATGATGAATGGTAACGACAGCGAAATAACCCGTACGATGGAACGAACACTTGAAATTTTGCCCATCGGGTCGCAATGGCGCGATATGCTCACCGGAGAGAAGGTGACGATTGCTGATGAGATGACCTTTGCTCCGCGCAAAATATATATTCTTGAGACACTGTAGCAGTGAAACGAATAGGAATTCTTTCCGATACACATTCCTGTTGGGATGATAGATTTGCCTCACATTTTGCCGGCTGCGATGAAATATGGCATGCCGGCGATGTGGGCGATATCGATGTGATTCGTCGCCTCGAAGAGGTTGCGCCTGTTGTGCGTGCGGTTTCGGGGAATATCGATCATGGAGAAGTGTGCCGCCGCTGTCGTGAAGTGGCGACGTTTGAGATTGAAGGCGTACGTGTATGGATGACCCATATCGGAGGTTATCTCGGTCGGTATGCTCCCGGTGTGAAACAGATGCTTCGTCAGTCGGGCATCAATCTCATGATAACGGGACATAGCCATATTCTCAAAGTGATGTGGGATAAGGAGCTAAATTTACTTCATATCAATCCGGGTGCGGCCGGTTACCACGGCTGGCAAAAGGAACGTACACTTATACGCCTTGTCATCGACAATGGCAATATGCGGGACCTCGAAGTAATCGAACTCGGAAAGAAGAAGATAGATAATCAACTATAATATTATGAATAAGAAAATATTGTTACCGATATTGTCGTTGATTGCGCTTGTTGGGTGTAAGACAAATGAAAACAATTATCGTCAGGCGTATGAGATTGCACAACAGAAAGAACGAGCAGGTCTTGACTCGACGGTGTATGACAAAATACGTCAGGAGGCTCGTCCTTTGACTGTGGACGTGAATGGCGAAAGTGTGCGCATGATGACACAGAACGTATCGGTTGTTCCGAGTTACGGAGATGCTTCACAATTGAAACGATATAGCGTTGTGGCAAATAAGTTTCATCAGTCATTTAATGCCAAAGCTATGATGCATCGTTTGCAAGACAATGGTTATAAGGCATTTTTGTTGCAGACAAGTGACCCGGTATATTATGTGGTAGTCGGCAGTTTTGACAGTAAAGAGGAGGCGACGTTTTTGCTTCGAGAATTAGAGGCGGATAGCCGCATTGTTCTTAAAGAGCCATATCCCTATCTTCTTGAAGCCGCTCAATTAAGTCGTTGATGCACTTGTTGTATCGGTGATGGATTGATGGCTTTTGATGAAAAATTTAATTTTTTTTGGAAAAATGCTTGCAAATGTGCTGAATTTAGCATATATTTGGGATGTGAAACAATCACAATGTCTGTTTCGCTCATGAAAACGACCGTTTTTTCAAAATATATATGTTTTTATAGATTGTAGATTTAGAGAGGGTGCTATCGTGAGACAGTGCCCTTTTTTATGTCATTTCGGTCGGTCTGGATACAAAAAAAGCTGCCCACGTGGTGGTCAGCTTAGTTTCTGTACTGTGCGTATTGCTACAAATTATTCAGCAACTGCAGCAGAGTCAGCTACAACAGCAGCAGAGTCAGCTACAACGGCAGCAGAGTCAACTACTTCTACAGAGTCTACAACTGCAACAGAATCAGTAGCTTCAGCAGCCTTTTCTGAGTTACCGCAAGAGAAAAGTGATGCGCTGAAAACAACAGCAAGTAATAAAACTAACTTTTTCATTTCTTTTTTAATTAAATAATAAAACAATATTTCGTTTGCTTCAAAAACGGTACAAAGGTAATACAAAATTGGGAGATACAAACAAATTTTACGGAAAATTTTGCGAAAAATTTTGCTTTGCCTTGTTTTTGACTGTTTTTGTATAATTTTTTGCGCGTTTTTAACTTTTAGGCATGGTCGCTGATGCGAAAGCCTTTTTCATCTGCAACAAGTCGGTTGGCAAGAGCTACTGCCTTAGAGATATGGTCGCAGATATGGTCTTCTCCGATTAATTGCTCGATTTTGGCGTGGTTGAGGACTTTATGTACGTTTTCATTTACGCCTGAAAGAACTACGTGTATTCCCTCGTTGCGCGACGAGTTGATAAGTATCTCAAGATTGTGGATGCCGGTAGAATCGATAAAAGGAACCTTGCGCATGCGGATGATGCGAACCACTGGCTTGTCTTTGATGTTGCGCATCAATTCATCGAATTTGGTGGCAACGCCGAAGAAGAACGGACCATCGATTTCATAAACTTCAACGCCGGGGGCTACATCAAGAATTTCGTGTGTAGTTGCCTCCGAACCTTCTGCCACATCAAGTTGTTCGCCGTAGACTTTGATTTGGGTATTTTCCATCACGCGGCGGAGGAAGAGGATGACAGCCAAAAGCAATCCGATTTCGATTGCGATTGTAAGGTCGAATATTACAGTAAGGAGGAATGTAACGATGAGAACCGAGATATCGCTCTTGGGGTTCTTGAAAATTGCTGCAACCGTGCGCCATCCGCTCATGTTGTATGAGACCATGATGAGTACGGCGGCGAGGCACGACATCGGCACAAGGTTGATAAGCGGCATGAGGAAGAGGAAAATGAGGAGCAATACGAGTGCGTGAATGATACCTGCCACCGGTGTACGTCCGCCATTGGTGATGTTGGTCATGGTGCGGGCGATAGCTCCGGTTACGGGGATTCCTCCGAAGAATGGCACTACGATATTGGCCATGCCTTGACCGATAAGCTCGGTATTTGAATTGGTGCGTGAACCGGTCACACCATCAGCCACGGTTGCAGAGAGAAGTGATTCGATGGCTCCGAGAATTGCGATGGTGAATGCAGAAGGAAGCAACTGGTTGATGGTTGCCATCGACAGTTCAAATCCATGAGGCTCAGGAATGTCGGTGGGAAGACTGCCGAAGCGGTCGCCGATGGTCTCGATGCCGGGGATTGTGTCTTTAAGGAAGTAGACTACAGTAGTCATAATAATGATGGCAATGAGCGCACCGGGAAGTTTCTTGGAGATGCGTGGGGCTGCTATTATAATAAGGAGAGATGCCACGCCGACTGCGAGCGACGGCCAATCGATATTACCGAAGTTTTGAAAATATACACCCCATTTTGAGATGAAATCGCTTGGAACGCCGGTCAAACCGAGACCGAAGAAATCGTTGATTTGTGTGGAGAAAATAGTAAGTGCGATACCGCTGGTGAATCCTACTACAATAGGGTAGGGGATAAATTTGATAACAGTACCGAGATGGAACAATCCGAGCAACACAAGGATGAGTCCTGCCATCAGTGTTGCGATGGCGAGTCCTTCAAGTCCATACATTGAAATGATGTTGTAGACGATAACGATAAATGCACCGGTAGGACCTCCGATTTGGACGGTGTTACCACCCAATGCCGATACCATAAAACCGCCGATGATGGCTGTAATAAGTCCTACTGTAGGGCTTACGCCTGATGCGATACCGAATGCGATAGCGAGCGGGAGCGCGACGATACCAACTACTATACCTGCAATAAGATCTTCCTTGAATCTGCTCAAGGAGTAATGACGAAGAGCCGAAACCAATTTCGGCTTAAAATCAATTGTACCTGATAAGTTCATCCTTCCGGATAATTAAATTGTTAACAAACTTCAATCTTTTTCGTCGCAAAGTTAACAAAAATTACCGAAAACGGAGCCGAAAGGATGAAAAAAATACCGTTGTACGTGAGTTATTCCCATGTTACGGTATTATATCTTGAGATGGATTATTTCCCTGTATAGTACACTTGTATTTTCCCAACGGGGAGCTTTCCTTCGATACGGAGTGGGATATGCCGTGAATCGGTGGAAATCCATGCCGCCATATCATCGGAGCTTTTTGTCTTTCCATCTGTGGTGAAGCGAAAGTCTACTCGATAGGCTTGATGCTTGGTTTTGTCGATTTTTATGGTTTCGGTACCGACGAATTTAAGGGATAGCTGTTCGTTGCGTTTGCCTGAAAAAATATTCAGGTTGACAGTCTCACCGGGTTGCATCGCTTCAAAATCAAAAGCACGCAGATAGTAGTAGACGCTGAGCATATCGACTGTAGTGCCGGTTGCCGTGATGGTCTTGGTTTCTGTTGTAGCCGGTTTGTCTTTGTTCTTTTTTCGTATGCGGGTGCAATGTCCGGTGACGTTGTCGCCGGAGCGTTCGTAAACCACTATGTCGTTGCTGTATTTGCCGTCTTCATGCGCTCGTTTTTCGTATCGCGTGGCAATAAGTCCGTCGCGCTTCATTGTGGCAAACAAGGTGTCGCGAACACGGTATATCTTATCAGCCCACGGCTCGGAATGGGCTACGAGCATAGCTTTGTAGTTGCTCCCTTGGGTGCGTAATGATAGTGTTGCATTGCCGGCTTGGCTGTTGATAAGTCCCCACTTGTACATTACTCGATATGTGAGGTCTTCGTCGGCGAATGTTTGAGCCGAACTGCAGAGCGTGCTGACAAATATGATAAAACAGGATATAATAATGCGTAGTGTCATGATTCTATATTTAAACATATGACTAACACTACGCAAAATGGTTTAATTTTATGCTCAGTCAATCAGTATTTTGACGCAGAATTTGCGGTGAATACCGGTCCCGATGCAAGGAGCGTGTCCGTCCTCCGGAAACATTACAATGAATTGTCCGGGGAGTACCGGTACAGTGCATTGCGGAGCATCTCCGTAGAAAATTATGTCGCGCTCTTCGTCATAGTCTTGTAATACGTTTTTGAGATCGCGCACAGCCGACCATCCCATCATTTCCTTTCCGGAAATCGGAACGTGGATGTCGATGTAGCGGCGATGAGCTTCAATGTGCTGTTTTTCTTTCGGAACCATAGCTACTTCTTCACAATTCACTTTCACTTTTCCCGGAATAATTTCGATGGTGCCTTTCGGAAGTGTTTCTTTGAAATGTTCGTTTACCCATTGTAGGGCTGCAATGAAATTTTCACCAAGCGGTTTTAAGCGGTCGATGTCGTTTAAATTTCCAAATATCATAAATATAGGTCTAAATGAATGGTAGAGAATCGCGTGACGATTGCTCTATGCGTTTATTGCGCCAACATTTGCGGCAAACGGCGATGTAACGGTCGTCGCCACCGATTTCCACTTGCGCTCCCTCTTCTACAAAATCACCATTGGCATCGATACGGGCGTTGATGATGGTTTTGCGTCCGCATGTGCAGGTCGATTTTATTTCATCGATGGAATCTGCAACTTCAAATAGTCGTCGGGAGCCTTCAAACAATCGGCTCTTGAAATCGGTGCGTAGTCCGTAGCATACGACGTTGCTGCCGTAGTCGTCGACAATGCGTGATAGTTGGTCTACTTGTTCTTCGGTGAGGAACTGTGCTTCATCGACCAAAAACCAATCGATTATCGACATGTTTTTTTCAAATAATTCCTGAGCCATCTGGTAAAGGTCGGTGTCGTGATATATCCATTGACATTCACGTTCGATGCCGATGCGAGAACGTATCACGGCTGCTCTTTCGCGAGTATCGACAATGGGCTTGAGGCATACATATTTCATGTGGCGTTCCTCGAAATTATATGCGGAGGTAAGCAGCAGCGCTGTTTTTGCGGAGCCCATGGTGCCGTAGCGGAAGTAGAGTTTGCCTTTTCTGTTCATGTCTCGGAAGGTTATTTGATTTGGTAAAGGTAGTAACAATTATTTAATTGAGCATCGAATTGTGCTATAAAGTTTTTAACAGAAATCATTAAATTCCTGATGTGAGGAATGTTATGGCGGCGTCGAGGATGGTGTCTTTGCCGTCAAGCGTGGCGGCAAGGTCCATATCGATATCGAATCCTTGTGTCGGGGAGACTCCGGCTTCGGTGGAATTTCCTTGGGCATCAAGAATCGAACATGCTGAAAATCTCACACCCCATCCGCATGGTATTTCCGATGAAAACGGCATGCCGCTTCCTCCGCCTGTGACATCTCCGATGACTGTGACATGTGGCAACAGTTTCATTATCGATACGAAATTGTTGGCTGCGCTGAATGTGCTGCGATTGGTCAATACTGCGACCGGTTTTCCCCACATGATTCTGCCTGATTCTGCCGGGTCGTAATAATATGCTCGCGGCTCTGAGAAATCGTTGTGCCCCGGTCCGGTCTTGTGGGATATGTATCCTACAAGGGTGCGGTCGGTGATAAAGCGTCTGACGAGTGTTTCGACATTTGTCATATCGCCGCCCCCATTGTCGCGAATGTCGATGATGAGTCCGTCGCAAGTTGCAAAATAGGCGAGTATTTCATCGAGGTTGCTTTCGCCGATGCCGTAAGAAAATGAGGAGTAGTGCATATACCCAATGTTCTGTGGCAGAATACCGAAATTGATGCCACCTGATGAGCGGTAGTTGAAATTGAAATAATACTCATCTATGACGCGGGCATTGTAGTTTTGGGGGTAATCGCTCCACCATTTGCGGTAGTATGAAGTGTTGAATGATGCGCTTAGATTGACATGTCCGTCTTTAAGTTCGTTAAGCATATCGGCACAGACGAGAAACAGTTCTTCGTCGGTCATCTTATCTGAAATTTTAAGTGCGTATCGGTCGTGTACCTCATTCCAGTCGATCTCTTTTTCATTAAAGAAACAGTAATGTTCGTCGAGGATAGTCCACAATGCTTCAAAGTTGCCAGTCGGGTTATCGTTCCATTCTTCGATGTCGTGACAGGAAGACAGGAGCAGGGAGGATAATATGAATATTGAGAATAAAAATTTGTTCATAATCGAAAGTCGTGTTTTGTGAGAATTGCATCACGGAAACTCTATGATTTTAGTATAACGCGGAGATAGTGCGTGCTTCCGACGATAATCCTTTACCGGGGATGAGCGAAATCCATTCTCCAGAAATACCGAGAACGAAAGAGTTGGTGATGATGCGTGTGTTAAGGTGATTGACTTCGGTGGAGAGTATATTCCCGCGATAGCCTACTCGCAGACAAGTATTGCCTAAATGCAGGTCGGCGGTGACGAGATTTTCCATTCGGAAATAGTTGCCCCACCATGCTGCGTGAGCAAGCCCGGAATCATCGCCGAGGTATATCTCATAATATAGTTCCCCATAATCCGGAGAGAAGAAAACACCGGTTACGGGAATTGTAGGCTGGTAGCGGAGCGTTATCGGCAGTTTCCCGATTTTGAGATTATACGTTGCCATTGCGGTGAGGTTGATTGTCCATGCCGCCTTTGCCGATGCGGGATTGTTGCCGTTTCGAGAACTGTACAGACAGCCGAGGTCTACGTTTGTACTTCCTCCGGCTGCAATAGTCATTTTGTCGATAAGTTTCCAGCGGTGCATCATTCCCCATTCAAAACGCAATGAGGCATTCCACATTGTGGCGTTTTTCGCCGGATTTTCAGTGCGATCGACAGTTAATCCGGTACGAAGTTGCATGATCCAACGTTCGGGGTTGAACTTCATCGCCTGAAGTCGTTCGTACTGAATGGACGCGCTCCATCCATTATATCTAAGGGGGGATAGATATGTGTCAGTCAGTTGAGAGCCTCCGAACTCGAAGGTGTAGGCAGTGGCTACCGGACGTAGTGGCTTGACGGTTGCCGTCGTCTCGTTTTGGGCAAAAAGCATCGCGGGGATGATTGCCAGCAATGCCGATATGATAATGCGTTTCACCACTGGAAAATTAAAATATACGTTGTTGTCCGTTGATTTCGTCGCGTACTTCATCATCGCTGCGTTCGGGGTCAAGTTCCTCGTCGGATTCGACATCGATGTCGACCGGTATTTCTTGTTCTTCGTCGGCTTCTTCTATTTCCCTTGGCTCGATTTCGACGATAGAGTCGATGGCGAAATTTGAAACTCGCTTGCCTTTTGCTTTCAGCGATTTTACGGCAATGAATTCTGTCGCGTCAATCACTATTGAGCCACGGAATGCATCACCTCCGCCAAATGTCACTTCAAAGCGTGCGCCAACGTTGTCGCTAAGTATGATAAGCGATGACTTTTCATTGTCGCCGAGGAAGCGTTGCTTGCGTTGAGTGGGCTCGAATGTGAAGCGTTTAATATATGGATAGCCTTGATCGGCATCGTTGAGGACGGCGGTCCAAACATGACCTTGACGGAACTTTTCGATGCGTAGGATATTGTCTTCGTAATGGTTGCCAATGTCGAACGACGACATGTAATATTCGCCGTTTTTAAGGACAACGAGTATCTGGTCATTGCCAAGAAATTCTCCGAGATAAGTGCCGCGACCATCGTAGTTGAGACGTAGAATATCCGGGTCGAACCATACTTCTCTGCCTCCAAGCGTCGAAGCGCCTTTCTCTTTGAGCGAGAAGCGGTGGACTTCGTTTTTAGTCACGATATTGCCTTGCGACTGTTTCCCTTTGATGGCGAGTTCGGAGAAGTCGACATCAAATTGCAATGTCTTTAGGCGGGGTTTAGGCTTAAGTGTCACTTTTACCACTTCTGCCTCTCCGTTGGAATTGGCTGAGAACCACATGATTTTCGACCCTGGCAAGCCTTGAGTGAGGTCGTATTCTTTATCGCGAGCCAATCCGGTGGCGGCAAAACGCTTCATGTAATATATGCCGCCTTTGCCGTTTTGATATATGACGTTGTAGATGGTGCGTGAGTCGTTGCGCTTAAACACATTAATATATAATATGTTTTTGCCGACAAACATTTTCTCTTGCACTTTGACGACTTTATATTTGCCGTTTTTGTAGAAGATAATAATGTCGTCGATATCTGAACAGTTGCATATAAATTCGTCCTTCTTCAAGCCGGTGCCGATAAAGCCCTCTTCGCGGTTGATATATAATTTTTCGTTGGCTTCAGCCACTGTGGCGGCTTCGATGTTGTCGAATCCGCGTATTACAGTACGACGGGGATAGTTAGCACCATATTTTTCTTTCAGGTTTTCATACCAACGGATGGTGTAGTCGACAATGTGGTTTAGCTCGTCGGTGATTTTTGCTATTTTTTCTTTATAGGCGGCAATGATGTCGTCGGCTTTCTTGGAGTTGAATTTGAGAATGCGTCCCATCTTTATCTCCATTAGACGGAGAATGTCGTCGTCGGTGACTTCACGGATGAATGTTTTCACCCACGGTTCAAGACGGTGGCGGATGTGGGCAATGGCAATTTCCATTGTTGCCGCTTCTTCAAATTCACGGTCTTTATATATGCGCTCTTCGATAAATATGCGTTCGAGAGATGCAAAATGCAATTGTTCCTGAACTTCACCGCGTTGTATCTCAAGTTCGCGGCGTAAAAGTTCGCGAGTCGTATCTACGTTATGACGAAGCACGTCGCTTACGCCGAGGAAGTGTGGCTTTTTCTCTGATATGACGCAACAGTTGGGCGATATGCTCAATTCGCAATCGGTGAACGCATATAATGCGTCGATAGCTTTGTCGCTCGACGTTCCCGGAAGAAGATGCACGAGAATGAGTGCTGTTTCAGCGGTATTATCGTCGACTTTGCGCACTTTTATCTTTCCTTTCTCCGCCGCTTTAAGTATCGAGTCGATGAGTGTGCCTGTGGTTTTGCCGAACGGGATTTCAGTGATGGCAAGAGTCTTGTTGTCGATTTTTTCTATTTTTGCTCTTACTTTTACCTGCCCGCCACGTTCACCATCGTTGTAGCGCGACACGTCGATAAATCCGCCGGTGACGAAGTCGGGGTATAATACGAAACTTTCACCTTTGAGATATGCTACTGCGGCATCGATTATTTCATTGAAGTTGTGAGGAAGAATCTTAGAAGATAAGCCGACGGCAATACCTTCCACCCCTTGTGTGAGCAATAACGGGAATTTTACGGGGAGCACCACCGGTTCTTGTTTGCGACCGTCGTACGACAATGTCCATTCGGTGATTTTGGGATTGTAGAGCGTTTCGAGAGCAAACGACGATAGGCGAGCTTCGATGTAACGTCCGGCTGCCGCAGATGCTCCTGTGAGAATGTTGCCCCAGTTTCCTTGAGTCTCTACGAGGAGGTCTTTTTGTCCCAACTGCACGAGAGCATCATTGATGGATGCATCGCCATGGGGGTGATATTGCATTGTGTTGCCGACGATATTGGCTACTTTGTTGAAACGGCCATCGTCGAGTGTTTTCATTGCATGGAGTATGCGACGTTGCACGGGTTTTAATCCGTCGTCGATATGTGGTACAGCGCGTTCGAGGATTACATAAGAGGCATAATCGAGAAACCAACTTTGGTACATGCCTCGCAGTTGGTGCTTGATTACGTCGTCAGAGGTGTTGAGGGGGCGGTGCTCCGAAACGGAACTTCCGCTTTGTTCCATGATTTCGTCGTTGTCAGGGTCAACAGGGATTATTTCATCGCTCATATTTTGCTTGCTGTATGATATTAGTGTGGTTGGGATAGATGTGATGACATTAACATCACTTAGCAAAGATACAAAATTTTATACAATGAGTCAAGTTTTGGTAATGTTTTTCCCTGCTCGTGCGGCTTATGCTGAGATATTATCGAGCGCGCGCTATCCATAATACATAGCCGGCGATGACTATATTGGCGGCGGCGAGCAAGATGAGCAATCCGGTCTCCGGATACATCCAGCCTTGTACTGAATAGATGATTATGCTGGCAAAAAACGATATGAAAGAATATACTAACAGACTTATGAGATAAAAAGTGGTGTAGCTGAAGTTGTGAACCATGGCATTGATAACCGACATCCCGATAAGCAAAAGACCAACAAACCATGCGCACTCAAAATGATTGGTAAGCATGATTGCAAATCCTTGTATTATCCACCAAAGGCTTGATGCGGGAATGGCATAGCTTGGCTTCTTTCTCGTAAGAACAGAATAATTCTCCATGTAATAATTAGGTATACAGTTTGTCTATATAGGTAAAAAGCAGGTAGTGAATCAAGTGATAAAAACCTTGATATTCCTTTGCAAAGATATGAAATAATTATAAATAATCCGATTTTTAGTGTCGAATTTTCCAAATCTGTCTAATTTTCGTTACGGATTAGACTTATGTCAGGAAAAATGCGTAAATTTGCATGCTTAAACGGCACGTCGCAGCCTGCGACGCAACCCGTTGATAATCAAATTAATCCAATAACCAAAAATTATGGCTCAACAAGAAGATGTATTTAAGAAAATCGTTTCACACGCCAAGGAATACGGTTTTGTCTTTCAATCAAGTGAAATTTATGACGGTCTCGGCGCAGTTTATGACTATGGTCAAAACGGCGTAGAGCTTAAAAATAACATTAAGCGTTACTGGTGGGAAGCCATGACACTTTTGCATGAAAACATTGTGGGTATCGATTCTGCTATCTTCATGCATCCGACCATTTGGAAAGCATCGGGTCACGTAGATGCATTCAATGACCCGTTGATTGATAACCGTGACTCTAAAAAGCGTTATCGTGCCGATGTCCTTATCGAAGAGGAACTTGCCAAGATGGACGATAAAGCGGACAAAGAAGTGGCAAAAGCCCGCAAGCGTTTCGGAGAGTCTTTTGATGAGGCTCTTTTCCGTCAGACAAATCCTCGTGTACAAGAAATCATCGCCAAGCGTGATGCTCTTCACGAACGTTTTGCCAAAGCTCTCAATGACAATAACCTCGAAGAACTTCGCCAAATCATTGTGGATTGTGAAATCGTAGACCCGATTTCGGGAACGAAGAATTGGACTGAAGTACGTCAGTTCAACCTGATGTTTAAAACCGAGATGGGTTCTACCGCTGACGGTGCTATGAATGTGTATCTTCGTCCTGAAACCGCTCAAGGTATTTTTGTAAATTACCTTAACGTACAGAAGACCGGTCGTATGCGCATCCCGTTCGGTATCGCTCAGATTGGTAAGGCATTCCGTAACGAAATCGTGGCACGTCAGTTCATTTTCCGTATGCGTGAATTCGAGCAGATGGAGATGCAATTTTTTGTTCGTCCGGGCGAAGAACTCAAATGGTTTGCTCAATGGAAAGAGACTCGCTTGAAGTGGCATAAGGCTCTCGGTCTCGGAGATGAAAAATATCGCTATCACGATCACGATAAGCTCGCTCACTATGCTAATGCGGCTACCGATATCGAATTTGAGATGCCGTTCGGCTTTAAGGAGGTGGAAGGTATTCACTCTCGTACCAACTTCGACCTTTCGCAACACGAAAAATATTCAGGTAAGAAGATTCAATATTACGATCCCGAACTTGGTGAAAGCTACACTCCTTACGTAATTGAGACTTCAATCGGTGTGGACCGTATGTTCCTCTCGGTGATGTGCTCAAGCTACGAAGAGCAGGCTCTCGAAGGTGGCGATACCCGCGTAGTGCTTCACTTGCCGGCTGCATTGGCTCCCGTGAAGTGTGCTGTGATGCCTCTCGTTCGCAAGGATGGTCTTCCCGAAAAGGCTCGCGAGATTGTCAACGATCTCAAGTTCGACTTTACCACTCACTACGAAGAGAAAGACTCTATCGGAAAGCGTTACCGTCGTCAGGATGCAATCGGTACTCCTTATTGTGTAACTGTTGACCACCAGACGCTTGAAGATAACACCGTAACACTTCGTGAACGCGACTCGATGGCTCAAACTCGTGTGGCAATTGCCGATTTGCATAAAATTATCCACGATACGGTGAGCTTGAACGCTTTGCTTCGCAAGCTTGCTTAATTTTCAATCTGATTGAGTATGAAAAATAATTTTCTTGCAATTATAGTCGCCGTTGTGTGCATGATGAGTTTCAGCTCGTGCGGCTATAATGACATGGTTGAAAAGGAACAGACTGTCGAGCAGACATGGGCTGAAGTGCAAAATCAGTATCAACGTCGCGCCGATTTGATTCCCAATCTTGTCAACACGGTGAAAGGCTATGCCTCTCATGAAAGTTCTACGCTTGAAAATGTGGTAAAAGCTCGTGCTAATGCCACTTCTATCAATCTCAATGTTGAGGACCTCAATGAAGAGACTCTTGCCAAATACCAACAGGCTCAAGGGGAATTGTCGCAGGCATTGAAGTCGCTCCTTGCTGTTACCGAAGCATATCCCGACTTGAAGGCAAACGAAAATTTCCGTGATTTGCAGACTCAGCTTGAGGGAACTGAAAATCGTGTGGCCGTGGCTCGCGGTCGTTACACCGAGGCGGTCAAAGACTATAACGCAAAAATCAAAAAGTTCCCCGAAGTGATTTATGCCGGATGGTTTGGATTTGAGAAAAAACCGCAGTTCCAAGCTGAAGCGGGTGCAGAACGCGCTCCTGAAGTAAATTTCGATTAAATTAAAGAATTTGAACGATGAAGAAATTTCCTATAATATTATCGTTGGGCGTTTTCTTGGCGTGTGCAGTGTCATGCGGTACCGGAGGCGACGATAGCGATACGTGGGATGACTACAAAGATTGGCGTGAAGCAAATGAGGCTTGGCTTGATGAACAAGCGGCTATAACAAATGCCGATGGCTCTGCTTATTATGAGCGTGTGGCTCCGGATTGGAATCCGTCGGCCTATGTGTTGATGCATTGGTTTAATGATCGTTCGCTCACTGCCGGGAATCTGAAACCTTATTCTACGAGTACGGTAGACGTGAAGTATTATGGTCGCTTGTATAACGATGAGCCGTTTGACTCCTCTTACGCACAGACATCTTATGGTGATAGTATATATCGCACTCAGTTGTCGAATGTGATTACCGGGTGGATGATTGCTGTTACTCAAATGAGTGTTGGCGATTCCGTAGAGGTGTTGATTCCTTATCAACAGGGCTACAATGCTTCGTCTTCGGGTGTAATCAAGCCATATTCGGCATTGAAATTCGGCATTAAGTTAGTGGATATTCCTTATCTTGAAATTCCTAATCCGGAAGACTGATAGATATTGACATGAAATAAAAATCCCGATCTCAGATGAGACCGGGATTTTTTTGTCGGATTATAATCGAGAGATTATTGCTTGCCTGATACGGCTACGCTCTTGTCGATTTTGAGTACGAGCCCTTGGAGCACTTTGCCCGGACCGAGTTCCATAAATTCTGATGCTCCATCGGCAATCATGTTTTGAACTGATTGAGTCCAACGAACGGGAGCAGTCAATTGGGTAAGCAGATTAGCTTTGATTTCGGCAGGGTCGGTGTGCGGTTTTGCGTCAACGTTTTGGTAAACGGGGCAAACGGGGGTGTGAACCTCAGTTTTTTCGATTGCTGCAGCGAGTTCTACACGGGCAGGTTCCATGCAGGGAGAGTGGAATGCACCGCCTACAGCGAGTTTCAACGCACGCTTAGCGCCGGCAGCAAGAGCCTTTTCGCAAGCAGCATCGATGGCTTCGATTTCGCCTGAAATAACGAGTTGTCCCGGGCAGTTGTAGTTTGCGCAAACAACCACGCCGTCAACACTTGCGCAGATTTCTTCAACCTTTTCATCGGGAAGGGCAAGCACAGCGGCCATTGTGGAGGGCTTGATTTCGCATGCCTTTTGCATAGCTTGGGCGCGAGCCGATACGAGGCGGAGACCGTCTTCAAACGAAAGAGCACCGGCAGCAACCAATGCAGAAAATTCGCCGAGAGAGTGACCTGCTACCATGTCGGGCTTGAATTCTTCGCCGAGAGTTTTGGCAAGAATTACCGAGTGGAGAAATACAGCAGGTTGGGTAACCTTGGTTTGTTTCAAGTCTTCGGCTGTGCCTTCAAACATGAGGTCGGTGATACGGAAGCCAAGGATTTCATTGGCTTTTTCAAACATTTCGCGAGCTTCGGAGTTGTTTTCGTAAAGGTCTTTACCCATTCCTACGAATTGTGCTCCTTGACCGGGAAAAACAAATGCTTTCATATCTGTTTCTGTTAAAATGGATTTCAAAAGACTGCAAAGGTAGTGATTTTTCGGCTAAATTGTTTAATTATTGGCAATAATTGTCTACCTTTACACGTTGAAAGACTAATAATAACTTAATTCTGCAATTATAACGTATCAAGATATGACTACTGCATTTTTAGGTAACCTCGGATGGGGAGAAGTATTAATTATTGCGTTTCTCGTTTTATTGCTTTTCGGAGGCAAGAAGATTCCCGAATTGATGAAAGGCATAGGCAAAGGAGTGCGCAGTTTCAAGCAAGGAATGTCGGAAATACAAGATGAATTCAATGCCCCTGTAGATACCGACAAAAAGTCGGACGACTCTAAACGATAATCACACCCTCCGGAATGGCTCAACAGAAGGAACATCTGCAAGAGATGGGCTTTTGGGAACACGTCGATGCACTTCGGCGTGTGTTGTTGCGTGCCGGTATCATTGTTGGAGTGCTGATGGTGGTGTTTTTTATTTTCATGCCCCGCATTTTCGACAATGTGATTCTTGCACCGTGTCATGGCGATTTTGTGCTATATCGATTTTTTGCATGGATTACGCAAGGCATTGATGCGCTGCCGGATTTTTCTACCGATGGATTTCGGGTGGAACTTATCAACATACAGCTCGCCTCGCAGTTCTTCATCCATATGTCTACGTCATTCTGGCTCGCAATTGTATTTGCATTTCCTGCGATAATATATCTGTTGTGGGGGTTTGTGGCTCCCGGCCTTTATGAGAAAGAAAAGCGAGGGGTTAAGACTGCGTTTCTGTTTGGCAACGTGATGTTTTTCCTTGGAGTAGCCGTGGGCTATTTTGTCGTTTTTCCGATTACGTTGCGTTTTCTTGCCGACTATCAAGTGAGTGCAATGGTGCCAAATCAGATTTCACTCGACTCGTATATGGATAACTTCCTCCTTATTATATTAATAATGGGGGTGATTTTTGAACTTCCGCTCGTGTCGTGGATATTGGGAAATATGGGATTGCTGACGCGCGGATTTTTTGTGCGCTATCGTCGTCATGCCATCATCGTATTGCTCATACTTGCGGCTGTGATCACTCCGACAGGCGACCCGTTTACGTTGATGGTGGTGTTTTTGCCTCTTATGGCATTGTGGCAATTCAGCGCTTGGCTTGTGAAGCCTGAAAAAACGTTAATGTAAATTTTGTATAAAATTTGGATATACGGCGGAGTTGCTGTAACTTTGCATACGATTTTTAATGTAAACGATTTACAATGAACACCCCTGTAAGAGTAAGATTCGCTCCGTCTCCCACCGGTCCGTTGCATATCGGTGGTGTGCGTACTGCGTTATATAACTTCATTTTTGCACGCCAAAACGGCGGACAAATGATACTTCGTATCGAAGATACCGATTCTCAACGTTTCGTTCCCGGAGCCGAAGAGTACATTAATGAGGCTTTGGCATGGCTCGGCATCGAAATCGATGAAGGTGTGCGCGAGGGAGGACCTTACGGACCCTATAAGCAGAGCGAACGCAGGGACATTTATCGTGAACATGTGAAGATGCTTTTGGATAACGGGAAGGCTTACATCGCATTTGATACTCCTGCCGAACTTGACGCTGCTCGTGCCGCTACTGCCAATTTCCAATATGATGCATCTACGCGTATGTCGATGCGCAATTCGCTTTCTCTTTCAGCTGATGAAGTGAAAGCACTTATCGATGGTGGTGCGCAGTATGTGGTGCGTTTCAAGATTGAGCCGGGTCGCGATGTTGAGGTTAATGACTTGATTCGCGGGAAAGTGACTATCAATTCGAGTGTACTTGATGATAAGGTGCTTTACAAAAGCGCGGACGATCTGCCTACTTACCACCTTGCCAATATAGTTGACGACCATCTTATGAAAATATCTCATGTGATTCGCGGCGAAGAGTGGCTGCCTTCGGCTCCTCTCCATGTGCTGCTGTATGAGGCTTTCGGATGGGCTGATACTATGCCGGCATTTGTGCATCTTCCGCTTTTGCTCAAGCCCGATGGAAAAGGCAAACTCAGCAAGCGTGACGGCGATCGTCTCGGCTTCCCGGTGTTCCCGCTTGAGTGGCATGACCCGAAGAGCGGCGACATTTCTTCAGGGTATCGCGAGTCGGGTTATCTACCCGAAGCTGTTGTCAACTTCCTCGCATTGCTCGGTTGGAATCCCGGCGACGACACTGAGGTGATGTCGATGCAAGAACTAATCTCGAAATTCTCTCTTGACCATTGCTCTCGCTCAGGCGCAAAATTTGCGTTTGAAAAGGGTAAGTGGTTTAATCATACTTATCTTCAGAATCTTTCTGATGAACGCCTTGCCGAACTTTTCAAACCTATTCTTGCTGAAAACGGGGTGAATACCGCCGATTTCAGCGACGAGTATATCGCTCGCGCAGTAGGAATGGTGAAAGGTCGCATAAATTTTGTGCGCGACCTTTGGGAGCAGGCTCGATTCTTCTTTGTAGCTCCAACCGAATATGATGCAAAGGCGGTGAAGAAACGCTGGAGCGATGAGATGCCGTCAATCATGGCGCAACTTGTCGAAGTGCTCAATGGTATGAGCGATTTTTCATCGGCTTACGCTGAATCGGTTGTGCTAAAATGGATAGAGGAGCAGGGTTATCACCTCGGAAATGTGATGAATGCATTCCGCTTGACTGTGGTGGGAGAGTGCAAAGGTCCTCATATGTTTGATATTACTGAACTTATGGGAAAAGAGGAAACAATATCTCGTATTAACAGAGGTATTGAGAATATAAAACAACAAGCATAATCCACATAACTCACGGCAATCGATGAATTGCATTTACAACCTGTCGATTTCGTTATATAGCGCGGTGGCGCGATTGGTGGCTTTGCGCAGCAAAAAAGTGAAAACTATGCTGCAAGGGCAGAAGTATGCATTCGACTATCTTCGTAAAGTCATTGATCCGGAGGCTTCCTATGTGTGGGTGCATGCGGCATCGCTTGGCGAATTTGAGCAAGGGCGCCCCCTTATTGAAATCCTGCGTCGTGAAAATCCGGATAAAAAAATCTTATTGACGTTTTTCTCCCCATCCGGATATGAAGTGCGCAAAGATTACAAAGGTGTGGATGCGGTGTGTTATCTACCATTTGATAAGCCGTGCAATGCTCTCCGATTGCTTGATATTGTGAATGTAGAGGCAGCGGTATTTGTGAAGTATGAATTTTGGGGTAATTATCTCGAAGAGATTCATCGCAGAAATATTCCGCTCTATTTGATTTCATCCATATTCCGCCCGTCGCAATCGTTTTTCAAATGGTGGGGTGGTACTTTCCGTAAGATTCTGAGTTTCTATACTCATATCTTTGTGCAGGATGAGCAATCGCGAAAATTGCTTGCCGGTATCGGGGTGGAGAATGTAACGGTTGCCGGCGATACGCGCTTTGACCGCGTTACCGATATAATGCGTACTGTTGTAAAACTCCCGTTGATAGATTGGTTTAAGTATAAAAATCCTAAGACTATTGTGTTTGGCAGCAGCTGGGAGGCTGACGAAGATGTATATATCCCGTGGTTCAACGAACAACACGGAGTGAAAGCCATTATTGCTCCGCACGAGTTTAATACCGAGCGTCTTGCCCGATTGAAAGCACGGATTCCCGGGTCGATGTTGTGGTCTGAATTTCAGGAATTGCATCGAACGCCAAATGACGGCTCTTGTGGAGCGGTGAATCCCGATTTGACAAAGTGTATAATCATCGATTGTTTCGGATTGTTATCGAGCCTTTATCGCTATGGTGACATTGCTTATGTCGGTGGTGGTTTTGGAGCGGGGATTCACAACATCAATGAGGCTGCTGTGTATGGAATGCCTGTAATATTCGGCCCGAAATTTTCCAAATTTAAAGAGGCCGGCGACTTGATTGAGCGTGGCGGAGCCTTTACTGTGAGCGGAGAGTCCGATTTCAGAACTGTAATCGATTCTTTGATAGAGGATGCTTCGGCTCTTGAAATAGCTTCGAAAGTGGCGGGGGATTATATTCAGGAAAATTTGGGGGCTACCAAGCGGATTTATGATAAAGTGTTTCGATGATTCGGCAGATTGTCGAATAAATCGATGAGTTTATAGATGAAATGGGGGCAGATTATTATAAAATCTGTTCTCGACTTGCATTTTTATACCGTTTTGTGTGAATTTCTTGTTTTTTGTTAGTAAATTTGCATTCTCTAATTGAAGAATGAGAATGAAAAAACGAAAATCGCGTTTACCGGTAATTATCGACATCTTGACCAACAATAGTATAGGTAGCCAAGATGAACTGTCTAAGCAGTTGGCAATGAGAGGGTTTCTTGTAACTCAAGCTACGTTGTCTCGCGACCTTAAGATGCTTCGCACTACTAAGGTGGCAACCGATATGGGTGGTTATCGTTATATCTTAGCCGAAGATGTGATGTCGGGCAGCGATTCGTACTCGAAGATACAGACTGCCATTCAATCCGGACAGCATCCTGCGGCATTGTCACTTGCCATTTCAGGGAATGTTGTGGTGATAAAGACTCGAAACGGATATGCCAGCGGATTGGCTTATGATATCGATATGTTACATTCTCCCCATATTTTAGGCACAATCCCCGGTGCCGATACCGTGTTTGCTGTTGTCAACGAGAGGTCGACACGACGACAATTGCTCGAGCTTTTTACGTCTATCCTCCCGGAGGAGGTAATAGAGGTGGCTCGGGCGCAATTTGAAGACTGATTTTTTTATAAACAAACATTATTTACATCAAAAAACTCTTATCCTATCATTAAAATGGAAAATCAACCCAAGATTGAAGTTTTAGTAGCATCGGAAGAACACGTAAAATACGTCGACGAAATTCTTGACACCATAAATCGTGCCGCAAAAGTCCGCGGTACAGGTATTGCAAAGCGTTCACCTGAATATGTGAAGCAGAAAATGCTTGAACGCAAAGCTGTAATCGCTCTATGTGAAGGGCAATTTGCCGGATTCAGCTATATAGAATGTTGGAGCAACAAGGAATTTGTGGCAAATTCCGGACTTATTGTGGCCGACCGTTTCCGCGGTCTCGGTCTTGCCACACGCATTAAGCGTCGCATTTTCAACCTGTCACGCGAAATGTTCCCCCAAGCCAAAATATTTTCACTCACCACCGGTGCTGCCGTGATGAAGATGAATTTTGAATTGGGTTATCGCCCCGTGACCTTTGACCAACTTACGACTGACCCTGCTTTCTGGCGCGGTTGTGAAAGTTGTGTCAATTTCGATATCTTGCAACGCAACGGCGGACACAAATGTCTCTGCGTAGGTCTGCTCTACGACCCCGCCGAAACCAAATATCACAGAGTGGAGGGACAACACTCGGTAATAGAATCAGACGAAACAAAAGAATAAATATTACTGAAATGGAAAAGAAGAAAGTAGTAGTAGCATTCAGTGGTGGTCTTGACACATCATATACCGTGATGTATCTCGCCAAAGAAAAAGGATATGAAGTATATGCAGCTTGTGCAAACACCGGTGGTTTCAGCCCTGAACAATTGGCTACAAACGAAGCCAATGCCTATAAATTGGGAGCAACCAAATATGTGACGTTGGATGTTACTCGTGAGTACTATGATAAAAGTTTGAAGTATATGATATACGGAAATGTGCTTCGCAATGGAACTTATCCCATTTCAGTAAGTTCGGAGCGCATTTTCCAAGCAATCGCCATCGCTCGTTATGCAAATGAAATCGGTGCCGATGCAATCGCTCATGGTTCTACAGGAGCCGGAAATGACCAGATACGTTTTGATATGACATTTTTGGTAATGGCTCCCGGAGTGGAAATAATCACACTTACTCGTGATAACAATCTGTCGCGCCAGGAAGAAATCGATTATCTCAACAAGAATGGATTTGCTGCCGATTTCACAAAACTCAAATATAGTTATAATGTAGGACTTTGGGGTACTTCAATTTGCGGTGGCGAGATTCTTGACTCGGCTCAAGGCCTTCCCGAATCAGCTTATTTGAAGCATTGCCAAAAAGAGGGCACAGAGCAACTCCGTCTTACATTTGAGAAAGGTGAATTGAAAGCCGTTAACGATGTGCGTTATGACGACCCTATTGCAGCAATACAAAAGGTTGAAGAAATTGGCGCTGCTTATGGTGTTGGTCGTGATATGCATGTTGGCGATACCATTATCGGAATAAAAGGACGTGTCGGTTTTGAAGCTGCTGCTCCCATGTTGATTATTTCCGCTCACCGTTTCTTGGAGAAATATACCCTTAGCAAGTGGCAGCAATATTGGAAAGACCAAGTGGCAAATTGGTATGGAATGTTCCTACACGAAAGCCAATATTTGGAACCGGTAATGCGTGATATTGAAGCAATGCTTGTTAACTCTCAACGCAATGTAAACGGTACTGCAATTCTCGAATTGCGCCCATTGGGATTCTCAACCGTAGGTGTTGAAAGTGAAGACGATTTGGTGAAGAATAAGTTGGGCGAATATGGCGAAACTCAAAAAGGCTGGACTGCCGATGATGCCAAAGGATTCATCAAGGTATCAGCAACTGCTTTGCGTGCATATTATGCCAACCATACAGATGAACAAATCTAAATTTTTGCGGGTGTAATAGTATTGGATATTAGGAAATAATTATCACTCAAGAAAAATTCAGCGATAAACTATGATAAAAGCCGGAATAATCGGAGGCGCAGGCTACACTGCTGGTGAATTGATTCGTCTCCTCCTCAATCACCCCGACGTGGAAATCGTTTGGGTCAACAGTTCGAGCAACGCGGGTAACTTGGTCGCAAATGTGCATCAGGGCCTTATCGGCGAGACCGACCTTCGTTTCACCGACAAAACTCCGTGGGAGGAAATTGATGTGCTTTTCTGTTGCACTCCTCATGGAGAGACTCGTAAGTTTATGGAAAGTCATGATGTGCCTGAGTCACTTAAAATCATCGATCTTTCGACCGATTATCGTATCGAGGATGGTACTCATGAATTTGTCTACGGTCTTCCGGAGCTAAATCGCAAACGTATTGTGCGTGGTGCTACCCGTGTAGCAAATCCCGGATGTTTCGCCACCGCCATTCAACTCGCTTTGCTTCCATTGGCTAAAAATCTGTTGCTTAACAGCGATATTCATGTTACAGCCATTACAGGAAGTACCGGAGCCGGTGTGAAACCGAGTGCCACTTCCCATTTCTCATGGCGTAATGACAATGTGTCGATTTATAAGCCGTTCCGCCACCAGCATTTGGCAGAAATCAAGCAGTCGCTTGGTCAATTGCAGGCAAGTTTCAACGCCGACATCAATTTTATTCCCGTGCGCGGATGTTTCTCTCGCGGTATTATGGCAATCGTTTATCTCGACTGCCCGATAGAATTGGAAGAGGTGCGTAAACTTTACGAGGACTATTATTCCGACCATAATTTTACATTTGTGACCGACAAGGCTCCCGATTTGAAAGATGTGGTAAATACCAATAAATGTATTCTTCACCTTGATAAGGTAGACGGAAAGTTGTTGATTACTTCCGTTATCGACAATCTTGTGAAAGGGGCATCGGGTCAGGCTGTTCACAATATGAATCTTCTTTTCGGACTTCATGAACGTGTAGGACTGGCATTGAAACCGTCGGCATTTTAATTTAGTATAATAAGATGAAACTTTTTGACGTATATCCTCTGTTTGACATTGAAATCGCACGAGGTGAGGGGTGCAAGGTGTGGGATACAAACGGTACCGAGTATCTTGACCTTTATGGCGGTCATGCCGTGATTTCGGTGGGACACTCTCATCCTCACTACCTCAAAGCAATCAATGAGCAAGCATCAAAACTCTGCTTTTACTCAAATTCGGTAATAAATTCGCTCCAGCAGCGTCTTGCCGATAAACTTGGAAAGGCTTGCGGATATGATGATTACCAATTGTTTCTCATCAACTCCGGAGCCGAGGCAAATGAAAATGCATTGAAACTTGCGTCGTTCTATAACGGACGTAAGCGTGTCATTTCATTCGGTAAGGCTTTCCACGGGCGTACCTCGCTTGCTGTTGAGGCAACAGATAATCCCAAAATCGTAGCTCCTATCAATGCGAACGGCAATGTCACTATTGTGCCGTTCAACGATATTGAAGCTGCTAAGGCAGAATTGTCGAAAGGCGATGTAGCCGCAGTGATTGTTGAAGGTATTCAAGGAGTCGGAGGTATTCGTATCCCTGACGTCGATTTCCTTAAGCAACTTCGTGAGGAGTGCGACAAATATGATACAGTACTCGTGTTCGATGAGATACAGAGCGGTTACGGACGTTCGGGAAAATTCTTTGCTCATCAATATTCGGGAGTAAAGCCCGATGTGGTGACAATGGCAAAAGGCATCGCCAACGGATTCCCAATGGGAGCCGTTATCATTTCTCCGAAGTTTAAGCCGGTGTATGGTATGCTTGGCACTACGTTCGGAGGCAACCATTTGGCATGCGCTGCTGCGATTGCCGTACTTGAAATATTCGAGAAGGAAAACCTTGTGGAAAATGCTCGTGAAGTGGGTGCTTACCTCAAGTCGGAACTCGAAAAAATTCCCGGCATCAAAGAAATACGCGGAGAGGGACTTATGATAGGTATAGAGATGGATTATCCTATCAAGGAACTTCGTTCACGCCTTATTCATGAAGAAAAAGTATTTACCGGCGTAACGGGTACACATGTGATTCGTCTGCTTCCGCCGCTATGTCTCACCTGCGAAAATGTCGATGACTTTATCGTACGTTTCAAACGGGCATTATCAAACGCTTAATTGAAAATGAAAGTAGGTATTATAGGCGGTGGCAACATGGGTGGTGCCATTGCCGTAGGATTGGCTAAAAGCGGAGTCGTGAATGCAGCGGATATTACCGTTGCCGACCCTCATGCGGAGCGATTGACACTTACTCAACAAGCCCCCGGTCTGCAGATGACGACTGATAATGTTGAAGCTGTAACGGGTTCGGATATAATCATTCTCGCTGTAAAACCGTGGCTTGTGGAAACCGTTCTTGCCGGAATTGCTCCCCGTGTTGATTTTCGCAATCAGATAATACTTTCGATAGCCGCCGGTGTCACTCTTGACACTATCAGCGGATGGTTGTCGAACTATTCGTCGGAGCGTACACTTTTCCGCGCCATGCCCAATACGGCTATCGCAATAGGGCAAAGCATGACATTTATTTGCCATCGCAATGCTTCGGACGAGCAAGTGGCAATGGTAGAACGCCTTTTCGGCGCTATTGGTAAGGCCGCTGTTATTGAAGAGCGTCTGATGGGTGCCGCTACGGCTCTATGTTCGTGTGGAATCGCTTATGCTATGCGCTATGTGCGTGCAGCCACCGAGGGTGGGGTAGAATTGGGGTTCTATGCTTCGCAAGGAAAGGAATTTGTGTTGCAAACGCTCCGTGGCGCAATCGAGTTACTTGAATCAACAGGCAATAACCCCGAAGTAGAAATCGATAAAGTGACTACTCCCGGAGGAGTGACTATCAAGGGCCTCAATGCAATGGAAGCCAATGGTTTCACTACCGCGGTAATAGAGGGTCTGAAAGCCTCTAAATAACAATAAAATCGCTCTCTTCTCTATATGGCATCGGTAAACAAAGTCATACTCATAGGCAACGCAGGCAAAGACCCGTCGATACGTTATGTCGACGGGATGCCTGTTGCTGAATTTTCGCTTGCCACCACCGAGCGGCCACGTACGACTGCCGCCGGAACTACCATCCCCGAACGAACGGAATGGCACAACATAGTGATGTGGGGCAAACAAGCCGAATTTGCCGAAAAATATATCAGAAAGGGCACAATGCTCTATATCGAGGGGAAACTACGCACCCGAATCTGGGAAGATCGTAACACAATCAAACGCAGCATCACGGAAATCCATGTGGAAACGTTTGATATTCTCGGCCGCGGAGCAGTTTGAGATTTAAAGTTCGAGTTTTGCGCGTTGTTCGAGTAACGCAGTGCGGAGTTTGGGGATGTCTACTTCTTGTACACTACGGCGAGAATTGAGGGCGAGAGCAGCTGCTGTGCCTGCGGCTTGTCCGGTGACAAGGCAAGTGCCGATTTCGCGAGCATCATAAACAAGTCCGCTGTCATAGCCGAAACAGCGTCCGCCAACGATGAGGTTGGGGCAGCCTTTTGGGATTAGTGCCGAATATGGAATTTGCCATGTGGGACGATCTTTTGTCTTGATTTGCTGACCTTTATACATGATTGGGGTGCTTCCGCCGCTCATGCCGATAGAGTCGTCGTATTTGCGGTAGTGCATGGAGTCCTCAAGGGTAACGTTGGCAACGGCGTTGAGTACGCGAGTAGCTCTTACTCCGATTTGTGGTGGCACCTCAAGAAGGTAGATGCCATCGCCTCCCTCGCGTTCACGAAGTTTCTGAGTCCGTTCCCACATCATTTTACGCAAATCGGTTTGTATGCGAGAAAGGTTGAGTACATCGAGTCCATCTTGATTGTCAAAGCCATGGATATGCATATTTCGTACACCTGAGATTGGTGTGCGGGTACCTGCCGGCATATCTTCGGGGACGCCCCCTATACGATACATTGCTCCAATATGGTGTTTTATCTCGTAGTGGTCTTGGCCTGCCCATGCGAATAGGTCGCCATCGCCACTGGCGTCGACAAACATTTTGCTCTTTATAGCTACGCGTCCGCTTTTAGTCTCAATGAGTATGGAGTCTATTCGGTCGCCCGACATAATTGCTCCGCCGGCCCAGCTGTGGTAGATAATCTGCACTCCGGTTTCAAGGCACATTTGTTCGAGAACGTATTTGCATGCTTCCGGATCTACCGTAGGAGCAAGAGGATTGACTACCATATCCATGGCGAAAAGCCGGTCGTAGATGTCTTGACAAAATCCGAATATTACTTTTGTCCACTCTTTGGTGTCGGCACATCCATGTGTATTGAGACAAGGAAGCACAAGTCCGCCGGTCCAAAGCCCGCCGAGGAAGGTATATCGTTCAAGGAGAATCACGCTTACTCCTCCGCGAGCTGCACTGACGGCAGCGGCGACTCCTGCCGGTCCTCCGCCAAGCACAACAACGTCGGCATTTGCAATAACGGGAGTGCGACGTGGTGGCTCGTTAACCCAATCTAAGGCATCGAGACGCGATGAGCCATCAACGATTTTTGAATCATTGGAAGCTATCGCTTTCAACCCCGGTATTGACATAAGACTCGTTGCTCCGACTCCGAGAATTGAACTTTTTAGAAAATTTCTTCTATCCATGTGGTTTATGTCGTTATAAGAGAGAATCAATTTTGATATTCTTAAGAAATATCAAAATTGATTCTCAAACTTAAAGTATTGGACTACTTCACGCGTGGAATGATAATGCCGTCGGCTTTAACTGAAATGTCAAGGATTCCGGCAGAATCGGTGGTGATATTAAGAGGAACGATACGAGTACGTCGAGGTCCTACGATCGTATCATTGTAGTGTACATGGTAAACATAATAGGGATTGCCGTCGAGACCGGTGAAGAGGTCGCCATGTCCGGATCCATTTTCGCCCACTTTCGAAACATGAATGAACGGATTGTTTTTATGTTTTGTCCACGGACCGAGAGGAGAGGGTGCTGTTGCATAACCTACGGCATAGTCCGGATTGAGATAGTGATTGGCAGAATACATCAGATAATAAGTACCATCCTTTTTGAATACAGTCGGACCTTCCATAATGGGATCCCACATATTCGGTTCTTCGGTATCTTCCCAATGTTCGGTTGCTTGGAAACATTGAGTCAAAGTGGCTTTATTGATGGAGTCGCCGGTTATATCATATTCGGCTGCCCAAAGATAGTTGCCATGGTCGAAACGTACGTGATAGAGATAGTATTTGCCATCGTCGTCCTTAAACAAATAGGGGTCGATGTTTTTCTCGCTACCATCAATCGGACGAACGTCGGTTTGAGTATATGGTCCTGTCACAGTATCGGCTTTTGCCACTACAGTCTGTTCGTTGGCAGTGTAGAAGAAGTAGTATTTGTCGCCTTCTTTATATATTTGTGGAGCCCAAAATCCTTTTTCTCCGAAAACGTTTTCACCTTTTTTTAGAATAAAGTGAGTGGTATCGGCGTTAACAGCAGTCCAAGTTTTGAGATCGGTGGATTCCAACATTGTAAAACCATTTGGATTTCCGGTGCCGGTAAGATAATATTTACCGTTTTCGACAAATATTGTCGGGTCGGCAAAAAATATTTCTTCCCCTTCTTCTGCGGTTTGTTGAGGCGCACAAGAAATGAATGCAGGGAGAGTGATTGATGCAGCTATTGCTGCGATTAAAAACGGGTGTTTCATGTTGATTTGAATTTATTTGTTACCAATGTGATAGTAAAGAATGCCGTTGAAAGAGGGAGCATAATTCCCTGCACAGAGTCCGAATCGAGATGCGGGCATATTCGTCACATCGACTTTTGCCACTTCTTTGCCATCGATAAAGAGATACAAATCGTTGCCACGACGAATTGAACGGAAGTTGTAGTTTTCTTTTAGACATTCGTTGACAATAATCTTGTAGATGTGTCGGCGATTATCGGTCGGAATGCTGTTGATGAAACGTAATCCATCCATTTTGGTTGGTTCGAACGATGTGTAGTTGTACATCGGATTGTCGGCGATGTTGGCATTGGATGTGTCGATTGAGTGCCACTTGCCATCAATTAGATATTCCGTTGTAAGACGGTTGAACATGTTGTCGTTGAACGCATTTTCTTTCCCGTTTTTGATGCTGAGCGAAGCTGCGTATGCCGAAGTGCTGTTTTCCTTGCTACGGTTGAGATATATTCCGTTAATCCATGACGTAGCTCCAAAACGATAGCCTTTTTCAATCATGTCGGTATATTTCACATCGGGATAGGTTATACGCATGTTTTCGAGTGATACGGATTGTTGTTTTTTCTCTTTCCCTTTTACAACGGTAACGATATCAAGGCAACCTGTTACGCCATTGAATGTGGCTTTCACATAATTATTGGCATCTACATAGATTGGATAGCAACCGGCATTGCGAGTCGGATTGAGTCCGTAGAGTTGGAAACTGAGTTCGTAGTCGGTGAGGACATCGCCTTTGATAAGTTCTTCTCCCTTTGCAAGACGATGGTCTACATTATCGAATCCGATGGTATAGATTGTGCCATCGAAAAGAGCATTGCCTGAATTATCAAATGTGCCTGCATATCCTGCTGATGCCGGGATTATATTACAGAAACGATGTCGACCGGGTGCCGGTAGTTCATCGAGCCAAACTTGCATGCTTTCGCCGTTGCGTTCGATGCGGATGTTGTGGTATACGCCCCAGCGGAAGTCGGGGGCAAGTTGATAACTTTCAGTATTGGTATTGCCGTTAATACAAGTAATTAGATACCAAGAGCCGGCTGCTGCATTCAGACCAACTTTTGCATAATTGTTTTCGTCTTCCCACCATGCAATAGCTCCTGCATCACCTGAAGTTTTTACTCCGGTTTCAAATAAATATGTTGCCGAGGATTGAGTTTGAGTAAATGCTCCTTGTGCTGCTGTTTCACCTGTTGTGGCAAATGTGGGAAGAGCCGGAACCGGGTGGTATCCCGGTGTGTTAGGACCGGTAATTCCGTCTACATAAAGTGTCTTGTCAAAGAATTGCACTCTATCGATATATTGGTCGCGTCCGGCATCATTACGATTGGCCATATAGATGAGCCACCATTCAAACCCGTTGGGTCCGCGGAGGATATTGGGTTGTCCCGGAGTCATCAATATGTCGTCGGCGATTTGGTCTTTGATGTCGAAAATAGCGATGTCGAAGAAATTGTCGCGCCCTTTAGCAGTTTCAACCGCGAGAGTGTTGGTGCCATTAACGATTGCTTTGCGTTGTTGAGCATCAAGGTTTATAACGCAGAAATCTCGTCCTTGCTTGTTGTAGATTTCTTTGCCGTTGAGCATTATTTTGGTATCGCCATGGTGCTTGATACGAATGGCAATATTTCCTACGTTTTTATCGGCAGTAAACTCTTTGCGCAGCCAAAGGTTATCGGAAGTCCATTTGGTTCCCATGTGTTGGGTGGTAGAACCTGCTATTGCACGTGCTGCAAACCCGCTTTCACCTTTTTGCCATGAAGCATCGTCAAATCCTGTCTTTTCCCATCCTGCAATCGGTTGTGTCTCAGTATATGAAAACATCGGATCATACGCCATACGGCTATAACGAAGAATGTCGGCATATCGGTCGCTTAATTCAGTGAGGTTGCACCCGACAACCGGATAGCTGTATTTGTTTCCATTGTTGAATAAGATGGGAGAGTCGGCTTGTGCCACACCGAGTTGATAATTGCCCCAAGAAGTCCCGGTATGGTTCGCGTTATACATCATGTAGTATTGGTCGCGATATTTGAAGACCCAAGGACCTTCGGCAACACGGTTGTCCATCGTTTCCCATGTGTCGGGAAGTGATGCGAACAAACAGAACGGTTCGCTTTCAAATTCAGCCGGATTTTTCATTTTGCGAACCCAAATGGCGTTGCCTTCGGTGAAACGCACCATGTACATATATAATTGTCCGTCATCGTCGATGAATAGTTTTGGGTCAATACGGTTGTCGAGCCAAGTGGTTTTGTCGGGTTCGTAGTACGGACCAAGAACATTGTCGCTTTGTGCATGTACCATGTGTACTGCATGGCGGTCGCCTCCCCAATAGTTTACCGACCAATAAAAGTGGAATGTTCCGTTGAGATAGACCATGTCGTTGGCGTGGATTTGGTTATTTTTAGCTCCGGTACCTCGGGTCCAGTCGTTGTCCATGTCTATTACATGAATCGGATCTCCCCAGTTCACGAGGTCAGACGATACATAGAAGTCGCCTTCTGTTCCTACGCCACCGATGTAGTATTTTCCATTATACTTCATTACGCCGCAGTCGGCAATTCGTTTTATAACCGGATTGGTGATATTCTTTTGAGCAAAGGTAATAGTACCGATGCACAAAACGAGTAATGGTAGAATTATACGTTTCATATATGATTGTTTGGGTTAGTTTATAAATTATGGCGGCAGTTAGGTTATGTGTAAAAAAGCAGTAGAGATATGCTTGATGGAGTCCCCTAATCTCTACTGCTTTTATTGACTCAAACCTAAATTAAATATACCTTAATAGGTTGCTACCAAATGAAAAATTGTATTACTATTTAATTAACCTAAATTACTGCCTATTTTGTTGTGAAACGATATACGCAGATGTGATCGTAAGTCTCACCGGGGTTGAGGACGGTAGAGGGGAACGACGGCTGGTTAGGGCTGTCGGGGAATTTCTGCGTTTCGAGGGCGATGGCTTCACGATAGTTGTAGGTAGCGCCATATTTGCCGTTACCGGTACCATTGAAGAAGTTTCCGCCGTAGAATTGCATACCGGGTTGGTTGGTGAGTACTTCAAGTAGGCGACCGCTTTCAGGCTCGTAAACCGATGCTGCCAATTCGAGATCGTTGGCTGATTTGCGGTTGAGTACCCAATTGTGGTCGTAGCCTTGACCGTTTTTGAGCTGTTCGTCACCTTCTGTGTTTACATCCTGACCAATTGCTTTGCCGTTACGGAAGTCGAACGGGGTCCCTTCTACTGCTTGGTGTTTTCCAATTGGGATGAGTACTTCATTGACCGGAGTGATTGAGTCTGCATAAATAGTTAAGATATGGTCATTAATTGTTCCTTTGCCCTCGCCCTTGAGGTTGAAAAATCCGTGATGTGAAAGGTTTACTACGGTAGGTTTGTCTGTTGTTGCTTTATAATTGATTTTGAATTCATTGTCGGGTGTTAATGAATATGTCATCTCAATTTTGAGATTACCGGGATAGCCTTCTTCTCCATCGGGTGAGAGGTAAGAGAGACGTATCATGTCGTCAGCAACGGTGTCTACGTCCCATACCACAAGATCAAGACCTTTCAGACCTCCATGGAGGCTTTGTCCGTTATTGTTCTGAGGTAGGGTGTAGGTTTCGCCATTGAGTGAAAATTGTCCGTTGGCGATGCGGTTGGCGTAGCGACCTACAACGCAACCAATGAAACGTTCGCCGGCATGGTTGACATATTCATCTATATTATTGTGTCCTAATACAACATCTTCAAAGTGCCCGTTTTTGTCGGGTGCCCAAAGTGAAACGACGTGTCCTCCGAAATTGGTTACTTGCATAGCCATGCCGTTTTCGTTTTGAAGGGTGTAGAGATCTACAGCCTTGTCATCAATGGTGGTCTTGAAGTTTGACGGATCTATGAGTGCAAGTTCTTGCTTGTCGGTTGTGTTGCAGGCAGTCAACGAAAGCACTAATGCAGTTGAAAGTAAAATAGATTTTTTCATGTGTCAGAATTTGGTTAGTGTTTGTTAGTAACAAAGGCAAAATTACACAAGTTGGTGATAAATATAGGGTAATGATGTCTTAAAAAAGTGTATTTTTGTGCATTTCCTCGAAAAAAAGACAGTATCCCCCAACGAAGATTTCATTGTTGGGGGACGGATGGAGAGATGTGGATTGATTCAAATTATTATTTCTGCTCTTTGGCTTGATTTTGGTATTCGGTGGGAGTGAGGTTAAATTCCTTTTTGAATGATTTAGAGAAGTAGTTTGGGTCGGCAAAACCTGTGCTGTAGGCTGTCTCTGAAACGGAGTAGCCGTTGAGGAGAAGTTCGCAAGCTTTGTTGAGGCGTTTTTTGCGTATGTATTCGCTTGCAGAGATATTGAGAAGAGTCTTCATCTTTACATGAAGCAGGCTTCTGCTTATTCCCAATGTGGTAGTGATGTCGGAAATCGAGAATGAGTCGTTGTCAATATTTTGGTCTATTAGATTGTTTATGCGCTCGATAAATTCTTGGTCAAGCTTGTTGAGTAAGGGCACTTCTGCCTTTTCCTCTTGCGCAGCTGTTGAACTTGTAGACTTGACCAATAGATTTTGAATGGCTTTTTTGTTGCGGAAAATGTTTTTTATTTGCAGTTCAAGAATTTTCGGATCAAACGGCTTCTGTATATAGGCATCGGCTCCACATTCCATACCTTCGAGTACATCTTTTTCGTCGTTTTTGGCAGAAAGAAGCACTATGGGTATGTGTGATGTGGTGATGTCGGTTTTGATCCGTTGACAGAGTTGGTATCCGTCCATTTCTGGCATCATGATGTCGGAAATGATGCAGTCGATATGGTGGTCGGCGATGATGTCGAGTGCTTCACGTCCGTTTTCGGCAAGGTGGATATTGTAGGACGATGAGAATATTTCGGATAGTAATTGAAGCAAATCCTGATTATCTTCGACAATGAGTAGGGTGGAGCGATTTTTGTCATCGCTCATCGGTTGAGTGACAGTTCTCTCACTGATGGTTTCTGTGTGGTTGGGTATTGTGAAGTCGTAGTGGAGAGAAGGAGATGTTTTGTCGGCTTCGATGCGATATTTCGGTTCGAATGCTTTTTCCGAAATATTGAGGTCGACTATAAATGTCGAGCCTTCTCCTATGATACTCTTCACCGAAATGGTGCCTTTATGGATGGAGACGAGATTTTTTACCAATGCGAGTCCGAGACCCCAGCCATTGTTGTTTTTGTTGTGACCGCGTTTTGTCTGGTAGTATTTGTCGAAAATATTGTTGAGTTCTTCTTTGATGATTCCTATGCCGGAGTCTGCTACCTCGATATGGAGATATATGTGACCCGACGGGGTGTCGATAATAGATGCATTGACTTGGACTGAACCGCCGGTCGGGGTGAATTTGAAGGCGTTGGAAAGCAAATTGTTGACTATACATTCGACATAGAGAGGTGAAAACCATGCGAGTTCTCCGTTGTTTTCTCCGACAAAATCAAATTTAAGTTGTCGCTCGTTGGCATTCTCTTTGTAGAGCGTGGTGATGTTTTCGATAAATTCTATCGGATTGCCCTGTTGCACATAGAAGCGGAATATACCGGATTCTACTTTGTTGAACATGATTAACTCATCGATGAGAGTTCCCATCTTTTTTGCACTTTTGATGACGGTATTGATTTTTGTTTGGAGTTCGTCTGAAAATTCTTTGCTTTGAGATATATGCTTGAGTGGAGCCAGAATAAGCGATAACGGTGTTTTTAGTTCGTGTGATACAGCGGTGAAAAATTCAAATTTCATCTGATTGAACTCCTCAAGTTTTTTCTGCTGCATATCTGCAATCTTGATTTCGTTTTTCTTCAACATACGGCTGTGATAGAATCGTATTGCACAGTAAATTATCAATACGAATAGAAGCAGATAGATGGCAAATGCATAGTAGGAGAGATAAAATGGCGGTTTTATGGTGATGTGTAGAGACTTAATAGGCGCTTTCTCCCAATTGGTATTGGTAATGTTGGCTCGGATTTGTAATGTGTACGATCCTGAGGGGAGATTGTTGCCGACAAATTTACGCTCTGAGCCTACGTTACGCCAAGTGTTATCTTGTCCAAGCAGTCGGATTTGATACTTTATTGACTCAGTGTTGCCAAGCGAGATGGCTATGTAATCGATATTGAACGATTTGGCTTGCTCGTTGGAAAGTGTGATTTCGGTGGTATTGTCAAGCGCTTGTGTGAGAGGCGAGCCATCGGTAATGGATGTTTGGGGAATATCGTTGATGTTAAGACACTTGAGATATACTTCAAACTGCTCTTCGGCATCGTTGATCAGCTGAGGATTGAGTGTCACAAGTCCGTTGATACTACCGAAGTATAATAGGCTGTCTTGCGCGAGAAATGCCGATGAGAAATTGAATTGATTGGATGGCAGTCCGTTTTCGGTTGTGAACTTAGTGATGGCATCGTGCGATATTTTGTAGAGTCCCATATTGGTACTTACCCAAAGTTGGTTATGGTAGTCTTCGACGATGCTGCAGATGGTGGTGTGAGGGAGTGCCATTTCGGGAATCGGTGTTTTTACCTTCATTTCATCAGGGTGTATATACTGCAACCCGTTGTTGTTGGTCCCTATCCATACTATTCCTTTGGAGTCTTGGTAAAGACAAGTAATATATACGTCGTTCATGCCCGAATTTTGCCATTCGCTCACTTCGTTGGTCTTGGTATTGATATGAAAAAGTCCATGGCTGGTTGTGCCGACCCAGATGTTGTCGTTGCGATCGATGATGAGACAGTACACAAAATCTGTGTCGAGAATGGAGTGGTTGATGGTCTTGAACGTATTGCTCTGCTTGTCGAAATAGCGTAGTCCTCTGGTTGTCCCAATCCATATTGTGCCGTTGCTTTGTCGTTTTATTTGGAAAATAGCATCGGAAGTCAAACCTGAATTGCTATTGGAATGGAATGATTTGTGGGTGTTGGTCGCCGTATTGTAGGCATATAGACCATTTCTGAACGAACCGATCCACAGCGTTTTGTCGGTGTCGTCAAAGAGGATGTCGTGGATGTTGTTCCCTATCGATGGAAGTCGGTTAAACTGGGAGATCTCGCGGGTATGGCAGTCGTAAATGTTGATACCACCATCCTCGGACGCTATATATAATGTACCCGGATAAGGCTCTATGATGTTGCGGATGGCTTTTCCCTTGAGATTACGCGTGCTATAGCCGGGTTTTATCCAGTTAAATTGCTTTGTCTTGTCGAATACGACATTGATTCCGCCAAAGTAAGTCCCGATCCAAATATTGTTGTTGCGGTCGCAGATGATGGTGTAGATGGCATTATCGTTGAGCGCATTTTTCTCCGAAAAACTCGGATGTATGATTTCAATATCGTCGTTTTGTGTTATGACAGTGATACCGTTTTCCGAACCGAGCCAGATGTTATGTTGATGATCCTCGGTGATGGCTCTTACCGTGCCGTCTGAAATCTTTTCGGCCGGATACTGTTTGGTTGTGCCCGATACAAGATCTACCCACATCACACCCTTGCCGTTACGTCCGATCCAAAGTCGGTTGGAAGAGTCGAAGAAAAGAGGTACGATCTTGTCGGAGCCGTAGAGAAAATCTGAATACAGAGATGGATTAAGTTGGGTGATTTTGGATAGTGATGAGTCAAAAAACGAAATAGAGTTGTTGGTAGCGAAAAAGAGACGATTTTGGTTGTCGATGGTCAAGGCGAGTATTGTTTGACGTTCTTTGCGGTGGAGGATATTGAACGAATCTGTTGCTTCGTCGAACAGATATAATCCGGATGTTCCTCCACAGATTATTTTTCCGTCGTGGTTTTCTACGATGTAGGAGGCGTTGTCATGTTGTGGTGAGTAGCATTTAAAGTTGTCGCTTTCCGGATGGTATTGACAGATACCTCGGTTAGTTCCGACCCAGATACGTCCCTTGCTGTCTTGAAAGAGTCCTATGATGGTATTGTGTGGAATGGAATTGGGATTCCCTTCTTGATGGAAGTATGTTGTAATGTCATAGCCGTCGTATTTGGCGAGACCGTTTCGAGTCCCTATCCATAGGATTCCGTTGTCGTCTTGCAATAAATCTTCAACTTGTTGATGAGGAAGTCCGTCTTTATTGGTAATCTGTTGGAAACTGTAACTTTCTCCGGCTGAAGAAGTGAATAAGGTTAAAGCGATGAGAGTGAATAATATAGATGAAATTATACGGGGCATAGGTGCTTTGTTATTGTTGAAGTTAGGAGTTATATCAGGCATCAATCTCTTAGTAAGAGACACTCATTTGAGCTCCCGTACTAAGTTTCAACCAATTACAAGACTCGATGCTAAACAGAATATTTAAAGTAGCCAAATCCAAAACAATGATAGAAAGCCAATAACGTACTATATCTACCTAATTTATGTTGACAATTTACATAACTATGTTGAAATCCCAAACGCAGCAATATTTTGGACGTTTTTACCATTTTAATGTTAATTAAAAACAAAAAAACAACGGATTGTGGATGTTTTTACCAAGATTGAACTAATTTTACATACCATTGAGTGTCTCTTACTAAGAGACACTTAATCAATAAGCTGTGACAGAGGATGCCACAGCTTATCGTATTTTAGAGTCTGTGCTATTATTTACATATGAGTTTTCTGTTTATGGAGCGACCATCGTCGAGCATTACATTGATGATGTACAAACCGGTGGTTGGAGCGTCGATTGCGATTGATGACCCGCAGTCGTTGAGTTGTGTTACAACTGCTCCATTGAGAGCGAACAGTGTCACTGATTGGATGTTGGTGATGGCACAGCTGACGTGGATGGTGGAGTTGTCGACGATAGTAAGGACTTCGCGGTCGGTGTTGTCTGTCACGACGTCTTCTATTTTGCTTTCAGGTGCCGGGTTGAGTTTCAACTCCATCCACGACCATGATTGACGGCGTATAGCATCGGGAATTGTAAGATCGTCGTTGTATTTTGTTCCGGTGAAATCTTTAATGCGAAGATCCATGCGTATTTTGTTATTGACCGGAGGGGCGTCATAGCCGAGGAGTGACCATGGGATGGCTACTTCGGTCTCGTAGTAACTGCTTTTAAAATTGAGGAGATACGTTATGTCGCTTGTGTCTTCGATTGTATTCCAACGCATGCTTGTGCTTCCTGCTTTCATTACTATTTCGCCATTGGCTCCGAAGTAGAATTGGAACATACCGGGGAGACCTAAAGTATTTTCGGTACAGTTATTTTCAAAGTCGAAGAATAGTTCGTAACCATCGTTATCGATTTCTCCATCTTTTACGATATTCTTATCGTAAATTTGAGCGGTAAAATATAGGTACTTGTCGTCGTAGAGGAGGTCGGCTGCCACGCGTGAGCGATATCCCGATTTGGCTCCGAGCATTATCTGGCGGGCATATTTTTCGGTATAGGTCTCGCGAATGGATGTCCCGTCGATTGTAGGGGTGCCGTAATCGGCCTCAAAATAGGTTTTCAGATAGCCTTTTGCCAATGTAAGTTCGCCTGTGGAGAGTCCGTTGCCATTAGCTAAAATAGTGCCGTCACGAAGTACGGTGACGCTGTTCCATTGCGACGTTTGGGTGAGCGATTGATCAAACGGTGCTGTGACAGCCTTGAAGTTACGGGCATCAGCATCTCCTACGGCTACAAACATATCGTATGTTGACTGTTGGCGGACAGGTCGTCCGAAGTGGTCGCCCATCCAAGAGGCAATGGTGTATCCATCGGGGTGCTTGCGGAGGTAGGGAGCTGCCGAGGAGTAGGTGGAGTAGTCGTCGGTGTACTCAAAAATGATGTGACGGTTAGGGCTGTCTGCGAGTACGGTTTCGCTCCAATTGTCTTCGAGGGAGGAGCGGACGTTGGTGGCGCGGAACCCGGAATATCCGGGCCATCCATTGTCTTCGATGATTACGACGATGTCGCCTGAATCGGTGAGAATGGGTACGGGCATACCGTCGCGTGAGCCGGCTCGGAAACTAACGCGGGTGCGTTCGCTCCATGTTTTGCCTTTGTCGAAAGAGCGGCACATTGAAATACATTGCTCGCTTGAAGAGGTGAAATCCGACTCATCGGCGAAGTAACATTGTAGCTCTCCTGATGGAAGTTCGAGGAACGCAGGTTCCCAACAGCCGTTGATAAATTCATATTTGGCATCGTAGACGTATACCGGTTCTTCCCACGTCTCGCCATTGTCGAGACTTCTCACTACGCGTATGCCGAACAAGCGATCTTCTGAGTAAGGTTCGGTGGGTCGGGTGTTAAGTCCGAGTACTATCGTTCCGTCGGAAAGTTGGATGAAATCTGGTGATGAATAGTTGATATTTGAGATTGTAGGAGCGATAGATATGGCTGAAGTCCATGTTTTGCCTTGATCTGAACTGAAACGAACGGAGCCTCCGTGAAGTACCATCCAACGGCCGTCCTGCAATTCGTTGACACGGGCGTAGGCTGCATTGAATCCGGTATTAATTGTTTGGAAATGATTCCAAAAGATACGGGGAGAGGTGTATTCCTTTGCTTCGGACGGAAGGAGGAATAATGGAAGAACGAGTAGTAGCAGAATGCGTTTCATCGACGTTGGCGGGTTAGTTTAGTAAGACTTTTTTGCTGATTTGGCGTCCGTCAGCTAAAGTGATTCGGATTACTCCACCTCCTGTTAGGGAGGTGGAGATTTTGTGGGTTGTGTCGTTGACTTTTGCCGAGTAAATGAGTCCTCCGGAGAGGGAGTAGAGGGCGATGTTTGCAATGTCGGTAGGCGCGGTGACTTGGATGGTCTTGTCGGCAACCACAACGTTGATATCGGTAGCGGTGTCGTCAGTCGCGCTTTGAAGTTCGCTTTCCGGATTAGGGTTTAGCTTCAATTCCATCCACGACCATGATTGGCGACGTACGGCATCGGTGATGGTGATGTCGATCAAATCGTCGCCGGTGAAATCGCTTACACGGATGTCGGTACGGATGGTATTGTTGATGGGCGCCGAAGAATAGCCGAGTACGCTCCATGGAATTGCTACTTCAAGTTCGTAGTAACTTGACTTGATGTTGGGAATACATACGATACCTTCGGCATCGCTGACGGTCGCCCAACGGTTGTTGCTACCGGCTTTCATTTCCACTGTTCCGTCGAGGTTGAGGATGAATTGGTACATACCGACCTGTCCGTAAGTGTCGCAGCAGTTTTCTGTGTCTAAAAACAGTTCTACGTAATCGTTGTCGAGTTCTTGTCCGTAGATGATGTCACTGTCGATGACGCGAGTTGAGAAGTAGATATATTGGTCGTCCCAAAGGTAGTCGGCATAAACCTTGTTGGTTTTTGCACTACCCATGCAAATTTGTTGACCGTTTTTTGCAGTCCATGTTTCTTTGATTGCTGTTCCGTCAAGGGTAGGGGTGCCGTAGTCAGCCTCAAAGTATTGCTTTGGATAACCTTTAATCATGTTGATGGCGTTAGCGCCTCCGATGGAGCCTAAGGCAATAACGCTACCATCGCCAACACACGCCACGGAGTTCCAAAGCGAGTGGAGTTCACCGGAGAGATCGAATGGGGCTGTGACAGCCTTGAAGTTGCGGGCATCAGCATCGCCTACGGCTACAAACATATCATAAGTACTTTCCTGGCAGGATGTGCGTCCGTTGTGGTCGCCTTGCCAAGAAGCAATGGTTTCGCCTGTGGGGAGTTGTCGTAGGTAGGGAGCAGCAGAGACATAGTTTTTGTCGTCATCGTTGGCGAATATCATTTCGCGGTTGGCACTGCCGGCGAGTACGGGTTCGCTCCAATTGTCTTCGAGGGAGCAACGAACGGTGGTGGCTCTAAATAAATAGCGGCTTGGCCAACCGTTGTCTTCGATAATTACGACGATTTCACTTGCTTCGGTGAGGATAGGCACCGGCATACCATCTCGTGCTCCGGAGCGGAAACTTACGCGTGTGCGTTCACTCCATGTCCGACCTTTATCGAATGAGCGGCACATTGAGATACATTGCTCGGAGGAGGAGTCGAAGTCCGATTCATCAGCAAAATAGCACTGGAGTTCGCCGGATGGTAGTTCGAGAAACGAGGGTTCCCAACATCCTTCACTCCCTAAGTAAGATGCATCGTAGATGGTGATGGGATCGGTCCATGTTGCACCATTGTCTGTGCTTATGACGCAACGGCAGCCGAACCGTCGTTCTTCTGAATATGGAGACGATGGGCGGGGATTGAAGCCGACCACGATGGTGCCGTCGGATAATTGAATGAGGTCGGGAACAGCAAATGGCAAATTGGTTTCGTTGGTGGCGATGCGTTCCGATTCGGTCCATGTGGAGCCGTAGTCGGAACTATATCTTACGGAGATGCCGCCACCTCCTTCACAGGCAACCATGATGCGACCATCTTGCAATTGTATGATGCGGGCATAGTTGCTATGTGCATTAAAGAGCTGTTGGCGAGAACTGAAGTCCCAGAATATGCGAGAGCCTGTGTAGGCATCTTTTTTTATTGCAGAAGCATCAAATGTTGCTGCTGCTAAGAGTACTGATGCTGCGATGGCTGTGAACTTTTTCATATAAGTATTTTTTTAGGGGGATTATTAGAACGCTATTTTTTTGCTGAACGTTTGTCCGTCGGCAGTGGTGACGTGGAGCACTCCTATGCCGGTAGCCGGAATGGGGAAAGAGTGGGAGGTGCCGCAGCGGGTGGCGCTATGGAGGAGTGCTCCGCTTAACGAGTGGAGGGAGAGGGAAGCTATCTCTTCGCGGCTGCTGACGTGGAGACGGCCGGCGGCTGTAATGGCTGTTACGGTGTTGTTCTCTGCCGCTATAGTCTCGATGCTGCTATCGGGCGCTGGATTAAGTTTGAACCAAAACCATGTCCATGATGCGAGAGCGGTGGTCTCAGGAAGATTTTCGGTTTCGATGGAACTTTCCTTGCGATTGGTCACGGCGATATTTACGCGCATATCGTTGTCGACGGGCGCCGATTCAAGTCCAAGCACTTTCCAGGGTATTGCGGCTTCGATGGTGTAGTAGGTCTTGTTGATTTTGATTGAGTAGTTGATGTCTTCCGGAGTATCGGTCGCCACCCATCGGTTGTTACTGCCATACTTGAAGTTGGTGACGGTACCATTGGCATCGAAAAACATTTTGTAGATGCCCTCTTGCGGGTATTGGTCGCTTGCCCCTTTGGTATCAATCGAGAATGTAACGCCATCGTTGTCGACGAGGTCGGTATAGACATCAGAGTCGGAAACGAGAACGGTAAAGTAGAGATTGTCGTTGTCCCAGAGGAAGTCGGCGGTAGCACGTGTACCGGTGTATTGCCCCATGTAGACTTGTCGGGCATATTTATATGTATAGCCGTCTTTGGTGTTAACTCCATCGATTGTAGGGGTGCCGAAGTTGGCATCGAAATATTGCTTAGGCCATCCTTTTTTCGTGTAAATGGAGTTGCCGGCTGTTGCACCGCCGAGCGAGGCAACGGCGAGTACACTACCATCGCCGATTACCGACACGGAATTCCAGAGAGCATGTTCGGTTTCGGAGCGGGAGAACGGTTCGGTGACGTGGCTGAAGTTGCGTGCATCTTCGTTGCCTACTGCCACAAACATATTGAGGTAGCTGCTTGAGCGACCACCGTGGTTTCCTTGCCATGAAGCGATGGTTTCGCCCGTATGGAGTTTGCGGAGGTAGGGTGCGGCAGAGATATATTGCTTGTCTTCGTCGTTGGCGAATATGATTTCTCGGTTGGGACTGTCGGCGAGTATAGTTTCGCTCCAATTGTCTTCAAGAGAACAGCGTACTACGGTGGCTCGGAAACTCCATTTATAGCTTGGCCATCCGTTGTCTTCAATGATTACGGCTATTTCTCCGTTGTCGGTGATAATCGCCACGGGCATGCCGTCGCGTGTGCCGGAGCGAAAGCTCACCTTGACGGGTTCGCTCCATGTGAGTCCTTTGTCGAATGAGCGACACATTGATATGCATTGCTCTGAGGAAGAGGTGTAGTCGTTTTCGTTTGCAAAATAGCAATGAATTTCGCCTGAGGGTAATTCGATGAGTTGCGGTTCCCAACAACCGTTGTCAAATGTGTGTTTAGCGTCGAATATATAAATGGGGTCGGTCCACGACTCTCCGTTGTCGTAGCTGATGACACAGCGGATACCGAAAAGACGGTCTTCGGAATAGGGTGATGAGGGGCGCGGGTTGAATCCGACAATGATGGTGCCGTCGGTGAGTTGTATCACATCGGGAACGGCATAGGGTATGTTGCCGTTGGGGGCTATTACCACTTCTCTGGTCCATGTTTTGCCGTAGTCGTTGCTGTAGTTGGTAGCGATACCGTTACCTTTTTCGGCTACCGCGAGTAGCCGACCGTCTTGCAACTGAATGATGCGAGAGTAGTTGCCTCCGTTGAACACGTTAACCTGACTGCTTGTGTCCCACAGTATTCGCGAAGCATTGTATGGTTCTTTGTATGCGGCGTTGGTGTTCGGAGTGAGGATTGCGGCAGTCAGAAATAACGGAAGAAGTATTTTTTTTTTCATATTCTCATCTTTTTATAGGTTGATTTTTCAAAAACGGGAACTGTCGTGTTCAAGGCAGTCCCCGTTTGTTGAGAGATTTTATCCGATGATTAGTTTCCTGTTGCGGTTACTACCACGGTCGAGCGGACGATGATGTCGGGACGCTCGGCATGGCAAGCCTCAAAGGTGTAGGTCACCGGTTGAGAGAAGTCGTGAGTGCTTACACCCGATATTTGCTCTTCTCCGTCTACATAGACCTTGGTGTTGTCGTAGAGTGTGAAAGTGGGAGCAAGATTGGTCAAATCGGTGCCTGAAGAGACTGCAATATTAAGCTCTGCATAGTCGTAGGTTTCTTCAGTGCGAGTGTAAGAGTTTTTAGTCATTTTTTTGCCTGCAAGGGTGAAAGTCTCAAACTCTCCATAGTTTATTGTGTAGAGTTTGTAGTCGCGAACGGTTCCCGCATGCGATGTCAGTCTTATGTCTGCCGCAGTGCTTAGGTCGTAGTTTGTATTGGAGGTGTATTTGGCTCCGTTTACTTCGATTTTGGTGGAGTCGGACGCGATGTAGAATTTCAACTTCTGCTTTTTAATATTGATGGCTTGTTTGTGGCTGGACTTGAATTTGACCTGACGGGGAATTTCAAGTAACCAATCTACATCGTTTAGTTGCGATGCAAACACTTCATCATAGAGAACGGCAGGAGCCGAGAGCTTTTCTATTTCAGTGATGTCATCGACAACCTTCACATAGAATGAGCAAGTGTCGGTCTTGATTGATTTACCTTCGTCGGCATGGTTAGTAGCGACACATACAACCTTAAAAGTGCCGGGTTGTTGGTATGCATAAGTAAACAAGCCTTTATTGACGATAAGTCCGGTGTTGCTTTGTTCGCGGAGTTCATAGTCGTGACCTGAGTCACCGGTGAATATTACCACGTTTTCGGCATTGCCGGTGAAGTGTACTGTCATTGTTTCATTGGTGTCGTAGTTGTTTTTGTCGACACTTACAGCTGCAACGGGTTGAGTTGCTTCATCCTCTTCGCAGGCTGTGAACGCTACGGCACACACCAACAGTCCTAATATGGATTTTAATGTAAGTTTCATTTTCGGTAGAATTTAAGATTAGTAACCGGGATTTTGAGTAACCACGCCGTTTGAAACGTCGATTTCGTTTTGCGGAATCGGGAAGATTTCGTTGATGCCTTTGCGGAAGTAAACACCACGAGTACCGTTGTATTTCGCTTCTGCATAGGCTGCAAGGAGTTCTTTGGCGCGACCTTGGCGAACGATGTCGAAGAAGCGATCGAACTCATAGCAAAGTTCAATACGACGTTCCTTGTAAATCTGGTCGCGAACGTAGCCATAGCCTCCGGCGATATATTCACCGCTGACTCCGTAATAGGAATTGACTACGCTTTTGTAGCTGTTGAGTTGATTGATGGCTTCTACACTTTGTCCGCACTCGTTGAGAGCTTCGGCATACATAAAGACTACGTCTACGTAGCGAATCACGCGGTGATTTTTGGCATTGTCACCACCGTAGGCTGAGCGGTCAGTCATCGGTGTATACCATTTGAGCGTTTGCAAGCGACCGGCACCAATCTGAGTATAACCACCGTCGACAGGAATAGATGCTTGGTGTCCAACCATCCATTGACCACGCGGGTCGTTGCCGAAAATAGATTCTTTGATGGCTTGGATGGAGTACATGTGATTAGCATTGGCGCTTGCGGGGAAGAGTTCTTCGTAGATATAACAACCTTCATTGGTGTCGCCGGATGTGCCGTCGCCCGATTCTTTGAATACTATTTCAAAAATCGAACCGGAGCAGAATTCTCCTGCAAGATAGAATTGATCCAAGTAGTCGATATTCATTCCGTTGGCATTTTTGTATTGGAATGAATAAGCGTTCAGCAGAGTGTTGAGTTCGCTATTCGGTGCTTCATACGGCTCTGAATCAGAGAGGAGTTCTTGTGGTTTGAACCAAAGACGTTGACGTAGGTCTTCCCAATCTTCATCGTAGCGTTCGTCGTAACGAAGCATTTGTGAGTAGGTCATCGGTGTTCCTTTCACGAAGAAATCACCGAGTTCTTTCATTTGCTCCCATTTTTCAGATGCAACGCCCGGAGTGGCTTGGTACATCAACACTTTCATAAGTAATGCCACAGCGGCTCCTGAAGCCACTTTACCACTGTTGCCGTCAGAAAAACGAGGAGGCAGCATTATTGCAGCTTCTCTCAGGTCTTTTTCGATATAAGCATAACAATCTTCAATGCTGCTACGCGGAACTACGAGGCTGCCTACTGTTTCAACTTCGGGACGGATGGGAACGCCGCCATAGGTTTTAACGAGGTTGAAATAGAAGAATGCACGAAGGAATTTTGCTTGTGCGAGAATCTGGCGAACGTTGGAATAGGTGGCATATTCGGTGTCTTTGATTTCGACACGGGAAGCGTTGGCAATAACCTGATTGGCACGGTGGATGCCTCGGTACATCACATCCCAACGGTTTTTGATGTAATTGTTGTTGGTGTCGAAACGGAAGTTGACCAATTGACCCATGTGGCTTGACAATGATACGTCGATGACAACCACATCGTCGCCGCAAGCTTCACCGAAGCGCCATTCTTGGTCAAAATAGGAGTCGCTTTGGAGAATGTCGTAAGTGGCATTTAGGGCAGACTGGAGCGTGTATTGGGTATTGTAGTAGTTCTCCTCGGTGGAGTTGCCCAACAACGGCTCGTCGAGGAAGTCGTTGCAACTCGTCATCAACACGATGGCCGCACATATAGCCTGAATCTTAAAAATATATCTTTTCATGATTATAGTCATTTTAGGACGTTATAAAGTGAGTTTAACACCGAATGTGAATGAGCGAGATTGCGGATAGTTACCGTGGTCTACACCCATATTCAGGTTGTTGCCTTCTGTTCCGGAAACTCTGCCGACTTCGGGGTCGAGACCTTCATAGCCGGTGAGTGTGAGTAGATTATAACCGGTGAGTGAGAGGGCAAGATTGTCGATGCCCCACTTCGAGATTACAGCCTTCGGGAGGTTGTAGGTCAAGCGAAGCTCTTTCAAACGGAGGTATGAACCGTCTTCTACGAAGAAGTCTGAAGCGCGGAAGTTGCGGTTGGGGTCGGAAGAACGCAAATCGGGTACTTCGTCGTTCATGTTGAGGGGATACCAAGTGCGGTTTTCAGATACCTGACCCGACCAATGTTGGCTGCGAAGGTCGGCCTTGACATTGCCGTTGGAAGCATTGTAAAGGTAATATCTGGTAACGTTGAATATATCGTTGCCGGTCTGACCCTGGAAGAACATATTCAAATCCCAATCACCGTAGCTGAACTGCAAAGGAATACCGAAGATGAAATCGGGAAGCGGTGATCCGATGTAGGTGCGGTCTTCTGCCGTAATCTGTCCGTCGTTGTTGAGGTCTTTAAATCGGAAGTCGCCCGGTTTGGTGGTCTGTTCGCTAAGAAGTTTTCCTGCATCGTATTGAGCGCTTGCCTGAATTTCTTCATAGGAGTCGAATATGCCGTCGACAACATAACCGTAGAAGCTACCGATTGGTTGCCCGACAGCGGTTTTGGTCACGTAGTCCACGATCGAGCCTTCTGAGAGGTATGCACCGTAGATAGGTTCGTTACCGGTGCCGAGTGAGGTGACTTCGTTTTTAATCCAAGAGAGGTTGAAGCCGGCACTGAAGCTGAACTTGCCGAATGTCTTCTGATAGTTGAACGATGTCTCGATACCATAGTTACGTACTGCTCCGGCATTGGTCATCGGGTCGGTTGAGAGACCTGCGGATAGAACGGTGGGAACAGACAAAAGCATGTCGGATGTGCGCTTGTCGAAATATTCGATGCCGAATGTGATGCTGTTCATGAGGAATCCGAAGTCGAGACCTATATTGAATGTCTTAGTCTTTTCCCACTTGATATCGGGGTTTCCGATGGTGAGAGCGGTCGAACCGGGCTGCAATACGTGTTGCCCCATTCCGTAAGCATAGTTAAATTGATTGGTGAGATAGGTGTAGATTGAAAGTTCGTCGATACGGTTGTTACCGAGGATACCGTAACCTACGCGAAGTTTTCCAAGATTCATCCATTCGGCAGCATCGAGGAATGATTCTTCAGAAAATTTCCAACCCACTGATACAGAGGGGAAGTAGCCCCAACGATTGTCTTTTGCAAATTTGGATGAACCATCGGCGCGGATATTGGCTTGGAAAAGATAGCGGTCGAGGAGACTGTAATTGATACGTCCGAGGAGACCCACTGCTGTCCATTTGCGGTCGAGGCCATAAGTTTTGTCACCGGTATAGCCGCTTGAGAGATACCATTGGTCTTCGTCGTTGGTAGGAGTACCGCGTTTGGTCGATTCCTGATAAGAGTATTTGTACCCTTCAGCAGTCTGACCTGCCAATACGGTGAGTGAATGGCGGTCGTTGTTCCAATTGAAGGTCAAAAGGTTGTTGATCTCCCATTTGTTGGTCTTTGTAGTCTTTTTATAGACGGTAGTGAGGTCAGTCATAGAGAAGTCTTCTTTGTATTTGTTGACTTCAGTGAACTGATTGTTGGTCTCCGGCTTGGTATAGTAAGATGCCTTGAACTGATAAGAGAGATATTTGCATACTTGAGCAGTGAGACTCAAGTTTAAGTCAAGACGGTCAGTGGTGGTGTTGTTGTGATTGCGGTCAAGCACTGCCAAGGGGTGGCTTTCGCTCCAATAACCATCAAGACCATAGGTCTGCACCATAGGACTGTAATAAAGTGCGCTTTTGAGAATTGAACCTGAACCTTCCGGCACAATGTCACGGTCTTCGTTTGCATAAGACATGTTGACTGTCATGTCGAGCCAATTGGCGAGTTTCTGAGTCACGTTGGCACGAGCATTGAAACGACTGTAGTTGGATGTCTTGACAATACCGCGTTCATCGTAGTAGCTTGCGCTGACAAGATATTTGGTTTTGTCATTACCGCCCGATACGGATGCAGAGTATTGTTGCTTGATACCTGTTTGTGTCACGGCATCCCACCAATTGCCCGGTGAGTTTTGTTTGATAGCGTCGATAAGACCTTTTTTATAGTCATCGTATATGAATGATCCGTCGTCTTGTTTGGTGTAATAGAGTTGACCTTCGGCGGAATAGGTGGATGTTCCATTGATGTAGTCGAGCATAAGGGCATAGTCTTCCACGCCCATCACGTCAATCTTTTTCCATGGTTCGGAGATACCGGCGTAGGCATCGAAAGTGACTTTTACTTTGCCCTCTTGTCCACTTTTGGTGGTGATTGCCACAACACCGTTTGCCGCACGAGCACCGTAGATGGCACTTGATGCTGCATCTTTGAACACTTCGATGTTGGCTATATCGTTGGGGTTTATATGATCAATGTCGTCAACGATAAATCCGTCTACAACGTAGAGGGGGTCGGAGTCGTTGACTGTTCCGGTTCCGCGGATTTTGATGGTGGTGGCGCTACCGGGTGCTCCTGTGTTTTGGATAATGTTGACACCGGCCGCTTTACCTTGCAATGCTTGCAGAGCGGAGGCAACGGGCACGTCGTTAAGGTCTTTGCCCGAAACCGATGATATAGAACCGGTAACATCACTCTTACGTTGCACGCCGTAACCGATTACCACTAATTCGTCGAGTGCGGTAGCTGATTGACTCATCACTACCGTGATTTCTTTTTGTCCGTTGACTTTCACCTCCTTGGATTGATAACCGACGGCTGAGAAGGTGAGTGTAGCCGAGGGTTCTACTGAAATAGAGAAGCGACCGTCGATATCGGTGGCAACACCGTTTGACGTGCCTTTTTCCATTACGGTGACACCGATGAGAGTTTCATCGTTGCTGCCGTCGATAACAACGCCCGATACAGACATTTTCTGTCCGTAGACTGTGAGCGAGAAGAACGAGACAATCAGAAGTAATATCGTTCTCAGGATATTGGATTTACTCATCTGTTAAGAATGTTAGGTTTTTGTTAGAATCACTGCGGGGAGATAGAGGTTGTTCCGACCATGGAGAGCAGCGGTCGAAAAAGAAAAAGTCAAAGAGATTCTCCGAGAGCCGGAGAATCTCTTTGTAATAAGGGTGATTACTTAACGATCTTAGTTGCTTGAACCGTACCGTTAGCCTTGGTTGCCTTCTTAATGAAGAAACCATTTTCGGGTTCGGCGTTAAGTTTTTGACCTTGAATGTTATAGTATTCAACAGAGATAGTCTTGGAGTCAGCCACTACGTTTTCAATCAAACTGTTGTCATCGCCAAAGTCAAGACCCATCACGATTACGTCGGGATTGGTTTCGAGGTCGGCAACGTCTGAACGATAGTAGTAAGAGTAGAGGTTGTTGGTTTTTGTGCTACCGAACAAGAGAGTACCGTTGAGGTTGCGGAGTGAGTGGATACCGTCGCCATCAGCCGAGATATTGGAAACGATGCAAGGAGTTCCGGTAGCAGAGTCCAAACGGTGAAGTTTGGTATTGGAGTTGTCGATGCCGAGAGAACCTTCGTTCCACCAATAGAATGAACCGCCGACTACGATGGGTTCTTTAACCCAATTACATCCGGTTGCTCCGGGAGCATAGTCACTTTGGAGAGACACTGTTTTTGCTACGGGGTCGTAAACAATCAATTCACCACCCTTTGATTCTTCCCAATCGGCTACAATACCGTTCCATTGAGCACAGAAGATATATTTGCCGTCAAACCATTGACCGGTGTCGGGGAATGAGTTATTGTTGACTGTTGCACCACCCTTACCGTCACCGGTATTGATGTCGTAAAGTTCGTAAGTACTGTTGAGATAATCGATAACAATCAATTCGTTACCGTATTCGTCGGAGTATCCGCGATAAGGAATTTTGCCGTACATAGCGCGACCTACCATTGTGGGATCTGTTCCTTTACCGATGTTGTTGTCATCCACTGTCGGACGCGGGTCTGCTATGCAGTAAGTGCCTGCTTCAGTACCATCGGTAATCCACATTTCATTACCGGTTTCTTCGCTCCATGCTTTGAATATCAAACGACCATCTTCAGCGGGACGCATGAATGTAAGAGCAGAACCGTTGGTCGAACCGTCGGATTTGTTGGAGTTGATTTCTTTGTTTACGTCGCATACCATGTAAGTTCCATCGGTGGTACCGTCAGTCACCCAAAGTTCTTCACCGTAGGTAACGCCATCTTTGTCGGAAACGTCGGCTTTGAAATAAACTTTGCGACCAACGCGCATGACTTCGTCGTAAAGGTTGTCGTAAGAAGTGCCTTTATACTTGCCGTCTACCATAGCCAAACAGTGAGTACCTTCTTCGTCGGTGGGATCTTCATCATAGATACCGTCGGAAATCCAAAGCCATTTTTGACCATCACCAGTCATTTCACTTTCGTAATCATAAGCGAAGAATACGAAATGAGTTTCATCCAATTGGCAGAAACCATCAGGATTTGACGATTCAAGGTGAATGTCAGCTACCATATAGGTGCCGTCTTCTGTACCGTCGGAAATCCAAACTTCGTTACCGGTATCTTCGCTATCAGTAGCGGCGAATACAACTTTGTCGTTGAATCGGGTTATCCAAGTGATGTTGGAGCCTGTGGCACCGGGGAAGATGTCCTTAACCATTTTTGTGCCGGCAGCAGTACCGTCGGTCACCCAAAGTTCTTCGCCGTGAGTGCCGTCGTCGGCTGCGAAATAAGCTTTATAGCCCTTGGCATCAGAACCGGCAACTGTGAGGTTTTTATTCAACGCATAATTTTTGCCTTGAGTGATATTGGCTGTTACACCTGATGGGAGAAGAGCTTCTCCTGTACCTCCTGCCGACGGGAGGATGAAGTCTTGAGCCGATAAGCTCATCGTTGCTAACGCTGCAGTTACGAGTAAAAAGTTTCTTTTTCTCATACAATAAAAGATTTAAGTTAGTAAAAATGTTTTGTAGGGTTATTTGATAGCTAAAAACTATTTGTTTTTGCGTTCGTTGAGCATCTGTTCTACTTCGCGCTTGGCTTGCTCACGTGATTTGGTGAAAATCTTGTGAATGCGCTCCATGTCAAATTTGACATCGCGGTCGTAGGTGTATATGCCGTTCTTTTCAAGTTCGACATCGACAATCTGTGTATAGCAGAATCCTGTGATATGGTCGAGGCTGAGGACGACGTTGACTTGCTCTTCAAGACGTTTGTAGAACTCTTCGATGGTACGCGGCGGTTTGCCGTATCCCCAAAATTCATCTTCGCCTGCCACTTCGGCGGTCTTCATGGTTTTAATCCACTGGATGCCACCAAATTCGTCGATCATATATGCTTCGCCCTTGTAAGGTGCGCTGTGTTTGGGATGGTGGAGATACACGCTGCCGTCTTCTTTGACACGGAGTTGTTCGTAAAGCTCTACGGGGTCTTGCACGTAGGTGTGCTCTGCAAAAATGTCGGTAAATCCGGCGTGGTATCCGCCACTGGCTGTCACGACAGGACGTGTGCGGTCGAGACGGTGAGTAATGAAATAGAGGTCGTTGGTGAGACGGGCGCGCTGTCCGTTGATATCAGTCTTCCACGTTTCATTGAGTGGCGACCAAGCCACGAGAGAAACAGCGTTGTAGTCGCGGTCGACACATTCTTCCCATTCGGTAATCATATTGCGGGCTGCAATGAGGTTGGTCCAATCCATACCCCAACTTGCCGATTCTCCCCAAGTGAGGTAGCCGAGATGATCGGCCCAATAGAAGTAGCGTTGTTCAAACACTTTTTGGTGTAGACGGGCTCCGTTGAAACCGGCTTCCTTGGCGAGAACAATGTCGCGCTTGAGTTGCTCATCGTCAGGAGCAGTCCATTGTCCGTCGGGATAGTAGCCTTGGTCGAGGACAAGACGTTGGTAGTAAGGCTCGTTGTTGAGGTAGAAAGTTTTGCCGCGTAGCTCGACTTTACGCATACCAGCGTAGGCGCCTACTTTGTCTATTACGTTGCCGGAAGCATCTGTCACGGTGAATTCCACATTATATAAATATGGTGATTCGGGCGACCATGTCTGAACTTTCTTTATTTTAGTAGCAACGAATGTGCTGTTGCTTGCCGGAGCTGATGCTTTAGCCACTTCTTTGCCGGTGGCATCGGTGATGCGTACGTTGAAAGTGTGAGTGCCGTCGATGTCGAGGAATGTGGGTTCGAAAATAAATTGGCTGTTATCCAAGTCGGGGGTGATGTGACACTTTTTCAACCCGCCTTTGGCAATAGGTTCCATCCATACGGTCTGCCAAATACCTGTGACACGGGTGTAGAGACAGCTGTAAGAATAGAGGCGACGTGATTGCTTGCCCCCGGTTTGAAGTTCGGAGCGCACGTCGTCTTTAACGCGGATAACGAGGTTGCTTTCGACTCCGGGCTTCACGAAGTCGGTGATGTCGACCGCGAAAGAGGAGGAACCTCCGTGATGTTCAAACACGTGCTTGCCATCTATATATATATTGGATTGGTAGTCGACTCCTCCGAAATTGAGCATGATACGTTTGCCTTCCCATGCTTGGGGGACAGTAATCTTTCGGTGATACCACATTGAGTTAATGAAGTCTTTATGATTTACACCTGAAAGCGGGCTTTCGGGACAGAAAGGAACTATAATCGGATCATTGAACCCTTCGGATTTGAACAAGTCTCTCTCCATGCCACTTTCGGCAAAGTCGAATTCGTAGCTCCAAGTACCGTTTAAGTTGAGCCAATCGGTACGTTCGAATTGCGGACGCGGATATTCGGGACGTGGAATGCCGAATCCGCTCACAACTGAAAGAAGTAGAAGTAATGAAAGTAGGGTTTGTCTCATGTCGGTTAAGTTTGAATGAACAATGGTATTAAAATTTCTTGGCTCAAAATTCGGAGTTTTAATCGCAAATAACGGGTAAAAACGTACAAAAAGAGGGTAAAATCGTTTAAGTACCACGAAAAATACATATTTCTTCCTCCTTGTATATATAATAATGAGTGTGGAAATATTTTTAAAATAAAAGCTCTCGATGGTCGGCTGAACGGTTTGAGCCAATCGGATAGATTGGTTGTTTCCATGGTTGTATTCACTACATATACAGCGAGGAAAATGTCGGATTTTAGGTACGTAACTATGTCGGGTCGGAGTTATTAACAATATCGTTGAGTTATCAACATTTAACTCATTTTGAGTTTGATACGCGAGGAGTTGCGGGATAAATTGCTTTACTTTGCATCGATAATTGTAGATTTTCTTATGGGTAAAATAATTGCTATTGCCAATCAGAAAGGTGGAGTGGGTAAAACCACCACTACTATCAATCTTGCCGCTTCTCTTGCCAATGAGGGAAAGACGGTGCTTATCATCGATGCCGACCCGCAGGCTAATGCGACATCGGGATATGGTATCGATCCGAAGTCGATGTCGTCGTCGATTTATGAATGTCTTGTCGATGACTATCCTCTCGATGGTTCGCAAGTGGCAACATGTGTCAAGGGTCTTGATTTGATAGGTTCGCGAATCGACCTTGCCGGTGCCGAACTCGAACTTGTCAACAAACCGCAGCGTGAACGTGTGCTTGCCAGATTGCTCGCGCAGATTGCCGATAAATATGATTATATACTTATCGACTGTTCTCCGTCGCTCGGATTGATTACGGTCAATGCATTGACGGCTGCAAATTCGGTCATTATACCTGTTCAAGCAGAGTATTTTGCATTGGAAGGTATCAGCAAACTGCTCAACACTATCCGCATAATAAAGTCGAAACTTAATACGGGGCTTGAAATTGAAGGATTCCTATTGACGATGTATGATGCTCGTCTGCGTCTTGCCAATCAGATATATGAGGAATTGAAAGGGCACTTTGGCGATATGGTATTCAATACAGTGATACCACGCAATATCCGACTCAGTGAGGCTCCGAGTCACGGACTTCCGGCATTGCTGTATGACGCCGACAGTCGAGGTGCCACAAGTCACATAATGCTTGCCAAGGAGATAATTGCCAAGCATCGTAAAAAATAATGTAAGAACGAAATCAGAAACATAACGCATTGAAAAAGATATGGCTGTAAAACGTAACGCTCTCGGTCGCGGGCTTGATTCGCTCATTTCGATGGACGATGTTCCCGCAAGTGGCTCCTCGGCTATTAATGACATAGACGTTGAGCTTATTTCTCCAAATCCCGACCAGCCCCGCACGACATTCGATGAGGATGCTCTTGAAGAGCTCGCTTCGTCGATTCGTGAACTTGGCATCATACAGCCGTTGTCGCTGCGTAAGACAGGACCAAATTCGTACCAGATAATTGCGGGTGAACGACGTTATCGCGCGGCAAAACTTGCCGGACTTACGTCGGTTCCGGCATATATCCGTACGGCAAACGACAGTGAACTCACCGAGATGGCTCTTATCGAGAATATTCAACGTGAGGACCTCAATGCAATAGAAATCGCACTCACATTCAAAAAGCTCATCGAACAATATAATCTGACACAAGAACGATTGAGCGAGAGAATAGGTAAGAAACGAGCCACGATTGCCAACTTTTTGCGATTGCTGAAGTTGCCGGCAGAGGTGCAACTCGGGTTGCGCGACAAACGTGTGGATATGGGGCATGCACGCGCTTTGCTGATGATAGATAAGCCGGCGTTGCAATTGAAACTTTACAATGAGATATTGAAACAGGGTTTATCAGTTCGCAAGGTGGAAGAGTTGGCTAAGGCATATCAAAATGCTGCTAAAGGCGAAGATGAGGCATCTGCCAAAACACCATCCCGCCTTACCAATCATGATTTTGATATATTGAAGAAGCACCTTCAAGCATCGTTCAATACTCCGGTTCAATTTGCATGCGATGCTTCCGGTAAAGGAAAAATAACATTTCCTTTCAAAAATGAAGAGGAACTTGAGAGATTAATTACTATCTTTGATACCATAAAACATCAAGATAGTTAGGATGTGTGGCGGTCTGTGCTGATTGAATAGCTAAACTGCTGTACATCACTATTATACGTAATGAAAAATAATAGTGTAAAAAAATATCGCGCTCTTCGTGAGCTTGGGTTGCAAAGGTTGATTTTCGGATTGATCTTTGCGATTTTGTTTCCATTTAATCTTTTTTCACAAAAGCCGACTCGTCCACACCAAGGTCGTACACCGATAGTGTTGACCGATTCGGCAAAAGTGGAGCGAAATATTGAGTTGTTGGACACTATCGGTTACGAAAACGAAGCGTTTATATCGGTCGATAGTCTGCAAACTGCCGTTGTGGATACATTGGCATCGATTCCTCCCGAACGCTTGAAAGCAATTCGTGACAGTATTGCCGAGATAGAGGAGTTCGGCGAAGAGCGAGTGTTTAATCCCGACCCGACCAGAGCTGTATGGATGTCGGCATTGTTTCCCGGATTGGGACAGTTGTACAATCGCCGGTATTGGAAACTGCCTATCGTAGTCGGTTCTTTTATGGGACTCGGATATGCCACGGCTTGGAATAATCGCATGCTTACCGATTATACGAAAGCATATCGGGATATAATGGATAATGACCCCTCGACCAAGAGCTACATGGATTTTTATCCTCCGACAGTCAAAGAAGAAGACCTTGATAAGACCTGGCTTACCAATAAATTGAAATCGCGGCGCGACTATTTTCGTCGCAATCGCGACTTGTGTATTATCGGTATTGTCGGTGTGTATCTTGTAGCGATGCTTGATGCGTATGTCGATGCCTCGTTGTCGCATTTTGATATTTCCCCCGATTTGTCGATGCAGGTTGCACCGGCTCTTATTCCCGACTCGCGCACTACATTACCATCGGTCGGTGTGCAGTGGGCGTTAAACTTTTAAATCCGTAACATAAAACAATGAAAAAGACCCTTATTGCTGTTTTGATAGGCTGCGCATCGATTACTGCCGCTGCCGGACCATCAATACTTACGATTAAAGAGACGATTACAGATAATTCGATTATATATCCCGAAAGTTTTGAAACGGATACCGATGAGATGCTACAAAATTGGTATTTGCAGAACTATGCAGTGCTTGACGAAGGCTCTGTGAATGCATCGGCAGGTGATTTGAGCGATGATGTGATAAGGCAACGCTTGAGTTTGATTCCGACTGTGATTGAAATGCCATTCAATCAGATAGTGAAGTCGCATATCAAGATGTATGTCGAACGTCGCAGACAATTGGTGGAAAATATGCTCGGAATGAGCCTTTACTATATGCCTATTTTCGAGCAGGCGCTCGAACGTGAGGGACTTCCGCTTGAATTGCGTTATCTTCCCGTCATAGAGAGTGCGCTCAATCCCGATGCTGTGTCGCGTGCCGGCGCAACCGGTTTGTGGCAATTCATGTTGCCTACGGCAAAAGGACTTGGTCTTGAAATCAATACGCTTATGGATGAGCGTCGCGACCCGTATCGCTCATCTGATGCGGCAGCCAAATATCTGAAACAGTTATATGGTATTTACAACGATTGGTCGCTTGCCATTGCTGCTTACAATTGCGGACCGGGCAACGTGAATAAGGCCCTTCGCCGTGCAGGTGGTGAGGACAGTAAAGAGAAGAAAGATTTTTGGGCTATATATTATTATTTGCCGGCTGAAACTCGCGGATATGTTCCTGCTTTTATTGCGGCAAATTATGTGATGACATATTACAATCAGCATAATATCAGTCCGGCTCTTGCGCGTCGTCCGCTTATCACGGATTCGATTCATGTGACCAAGCGAGTTCATTTTCGCCAGATAGCAGATGTGCTTCAGATGCCCATTGAGGAAATTCGCGTTCTTAATCCGCAATATCGTCGTGATATAATTCCCGGTGATGCGCGTCCTTGCGCTTTGGTGCTTCCGTCAAAACAGGTGTACTGTTATATAATGAGTGAGGACAGCATTGTGGCTCATGATGCAAAATTGTATGCACGTCGCGATGCTGTAGAACCGACCGATATATATAGTTCTGACGGTGATTACGATTCCAAACTCGTGATTAAATATCACAAGGTGAAGAAAGGTGAGAATCTTAGCTCGATAGCCCGACGCTATGGAGTGACAGTCAATCAGTTGAAGAAATGGAATGGTCTTAAGAAAAATACTGTACAGCGCGGTAAAAAGTTGAAAATTCATACTTATGAGCGTGTTGCGAAACCTAAAAAGCAGGAGGAAGAAGAAACTGTGCTTGCAGCTTCCGAGACTCCTGTGACGGACGGAGAAAAGCCTATGGTGGAGGCTACGGACTCTGTGGCTGAAGCTCCGGTGTCACGTGCAGTTGAAGAACCAAAGACGGAGACTAAACCGGCTGCGGTAGAAAAAAAGAAAGAGACAAAAAAATCCGAAAAGGTCGACAATAAGAAAAGCAAGAAAGAGAAAAGCAAACCGCAATATCGTACTCACAAGGTACGTAAAGGCGAGACTCTTTCAAGTATTGCCGGTAAATATCGTGGCGTTACCGTAAAGGAAATTCAAAAAGCCAATGGTATTTCAGGCTCAAAAATCAAGGTCGGTCAAAAATTGAAAATTCCTGTATCATAATATCGAACTATGGCACAAGTAGGCGATGTGGTGCGTTTTCTTAACTCCGTAGGAGGGGGACGTATCGTAAAAATAGACGGCAATATGGCTTATGTGGATGAGGACGGGTTTGAAACGCCGGTGCTCCTTCGCGAATGTGTGGTAGTGACAGCCGCTACCCCGGCTGCCGCACCAAGTAAATATGTGGCTCCGACAGTGGTGCCGGAACAACCCAAAACACCCAAAAAGGAGGAGATTGAGGAGACGGCTACCGGCGAGGTGCTGAATGTGGTGCTCGCTTATGAGCCTGCGGAAATAAAGCATCTTAATACCACAACATATGATGCTTATCTTGTCAATGATTCCAACTATTTTCTCTATTTCACATATCTCACTCGTGCCAACGGAGCGCAGTGGATTACACGCTATGCCGGTATTGTAGAACCTAATATTCAGGTTCATCTTGGCGAAGTGAAGCGGGAAGATTTGACTGAAATGGACCGTGTTGCTGTGCAATATATAGCGTTTAAGCGCGACAAGGAGTTTAAGTTGAAGGCTCCGGTGGCTGTTGAATACAATTTGGATACGACGAAGTTTTTCAAACTTCATTGTTTTCACGAAAATGTATACTTCGATACTCCCGTCATAGCAATCGACATAGTTAAAAATGATATTCCATGTCGTCCGATGGTAATCGACAGCGGTAGTCTTGAGGATGCCATGCGCCAAAAACGAAGTGCCGACAAACCTGCCCGTCGTCCGGTGGAGCGAAAAGTCAAACAACCTGAGATAATTGAGGTAGACCTTCATATTCATGAATTGCTCGATAATATATCGGGATTGAGCAACAGCGATATGCTTGAAGTGCAAATGCGTGAATTCAGAAAGGTGATGGATGAGAATATCAACCGAAAGGGTCAAAAGATTGTTTTCATTCATGGAAAAGGAGAGGGTGTGCTCCGTGCTGCATTAATGAAGGAGTTGAAACATAAATATCCTCGTTGTCAGGCTCAGGATGCTTCGTTCCGAGAATATGGCTTTGGGGCGACTCAAATTACGGTTCACTAATGATATATTTTTTTTCCGGAACAGGTAACAGTCGAGCTGTGGCATATCAATTGTCGAAACATCTCGATATGGGAGTTGTTGACATTGCCAACATTGATTTTGTCCCTGATTTTAAGGGAGAAGATGTGGTGGTGTGGGTATTCCCGATTTATGCATGGGGATTGCCTCCGATTTTGGTGGATTTTATCGAAATGATAGAAGCGACATCCACTGCACAGCATTATATGGTGTGTACTTGCGGCGACGATATCGGTCGTGCAGACCATCAATGGGAAAAATTGCTGCGGCGAAAAGGTATGTCGCCCCATGCTGCATTTTCCGTACAGATGCCTAATATCTACACATTGTTGCCGGGATTTGATGTGGATGACTATCGAATAGAGGATAAGAAGCTTGCTCTAATGCCCAAACGGGTAGAGGAAGTTGCCGAAGCCATCAGGCGCGGAGAGAGTAAATCGGGCGTTGAGGCCGGCAAGTTTGCGAGATTGAAAAGCGCAGTCGTGTATCCGATTTTCCGGGCGTATGGATGTTCTGCTCGTCCATTTCAGGCAAGCGAGTACTGCAAGAGTTGTGGTCTGTGTGCCGCCCATTGTCCGAAAGGGAATATTACAATGGTAGACGGTCGCCCGCAATGGGGTGATGATTGCACAATGTGTCTGCGCTGTTACCATATTTGTCATTACGATGTTGTGTCTTATGGGAGAATGACGAAAGGCAAAAGCGCTTATCGCACTTTGATGTTTAAGAATTTGCAGCCGATTAAAAAAAATACTATTTTTGTAAAAACGAAAAAGTAAGAAATATAAACATATTGAAAAATTGAGCTTTTTGGCTCTATTCTCTCATCCGAAAACCGCCAATTATAATCGAAAATGAGAATAGGTAGCCCAAAAGTTCGCGCTTATGTCAGGGCGTGGACTTATTTGTGTATATCTATTTTCAAGGCGCTTGGCGGTGCCTCGGATGAAGATTAGCCACAAATGTCTCGCCCCTTTTTTATGCATATAGGCAAGCAGATAAAGAAAGAGTTGTTGCGGCAAGGGTGTTCTCCTTCGTGGCTTGCCGCGCAGATAAATTGCGACAGAACGAATATCTACTATATATTCGGGTTGGAAAGCATCAATACGGCTTTGCTCGAACGCATATCCAATGCGCTCAATCATGATTTCTTTCGTTATTATTCCGATGAGTTAGTCTTGCGCGACGATGAGTCGGACGATATGTGAAGAGTCGTCAGTGACCGGAAAATGACGGGAAGCGCGTACTCCTACAATCCATAATATTTCGTCGTCGCGGGTGAGTAGCCACGCTGATTGCTTCTCTAAAGCTGACATGCGTGCGTTGGAAAAAATATCGCTTACTTTCTTTGTGCCGCGCATTCCGAATGGGGCAATCCTATCGCCAATTCTCCAGCGGCGAAGTCGGAATGTGGGGTTACCGTCAAGCACCGATTTATCTAAAAAGAGTGTATGGCTGTTTTTGGGGCATAAAGCGAATTCTGATTTGTCGATTTTGGATATTGCTATTCCGATAGGTTCGGAAACATCGTCGGTAAGAGTTATTTGGTATTCTTCTGTGGTGTCGGTGCGGTTAATGGTGTCGATGAGGAGATGGCCACGGTCGATAACCGCGATATGAGTTGGGGATAAAAATCGGCTCCCTGTATTGCGATGAGAAGAGATTATATCGCCGATTTGTGATGCGGTAAATCCATACGGATGCAGCAATTCAAATAGTAGGGTAGATGGCTCGATATATTCGCCGATGAGCTTTTCGAGGTCGATTTTGTTGTCGTGGAAATATAGAGAAGATGCATCGTTAATCGCTTTGCGATATATTGCTTCATTGCTTTGCAAGCATGCAATGGTGTGGGCGATAGCTTCGTCGGCTCCCGGAAAGTGCTCGTTCAGCAATGGTAGGATGACGTTGCGCAACCGATTGCGTCGGTATTGAATATCGGCATTTGTGCTGTCAGTCACATAGCTGAGATTTTGTTTCTGCAAATAGGATAAGATGTCGGCACGAGTGAGGTCGAGCATGGGGCGGATGATGCATCCGCGGCGTGGCGACATTGCCGTGAGGCCGGCAATTCCCGTACCTCGTAGAAGGTTAAGAAAGAAAGTCTCGATATTGTCGTCGCGATGGTGTGCAACAGCGATGGCCTCGGCTCCGTATTGTTGCCGTAAGCGTTCAAACCATTCGTAGCGCAATTCTCGTGCTGCCATTTCGATGGAGATGCCTTTGGCGGAAGCATAGGCTTCGGTGTCGAAGTGTATGACTTCATATTTTGCACCGAGCCGGCGGGCGGTGTCGGCTGCGTGTCGTTCGTCGCGGTCGGATTCGTCGCCTCGTAGATGAAAATTGCAATGAGCAGCGATACAGTCATAGCCCAGTTCGCAAAGTGCGGAGAGCAGGGCTACCGAATCGGCTCCTCCGCTGAGTGCCACTATTACAACCGAATCGCCCGATAGCAAATTGTGGTTAACTATCGAGCGATGTATTGTTGATAAAAGGTCGGACATGAGTACGATTATTTGCTGCCGAGATTAATGCCGAGAGACGGAGCCGGGGTATCGTCGGCAATAAGCAATTCGATGCCGAGACTTTCGATTCCTTGGGCAATACGGTCGGGAACGTTAGAGTCCGTAATGATAATATCGATGTCGTCCATGTCGGCGATACGACTGAATCCGCGACGGCGGAATTTTGAGGAGTCGGCCATTACGATGGTCTTTTGGGCTGTGTGCATCATTGTTTTGTTGAGGTCGGCTTCGCGCACATCTGTAGTGGTGATGCCGAAATCAAGGTCTATGCCGTCGACACCAAGAAATACCTTGCTGCATGCAAAGTCGCGAAGCATGATTTCAGCGTGTTTGCCCACGACCGACAGACTGCTGTGGCGAAGTACTCCGCCGAGTTGGATTACCTCAATGTCGCTGTTGGCAGCAAGAATTTCCGATGCTTGAAGCGATGCGGAGATTACGGTCAACTTGTTGATGGGGCGGATGCTGCGGGCCAATGCGTGTACGGTGGTGCCCGATGCAAGGATTATGGAGTCGTCCTTGGCTATCAACGAAGCGGCTTTCATGCCGATTTTCAATTTGGCTTCAGGTGCAAGCTTTTCTTTTTCGTTGACCGAGCGGTTGTTGATATACGGATTGATTAAAATCGCTTTCCCATGGCTGCGGTAAAGCTTATTGGCTTTTTCCAATTCAGTGAGGTCTTTGCGTATGGTCACAGACGATACGTCGAGCAGTGTCGATAACTCTGAAACGGGTAGAGATTCTCGCCGGAGCAAGGTTTCTACGATTATTGAATGACGCTCTTCCTTAGTCATGGCTTTGCTTGGTTTATAAGTGGTGTCGTTTTCTACAAAGATATATAAAATAATGCATATAGCAAAATATTTGAACTTAATAATAGTATGCGAAAAATCAATGCAACGCTTTCAAAACGAAATGTGCGATGTTGAAAAAGAGGTCTGATTGCTTCCGAAACGAGGTGAAATTTTTGCATAAATGAGTATTTATGCGTTTCAAAAAGGCGTAAGCGAAATAATTTTGAAAAAGTTTTTGGAAATTAAAAATAAGTCTCTATCTTTGTTGCGAAATAAAACCGAACAAGTTATTAAATCGAAATATAACGAAATTGTAAAAGTTTTGTTTCAAAACACATTCAGACAATCTAAATGATCATGAACAAGCGAGACAATAGACATTACGACATTATTGTGATAGGAGGAGGCGCAACGGGAGCCGGTACTGCTCGCGATTGTGCGCTTCGAGGCTTCAAGACTTTGCTTGTAGAGCGATTCGATTTTACGGCGGGAGCCACCGGACGTAACCACGGATTGCTACACAGCGGGGCACGCTATGCCGTGACCGACCAAGAATCAGCCACTGAATGTATTAAAGAGAATATGATTTTACGCCGTATCGCCCGCCATTGTGTGGAAGAGACCGGCGGTCTTTTTGTTACATTGCCTGAAGATGATTTGGGTTATCAACAGAAGTTTGTCGATGCTTGTACCACAGCCGGAATTGAGACTGAGATACTCGATCCGAAAGAAGCTATACGCATGGAGCCGGCGGTCAATAAAGATATAATCGGGGCGGTAACGGTTCCCGATGGCTCGATTGACCCGTTCCGTCTGACGACAGCCAATGTGATAGATGCCCGCAATCACGGCGCTGATATTATGACCTATCAAGAGGTAGTGGATTTTGTGCGTGAGCAGGACCGCATAGTCGGTGTCAAGTTGCAAAGCACAAAGGGTCCGGATATGCAGACCACCGTTTATGCCGACTTGGTGATTAACGCCGGCGGAATTTGGGGACACCGTATAGCCGGATTGGCAGGTGTGCCGGTCAATATGTTCCCGGCAAAGGGCGCGTTGCTTATCTTCGGACATCGCGTCAACAATATGGTAATCAATCGCTGCCGCAAGCCGGCAGATGCCGATATTCTTGTTCCGGGCGACACGATTTCGCTTATCGGAACAACATCCAGCCGCATCCCTTACGATCAAATCGACAATATGGAGGTTACTCCCGACGAAGTGGATGTGCTTATGCGCGAAGGCGAAAAGCTTGCGCCAAGTTTGGCATACACTCGAATTTTGAGAGCGTATGCCGGTGTTCGTCCGCTTGTTGCTGCCGATAACGATCCTTCAGGTCGCAGTATAAGTCGCGGTATAGTTTGTCTCGACCACTCATCTCGCGATGGATTGAACGGATTCATTACCATCACCGGCGGTAAGTTGATGACATATCGACTTATGGCAGAATGGGCAACCGATCTTGCATGTAAGAAGCTCGGACGCAATGTGAAGTGCGAGACGGCGGATATACCCCTTCCCGGTTCGGAAGTAGAAAAGAAAAAAATCAACAGAAAATCGCATATAATCGAACTAAGTACCGAGCAGAAAGCGGCGGAAGGACGCCACGGAACTCTCAGCCGCAAGATTGCGTCGAATGACGACATCGATGATGCTTTGGTATGTGAATGCGAACAAGTGTCGGTGGGTGAGGTGAAATATGCCATCGACGAGTTGCATGTACACAATCTTATCAATCTGCGCCGACGTACCCGCATGGGTATGGGCACTTGTCAAGGCGAACTTTGCGCTTGTCGTGCGGCAGGATTGATGACGGAATCTGAAACATGTGCAGACCGAACGATTAAAGACCTTGCTTCGTTTATCAACGAACGATGGAAGGGAATGGCTCCGGTGGCGTGGAGCGAGACGTTAGTGGAAATACAATTCACTTCGTGGCTTTACAACGGAGTGTGCGGACTTGATGACTATATGGAACAAAACGGCGAAGCCACAAACAGATAAATACTTGGAATCATGAAGTTTGAAACAGTCATATTAGGAGGCGGATTAAGCGGACTCGTGAGCGGTATTGCTTTGGCAAAGAGTGGCCGCAAAGTCGCAATCGTTTCATCGGGACAAAGTGCGTTGCATTTCTGCTCCGGTTCGTTTGAATTGTTAGGTCGATTCGACGGATATGATGTGCCTAACCCGATGGCGACAATTCCTACATTGCCGGCATCTCACATCTACAGTAAAATTGGTATCGAAAATATTACCAAATATTTAGACGAAGTGAAGCCGTTGTTTGCCGAAGCCGGAATTAATGTTACCGGTTCTGAACAACGCAATCACTATCGTCTTACCCCGTTTGGCATTTTTAAACCGGCGTGGTTGACTCTTGATGATTATCTCACGGTGACCGATCCAGACGATTTACCATGGAAGCATGTGGCAATCATCAATTTGCGCGGTTATCTCGACTTTTATCCCAAATTCATCGCAAGCAATTTGGCGAAGAAAGGCATTAAATGTTCGATGGCGGAGTTTACACTTCCCGTGCTTGAAACATTGCGCCGCAGTTCATCGGAAATGCGAGCCGCCAATATCGCCCGCGTTCTCGTAGGCGATGTGCTTGATGATATGGCTGCAGAAATCAATCGCTTGGCGGGTGATGCCGAAATGGTATTGTTGCCGGCTGTGATGGGACTTTATGACACAACTCCCATTGAGCAATTGCGAGCAAAGGTGAACCGTCCGCTCTACTTTGTGCCCACGACTCCTGCATCTGTCCCCGGCGTGAGAACTCAAATACAGTTACGTAGTTATTTCCAACGTCTTGGCGGAACATATTTGCTTGGCGATAATGTTAAGAACGGAAAAATAGAGGATGGTGTACTTAAGAGTATCACCACCACCAATCTTGGTGATGAATCACTCGAAGCAGATACGTTTATCCTTGCTACCGGCAGTTTCTTCAGCCACGGACTTATTGCCGCGCCCAACCGCATATATGAGCCGATATTCGGTCTTGATGTGGATGCACGCGAAGAGCGCAGCCGTTGGTTTGATAAAGATGTATTCAAGCCGCAGCCGTATATGAAATTCGGTGTGGCAACCGACGAACACTTCCATACTATGCTCAACGGCAAGCCCGTTGCCAATCTGTATGCAGCAGGCTCTGTACTTGGAGGTGTAGATGCTTTGAAAGAGAGTGCGGGCTCTGGCACGACTATAGCGTCGTCGCTTCATGTGGCCCACGAGATATTGAAATTGTAACGCACAAGGAGGTCAAAATGGATTATCAAGGACTGAATATAAGCGACAATAATTTCGAGCAGTGCATCAAATGTACAATATGCACCGTGTATTGTCCCGTGACCGCTGTTAACCCCGAATATCCGGGTCCGAAACAGGCCGGTCCCGATGGTGAACGTTATCGATTGAAGAAACCGACATTCTACGACGAAGCCCTTAAATATTGCTTGAATTGCAAGCGATGTGAAGTGGCTTGTCCGTCTAACGTGAAGATTGGTGATATCATTCAATCGGCTCGCATCAAATATAGCCGCAAATCGCCCGGATTGCGCGATACAATGCTCGCCAATACCGATTTTGTGGGAACTATGGCTTCGATGGTAGCTCCGGTAGTCAACAAGACTCTGTCGCTCACTCCTGTGAAGAAAGTGATGGATGCAACTCTTGCTATCGATGCTCACCGCCAATTCCCGGCATATTCATCTCAGAAATTTACATCGTGGTTCCGCAAAAACGCAGCGGCAAGCCAAAGCGAATACAGCAAGCAAGTGTCATTCTTCCACGGATGCTACGTCAACTATAATTATCCGCAGTTGGGTAAAGATTTGGTGACGGTGATGAATGCTCTCGGCTACGGCGTGCAACTTCTTGAAAAAGAGCGTTGTTGTGGTGTGGCAAAGATAGCCAATAAGCTTGTGAAGCAAGCCACACGCGATGCAAAAGTCAATCTTGGCGAAGTGCGCAAGGCTGCCGAAGCCGGTCGACAAGTGATTACGACCAGTTCAACCTGTACGTTTACGATGCGTGATGAATACCCGCATTTGCTCGGTGTCGATAATGCCGACGTGCGCGACGACATCATGCTCGCCACTAAATTCATATATCGTCTCATCGAAGAGGGTGGCGCAAAACTCGTATTTAAGAATGACTTCCACAAGCGTGTCGCTTATCATACGCCTTGCCACATGGAGAAGCTCGGATGGGCTATCTATACCACCTCGTTGCTTCGCATGATTCCCGGTGTGGATTTCGTAATGCTCGATTCGCAATGTTGCGGTATCGCCGGTACTTACGGATTCAAAAAGGAGAATTACAAATATTCGCAAGCAATCGGCGCATCACTTTTCCGTCAGATCGAAGAGGCAAAAGTAGATGTCGTGGCAACAGATTGCGAAACGTGTAAATGGCAGATTGAGATGTCGACGAGCGCTAAAGTGGAAAATCCAATTTCGATACTCGCACAAGCTCTCGATGTCGAAGCAACAAAGGCAGCAAATAAGTAATCAATGAATTAATAATAAATCGATAATATCATGAACAGATTTCTTGCACCACCGGCTCACCGTCCGGAGCAAACCGGTCCTGAGGCCGACAAGCGTTATAAATCGCTGCGTTGGCAAGTATTTTTAGGAGCATTCATCGGATATGCTGCATTCTACATTGTTCGTAAGAACTTCTCGATGGCGATTCCGATGCTTGAGCCTTTCGGTTTCGTAAAAGGCGAACTCGGTACGGTATTGGCCATGAATGCAGTGGCTTATGCGTTGTCGAAATTCTTGATGGGTTCGGTGTCAGACCGTAGTGATGCTCGTAAATTCTTGCCGCTTGGCTTGGTACTTGCATCGATTTCGATGATGTTTATGGTCGTTCCCATCACAGCGTTAGGCCCTGAAAATCATACAATGGCCGTCGTTTTGATGGGTGTACTCAACTTCCTCGTTGGATGGTTTAACGGTATGGGTTGGCCTCCGTGCGGACGTGTGATGACTCATTGGTTCTCGCAATCCGAACGTGGAACAATGATGTCGATATGGAACTGTGCTCACAATGTCGGAGGTGCTCTTGTCGGCCCGATGGCAGTGTATGGTGCTACTTGGTTTGGCTCATGGTTTTACGGTGCTGACGAGCAAAGCTATTTCCTCGTTGGAACATTCCTTTTCCCCGCCGCAACAGCTATATTGATTGCTATAATTGCTTACTGTCTGCTTCGTGACACTCCTCAATCATGCGGTCTTCCGTCAATCGAAAAGTGGCGCAATGATTATCCGAAAAATTATAGTGAGAAATCGGAGCAAGTGCTTACTGCAAAAGAAATTTTCATGCAGTATGTGCTCAACAATAAGTTCCTTTGGTTTATTGCATGCGCGAATGCATTCGTCTACATGGTGAGATACGGATGTCTTGATTGGGCACCTACAATCTTGACCGATAAGGGTATTGATCTTAAATCGGCAGGTTGGGCATATTTCGCTTATGAGTTTGCCGCTATTCCGGGTACACTTGTGTGCGGATGGTTGAGCGACAAAGTGTTTAACGGTCGCCGTGCGTTGCCTACTATAATCTTCATGGCGCTTGTGGCTGTGTTTATCGTCCTTTATTGGGCATTCCTTGATAATCTTACCGTTGTGATTATATCGCTTATCGGTATCGGATTCTTTATCTATGGTCCGGTGATGCTTATCGGCGTTCAAGCTCTTGACCTTGCTCCGAAAAATGCGTCGGGAACGGCAGCCGGATTTACCGGATTTTTCGGTTACTTCTTTGGTACGGCAATTTTGGCAAACATGCTTATCGGTTATGTTGCCGACGGATTCGGTTGGAATTGGACATTCGTACTCCTTATCGCTGCTTGTGTGCTGTCGATAGTGTTTATGATGTTCACTTACAAAGAAGAGCAGTATCTTGCAAATAAGAAAGAAAGATAAACTTAAATCATATACACATGGCAAAAGAAGATGCATATCGCTCATTAGGCGATTCAAAAAAGAAATTCATGTCGTGGCAGATGCGCACCATTTTGGTGACCATGGTAGGCTACGCAATCTTCTACTTCGTTCGTAAGAACTTCTCCTTGGCAATGCCCGGCATGACTGCCGAATTCGGTATTACCAACAAGAGTTTCGGTTGGATTATTTTTGCCGGCTCATTGGTCTATGGATTCTCCCGATTTATCAACGGATATGTCGTTGACCGCATCCGCGGTCGTATCGTGATGGCGGTGGGCTTGTTGCTCTGTGCCGTTGCAAACTTTGCCTTCGGATTCGGTGCCGATTTCAGCGTATGGGTGACCGGAGTGGAAAACGGACCGAAGATGGTGGAATTTCTTCTCTTGGTGATGGGTGTGACCATCATTCTCAATCAGTATTTCCAAGGAATGGGTTATCCTCCGTGCGCTCGTATCCTTCCGCACTGGATTCACCCATCAGAATTGGCTACAAAAATGTCGGTTTGGAACTGCTCACACTCTATCGGAGCCGCTCTCGCAGTAATCGTCTGCGGTTACATCATGGGTAGCATGGGTGTCAACCTTAGCGAAAATGCTGAAGTGGTGCAACGCATTACCGAAAATCTTACCAATAATGATGTTGCTGATGCTGCCGCTCAAGCTCTAATATATGCACAGCACGTAGGTGCATGGAAATGGTGTTTCTGGCTCCCCGCATGTTTGGCAGTGGCAGGTGCGATATTCGTATTTATCGGTCTTCGCGATGAACCGAAAGATGCAGGCCTTCCCGACCTTCCCGATACCAATCTTGGCAGTTACAGCGAAACAAAAAGCGCTAAGGCTCGCAAGAAATTCGAACTTGAGATGGTTTGGAAAAACCGTTGGGTCTGGACATTCTGTGTTGCCAATTTGTTTGTGTACATCGTGCGTATGGGTATTCTTGATTGGGGACCCAAATTCTTGACCGAAAGTCGCGGATTGTCTATTAAGGATGCTGGTTGGACGGTAGCTGCATTTGAAATCGCCGGTATCGTCGGTACACTTGTAGCCGGATGGGCAACCGACCATCTTTTCAAGGGCAAAGGTCATCGCATGTGTGTGATGTGTATGCTCGGTGCAGCAATATTCATGACTATCTTCCGTTTCTTGCCCGAATCGGCAAGCCTTACGGTAACGGCACTTGTGCTTGTCGGAGCCGGTTTCTGTATCTACGGACCGCAGGCTCTTATCGGTATCGAACTCGGTAATCAAGCCACTAAAGAGGCTTCTGCCCGCGCCAATGGTATTGCCGGTATCCTCGGTTACTTAGGTTCCGGTATTTCAGGCCTTTTGGTTGGTTACGTTGCCGATGCATGCGGATGGACTCGCGTGTTTGAAACTATTATCGTAGTTGCAATCATCGGTATGTTTGTGCTGATTTCGATGTGGAAAGCTCCTCGCGACGGTTACGAACGTGCATCGAAGATAAAATATGATGAATAATTTTGATAATTCATCAAAAAATATTAACTTAGTCAAAAATATTTATAAGATTCATAAATCACATTATGGAATTTGATAAATATATGTCACCAATGTCGCCGGAAGAGCTGAAGCAGGCTTGTGCGAAGATAAAGCATGTGGCGCTTGATATGGATGGTACCATTTATATGGGCTCGACATTGTTCCCGTGGACGAAAGGATTCTTGGCGTCTTTGACCGAACATGGCATTGGTTATTCATTCCTTACCAACAATCCCACAAAAAGTATCTCCGACTATCTGAAGAAACTGCAAGGTCTCGGTATCGATGCTACGCCTGAGGAAGTGTACACTACGGCTGTCGCTACCATCGACTATATCAAGCAGAATCATCCGGAAGCAAAACGCTTGTTCGTACTTGGTACGCCGAGTATGATTAAGGAGTTTGAGGAAGCCGGATTTGAAATGGCTGCCGATGATCCTGCCGACCGTCCCGACATTCTTGTAGTGGCATTCGATATGACGCTTTGCTATGAACGTCTTTGCCGAGCAGCATGGTGGGCTTTACAAGGTGTGAGGTATATCGCTACCAACCCCGACCGTGTATGTCCGACCGACAAAGAAGTAGTGCTGGTGGATTGTGGCTCGATGTGCAAGTGTATCGAGCATGCAACCGGACGCGAACCGGATATCGTAATCGGTAAACCAAATCCCGATATGTTGCGGTGCATTCAAGCCAAATACGGCTTGGCTCCCGACGAAGTGGCAATGTGTGGTGACCGTATCTACACCGATGTGGCTACCGCTCGCAATGCAGGCTCTCTCGGAGTGTTGGTGCTTTCGGGTGAGACCACGCTTGAGACGGCGGTCAATTCCGACCCGCAGCCGGCTATCACAGCTCTCAATATCGAAGAATTCGGCAAGTTGCTCATCGCATCACGCCAATAATCAAAGGATAGAGATAATAAACTAAATATTAACTAATTAAAAACCCTATTATTAACCATTTAACACTTTATTATCATGAAAAAGTTATTTGCAATTTTAGTGGGTTGTGCAGTTTCAACATCTGCTTTTGCTTCTGATTTCGCAGAAGATAAGTATGCGCAACCGGTAGAATCTCCTGCTGCAACTGAAGCTGCTGCTCCCGCAGGCGAACAAACAGGCTGGGAAAAAGTTCTTTCCAAGCTTCCTAAGATTTCAGGTTACTTACAGACCGGATGGAACTGGCAAAACGACGACAATGCCTCTTCTTCATCATTCCAAGCTAAGCGTCTTCGTTTGATTATGGACGGTAAGGTATGCGACAACATCGACTTCCGTTTGCAAATCGAAGCTTTCAACGGTATCGCAGGTTCAACCAACGGTAACGGTCAAAAGAACATTCAAGTAATGGATGCATTCGCTACTTGGAAAATCGCTCCCGAATTCAAAGTACGTGTCGGTCAATTCTACACCCCGCTCGGTTATGAAAACTACGACATTTCTCCCGCTACTTTGGAAACTGTAGACTTCTCTAACATCGTTTACCGTATCGCATGCCGCAACCCGTATGAATACAACTTGGTTGACTACGGTCGTGACCTCGGTATCATGTTCATGGGTGAATTGTTCCCCTCCGGAAAGGGCTTCAGCTACTTGCACTATGACGTAGCTCTTACCAATGGTTCTATTCCTTGCAAGGACGACTCTAACAAGTCAAAGGATATCTACGTATCTGCAACTGTACGTCCTATCAAGAACTTCAACATCAAGGCTACTTATAACTATGGTGAATATGAATCAAAAGCATTGGCAGGTGGTTCAGGTCCGAACGTAGGTGGCGAAAAGTACAATCCCATGAGCCGTTTCGTAGTAGGTGCTTGGTATAACGATCCTACCGGTCTCGATCTCCGTGCTGAATATGGTTTGATGAAATCTTCAGTTAACGATGTAGACGTAGTTGACGAACAAGGTGCATATGTATTGGCAGGTTACCACGCAGGTAAGTGGCTCCCCATCGTACGTTGGGATATGTACAAGGACAAGATGAACGAAACTTCTCTTAACAACTACAACCGTATCCTCGTAGGTTGCACTTATCAACTTTGCAACAACGTTAAGTTCCAACTCAACTACGGTCACTTCTTCTATGGCGACAAGGTTGAAAAGGCTCAAGGTATCGACGGTCGTGATCAAATCCAACTCATGGGCTTGTTCAAATTCTAAAAGACCTAATTAATATTTATACTAACTTAAAACTAATAGATTATGAAAAAGTTATTGTTTATTCTTTCTTTCGTAATGCTCGCAGTTGGCGTTAACGCTCAACATGTAGGTACTGAATACAGATTGAAGAAAGTAGTTGAAGTTCCCGGTCGTCAAGGTATTGCTGCCGACAAAGATTACTTCTATGTATCTGATACCCGCGGTCTTTACAAATATGACAAGAACTGGAATCTCGTTGCAAAACGTGTTCAAACAGCTGACGATCCTTTGTTCCCCAATCCTAAATTGGCTAACCACTTCGGTGACATCGACGTTTATGATGGCAAGATTTACACCGGTAACGAAAAGTTTGAATTCGGTCGTGGTTACAACATCGCAATCTCTGTTTACGATGCCAACACTTTGGAATGGATCGAAGATATACCTTGGTGCGCTGAATCAGGTCAAGTAGAAGTTTCCGGTCTTGCAGTTGACCGTGACAAAAACATGATCTGGATGAGTGACTGGGTAGACAGCCGTTATGTATATTGCTACAGCTTGGAGACTAAACAATACTACACCAAGATGCAATGCCGTCCAATGCCTTATTGGACTCAAGGTATCTTCATCGCTGACGGTAAGATGTTGTTCGCAGCTGACGATGGTGAATCTACTTACCACATCGCCGACAACCTTTACATCGCTGACATCACTGAAGTTCCTTACACAGGTCTCATCGATGGTCAAGAACCTGAAAAGGAAAATCCTTGGAGCGTTAAGTTGAAAGATGGTAAGCCCGTTATCCGCAAGGGTAAAATCGCTGGTGGCGCAAAGGCTGGTCGTCTTGAAACATTCCGTGAAATGAGCGACTTCCGTCGTGCCGGTGAAATCGAAGGTCTTTGCATCGATCCTTGCACTGATGATCTCTTGGTATTGAACAACCGCGGTACTCAAATCATCCTCGGTATGTCTCAAGGCCCGTTCGTAAACGAAGGTTACACCAAAGAAATCCACGAAGTTTACATTTACGAAAAAATCAAATAAGCAGAAGTAGCAGATTTGATAAACAAAAGAGAAGCCCGCTTGTCGCTGATGCGACGGCGAGCTTCCGCTTTTTATGTCATTTAGAGTCTGTTCCACTCATCTTTCAACTGCCAAAGTGTGAGTTTTCGGCAAAATTTATTAATTTTGCATGAATAAACAGATACTTACAGAAATGCTTGAAAAAATAAATGACCTCAAAGCTCGCATCGAGGGCTTGCAGGCTGCAGATGCCGCCCAAGTGGAGGCTTTGCGTATTCAATATCTCAGCAAGAAAGGTGAAGTTTCGTTGCTTTTCAATGATTTCCGTAATGTTCCCGCAGAGCAGAAAAAGGAGATAGGACAGAAACTCAACGAACTCAAAAATCTTGCTACCGAAAAAATCAATTCGCTTCGTGAAGCACTCGAAACGACCGATGCAGTAGACGATGCTCTCGATCTTACCCGCTCGGCCGCTCCGATAGCTCTCGGTACGCGCCACCCGCTGTCGCTCGTGCGTCAGGAAATTATCGACATTTTCTCGCGCCTCGGGTTCACTATTGCCGAAGGACCGGAAATAGAGGATGACTGGCATGTGTTCTCGTCGCTCAATTTTGCTGCCGACCATCCTGCGCGTGATATGCAGGACACGTTCTTCATACAGCGTAATCCCGCCGATGTGTTGCTTCGCACTCATACGTCGTCGGTACAAAGCCGTGTGATGGAGAAGCAGCAACCGCCCGTACGCATCATCTGTCCCGGACGTGTGTATCGCAACGAGGCTATCTCTGCTCGTGCCCACTGCTTCTTCCACCAAGTGGAGGCGCTCTATGTGGATAAGAATGTATCGTTTGCCGACCTCAAACAGACACTTCTGTATTTTGCACAGGAGATGTTTGGTCCCGAAACCAAGATACGTCTTCGTCCGAGCTATTTCCCGTTTACCGAACCGTCGGCTGAAATGGATATTTCCTGCAACCTTTGTGGCGGAAAGGGATGTTCATTCTGTAAGCATACCGGATGGGTTGAAATCCTCGGTTGCGGTATGGTGGACCCCAATGTGCTCGAAGCATGCGGCATAGATTCCAAGATTTATTCCGGTTTCGCACTTGGTATGGGTGTGGAACGTATCACCAACCTCAAATATCAGGTGAAAGACTTGCGCATGTTCTCTGAAAACGATACTCGTTTCCTCGAAGAGTTCAAGAGTGCGCATTAATATACGCCAATAGCATTCACTGCATATGCAATGACAGTAAAAGAGCGATACACACGTGTATTGGACTGGTTTCGCGAAGCGATGCCGGTTGCTGAAACGGAGTTGCATTATAACGACCCGTTTCAGTTGCTCGTCGCTGTTATACTTTCGGCGCAGTGTACCGATAAGCGAGTGAATCAAATCACACCGGCTCTTTTTGAGGCATATCCTACGGCGGAGTCGATGGCTGCGGCGTCAGTCGACGATATTTTCGGCTATATTCGTTCATGCTCTTATCCGAACAATAAGGCTCGTCATCTGAAGGGTGCAGCAACGATGCTCGTAGAGCAGTTTGGAGGAGAGGTGCCTGCCGATATGGATTCGCTCGTAAAACTCCCCGGAGTGGGACGAAAAACAGCCAACGTGATGCTTGCAGTGGTGTTCAACAAGGCCGCGATGGCGGTAGATACTCACGTGTTTCGCGTAAGCGAGCGCATCGGGCTTACCACCGGTAGCAAGACGCCACTATCGACGGAACGCACGCTGTGTCGATATATTCCCGACGAGGATATTCCGTTGGCTCACCATTGGCTGATACTCCACGGACGATATGTGTGTAAGGCGCGTCGTCCCGATTGTCTTAATTGCGGGTTGACAGCCGTGTGCCGATACTACCAACAAGAATCTAAATCGCAATAACCATGATGGACGAAAGTCTGGAAGCAACGTTCCTTTTTATAATAGAGGTGATAGGTACTGTGGCATTTGCCATTAGTGGTATTCGTCTTGCGGCGGTCAAACATTTCGATTGGTTTGGAGCCTATATGGTGGGACTTGTCACTGCCATCGGAGGCGGTACGGTGCGTGATGTGCTTCTCGACGTTCCCATCTTTTGGATGCAGACGTGGTGGTATATAGCGGTGACGGCAATGTCGCTTGCCGTGGTGATTTTATTTAAGAAACTGCTTGTGAGCCACAATAAGATGCTGTTTGTGTTCGACACTATCGGTCTTGCTTTGTTCGTAGTGATTGGAATGCAAAAGTCGCTTGCATTGGGCTATCCGATGTGGGTGGCGATAACGATGGGTATGATTACCGGTGCGGTTGGCGGTGTGGTTCGCGATATTCTTATCAACGAAGAGCCGCTGCTTTTCCGCGAAGATATATATGCCACGGCGTGCTTGGCAGGAGGTGCCGTGTATTGGATTATTTATGAAGCCGGAGGCTCCGAAATCGCCCAGCAGACAGCATGTGCAGCCACTGTAATAGTGATGCGAGTGCTTGCATTGCGATTCTCATGGTCGCTGCCAATCCTTAGAAATGATACCAAATAGAAGCCATCAATCATGAATTTCAGACAAAAGAAAAATCTTATACAGTTTGTGAAATATGCGCTCGTGGGTGTGCTCAATACGTTGCTTACCCTTGGGCTGATATTTTTATGTAAGTCGGTGTTCGGTATCGACCAAATGCTTTCAAATGCCATCGGATATGTGGCAGGGTTTGTAAACTCGTTTTTGTGGAATAAGACGTGGGTGTTTCATTCTAAAAAGGGTTATGCCAAAGAAGCGGTTAAGTTCTTTGCCGGCTTTTTGATATGCTACGGTATTCAGTTCCTCACAGTGTGGGCGTTGTCGTACAAGTCGCCTCTTGAAGGTTTTGAGATAAATATTCTTGGTTTCGTGTTAAGCGGATACGGCATCGCAACTCTTATTGGTAATGTCGTATATACGCTTGCCAATTTCGTGTATAATCGTACAGTCACATTCCGTCAGTAATGGAGGTACAAGATATAAAAATAGAGGAATATAATTATCCTTTGCCCGACGAGCGAATTGCCAAGCATCCGCTTGCCGAACGCGACCGCTGTAAATTGCTTGTGCGTAAGGCGGATGGCGAACTCAGTGAACATCTGTTCACCGAATTGCCTCAGTTGCTCCCTGCCGACTCAATGCTCGTCTACAATAACACGCGTGTCATCAATGCCCGATTGCGTTTTCGCAAGGGTGAGGGTGGAGCTTTGATTGAGATATTTTGCCTCGAACCGGTTGAGCCTGCTGACTATGCAGTTAATTTTGCTGCTACGGATGTATGTTCATGGTTGTGTTTCGTAGGCAACTCGAAGCGATGGAAGGATGCTCCGTTACAGATGCCTCTTACGGTTGACGGACGAGAAATAATGCTTACGGCTACTCGTGTAAGCAAAGAGGGAAATGCAAGTGTGGTGCGCTTCTCGTGGGACGATTCGTCGGTGACGTTTGCCCGTATCATAGAAGCTGCCGGCGAAATTCCGATTCCTCCGTATCTCAATCGTTCGACCGAGGACAGCGATAAGACCGATTATCAGACTGTGTATTCTCATATCGACGGGTCAGTTGCCGCTCCGACAGCCGGTCTGCATTTCACCCCGACTGTGCTTGATGCCGTCAGTTCTCGTGGTATCCCTCGCCGTGAGTTGACTCTTCATGTCGGAGCCGGAACTTTTCAGCCGGTGAAAAGTGATTCGATTGGAGAGCACGAGATGCATAGTGAGTTTATTGCCGTGTCACGTAGTCTTATCGAAGAACTGGCAGCAACATCACGTAAAGTCGTGGCAGTGGGTACCACATCGGTTCGTACGCTCGAAAGCCTTTATCATATCGGATGTATGCTTCATGACGGCATGGCGATAGACGAGGTGCCGCAATGGTATCCATATCAGCCCTCGCATCCCAACCTCTTGGTTGCGGAATCGTTGAGTTTGATTGTGCAGCATCTGGAGCAGACGAAATCCGACACACTTATCGCATCGACACGCATTATCATCGCGCCGGGATACAAATATCGTGTGGTGAAAGGGATTGTGACCAATTTTCATCAGCCCCAATCGACGTTGCTGTTGCTTGTTTCGGCATTCGTCGGTGGCGATTGGAGAGCAATGTATGATTATGCTCTTGCCCGCGATTTCCGCTTCCTCAGCTACGGTGATGCGTCGCTGTTGCTATCGTAGTGTAATTTGGCAGTTGTCGAGCGAATCGATGATAGCAAGCGACTGAATGTTGTAGCCTTTGGAGCGCAGTAGTTCGCCACCCCCTTGAAATCCTTTTTCGATTACAAAGCCCATAGCTTCTATCGTGGCTCCGGATTGTCGGCATAAGTCGATGATTCCGAGTGCGGCGTTGCCATAGGCCAAAAAGTCGTCGATGAAAATTATATGGTCGTCCGGCCGAAGGAAATCGGCGGATATCGACACGGTGTATGTCCGATCTTTGGTGAACGAATGGATGTCGGTGACAAGCATGTTTTCCATCGTTTTAGGCACTTTCTTTTTTACGAATACGACCGGAAGTCGCATTACATAGCCCAAGAGAATTGCCGGAGCGATGCCTGAGGCTTCAACGGTGACAATTTTGTTGACTTTGACCTCTTTGAAACGACGAGAAAATTCCAATGCCACTTCCATCATCAGGGTTGGGTCCATCTGGTGATTGAGGAAACTATCGACTTTCAGAATGCCGCCGGGGAGCGAGCATCCGTCTTCGAGAATACGTTGTTTGAGCAGTTGCATTGGAGGGGAAATTATTCGCGGTAATACACTCGTTTTACACGTGACGAGACTGATGTGAGAATCTCGTATGGAATGGTGTCGAGACGTTCGGCCAACTCGCATACTGAAATGCCATTGCCGAAGATTTCAACCGTGTCGCCCACCTCACACGGGGCATCTGTGACGTCAATCATACATACGTCCATGCAGATATTTCCTATCGTGGGACAGCGATGTCCGTTGATAAGCACGTCGGCGCGTCCGTTGCCAAGGTGTCGGTCGATTCCATCGGCATAACCGACTGGGATGGTGGCGATACGCGAGTGGCGGTGAAGCACTCCTCGACGTGAATAACCGATGGTCTCTCCGGCTTCCCATTCCTTGATTGAGATGACTACAGTGCGAAGTGACGATACCGGACGCAAGTCGCTTTGTGAACCGTCGGAGAGTGTTGGAATACCGTAAAGACAGATGCCGAGGCGTACCATGTCGCACTGATGTTCGGGGAATCGGGTGATACCTGTGGAATTGAGAATGTGGCGTAGTATATGGTGGTTGAACCCGTTTTGCAATTGCTCGCAGCAACGATCGAAGTAGTCAAACTGACTCATGGTGTAGTCGTCCATGTCGAGACAGTCGGCTGTTGCCAGATGGGAGAATACGGAGCGTGGAATTACGAAATTTTGCCCTGACAGCACGGCTACGAGTTCGGGGATGTCTTTTTCGAGGAATCCGAGACGATGCATGCCGGTGTCTAATTTTATATGAATAGGATAGTCGCTTATGCCGTATTTTTCGGCTTCGTGGATTATCTCTTCGAGTATTTCAAAACTATAGATTTCCGGTTCGAGACGGTAGGAAAACAGGGTTTTATAATTGACTACCTTCGGGTTTAGTACCATAATCGGCATGGTGATGCCCGCTTTGCGTAGGTCGACACCTTCGTCGAGTACGGCAACTGCGATATAGGCTGCACCTTGTGATTGCAATGATTTGGCAAGTTCGTAGGAACCGGCTCCGTATCCGGAGGCTTTGAGCATGCAGACAATACCTGTTTCCGGTTTCAATCGTGAGCGGAAACAGTTGTAATTATGGATTACGGCATCGAGATTCACTTCAAGGACTGTCTCATGTTGACGAGCCTCTAAGATGTCGCTTAATCGTTCGAAATGGAAATGATTGGCTCCTTTTATGAGTATAAGTTCGTGGTCGAAATCGCTTGTAGAGATTGATGCTATGAATTCGTCGGTAGTTTCATAAAATTCCGCATTGACATCGAAATATCTGCTGTGTCGTTTCATTTCGGCTCCGATGCCTATAAACCGGTCGACTTTTTTTCTCCGCAGCAGATAGGCAATAGCCCGATAAAGTTGCGAGGTCTCCATATCTTCGTGAGTGACATCGCTGAGAATGACAGTAGATGTCCGGTCGGAAGTGGCTCTTCGCGCCATGAAGTCGAGGGCGGGAGTGAGGGAATGGAGGTCGGAGGTGTAGGAATCGTAGATGAGCATGCAGTCGTTGACACCTTCGATTACATTGAGTCGGGTACCTACCGGGGTCAGCGAAGCCATACGCTCCTTGATTGTCTCGGCGGGGCGGCGCAAATATAGCATCGTAGCGAGGCAATGGATTGCATTTTCGATGTCGGCATCTGATGTGAATGGGATTTCTATCGAGAAATCGCTTTGCAGATATGTATAGTCGATGACTGTCGATGACTGATGTTTATCGATACGGGAAATGAACAGCGGGCGGTCACTGTCGCGAAGTGACCATGCTATTTCCTGTGCCGGCATCGAGGTGGATTGAATAGCTTCGGAAATAAGTTCGTTGTCGGCATTGTAGATTATGCAGTCGCAATCTCGAAGCAAGGTGACCTTTTCAGCACATTTGGTTCGGATAGAGTCGAACCCATCGCGATGCTCGTCGGTGATATTGGTTATTATTCCGAGGTTCGGGCGAATGATTGATTGCAGAGAAGCCATCTCGTCGGGCATTGATATACCGGCTTCAAAAATGCCGAGTGAGGTTTCGTAGTTCAACTCCCAAATGGATAGCGGTACGCCGATTTGCGAGTTATAGCTTCGAGGCGAACGTACGATGTTGTAGTCGGGTTGAAGAAGCTGATAGAGCCACTCTTTGACAGTCGTTTTGCCTCGGCTGCCGGTTATGCCTACGATTGGTGCCGAAAACAGCGAACGGTGATGACGTGCAATCATTTGCAGCGCTTTTACTACGTCGGGGACAACGAGAAAGTTGACTTCGGCGAAGTTGCGCATCTGTTCGGGAACTTTCTCAACCACGAAGTTATGGACTCCGCGAGAGTAGAGTTCGGGGATATATTTGTGCCCGTCGTTATTGCGGGTACGGAGTGCAAAAAACAGAGACTCTCCGGGGTATGTCAGCGAGCGAGAGTCGGTGAGCAGGGTGCTGACGGTCGATAATGGGTAGCGCGGTTGTGGCAGACGTAGAATTTCGGCTATGCGCGATATGGTATAGTTCATTTCGACAATATATTGTTTATAGCCCTTTCGAGATAAGGGTGGGATAGTAGTAATGAGTCAAGAATTTGTTTGGTTGAGGAGCGAAATGATTCGATGGCAGAGGTGTCGTCGGTCATCGGTCGATGTGAAAGTCGGCGGGCGACTCGACTGCATGAGCGTGCAAGCTCACGGGTGGCATCTGTCATGTAGGATTGGGAGAAAAGAGAGTAAATATAGTCGACAGCGACATCGGAGGGGTGAGTCATGTCGGTGGCATAAAAACGATAGTCTCGCAAGTCGTCGAGCATGATTTCATAAGATGGGAAATAATCGACACCAAGACGGTCGACGGCAAGCAGAAGAGTCGATTTGCTTAGTTGGTTGTCGTGTGCGCCATCGGCAAGGTGGCGGATGGGGCTGACGGTAAATATCGCCGTCAATGCGGGATTGAATCTCTTTAGATCATGCAACAGATCGGTCCATTCGGTCACAATGTCGTCGACCGACAATCTGCTATGGGTAAACATTGCTGCCGGAAGTTTGTGGCAGTTGGAAACAACTTGCCCGTTGGCTCTGAGGCGGTAGACCCATGCCGTGCCGAATGTGATGAGGAGTATTTGGGCATGGCGCAGATGTTCGTGAGCCGATTGAAGGCGGGTGTTGATGCCTGTTAATGCCGTGTCGGGATTGGCAGAAGAGAATCGAGAGTGATGCGAAAAGCTGTGATAGCGATTTTCATGATTGAACAATTCGGACTCTGTGAATGGAATCCCAGTGATGATGCGGCGGAGCGACGATGCTATGCTTGCCGGATTGTAGAGCGTGCCGAACGGATTGACATCTACGTCGAAAAGTGACTCGGACAATCGCACTCCGATGCTGTCGCTGAAGCATGAGCCAAGAAGCATCATCGGCTTGCGATGGTCGATGGTGCCTTGTTTTGCAAGCGGCTTTATCGTGGTGCGAAACTCCATTGATTAAAACATTTGATAGTCAATAGAAAGGACTTGGAACTCTGTGCGGCGGTTGATTTGGTCGGCCACCTCTTGGTCCTCTTCCGAGAGGGCTTCGATATATTCCTCGGTCAGCACGTCGCCCTCTTTGAATTGAGGAAATTCGCGTGCAAGTCTCTTTGTGATTGTTTTTGGACGAGATTCGCCATATCCTTGCGGTTGCAGACGCTTTTCGCTGATGCCGGCGGCGATAAGATAGTCGATAACCGATTGCGCGCGACGATGCGAGAGATTGAGATTGTATTCGTCGGAACCTTTGCGGTCGGTGTGTGATGCCATTTCGATGGTCACATTGGGATTGTCGCGAAGCATCTGAGCCATTTCATCAAGAGCGGTTTTTGTCTCAGGACGCAAATCCGCTTTATCGAAATCGTAGAACACGTTTTCGATTACGACGGGCTTATTGATGGATGCGAGGATGAAATCCACACCGTATTCGGCATCCTCTTCGGCTGTGTCGGCGGTAAATTCCTGCTTGGCATTGAGATAGCCTTTTGCGCCTGCCATCATCACGTAGCTCACTCCGCGTTGAAGCGGGAATCGGAACGAGCCGTCGGCGCGACCCGACTCTTTTTGGATAGAGCCATCGTTGCCCACAATGCGTATCACGGCGTTGGGTACTGGTTCTTCGTCCTTGTCGAGTACCATTCCGGAAATATATATTTTCAAGTCGGGGAGTACAAATGAGTAAATGTGGTCGTAGCCGCGGGCGTCATTGCGGTTTGAACTGAAAAATCCGCTCTCTCCCTCGCCGAATGTGATGCCGAAATCGTCGTAGGCAGAGTTCATGGGGATACCCATATTGACTACGCTCCAGCCTCCCGATGGTGTGAGTTGCGCACGGAACAAGTCGAGACCACCCATGCCGGGATGACCGTCGGATGCAAAGTAAAGGATGCTGTCGGTGCGAAGATACGGAAACTCTTCATCTCCGGGAGTATTGATGAACTCTCCGAGATTTTCGAGCGAACCGACGCGCTCTTTAAGATTGATGCGCCAAATGTCTTTTCCTCCGCTTCCGCCCGGCATATCGCTGCAGAAGTACAGCCAGTTTCCGTCGGGAGAGACGGCGGGGTGTCCGTAGGTTGACAAGGTGTCGGCAGTTATTTCAAATTTTACGGGAGCGCTCCACTTGGCATCGCTGCGTTGTGAAGTGTAGATTTCCACCGTAGTGTTGGCGTTTGGTTCGCGACGAGCTTTTGACAGGTACATCGTAGAGCCATCGGGGGAAAAAGAGGTGATGCCTTCGTCGAGTTCTGTATTCAATTCCCCTTCAGCCGGTTCGGGACGTTGCCAATTACCTTGTTCGTCTTTGCGTGCCATCCAGATGTCGCTCTTTTTCATGCCGGTGATTTCGCTTCGCTTTGTCCCAGTGACTTTCTCGTTGGTAGTGGTGAAATAAAGCACGTCGTGTGCTCCGTCGAGAAACATCGGGGCAAAATCGGCGCGTCGTGAGTTGAATAATTTTGCTTCGCGCACGACGTAACGTGTGGGTGTTTCTTTCATCTTTTGTGCCTGACGAGCACCGATAAGTCCGATTTTTGCCATGTCGGAATTCGGGTCGCGCATCAGGTATTCCTCGTAAGTCTTGATTGCCGCAGCGTATTTGCCTTCAGCATGGAGCGATTGCGCCAAATGAAGCTGTGCTATCGAGTCGGGATAGCCGTAGCGTATGGCATTTTGATAAGCCGCCGAAGCACGGGAACTCATATTGAGTTGTCGATAACATTCGGCCATTTTGAATGCTACCTCACCGCGCTGTGGTCTCTCTTCTTTCTTTGTCAGCTTATTGTAGACCTTGCGATAGGTTTTGGACGCGTCGAAATATTCGCCTCGTGCCATCTGTTCGTCGGCAACCGACAATTTTGCTCCGCCGCAACCGGTAAGGACAACGGCTATCAATATTGATAGGATAAAAGATATTTGTTTCATCGTTAATCGTTGAAATATAGCAAAATAAGCGGGATGCGCATTGGCGCATCCACACCATAATAACGGAAAGCTCGTTGCGATATTTCCCGTAACGACAAAATTAGCGAAAATTGCCGAAAAAACTGACGCTTTGCGCGAAAATTAATGCCACCATCCCGGTCCCCATCCTCCATTGCCGTTGCCGGGTTGACCGCCGGATCCATTGCTTTGACCTATGGTAGTAACGATGGATGAAGATGTAAATGAGCCTAATTTAGTCCCTTCGGTATAGTCTCCGTCGTTGTAAAGACCATTCCAATTGGATGTATTTCCGTTCAATTCACCTCCGCTATATACGGTATACGTGGCCCCGGATGTAATGAGCGGTGAGCTGAAGAATAGCGACATGTTGCTCATAATGCGAGGAAGTTCGTAACGAAGAATTGGTTCGTTATTGCTATCCAATATTACGAATAAGTCGCCGGTTTTAGCCGAAATTCCATTATAGATGAATGTGCGTTGGGTGCTTGATGTCGATGGCGAGATTGCCGCACCTCCGGTGCCGATAAGCGTACCGCCGGTGACAATGAATTTTTGGCTGCTGTCACAATCAAATCCCTCTTCGGGAGTGGCACATCCCGATGCGATGACAATACCGCCATTGAGGAGTAGTTTGCCATTGGAGTCAATACCATCGTTGTTGTCGGCAAAGGCAAAGACACGACCTCCGTTGATTGTGATTCCAACAGGAGAGTCACCACCTACATTGATAGCATCATCATATGCATAGACAAAAATCTCACCGTTGTTAATTGTAATGCTGCTTTTGCTTTCCAATCCTTCCGAACCCTCGCTAAGACCGGTGACCTGTATGTTCAGAGAGCCACCGTCAATGGTGATTGCTCCGTCCGCTTTTACTCCTTTGGGCGATGAATCGAGGTCGAGGGCTGCGTTGTAGACATATTTTGTGCCGGTGGTGGCAATGTTGATGTCTCCCCCGGAAATGTGGAGTTCATTATCTACATTAAGTCCTTTTCCGCCTTGTCCGGTACTTACGCATAATATGTTGCCACCGGAAATGTGCATGTCATTGTCTGCTTTGGCTCCTGCGGGGGAGGAAGTGTCGTTTTCCTCCTCTTCGTAGATGGAACCTCCGGTTGTGTATAAACGGAGTGTACCTCCGAGAATGTCGATGTCGGCATCGGAACTTAGGCATTTACCGGCATCGGCTGATGTCTTTGCCCAGATATAGCCACCGGCGACGGTGATGCCTTCCGCTTTGACACAGTTGTCGGCTACATCGTTGATGGCAATGGTTGCGCCCGGACGGACATAAACGGATGATTTGGCTGAGATACCATGCTTTTTTCGTCCGGAGAGCGAGAGTAGGCCTGATCCGCTGACAGCGATGTTGCCTTTAGAATAGATGCAACCGTTGCGTTTTTCGTCGTCGGCAGTCACACCATCGGGATAGTAGGCTTCATCGGTTTGCTTGGTTGCGTCGCAAAGAATGTTGGTAGTGCCACTGTTGAGATGCAGAAATAGTGGTGTCTTACCTTGGTGGTTGATGACGGCGCTTTTCTCCGATGTGAGGTTCACTCCGTCAAGTGTGAGTTTTACGGCATTCTTGGCGTATATTTTTAGCTGACCGTCGGAGGATGATCCATTAATGATGATTTCCACTCCACTTACTTTGTTGGTCGAAAGGTCAACCGCAACATCAGCATTGGAAATATGAGTTATTACTCCGTCGGGAATGTTGGAGATTTCGGCGGAATTGTCATTAAACGTAATGGTCATTGATTTATCGATGTTGGCAGCTTCCCAATATATTTCAGAATCGGAGCCTGGATAGTCGTTGGTCTTATCGTCGGCTAATGTGCCATCGTAGGAGCCAATTGTCGTGTCGATTATCGATGTATAGTTTTTGATGGAATTTTCAGTGTCGCTTGAGTTCGTTTCCGACCCTGTGTTTCCGCCGGGAGTACTTCCTGACGGGTCGTCGTCGGAGCAAGAGATGAGAAATAAAGCAACTGCCGCTGCGAGTAAAAAATGCGATTTCATACTTAATAATTCTTTGAGTTAGACTATTTAGATAAACGGACAAGAAAAAATCGATATTATGCTTGCAAGGTATTTTATGGCTTTTTTGTTGAATTATGTAGATGAAATGGCGGAATATAAATCATTTTAGCGAAACGATGGAGGCGGGAACGACAACCGAGCACCGATTGCGGTGCCCGGTCGGTTGCTGTTGCGTTGGCGATTAGTCGTCGATTGGCTCGAATTGGTCTTTACTTGCTCCGCATAAAGGACAAACCCAATCGTCGGGAATATCTTCAAACGCTGTACCCGGCTCAATACCGCCATCGGGGTCGCCCAATTCGGGGTCATAAACCCAATCGCATGGAATGCAACGATACTTTTTCATCGTGGTAAAATGTTATAGGTTGATAAATACGCTGATATAACAACTGCCGACGGGCAAATGTTTAGCGGAGGTATTGGCGACCGAGAATGGTTTGAACGAGGGTGCGTGTAAGGAGGTAGGCGATAAATGCAAGCCATAGTCCGTGGTTGGAGAAGGTGGGGAACAGGATGGCATAGAGTAGAAAGAAGATGAGGGTGGCGGCGAGCATGGATAGAAGCATTCCGCGAGTGTTGGTGGTGCCTATATAGATGGCATCCCATGCGAAAGCTCCGAACCCGGCAAGGGGGATGGCTATTGCCCACAGATGGTAGTCGGTGGCTGCGGCGATGACCGCACCATCTGAGCTTAGTAGCGAGAGAAACCATTGACCGCCCGACAGATATAGGAAAGAGAAGATGAGTGATAGTGCCAGTCCCCAATGGAAAATGGAGATGACACATCGGCGAAGAGAGCGATGGTCGCCGGCTCCGTAAAATTTCCCGCTCAGTGCTTCTCCGGCAAAAGCAAATCCGTCCATAATGTAGCTGAAAAGGATGAATAGTTGCATCAGCAGCGTATTGACGGCGAGTATGGTGTTGCCTTGGCGGGAACCGGCGGCTGTGAACCATACTGTGACAGCGACAAGGCAAAGGGTGCGGAGGAAGATGTCGGCATTGATTGAAAAGAAGCGCCGCAGTTCGCTCCGGCGGATGAGTTGCGAGAGCGATGCGCGGGTGAGTCGATAACGTCGACAAAGCAGTAGACCGAGGAAGAAGCCGCCCCATTGTGCCGACATAGTGCCGATTGCCACTCCGGCGATGTCGAGCTTGATTACGAACACGAGCAGCAGGCTTACGGCAATGTTGAGCAGATTGATGAATATCGACATCCACATCGGTGAACGGGAGTTCTGCATGCCGAGAAACCACCCCGACAGGGCATAGGTGCCGAGCATTGCCGGTGCTCCCCATACGCAGATGGAGAAATAGGTGTCGATGAGCGATTGCGTGGCGGCATCGGCTTCCATCAGAAGCATTACGGCTTGGCTTACCGGTCGTTGCATCGCGATGATGGCTATGCCGGTGAGCAGTGCGACAAGGAGTGCGCGATACAGGACGAGCGATGAGGCTTGCCGGTCGCCGGCTCCGCATGCTTGCGCCGTCATGCCGCTTGTTCCCATCCGCAGAAATGCGAATGGCCAATAAAGCATGTTGAACATGTTGCCACCGACAGCTATGGCGGCAAGGTAGAGTGCGCTCCCCATGTGACCGACAATCGCCACGTCAACCAGCCCCAAAAGGGGCGTGGTGATATTCGTGACGATTGACGGTACGGATAGCCGTAGTATTTCCTTATTTAAAGGGGATAGTTGCAAAGCGGATTACAATTTCTTGGCACGCATGCTGTCCCAAGCGATGTAGGCAATCAAAAGGATGTAGACAACGAGTCCGAGACTTTGCGTGAGGTATTCGGGGGCATCGAATGTGTATTCGAAGCCGGCAAACTTGGTGATGGCTGCAAATACGCCGAACAGAGCACCGCCGGCGATGAGTCCGGAAGCGATGAGTGTGCCTCGGTCGCGACGGGCATCGTTGAGAGCCTTATCCTTTGAACTGTTGCTTACGAAGTGTGCGATGGCACCGCCGATGAGCATCGGAGTGTTGAGCTGCAAGGGGATGAACATACCGAGGCAGAATGCAAGTGCCGGAACGCCGAGCCAGTTGAGAATCAGGGCAAGCACCGCTCCCACGAGATAGAGAATCCACGGTGTCTCTCCGCCCATCATGAGGGGCTCGATCACTTTTGCCATCGCATTGGCTTGCGGAGCTACGAGAGCGTCGTCGCCGGTGAAGCCGTAGACTTCGTTGAGCACGAGAATCACGCCGCCCACTGTGGCTGCCGATACGAGCGTGCCGAGGAATTTCCACGACTCTTGCTTGCGAGGAGTAGAGCCGAGCCAATATCCGATTTTGAGGTCGGTGACGAAACCGCCCGCCATAGAGAGTGCCGTGCAGACTACACCGCCGATCACCATCGATGCTACGATGCCCGATGTGCCGCTAAGTCCGATGCCGACAAAGATTGCCGATGCAATGATGAGGGTCATGAGTGTCATGCCCGACACCGGGTTAGATCCTACGATGGCGATGGCATTGGCTGCTACGGTGGTAAAGAGGAATGAGATTACCGTAACCACAATCCATGCCACGAGAGCCTGCCAGAATGTGTTGATGACTCCGCACCAGAAGAAGATAAACACGGATACGAGAGCTATAAGGGTGAAGAACACCACATGCTTCATCGAGATGTCCATCTGCCAGCGCACGGGCTTTTCGCCTGATGCTTTGCCTTTAAGTTCGCGACCGGCAAGACCCACGGCTTGCGCAATAATCGGCCACGACTTTACAATACCGATTATACCAGCCATGGCGATACCGCCGATGCCGATGAGGCGGGCATAGTCGCTGAAGATTGCCTGCGGCTCCATTGCTGCTATTTCGGGTGCGCCGTAAGTGCCCATAAGAGGTATTACAATCCACCATACGAATAGCGAGCCGGCGAAGATGACAAAGCCGTATTTGAGTCCGACGATATATCCGAGACCTACGAGGGCTGCTCCGGTGTTGCAGCTAAGCACGAGTTTGGTTTTGGCTGCTAAGGCTGCGCCCCATGAAGTGGCGTAGGTGCTGACGGTTTCTGCCCACCATCCGAATGTGGCTACGATATAGTCGTAGAGACCACCGATGAGCGAGGCGATGACGAGAGTCTTGGCTTGTCCGCTGTTGGCTTGACTCTTACCTTCGGCACTGATGAGCACTTGAGTTGTGGCAGTGGCTTCGGGGAAGGGATATTTGCCGTGCATGTCCTTTACGAAATATTTACGGAAAGGAATGAAAAACAGGATGCCGAGCACACCGCCGAGCAACGAGCTGAGGAATATCTGCAAGAAGTTGACAGTGATTTCGGGGTAAGAGGCTTGGAGAATGTAGAGAGCCGGAAGGGTGAAGATGGCTCCCGCCACGATGACACCCGAACATGCTCCGATGGATTGGATTATTACGTTTTGACCGAGCGGGTTGCTCTTTTTGAGCGCTCCCGAAAGTCCTACGGCAATGATTGCGATAGGAATAGCAGCTTCAAACACTTGTCCCACTTTCAAGCCAAGGTAAGCAGCTGCGGCACTGAATACGACTGCGAGTATAAGACCTACAGTAACGGAGTAGGGGGTCACTTCCGTTTGGTCGCGGTCGGGAAGCATGACGGGGGTATAGCTTTCGCCGTCGGTAAGCTCGCGAAATGCGTTTTCGGGCAGTTCGCCCGCCACGTGCTGTTGGGTTGGTTTAGATTCGATTTCTTTTCCCATAAGATGTATTAATAAATGTGATAAATCAGAATAATATGCGAAGATACAATAAATTTCGGAGAGACGAAAGGGAATTGCCGGTATAGAAAGGTTTGATTTATTGAAATTTTCGTTAACTTTGCGGTAATTCGGCTGAAGGCAAATAGTTGCATCGCCGAAGGACATATTTTTACGAAAGCGTTTTTGCTTATCCTTTCACAGGAAATCGCCAGTTTCAAAACTCGAAGGAAAAAGCAGCCGATAAACGCTCATTGCTTGTCGTATATCCACTCTCCGACAAGGGGAGCCGATATATCGGTAAGGCGTGGGAGTGGACTGTAATATTTCGAGTTGGGCGTTTGGCGATGCCTCTGTGAAGATATTCAGAACAAAGTCCTGCGCTTTCGTAGTATTTAACCCTAACCTAACGCCAAATTCGGGGACTCAGGCGGCAAAAAAATTAAATTAAAATGAGACAAAACAGATTTATGAGAGCAGTTGTCGCGATAGCGATAACGCTCGCCGTTGCTATTCCGGCAAAAGCCTACGACTTCGCGATCGATGGCATCTACTACAACATCCTTGATGAAACAGCCAAGACAGTGGAAGTAACATATCATGACTCTAAGTCTAATAGTTATAGTGGAGATATTGTGATTCCGTCAATTGTAAAATACAGTGATACCGAATATTCGGTAACAAAGATCGGCGACTATGCATTTTATGCAATTGATGACTGTACGGGATTGACGTCGATAGCGTTACCGAGTTCGATTACGTCGATAGGTGAATATGCTTTTTGGCGTTGTGGTGGATTGGAATCAATAGTAGTAAATAGTGGTAATCAATATTATGATAGTAGAGATGGTTGTAATGCCATAATAGAAACATCGTCGAATACCTTAATATTAGGATGTAATAATACAAAAATACCAAGTTCAGTTACGTCGATCGGCTCATATGCGTTTTCCGGTTGCACGGGTTTAACCTCGATAGAGATTCCGAATTCGGTGACCACAATCGGCTGGCAAGCGTTTTATGATTGCAGCGGTTTGACCTCGATAGAACTTCCGAGTTCTGTTACATTGATAGGTGAATCGGCATTTTTTGGCTGTAGTGGATTGGAATCAATAGTAGTAAATAGTGGTAATCAATATTATGATAGTAGAGATGGATGTAATGCCATAATAGAAAC
>JBGUUQ010000027.1:0-59669 GCA_045133615.1 Muribaculaceae bacterium | reverse complement strand
GTTTCTATTATGGCATTACATCCATCTCTACTATCATAATATTGATTACCACTATTTACTACTATTGATTCCAATCCACTACAGCCAGAAAATGCCGATTCACCTAGCAATGTAACAGAACTCGGAAGCTCTATCGAGGTCAAACCGGTACAACCCTCAAACGCATCCATGCCAATTGACGTCACGGAGCTCGGAAGTTCTATCGACGTCAAACCGGTACAACCGGAAAACGCATCTTCTTCTATTGTCATCAATGAGCTCGGAAACTCTACCGACGTCAAGCCGGTGCAACCGGAAAATGCATAGCGAACGATTGTGGTCAACGAACTTGGCAATTCTATCGAGGTCAAACCGGTGCAATTGTAAAACACATAGTCGCCAATCGACGTAACCGAACTCGGAAGCTCTATCGAGGTCAAACCGATGCAACCGTAAAATGCATAGTCGCCAATCGATGTAACCGAACTCGGTAACGCTATCGACGTCAATCCCGTACAGTCATCAAATGCATAGTTGCCGATCTTTGTTACCGAATATTCGATATCACTGTATTTTACAATTGATGGAATCTCAATATCTCCACTATAACTATTAGAGCTTTGATATGTTACTGCCACTGTGGCGGTTTCATCAAGGATGTTGTAGTAGATGCCATCGACCGCGAAGTCGTAGGCTTTTGCCGGAATGGCGACGGCGAGCGTCATCGATATCGCGACAACTGCTCTCATAAATCCATTTTGTCTCATTTAATTTAATTTTTTGTGCCGCCTGAGTCCCCGAATTTGGCATTAGGTTAGGATGGAATATAACGAAAGCGCAGGACTTTGTTCTGAATATCTTGTTCGAGGCATCGCCAAACGCCCAACTCGAAATATTACAGTCCACTCCCACGCCTAACCGATATATCGGCTCCCCTTGTCGGAGAGTGGATATACGACAAGCAATGAGCGTTTTATCGACTACTTTTTCCTTCGAGTTTTGAAATTTGGCGATTTCCGAACAAAGGATAAGCAAAAACGCTTTCGCAAAAAAAATGTAGTTCGGCGATGCAACTATTTGCCTTCAGCCGAATTACCGCAAAGTTAACGAAAATTTCAATAAATAGAAATAATGGCGCTGGATAAAAGCTTTCCCGGAATCGCATTCGCTCCGAAATCCATTTTTACATATATTTCGCAATCACGCCGATGCCAAATCACCGAACAAATCCGCGCCAAATTACCGAACGATTTCGTGCCAAATTGCCGAAAAGCCAACAAAGTATTCGATAAATAATGTGAGTTCTAAGATGTATTATCGCGGTAATAACCTCTATATTTGGTATTAAAAAGCAACCCGCCGGCAGTTCCTACGAGCTACCGACGGGTTCTATTAATATTCTTGGTAAATTTTTATTCTTTCGGATAATAGCCTCCGGTTTTATAAGAGCCTCTGTATTCGATAAGGTTTTGTTCTACTAATTGTTTAAGATACCTTGTAAGGGTTGCCTTACTTTTTCCTATATGAGTTATTATGACCCGTTTCTTTATTCCCGGATTGTTCCTGATAAATTCAAAAATATCTTTTAATACATCATTTACAGGCTCATTTACAGGCTCATCGCCTTTTTTATGCGGAGTAATCGATATACTTGATTACTTTTTCTTTATAGTCCAAATAATATTCTTTCTGGTTCCTCCTTTCTGAAGCACCCCAAGTTCAATCAGTTCATTTATTTCTCGCTGTAGAGTTCGTAAAGGGATATTGGTTAAAACTTGAAGTTTTAGGACTGATAGTGTGTTGTCTATCTGAATTGCATGCAATATACGCTGCTTGTTCACGCCAAGATTCGCGCCATTTCCGGGAAGATATAATATAACTCTCGAAAATTCTCTTTCGCTCTCAATCTCAACCTTGGAGTTAGTAATCTTTTGCCACGACAGCAGTTCATCCATACCAAAGCCCTCGTTTTCACACAAATCTGCCCAAAGGAACATTTTTGAGATGCACCGTGCTGTCGCATCAGCGGAGGAAAACAGGGGGATGTGACGACTCCGATAAATAATTGGGTTGAAATTTGTTTGTGCTTTTGTGGAAGATGCGCTAACTTTGTGATTGCAAATTGCAATATGGAAAAGAATATAACAATAAAAGGCTTACGCTTTCACTACACTGTTGAGGGTGAGGGCAATCCCATTATTCTCATGCACGGATGGGGATGCAATCTCAAGACCTTGGCAAGTATCGAAAAGGTGGCCAAAGAAAATCATACGGTCTATAATGTGGACTTTCCGGGATTTGGCGAGTCGCAGGAGCCTGCGGAGGTGTGGGGTGTGGAGGAATACACTCAAGCTATCGAGGAACTTGTGCGAACCGAAGGGATAGAGAGTCCGATACTGTTAGGACACTCGTTTGGCGGACGTGTGGGGATTCTCTATGCGTCGCGCAACAGTGTGGAGAAACTGATTCTCGTAGATGCAGCCGGAGTGAAGCCCCGCCGTTCGATGAAATATTACGTAAAAGTGTACTCTTACAAGGCGATGAAGCGGTTGATGCCGCTGATATTTGGCAAAGAGGGTGCGCAAAAACGGATGGATGCCTATCGCGCCAAAGTGGGGTCGAGCGACTATAACGGCGCAAGCGAGATGATGCGCCGCATTCTCTCGAAAGTGGTCAACGAGGACCTCAAACACAGAATGCCGCTCATCAAGGCTCCCACGCTGCTCATCTGGGGGGAAAACGACACAGCTACACCCCTTAGCGATGCCAAGACGATGGAACGTCTTATCCCCGATGCCGGACTCGTATCGTTTCCGGGATGCGGGCATTACAGTTTTCTCGACAATCCGTATCAATTCGCTGCCGTGCTGCGCAGCTTCTTAAAATCATAACAATATCAAAGATGGAAACAATAAATCTCTGCGGTTCATATCTGCTGCTGGTGCTTGCGGTGGTAAATATCGTGCTTGAATTCAAGTACGACCTTCAGATGCTTCAGCAAAACTCGTACCGCAACGACCGCTATACCCGTTGGCTTAACAACAGTGGCGATACTACATCAATCAACCGCCTGACGGTGATGGTGCTGATATTTGCAATGCTTTACCTTAAGGGGGCTGCATGGCTGTGTATCTACCCGGCACTGTTTGTAGTAGGCGCACATGTCAGAAAACTCGCCACGGCGAAATACAAAAAGCCGTTGGTGTTTACCAACCGTGCGAAGCGCATCTACACGACAATGCTCGTGATAGCGGCGGCAATGATAGTGGCGGCGCAAATGGTATGGGGCAGCGCACTCATATCGGCAATCGTCGGGATGGGCATATATGTGATATCCCACGCCGTGCTGCTCGCAGCCAACACGATACTGAAGCCGGTAGAGGCTCATATCAACAAGAAATATTACAACGATGCGGCACGCATACTTGCATCGATGCCCGACCTGAAAATAGTGGGCATCACCGGCAGCTACGGCAAAACGAGCACAAAGCATTATCTCAACCGCATATTGCAGGAGAAATATGATGTGCTGATGACTCCGGGAAGCTACAACACCACTATGGGGGTGATACGCACAGTGCGCGAATATCTGAAGCCCTATAACGAGGTGTTTATCTGCGAAATGGGGGCAAAACAGATAGGCGACATCAAGGAGATATGCGACTTGGTGCACCCACACATCGGCATCGTCACAGCCGTGGGCGAGCAGCATTTGGAATCGTTTAAGTCGATAGAAAACGTGCAACGCACGAAGTTCGAGCTTATCGACGCTCTTCCTGCCGATGGTCTTGCCGTGGTGAACGATGATTTTCCCTACGGAGCATCGCGTATGGTCTACAATACGGAATGTAAAAGATATGCAATCAATGCGACCGACAATGCAGACTATACGGCTCGCGACATCACATACGACGAACACGGCACCACGTTTACCGTAACGGGATGCGGCAATGAACTCACTCTGCACACCAAGCTCGTGGGCGAATGTAATATCTCCAACCTCATTGCTGCCGTGATAGTGGCAATACGCCTTGATGTTCCCGATGAGAAAATCAAATATGCGGTGGAGAAAATCGAACAGGTGGAACATCGCCTCAACATGAAGCGTACACCGGGGGGCATCACCATCATTGACGATGCGTTCAACTCCAACCCCACCGGCTCACGAATGGCGATGGATGTGCTTGCCCGCATGACCAAAGGGAATCGCATAGTAATCACCCCCGGCATGATAGAACTCGGCGAAAAGCAATTTGTGCTCAACGAGGCTCTCGGCAAAAAGATTGCCGAATCTGCCGACGTGGCAATCATCGTAGGCGAATACAACCGCGAAGCTCTGCTCCAAGGTATTGCCGAAGGAGGTATGACAGGCGATGCGGTGCGCCCTGTGGCATCATTTGCCGAAGCTCAGCAGATACTTGCCACGATAGCACGACCGGGCGACACAGTGCTCTACGAAAACGATCTCCCCGATACATTCAAATAGAAAATTTAAATTATCACAATCCATAAAAATGAAAACTAACATCGGCGTGTTTTTCGGCGGACGCTCCACCGAACACGAAATATCAGTAATATCGGCTTCTCAAGCCATGCATGCCATCAATCGCGACAAGTATGACGTAACACCTATCTATATCACCAAGCAGGGCCGTTGGTACACGGGCGAAGCTCTGTTTGACGTGGCCAACTACCGCGATACTGCGACTCTGCTGTCAAAGTGCGAAGAGGTGTATATGCGTCCGATTTACGACGATTATAACCTCTACAAGACAAAGAAGTCGATGTTCGGCTCCAACATAGTCACCCGTCTCGATGTGGTGATTCCGGTGCTTCACGGCTCAAACGGCGAAGACGGAATTTTCGAGGGTGTACTCGAATCGATCGGTATCCCGTTTGCCGGTTGCAACACACTATCGAGCGCGAACGGTATGGATAAAATCACAATGAAGATGATACTTCAGGCGTGCAATATTCCTGTAGTGGACTATGTGTGGTTTACCGACAAGCAATGGTTTGCCCAACGCGATGCACTTATCGAGAAAATCGAAAGCACGATAGGCTATCCGGTAATCGTAAAACCTGCCAACCTCGGCTCAAGCGTGGGTATCGGCTGCGCTGCCAATCGCGAGGAACTCATCGAGCGAGTGGATACAGCAGAAAAATATTCGACACGCATTATAGTAGAGGATATGGTGGAGGAACTTCAAGAAATCAACTGCTCGGTACTCGGCGACTGCGACGAGTATCAAATGTCGGTGTGCGAAGAGCCGATAAAGAGCGCGGATTTCCTCACCTATGAGGATAAATATATGGGCGGAACAAAGGGTGAACGCGGTATGCAGGCTTCACAAAAGAAGATTCCCGCCGACCTGCCCGATGCAGAAACCAAGCGCATCCAATTTCTCGCCGGCGAAACGTTCCGCGTGCTATCATGCCACGGAGTGAGTCGTGTCGATGTAATCATCGACCGCAAGAGTCGCAATATCTATGTAAACGAAATCAATACGATACCCGGTTCTCTCTCATTCTACCTTTGGGAAGCCACCGGCATCACGTTTGACAAACTGATGGACCGCCTCGTACAACTTGCAGTAAAGCGCAAGCGCGAAATGAGCATGAAAACCGTGTCGTACGACCAAAACATTTTCTCGCTCGGTGGCGGAGTGAAAGGAGCTAAAGGCGCAAAAGGAGTAAAATAATCCTCCCCTCTCGCGCGATAAGATATTCATTAAAAACGATGAGCCTGTGTCGGAAATCATATACGACACAGGCTCATTTCTATGATAGAAAGATTTAGCCGATTTTACCGGTCAAGTATTCTTTGGTGCGCTCATCAACAGGGTTGGAGAACATTGTGGCGGTATCGCCATATTCAATCAACTCGCCGAGATACATGAACATGGAACGCGAAGATATACGCATAGCTTGCCCCATATTGTGAGTGACGATAAGAATTGTCACCTCTTTCTGCAACTCGGTAAGCAGTTCTTCAATATGCTTCGTAGCTATGGGGTCGAGAGCCGATGTAGGTTCGTCCATCAGCAAAATGTCGGGCTTCATAGCCAAAGCGCGAGCGATGCAAAGGCGTTGTTGTTGTCCTCCGGAAAGGAATGTACCTTTCTTAGTCAACACATCTTTCACCTCATCCCACATCGCCACACTTTTCAAGCAACGTTCGACAGTCTCGTCTTTCTTTGCTTTTGAGAGACGGATTCCGTTGAGCGAGAAACCGGCCAACACATTGTCGTATATGCTCATAGTGGGGAACGGAGCGGGGCGTTGAAACACCATTCCTACACGTCGGCGCACGTCGATAGGCTCCATAGAAAGGATGTTTTCGCCGTTAAGCAGAATTTCGCCATTCACGCGGATGTTGGGATACAGATTGTGCATCAGATTGACGGCGCGAAGCAGAGTGCTTTTTCCGCAACCCGAAGGTCCCATTATGGCCGTGATAGTGTTTCTTTCAATGGCTGCCGATACATATTTCACAGCCATAGTCTGCTTTGTATAGGATACACATGTATTTTTAAACTCAAGTATTGGTGCTACTGATTCCATTTCTTTGCAAGATATTTAGCGGTGAGATTTAGTGTGAGTACAAACAGGAGGAGTGAGAGGGATGCGCCCCAGATGAGTTCTTGCAGATTCGGGTCGTTGAAAAATTCCCAAATGAGCAACGGAACGGCCGATATGGGTTTGTCGACCGACCAGCGAATAAACGAACAACCTAAAGCGGTAAACATAAGCGGTGCGGTCTCCCCTATTACGCGGGAGATAGCGAGTAACACTCCGGTGAATATACCGCCGAACGCGGCAGGCAATTGCACTTTCAGCATTACGCGGGCTTTGTTCCCCCCAAGAGCCAAACCGGCTTCTTTGAGAGAGACAGGAAGGATTTTCAAAGTCTCTTCGGTGGAACGAATGATGAGCGGCAACATCATGATGCAGAGAGCCACACTACCGGCAATCGCCGAATAGCCTTTCATCGGCACAACAACCCATATATAGGTGATAATACCGATGATTACCGAGGGGGTGCCCTGCAACAAGTCGGTCAGATAGCTCACGGTCTGTGCAAAACGGTTTTTGCTGTTTTCGGCTAAATATGCGCCGCATAATATCCCGATCGGTACGGCAACGACGACGGCCATACCAAGGATAATCATAGTCCCGATAATACCGTTGGCAATGCCTCCTGGAATCGGCAAGCCCGCCTCTATCGCTTTCATTGCCTTGTAGGCGGTGGGCGTCGGTTCGGTGAAAAACGACCACGACAGTTGGTCGTAACCTTTAATCAGTACTTCTCCCAAAATAGCCAATAAAGGCACGGCTGTGAGTGCCGCAAAAAGACAAACAGCCCATAACAGCATTTTGTCTTTCGCTATACGATGCTTAATTTTCAGATTTGTCATATCGTCAGGATATTCTTGCGCGTTTAATCATCATTTTGCCAATCATATTGATAATGGCAGTTATCATAAACAGGATGAGTCCGATGGCAATAAGCGATGAAAGACGCAACCCGTCAGCCTCACCGAATTGGTTGGCAATAATCGATGCCATCGAGTTGCCGGTAGAGGTAATGGAGTCGGGAATATTGTTGGTGTTTCCAATCAACATAGTGACAGTCATCGTTTCTCCCAAAGCACGTCCGATAGCCAATACATACGAAGAGAATATGCCGGAGCCGGCAACGGGAAACACAACTCGACGGACAACCTCGGCACGAGTGGCTCCAAGACTGTAGCCACTTTCTTTAAGGTCGTTGGGAACCATCTTGATAAATTCAGCACTTAACGATGCGGCATATGGTACTATCATGATGGCCAACACCAACGATGCAGTCAATACCCCGGACCCTTGCGGAGAAATGTTAAGAGCCATAATGATGGGACGCAAGGTGTAGAATCCCCACAACCCGTAGATGATGGAGGGGATTCCCGCCAACAGGTCGGTAACAGTGCTCAAAATGGCGGCAACACGAGTGCCTTTGAAATATTCGCCGACAAATAGTGCAACAGGCAAAGAAAACGGGATACAGAACAGCAATGCCAACAATGTGGTCATCAACGTACCGGTGATAAACGGCAGCGAACCGTATTGCTCGTGTCCTTCGGTGTAGTCCCACTCCGAAGAGGTGAGAAAGTTGAAAAATCCAAAGTGGTGAAAAGCCTCATACGCGTCAGTGACGAGGGCGTAAATCACACCCCCGCACACTATCGGCACTACTAATGCCGCGATAAACAATAACGCTTTATAGAGTTTATCGTTCATGGTCAGATTGTATTATTGCAAAATTGCCACTCCGTCGTAAGTGACGGTTTTGAGGTTTGACTTGCTTATCTCTTTAGCCTTTTCGGGAAGAGGCGCATAGTGCACTTCCGATGCCATGTTTTGAGCGTCGTCGGAAAGAATATATTGCAGTAAATCAATGGTTGCAACTGCTTGTTCTTTTGTGCGGTTGGAATAATTTTGCTCTTTGTAGATAATCATCCATGTGAAGCAGCTAATCGGATAAGCACCTGCGGCATCCGAGTTTGTAATGGATGTTCTTGTATCAGCGGGTATCTCACCTGAAGCGGCTGCCGAGATGGACTCCGATGAGGGAAGCACAAATTCGCCATTGCGATTTTGGATTTTTGCATAAGCAATCTTCTGAGAGAATGCGTATTCCGAACCGACATAACCTATGGAGTTTTTCGTTTGCGAAATTACGCCGGCTACACCGGGATTGCCTTTTGCAGCCTGGCCTACGGGGAAGTTTACAGATTTTCCCGCCCCATATTTCGCAGCCCAGTCGGGACTCACCTTTGTAAGATAATCGGTAAATACGAATGTAGTTCCTGAGCCATCGGAACGGAAAACCGGGATGATATTTTCCGCCGGCAATTTCACCTCAGGATTCATTGCTGATATGCGGGCATCATTCCATTTAGTTATGTTTCCTGCAAAAATATCGGCAATGACTTCGCCCGAAAGATTCAGATTTTCCACTCCATCGAGATTGTAAGCCAATACAACAGCGCCCATACAAGTAGGGATATGAATTACAGGAGCCATCTCAGCCATTTCTTTATCGGTAAGAAATGCATCACTACCGGCAAAATCCACAATCTTGTCAGAAAGATTGCGCACGCCTCCTCCGGAACCGATTCCACCATAAGCCACGGCATCGCCGTTAAGCTGTGCAAATTGCTCAAACACTACGTTATAAAAAGGAAGAGGGAATGTAGCCCCCGCACCCGAAAGTTCTTGCGATTCACGCTCACCTGTATTTGCTTTACCGCCACATGAAACAACAGAAAGGGCAACAGCAAATGTCATAATAGACGAAATAATCTTTTTCATTTTGAATAAATTTGATGCCGCAAATGTACAGTGAAAACATCGTAAGGTTATCTCAAAAATGTTAAATGTCGGTTTTGAGACAAACTATTACGGCAAATTATTTCGTCGTGTATTAATTAATGTGTCATTCTTCGAGATTGCGGTCGGACAGTTCCGTAGGGAGTTGCTTTTCGGCTTTAGCTCCGAGTTCTCGCAACTTTTCGGCACGTGACACAAGATTGCCTTGTCCGGTGCATAGTTTCTTCATAGCTTCGTCGTACGCCTCACGTGTTTTGTTTAGTGATTTCTCGATATTGCTCATATCTTTGGTGAAGTTGACGAATTTGTCGACCATAGCCCCTGCCGCTTTTGCTATTTCGATGGCATTGCGAGTCTGCTTATCGTGACTCCACAATTGGGCAATAAGTCGCAAAGCGGAAAATAGATGGGTCGGAGACACGAGCAATACCCTACGGTCGTAGGCTTCTTGCCACAATGTGCTATCTAACTGCATGGCTGCAATGTATGCACCCTCGTTGGGGATAAACATCATCACGAAATCGGTCTTCCCTCCTCCGATATAGTCTTGATACTTTTTAGCCGACAGCTCGGCTATATGGGCGCGTACCGATTGCAGATGGCGTTTTCCGGCATCGGTACGTTCTGTTTCGTTTTCCGCATTAATATAGTTTGTGTAAGCAGTAAGGGAAACTTTTGAATCTATCACGATACATCGTTGATCGGGATAGTAGACCACCACATCGGGACGCAAACCGTTGCCAAGTTCATCTCGCAAAGTTTTACCATTGCCATCTGTGGTCTGCTGTACAACAAATTCATGCCCTTTGCGCAATCCGGATTTTTCAAGGATATTTTCCAAAATCATCTCTCCCCAGTCCCCCTGCACTTTGGAATTACCACGCAGAGCAGAGGTCAAATCTTGAGCTTCTTTCCCGATAGAGCGATTAAGTTCCACCAACTCCTTAATACTTCGCTGCAACGAGAATCGTTCGCGAGCTTCGGCGGAATACGCATCGGTAATCGAACGTTTGAATTGCTCAATGTTCTCACGGAGCGGCATAAGAATTTCGGCCAATCGAGTCTCATTTGCTTCTTTGAAGCGACGGGAGTTGTCGATAAGTATCTCGTTGGCAAGATTTTTGAATCGCTCCTCGCTTTCTCTCGACAGACGCTCTTTCTCTTCAGCGATATATCGAAGACGCTCGGACAGTTTAGCATTTTCTTCTTTAGCAGCCGACAGAGTGCGGTTTGTCACCATCAACCACCCGACCAATGCAATACATAATATCGATAGGATTATTATTGTAGAAATCATAGTTTATCAATCTTTGAGAGAGCGAAAATAGCTATTTTTATCGAGAAATGCGCAAATGTTACAACTTTGTTATATCATAAAAATTTCTTTAATATATCTTTGCAATCGTAAAACTGAAATAGATAGTGGTAAATGAAATTAAACGGTCCGATATTGGTCGTAGATGACGAGGAAGTGAACTGCTTGCTACTCAAAACCAATTTAGAACTTGAAGGCTATGAGGTGGAAACCGCTCTTTCCGCCGAGGAAGCCATGAAGATGCCATTGTCCTCCTATTCTTTGATATTGCTCGATGTGATGATGGGAGAAATGAGCGGGTTCGATTTTGCCCGTCGTCTTCGCTCCAACCCCACAACGGCAAGTATCCCTCTGATATTTTGCACGGCAAAGAGTGCGGAGGAGGCTGTTCTTGAAGGCTACGAATGCAATGCCGACGACTATGTGCGCAAACCATTTTCGATGAAAGAGATGATATTGCGCGTACAGAGCGTAATACGTCGCAGCTATAAAGAACCGGGCATTATAAATTTCGATACTCTGAAACTCGATACGGTGAAAAAACGATGCTATATCGATGAAAAAGAGGTGATATTGACCAAGACCGAATTTGAACTTTTGCTATTATTTGTAAAAAATCCCGGAGTGTACTTTTCGCGGGATGAAATATTGGATAAGATTTGGAGTCATGACGGAATTGTGCTCGACAGAACGGTTGATGTAAATATAAATCGTCTTCGTCGCAAACTCGGACGTTATGAAAGGTATATTATAACTAAACTTGGATATGGATACGGTTTTGAGGAAAACATTTAATTACAAGACTCGTCTTTTTTTGCTGATAATGGTCTTCACGTGGGTGGTAGCCATTGCAATGTTCGGAATTTTCTATTTTCGCGAGAAAGAATTTAAAGCAGAAAGTTACGATTCTCATCTACAGATATATAATGCACAATTGCTCTATTCTCTTCGAGATGGGATGGATGCCGGATTGGCATATATCGACAGCATCAATGAGAATGTGGAGCCGGTAAGATTCACCATTTTGGATGTAAACGGGATAGTCATTTACGATACCGAAGGTGAGACAATCGGTGTAGACTATCACCAACGTAATGAAATACGCTCGGCTATGGATAACGGCAGCGGGTTCACTCTCCGACGCGTGTCATCTCTCAGCCAAAATTCTTATTTCTATTCCGCAATGAAAGGTGGCGAATATATCGTTCGTACATCAGTGCCTTATGATTTGCCGTTAGTTAAAGCTCTACAAGGAGAGACAGTGTATTTATGGACCATACTGGTGATTTCGGTAGCTCTTTCCGTTTTGGCATTTTATGCAAGCCGACGTTTCGGAGTGAATATAGAGCGATTGCGAGATTTCGCCAATAAGGCTGAACGTGGAGAAAATCCGGATCCTGCCTCTTATAATTTCCTTAACGATGAATTAGGTGAAATTTCAGCCCACATCATCCACCTGTATAACAAAGCTCAGACTGCGGCGCAACAGCGCGATGAATATTACCAAAACCTTCTCGAAGAGGAAAAAGAGAAAACAGCCATAAAGCATCAGCTTACAAACAATATCAATCATGAAATAAAGACTCCCGTACACGCCATTCAGGGCTGTATGGAGACAGTGTTGACCAATCGTGAACGATTGACCAAAGAGCAAATACTGATGTTTGTAGAAAAAAGCCAAGAACAGGTAAAACGTTTGTGCGCCTTGCTCAACGACATATCCGTTATCACTCGTATCTCTGATGCACCGGAGCAGATTTCAAAAGAAAGTTTCGATATTGCTGAAATTCTTGACGAGGTAGGCGACGAAATGCAGCTATTGCCGGCGGAACGACGTATGCGCATCAATCTCAATGTAGCTTCGGAGATGCCGATTGTGGGCAACCGCAGTCTTGTCGAGTCGATTTTCCGCAATTTGGTTTCCAACTCATTGGCATACTCCGGAGGACGTGATATTTTCATCTCTCTGATAGATGGAAATGAGGATAAATACACGTTCTCATTTGCCGACAACGGCATCGGTGTCGATGAAGTGCATTTCAACCGCATTTTTGAACGATTTTATCGCGTCGACGATGGCCGTTCACGCAAAGCCGGCGGCACCGGTCTCGGACTGTCGATTGTAAAAAATGCCGTTGCTTTCCATGGGGGCGACATCAGTGTTCGCCACCGCAACGGAGGAGGCTTGGAATTTATATTTTCGCTGAGAAAACAATAAAACAGTATATTTAATCAATTAAAATTTTATAGTATTGATATGGATCCTATTTTTATAGTGATTTTAGTGATTTTGGGTGTGCTTGCTGTTTTGGACTTGATTGTCGGAGTGGCAAACGATGCCATCAACTTTCTCAATTCCGCACTCGGAGCGAAGGTCGCTCCGCAGCGTGTGATACTCGCAGTTGCCTCCTTGGGTATATTGGTCGGTGTACTTACATCGAGCGGTATGATGGAAGTGGCTCGCAACGGGGTGTTCTATCCCGGTAGTTTTACCTTTTCAGAGATAATGATTCTTTTTGTAGGCATGATGCTTGCCGATGTGATTTTGCTTAATACGTTCAACTCACTCGGACTGCCTACGTCAACCACCGTTTCACTCGTATTTGAATTGCTCGGTTCGGCTGTGGCTGTCGCATTATATAAAATATGGAATGAATCAGGACTGTCCATCAATGATCTCGGACACTTCATCAATGCAGGAAAAGCGATGGTGATAATCTCCGGTATTTTAGTATCGGTGGCAATTGCATTCACGGTCGGCGGTATATTGATGTACATATCACGCGTGATTTTCAGTTTCCGTTATAAGAGTGTATTCTCTAAATTCGGAGCATTTTGGTGTGGCATTTCATTGACCGGTATTGTCTATTTTGCAATATTCAAAGGTCTTAAGAGCTCCGGCTTGGTTCCTGTCGAACTGACTTCATTCATCAATGACAACACAATGCTCGCATTATTCGGCATTTGGGCTGTCTGCTCGATTGTTCTCGGAATTTGCCAATATTTCAAGCTCAATATCATCAAATTTACCATCCTTTCCGGAACATTTGCTCTTGCCCTCGCATTTGCCGGCAACGACTTGGTTAACTTCATCGGCGTTCCTTTTGCCGGATTCGACTCGTTCCACATGGCTGCTGAAAGCGGAGATATGAATATGACAATGGAAGGTCTTGCCGCTCCCGTACAAGCCAATGTGTGGTTGCTGCTTGGAGCCGGCGTGATAATGGTATTGACACTGTTTTTCTCACGCGACGCAATGAAAGTGGCGCAAACCGAATTAAGCCTTTCTTCGCAGCATGAAGACTCAAACGAGCGCTTCAATTCGTCGATAATGTCACGCTCGATTGTTCGTTTTGCCATTCAACTCAACAATGGTTACAATAAGATTATCCCTGCCAAATTGCGAGAAAAAATCAATACTCGCTTCGTGCAGTTGCCGGCAGAAGAACGCTCAGGAGCTTCCTACGACTTGATTCGTGCCGTGGTCAATCTTACGGCAGCATCAATCCTGATTTGTATCGGTACATCGTTGAAATTGCCGTTGTCTACTACCTATGTAGTGTTTATGGTGTCAATGGGTTCATCGCTTGCCGACCGTGCATGGGGTCGCGATAGTGCCGTATATCGAATTTCGGGCGTGATGGTTGTGATTGCCGGATGGTTTGTAACTGCATTTGCCGGATTTGTTCTCGCGCTTACCATCGGATTGTTCCTCATTTGGGGTGGATGGGTTGCACTTGTCATCGTATGTTTGCTCTGCGGTTATGCCCTTTGCCACTCCCTCATCTTTAAGGCAAAAGCCAAGAAAGAGGAGCAACCCCTCATCACCGAAGATGAAAACGACGAAGATGTGCTCTATTCATGCACCGACGCTGTATGTCGCACAATGAAGAATATATCAGAAATCTACAACCACATGCTCGTGGCTCTCTTCACCGAAAACCGTAAAGTATTGAAAGAAACCGTTCAGCAATCGGAGGCTTTGTATAAAGAGGCCAATCAACGAAAATATGAAATCATGGCCACAATCCGCAAACTCCAAGAGCAGAAAATCGAGTCGGCCCACTTCTTCGTGCAAGTAGTCGATTCGCTGACAGAAGTGACAAAAGCGATGCTCCACATCACCCGTCCGGCCTACGACCATATCAACAACAACCATAAAGGACTCACTGAAGAGCAAATTATGGATCTCAAAGTGGTGAATGATGAGGTGGAAAACATATTCCGTCACGTAAACACAATGCTCGAAGAGAAAAACTTCTCCGCACTCGACGATGTGCTCACTATGCGTGATGCTCTCTTTGGAACGATAGCCGAACGAATCAAGAGCCAAATCCGTCGCATCAAAAACGACGACAGTGCCTCCACTCGCGGCAGCGCACTCTACTTCAATATCCTCAGCGAAACGAAGACCCTCGTGCTCCAATCGCGCAACATCCTCAAATCGCAAGCACACTTCCTCGAAAAAATCAAGTAGGTCTTCTTATATTGTCAAAATATTTTGCATACGGACATGGTCAATATCGGTCGTGTCCGTATGTTTTTTAGGGTAATGATGCCAAAAGGGTCATTTAAGAAATTTGAGCAGGATGCGACATCGCATTGCAAAATGCAAAATTCCGGACAAGCCAAATATGCCTCCAATCCAGAGATGAGCGAGTCCTTCGGAGGTTCCTTGCCCATCGGCAAATAATAACAGGTAAATTCCGGAAATCGATGCACAAAGAAATGCAACCGTGACAAATATTGTGACTTTGCTTTTTCGGGTGATGGACTTGAATAATGACTTGTACCATGCCCAATGTTGCTTGATATGGACTATCGCCACAACTAAGAAAAACAAATTGGCCACGACGTGAGCCACCGACCAATTATGCCACTCATCATGCGACTGAAAATGGTCGGCATAATATATTCCCACACCGGTCAACAACGATGCCACAAACAGTGCCAACATCAAAATATCGATACGCAATACTTTATTCATTCGATTTCTACATTAAATTACCCAACAAAAATAGTGAATATTCGCGTAATCGCAATGATTTTAAGATGTTTATGGTTTTTGTTAGATTATTCCGCGTTTTGTTGTAACTTTGTAGCATATTTTTGCAAAAATGAATCAAGACGAAAAACAATCTTTACTTGACAAAAGATACTTGCGAATGGCGAAGATTTGGGCAGAAAATTCATACTGCAAACGTCGCCAAGTGGGTGCACTGATAGTGAAAGACAAAATGATTATATCCGACGGATACAATGGTACGCCGGCCGGATTTGAAAATGTGTGTGAAGATGAATCGGGAGTCACAAAACCTTATGTGCTTCACGCCGAAGCCAATGCTATCACAAAAGTGGCACAAAGCAACAATTCGAGCGATGGTTCGACTCTTTATGTGACAGCGTCGCCATGTGTGGAATGTTCGAAGCTCATAATCCAAGCAGGCATCAAACGTGTTGTATTTAATGACCTATATCGTATCAGCGACGGTCTCGATCTCCTACGCCGTGCCGGTATAGAGTGCGTACATATTGCAGATATTCAACAATAGACCCAATATTTAAGCGATGAAAAAAAATAATCCTATTGTATGGATTCCTTTGGCTGTCGCCATTTCCATAGTTGGCGGCATGTGGCTTGGCACATATTTAAGCGGACATAAGTCAAGAAACAGTGCCGAGGACAAGTTCAACATGATTTTGTCTCTAATCGAAAATGACTATGTAGATTCGGTGGATATGAACAATATCATTGAATTGACCATACCGGAGTTGCTCGCCAATCTCGACCCCCACTCCACTTACATTCCGGCACGAGACTTAAAAGCGGTGAATGATGAACTTGAAGGCTCATTTAGCGGAATCGGAATTCAATTTTCGATTATGAACGATACCATCACCGTGGTTGAAGCCATATCTGGGGGACCTTCGGAGAAGATAGGGATTCTTGCCGGAGACAGAATCATTGAAGTCAATGATTCTATCGTAGCGGGTACGGGAGTGACCAACGAACAGGTGTTCTCATTGCTACGTGGACCGGAGGGAACGAAAGTGAAGCTCGGAATAAAACGTTCGTCGGCAAAAAAACTTCTGCACTATGAGGTGACACGCGGAGCCATTCCCGTCAATTCTGTAGATGCCTCCTATCTCATCGCTCCCGAAATCGGCTATATTAAAGTGAACAAATTCGGGAAAACGACATACAATGAATTTCTAACGGCTCTGACCTCATTAAAAGCAGAAGGAGCCAAGAAATATATAGTAGACCTTCGCGGAAACGGCGGAGGATATATGGAAATAGCCATATTGATGGCAAATGAATTTCTACCGAAGGGCTGTTCGATAGTCTATACAAAAGGACGAGACGGTGTAGTCATGGAGCAGGCATTCAGCGATGGCAACGGATCGTTTCAGGACTCGGAAATCGCAGTGCTTATCGATGAATTTTCAGCGAGTGCCAGTGAAATTTTTGCAGGTGCAATGCAAGATAATGACCGCGGACTGATAATCGGCAGACGCTCTTTCGGCAAAGGACTTGTGCAACGGCAATCCACGCTCCCCGACAGCAGTGCCATCCGTCTGACAATTTCGCGTTATTACACACCTTCGGGACGTTGTATTCAAAAGGATTACACCCCCGGCAAAGGAGACTCTTACAGCAGTGAAATCATCGACCGATATAATCACGGAGAGGCCTACAGTGCAGACAGTGCAAAAATCGACAAAACCAAACTGTTTCATACTGCGAGCGGACGCAAAGTATATGGCGGTGGCGGTATCATGCCCGACGTTTTCACCCCCAACGACACGGCGGGAGTAAGTTCCTACTATATGGAAGTTGCCAATGCCGGACTTCTGCAACGATTTGCATTTTCATATTGCGATCTCAATCGTGAAAATCTGCTGAAATATAAAGATACCGATGAGATGCTGAAACAATTGCCTGACGACGACGTATTGTTGCAATCATTTGTAAGATACGCTGCGCAGAATGGCGTACCGGCTCGTTGGTATTATATCAACAAATCTCACGACTTACTTGTTAATCAGTTGAAAGCCTTGATCGTTCGTGACATTTTGGGTTATAATGCGTTTTTCTACATTTATAATCGTCACGACAACAGCGTGCAAAAAGCCATCGAACAACTAAATCAGGGCAATGCACAATTTCCCATTTTGATAGGGACGACTTCAACAAAATAAGTCAAATGAAAAAAGAAGATATCCGCAGATCGATTAAAGCGCAAAAAAGCTTGCTGTCTGACGATGAAAAACGCCGGTCGGCCGGCGATGTATTTGCCGCTCTCGAAAAATCAGTGGCATTCATCATGGCCGAAAAGATACTTATGTATCATTCTTTGCCGGATGAGTTGTCCACCCTCGAATTTATCGACAAGTGGCATACCCGCAAAAGCTTTTTTCTGCCAAGAGTGAACGGAGTGAATTTGGAGATACTACCCTACAACCGCTCTTCATTGCGACTTGGAGCTTTCCACATCGAAGAGCCTGACGGCAATGATGTGTACGACATCAATGACATAGAATTGGTTGTCGTTCCGGCGATAGCTTACGACCGACGTGGGAATCGTGTGGGACGAGGGAAGGGTTACTACGACCGACTGCTTTCAGAGACTCGCGCCACAAAAATCGGAGTCGGCTATGATTTCCAATTGGTCGATGAAATAGATGCCGAACCTCACGATGTGGTGATGGACATCATAATCACCGAATCAAACGTAATCACAATAAACAAGAAATCAAAATATTAATGGCTCTGCTCTACGCCAATACAAAACTTTGCGACATAATCGCACATGAACCATCCGTAATACCGGTCATAAATCGATTCGGCATCCGGCTTGGCACCGGTGATGCCACCATAGCCAACATTTGCGCAAAATATGACCTCGACACAGAATTTTTTCTTACGATACTCAACACATTTATCAATGAAGAGTATTTCCCGGAAAAAATACTGAAATCGTTTTGCGCATCGACTATTATAGAATATCTACGAAAGACCAACGATTACCATCTGCGTGTACAGTTGCCAAACATAGACCGACATTTCGCTCTGCTCATCGAGAGAAGCCACAAAGACAATAATCTTGGCGCGATGCTTAAATTCTATAACGAGCTGCGTAAAGATATTGCAGAGCGAATCGATAATGACACCAATAGTTGGTTTCCGGCAATAATAAGTATGGAACAACGTCACGATATTCGCCCTGTCATAGAATCTATATCCCCCACTATATCGGAAGAATCCGACCCAATCGAAGATAAGTTGCACGACCTGAAAAATCTTTTCATCATACACCTTACCGGAGATTATGACCAAAATCTTTGCTACGGAGTGCTTATTGCAATAATGTCACTTGAAAAAGACATCAAGCAAAATAATCGGATACGCAACCGCATTCTTGCTCCGGTGGCTCGCGTCATGCAGCAACTCATTGAAAACAGATAAGAGAGATGGGTGCACTTTCCGTCATAATAATAAGTCGTGACACTGCGGCTGCTTTAGGGATTAAATATCTGCTCAACGAATTTTTCAGCATCGAAGCTACAGTTGCTGCTGATACCCTATCATATTCCGACATCGAAAGCAACCAACAATCACTTTATTTCGTTGAGTCAGACATATTTGCGGCACGACATGACTTTTTCATACCCCGTCGGTCACGCACAATCATCATATCCCACGGAGACTTTCCCGGAAATGATTTGCAGATATTGAATACCCACCTCGACGAAAGTTCCATCATTGAGACTTTACGCCGCATCATCACTACTCATACTCAAAACAATGACTGCACACAAAACGACTTGTCGCAACGGGAAATCGATGTGCTTCGCCTTGTAGCTATGGGGTATATCAACAAGGAAATAGCCGACAGATTGGAAATCAGCATAAATACGGTGCTTTCCCATCGCAAAAATATCACTACCAAACTTGGGATACGTTCGGTATCCGGGCTTGGGTTCTATGCCATGATGCATGGCTATGTCACCGACAGCGACATTCGCCGTTAATCAGTCTTTTTAGTCGGCTCCATATGGATTCCGATATGGGTATTTTCGCCAAATTCAGCTCTCAATTTTCGTTCGATTTCACTTGCAGCACTATGCGCTTTGTCAAGAGTGACAGAACCATCCATGCGAGCATGAACTTCGATAGCATAATGATTGCCAATACGACGAGTACGCAAATGATGTGGCGATGACACTCCGGGACATGACAGTATTATCTCGCAAATGCGGTCTTCCACATCTTGTGGCAATGATTTTTCCAACAAATCATTGAGACATGGAGTCAATAGTTGAACGGCAACTTTTACTATAAACACACTTACCAACATGGCCGCAATAGGGTCAAGTATTCTCCAATTTTCACCGAGAAATATCGCTCCACAAATTCCCGCAAAGGTGCCTATCGATGAAAAGGCATCGCTACGATGATGCCATGCGTTGGCAACAACAACCTGCGATTTCAAGCGAGTCCCAACTTTAACGGTATATCTATACAGCGACTCCTTCATTACAATAGAAACTGCGGCGGCAATTAACGCCAATATACCCGGAGCCTCAATGATTTCCCCTTTAGCTATAGCAATCACGGAAGAAAGCCCGTTTACAAAAATTCCAACTCCGACAGCAAGCAATATCAAACTAACCACTGCCGTAGCCATAGTCTCAAACTTTCCGTGCCCATAATCATGGCAATCATCTTCAGGCTTACCCGATATACGTACAAATACGATGACCACAATATCCGTAATAAAATCAGAAAGCGAATGAACGGCATCGGCAATCATAGCAGCACTATGCCCTACTATACCGGCCACAAATTTGAATGCCAACAAAAGTAAATTTATCAGACTACCCAACAGAGTCACCCGATATATCTCCTTTTCACGAGAATCAGTCTTCATAATACATTACTAATATCGATACTTAAATTCAGAGGACAAATATACATATCATTTACATAGGGTTGAACTTCAAAAGTCGTCAATCAGGCTAAAATTATGTTAAAGCACAGCCAATGACTTTATTATGGAATCATTCAGTATTAACTTTGTAAGTTATTAGCAAGATTAACGTCTAAATGATTTCAATACAAAATCTATCGGTCGAATTCAGTGCCAAAAGTCTTTTTGACAACATTAATTATGTTATCAACAAAAAAGACAAAATAGCTTTTGTCGGCAAAAATGGTGCCGGCAAATCGACTATGCTCAAAATAATCGCAGGGCTGCAAAAACCCACCTCCGGGTCGGTTGCAGTACCGCAAGATGTGACTATCGGCTATCTTCCTCAGCAAATGGTATTGAGCGACACGCTTACTGTCATTGAAGAAGTGAGAAAAGCGTTCTCTCATATAAAAGATTTACACAATCAACTCGATGATATAAACTCTCAACTGCAACAACGAGAAGATTACGAAAGCGACGAGTATCATAAACTTATCGACCGACTCACGACTCTCACCGAACGAATTGCAATGGAGGAGAGTGACAATTGTGAAGCCGAGATGGAAAAAACGCTTGTCGGTCTCGGATTTTCACGCGAAGATTTCAATCGCCCTACTTCGGAGTTCAGTGGCGGGTGGCGTATGCGTATTGAATTGGCAAAACTGTTGTTGCTGCGCCCCGACGTATTGTTGCTCGACGAACCGACCAACCACCTCGACATCGAGTCGATACAGTGGCTCGAAAACTTTCTGATTACGAAAGCCAATGCCGTGGTATTAGTATCACACGACCGCGCATTTATCGACAATGTGACCAATCGAACAATCGAAATCTCATTGGGGAAGATATATGACTACTCTGTAAACTACTCCAAATATGTCGTATTGCGCCAAGAACGTCTTGAGCAACAGATGAGGGCATATCAGAATCAACAAAAACAGATACAAGACACCGAAGAATTTATCGAGCGATTCAGATATAAAGCGACTAAAGCCGTACAGGTGCAAAGCCGCATGAAGCAACTCGCAAAGATAGAAAGAATCGAAGTAGACGAAGTGGATACATCTCACCTCAACCTGAAATTTCCTCCGGCACCACGTTCAGGCGACTACCCTATTATTGCTGACAATGTAGGAAAGGCATATGGAGACCACCAAGTGTTCGATAACGCAACGTTCACTATCAAACGTGGCGAAAAAGTGGCTTTCGTAGGTAAAAACGGAGAAGGTAAGTCGACTCTCGTAAAGTGTATAATGGGAGAAATTCCGTTTACCGGCAATCTCAAAATCGGCCACAATGTCAAAATCGGATATTTCGCACAAAATCAAGCGCAACTGCTCGATGGAGAAATCACGGTATTCGATACAATCGACCGCGTAGCCGTAGGCGACATCCGCACCAAAATCCGAGATATTCTCGGCGCATTTATGTTTGGCGGTGAAGCATCCGATAAGAAAGTGAAAGTGCTGTCGGGTGGTGAAAAGACTCGTCTTGCTATGATACGTCTGCTTCTCGAACCGGTAAATCTCCTCATTCTCGACGAACCGACCAACCACCTCGACATGAAGACAAAGGACATCTTAAAACAAGCCATCAAAGACTTCAACGGGACTGTGATTGTCGTATCGCACGACCGCGAGTTTCTCGATGGATTGGTAGAGAAAGTCTATGAGTTCGGAGGAGGAAAAGTGCGTGAATGTCTCGGAGGCATATATGAGTTCCTCGAAAAGAAAAAGATGGCGTCGCTCGCCGAACTTGAATTGTCCAAATCGCCAACAAAGGAGACCAAACCACAATCGGCTACCAAACCGGCAACAGAAACCACATCGAACTCCAAACCTCAACTCAGCTATGCCGAACAACGAGAATTGGAAAAGGCAATCCGACGTGCCCGTAAAAAAGTGGAAGATGCCGAAGCCGATATTGCATCCATTGAGCAACAGATTGCCGATATAGAAGCACAAATAGCCAACGGCAACATTGATGGCGACATTTTCGAACGACATGCCGTAACACAAAAGCAATTGGAAAATGCCATGAGCATGTGGGAATTGGCATCAATGGAATACGACGAACTAAAAATCAATCATAATAATTAACCCAATTAAAAATCGACAAAATGAAAAAGATTCCTTATGCAGTTTTGTCTATCGCATTTGCTTCAACGATAACAATGTGCACAACCAATTCACCCAAAGGAGTCGATCGTTCCAATCTCAACGATTCGATAGCTCCTCAACAAGACTTCTATGAGTATGCCTGTGGCGGATGGATGAAAAACAATCCGCTTAAACCGGAATACTCACGTTTCGGAACATTCGACCAATTAGGCGAAAACACCCGTGAACAAGTGAAAGCACTCGTCACCGGACTCGACAGTAAAAATGCAACTCCCGGATCAGTAGCTCAACAGATTGGCGACCTATATGCACTCGGCATGGATAGTGTTCGTCTCAATGAAGAGGGTGCCGCACCTGTAATGGAAGACCTCAACATCATCAACAATGCCAAACGAGAAGACCTTATCGACCTTATGGCATCAATGGTGGGCGTCGGTGCATTTTTCAGCACAGGCGTTGAGGCTGACATGATGAATTCCGACATTAACACCATGTATTGGTCGCAGGGAGGTCTCGGACTCGGTGATCGCGATTATTATCTTGAAAACAGCGAACACACGCTTGCCGTACGCGAAGCATACAAAACATATCTCAAAACCATCACCGGTCTTGTAGGTTATGATGCAGAAGCTCAGCAACGAGTTGTAGACAACGTGATGAAAATCGAAACAGAACTTGCTCAAGCCGCACTTTCTCGCGAAGAGCTTCGCGATCCAGTAGCAAGCTACAACCCCATGACATTGGATGAAATCTCCAAAAACTATCCCAATGTAGATCTTCGCCGTTACTTTGCAAAACAAGGCATCGACAGCATCAATATCGTAATCATAGGTCAACCGAAATCATTGGCCAAAGTCAATGAAATTCTCGGCTCAGCAACCGAGCAAGAGCTCCACGACTATTTCGCTGCCGGCTACCTTTCATCTGCAGCAGGCTATCTTAGCGACGACTTTATCAACGCCGATTTTGAATTGTCGAAAGTCATATCCGGCGTTCAACAACTTCAGCCTCGTTGGAAACGTGCCCTTTCCATCCCCAACGGATTACTTGGAGAGGCTTTAGGTCAACTCTATGTTGAAAAATACTTCCCGCAATCATCCAAAGACAAAATGCTTGACCTTGTAAACAACTTGAAGGTATCACTCAGTCAACATATCGATGCTCTTACATGGATGAGCGATTCAACTAAAGTTCAGGCACAAGAAAAGCTCGCCAAATTCACCGTTAAAATCGGTTACCCCGACACTTGGCGCGATTATTCAGGCTTGACTATCAATCCCGAAAAACCATATTGGGAAAACGTAAAAGCTGCTATCAAATTCAATATAGACTATTCTCTTGCCGACTATGGCAAGCCTGTCGACAAAGCACGTTGGTACATGTCACCTCAAACAGTCAACGCATACTACAGCCCGCTGACAAACGAGATTTGCTTCCCCGCCGGTATTCTCCAACCGCCATTCTTCGATCCCAATGCCGACGATGCTCTCAACTATGGAGCAATCGGAGTTGTAATCGGACACGAAATGACTCACGGATTTGATGACCAAGGTCGACAATTTGACAAAGACGGCAATCTGCGCAATTGGTGGGTTGACTCCGATGCAGAAGCATTCAATGCTCTTGCCGACATTCTCGTAGCCCAATTCGACAGTGTAATCGTAATCGATGACGTGCATGCCAACGGACGCTTTACCCTCGGAGAAAACATCGCTGACCAAGGAGGTCTCCGTGTCGCAATGACAGCCTATAAAAACTCTCAAAAGGATAAACCGGCCGAAACAATCGACGGTTTTACTCCCGAACAACGATTCTACCTTGCATACGCCAATGTATGGGCCGGCAATATCCGCGACGAAGAGATTCGCTCCCGTACCAAAACCGACCCCCACTCTCTCGGTCGTTGGCGCGTAAATGCCACTTTGCGTAATATCGAAGAATTCTTCCAAGCATTCGATATAAAAGAAGGTGATCCAATGTATCTGCCCGCCGATCAGAGAGTAATCATCTGGTAATCTTTTCATAAAAATTCATCAACGGAGCCATAGAGGCATTAACGCTTCTATGGCTCCTGCTTTTTATGCGTTTTTTGGCTTAATCATAGTAGAGTTTCCAATATTTTCGCTATATTTGTAAGTTAAATTGCGTAGTGTAGTATCATCACAATCCACATACGCATAAATTATTGACGAACAAACAAATAAAACGCTAAGATATGAAATTCAACGTACCAAGCAAGACGCTCTACACCACAGTTTCGGCTGTGAGCAAAGTGATTAATTCAAAGAATGCACTCACCATTCTCAACAACTTCCTTTTCTCGCTCGAAGGCAATACCTTGACCATCACAGCATCAGACCTTGAAAACACCCTCGTGGCACGTGTAGAGGTAATGGAAGCTGAAGGCAGTGGCAAGTTCTGTATCGATGCCCGCCGTATTGTTGAGTTGCTGAAAGAAATGCCCGACCAAGGCATCACATTCAACATCAATGACGACAATCTTGCGGTTGAAATCACATATCCAAGCGGTAACTACAGCTTTATCGCACTCAACGGAGCCGAATATCCGTCGAATGAAAACAAAGATGATGATGTGGAAGTTTTGACATTTACCTGTCCTACCGAACAACTCATCAAAGGCATTGACAATACTCTTTTTGCTGTCGGCAATGACGAACTTCGTCCGCAAATGATGGGTATCCTTTGGGACATCAAACCCGACGGCATCACATTCGTAGCCACCGACACCCGCAAACTTGTGAAGTATCACAACTCGCTCTCCGCGCCCGGCTGCGAAGGTTCATGCATCGTTCCGGTTAAGCCTGCAACCGTACTCAAAAACGTATTCGCCAAGGAAGAAGAGGTAAAAGTGACAATCGAGCCTAAAAGCGCAACGTTTGAATCGGCATCGTTCACTTTCAACTGTCGATTCATTAAAGGCAATTTCCCGGACTACAACCGCGTTATCCCCACCAACAATCCATACACTCTTACCATCGACCGCCAATCGTTCCTCAACGCTGTACGTCGCGTAGGAGTTTTTGTTGACCCCGGACATGGTCTTGTAAAATTCAAACTCACACCATCGGAAGTGATAATGAAAGCGCAAGACAACAATTTCTGCACATCGGCACGCGAATCAGTTCCTTGCGACTTTACCGGAAACGAAATGGTAATCGGATTCAGTGCGCCTTATCTCATTGAAATATTCAATACGTTATCCACATCCGACATTGTCATCAAATTGTCAGACCCGAGCCGTCCCGGAGTATTCCTCCCGTCAGAGAATGCAAAAGACAGCGAACAGCTCATCATATTGATGCCGATGACTGTTTCCGATTTTTAATCGATTAAGACCGTAAAAATGGAATTATCCCTTAAAAAACCAATTATATTTTTCGACTTAGAAACAACCGGGACCAACATTACCCACGACCGCATTGTAGAAATTTCTCTCATCAAGGTGATGCCTAACGGAGAGGAAATAGAACGTACGATTCGCGTCAATCCGGAAATGCACATTCCCGAAGAAGCTACAGCCGTTCACCACATCACAGATGAAGATGTGGCCAATTGTCGCACATTCAAAATGATAGCCAAAGACCTTGCTCAGAGTTTTATAGGATGCGACATTGCCGGCTTCAACTCAAACAGATTCGACATACCGATACTCGACCAAGAGTTTCAAAGAGCCGGAGTGAAATTTGATTTCACAAAGCCTCGTTTTGTGGATGTACAAACGATTTTCCACAAAAAAGAGCAACGAACACTTGTAGCGGCCTATAAGTTCTACTGTGGCAAGGATCTCACAGAGGCGCACTCTGCCAATGCCGATACTCGTGCCACTTATGAGGTGCTCAAAGCGCAACTCGACCACTATGACGATTTGCCAAACGACATTGAAGCATTGTCGGAATTTTCGTCGATGAACCGCAACGTAGATTTGGCAGGACGTCTCATATATAACGACAAACGTGAAGAGGTAATCAACTTCGGAAAATACAAAGGTCAATTAGCAGCCGAAGTGCTCCGAAAAGATCCCGGCTATTATAGTTGGATTATGCAAGGTGATTTTCCTCAAAACACAAAAGACGTATTCACCAACATAAAGCTACGCGAAAAATAACATGCTCAAAGGCAAGCATATAATATTGGGTATTACCGGCGGTATAGCTGCGTATAAATCAGTCTACTTACTACGATTGCTCATAAAAGCAGGAGCAGAAGTGCAAGTGGTCATCACCCACTCCGGAAAACAGTTTATCACGCCGGTCACACTATCGGCATTAAGCGGGAAACCGGTGGTCAGTGAGTTTTTCACAGCCAATACCGGGGAATGGCACAGCCATGTCGACCTCGGATTATGGGCGGATGCAATGGTCATCGCCCCCGCCACGGCATCTTCAATCGCCAAGATGGCAAACGGAGTAGCCGATAATATGCTCATCACCACCTACCTATCGGCTAAAGCACCCGTATTCATTGCCCCGGCAATGGACCTCGACATGATGGCACATCCATCTACGCAACACAATCTCGACTTGTTGCGCTCATACGACAATCATATCATCGAGCCGGCATCGGGAGAGCTTGCAAGCCATCTCGTCGGCAAAGGACGTATGGAAGAGCCGGAAGAGATAGTACGCCAATTAGAGCAATTTTTTGCCTCCCGACAAGTTCTTGCCGGCAAACGCATACTTATCACAGCCGGTCCCACATACGAGAAAATAGACCCCGTACGCTTTATCGGCAATTATTCATCCGGTAAAATGGGATATGCTTTAGCTGAAGAAGCGGCAAGCAGAGGCGCAGAAGTCACATTGGTGAGCGGTCCTGTCGCAATTAAAGCCATACATCCGTCAATCAAGGTAATAGATGTAGAATCGGCTCGCCAGATGCACGATGCTTGCGTTAATGCATTTCCGCAATCGGATATTGCCATCATGTGTGCGGCAGTAGCTGATTATGCTCCGGCAGAAGTGGCTGATGTGAAAATCAAACGAGAGAAAGATGAAATACCCGTAATTCATCTTGTGAAAAATCCCGATATTGCCGCAGCTCTCGGCAAGATGAAACAACAAGGTCAGACTCTTGTCGGTTTTGCTCTCGAAACGAACGATGAAGAAGCCAATGCCCATCTAAAGATGAAAAAGAAAAATCTTGATATGATTGTACTCAACTCGCTTCGCGATAAAGGAGCGGGATTCCGTACCGATACAAATCGTATCACCATTTTTCATTCCGACGGCAGCCAAAAACAATATGAGACCAAGCCAAAGAGCGAGGTGGCTCGTGATATAATCGACGCTATAATCGGACAATGAAACGATTTTCAGTCATATTGGCATTTCTATTGTCGGCGCTTTCATTCGTAGTGCAGGCACAAGAACTTAATTGCACCGTAGAAATCAACTCTCAACAAGTCAGCGGTTCGAACAAAGATGTATTCACAACTCTTCAAGAAGCTATTGCCGACTATATGAATACGACCAAATGGTCGACAGCGCAATTTGCTTCAAATGAAAAAATCGAATGCAAACTGTTTTTCACGATAAAAACTTACGACAATGAAGTGATGAGCGGCGACCTTCAGATACAGTCAACCCGACCGGTCTATAACAGTTCATATACGACAAATCTCATCAACTTTAAAGACGACAAAATTGAGTTCTCATACCGAATAAACGAGCCTCTCATTTATTCGGAAAACTCAATGGAGAGTAATCTTACGGCAATACTCAATTTCTATGCCTATATGATTCTCGCCATAGACTTTGATAGTTTTTCACCGCGCGGAGGGCAACAATTTTATGAGAAAGCCGATGCAGTGGTGCAGATGGCGCAATCGTCGGGAGAAAGCGGATGGAAAGCCTTTGAGGACAATAAGAACAGAAGTGCCGTGCTGACAGCCTACACTCAGCCGTCGACTGCTTCAATCAGAGAGCTAATATATCAATACCATCGCACCGGTCTTGATGAAATGGCACTAAGTCCCGACAAAGGTCGTGCAAAAATCACCGAATCACTTGAGAATTTGAAAAAAGTCTTTGATGCGGCACCTATGTCGGTGGCTCTTTCAATGTTTCGCGATTCAAAACTTGACGAACTTGTAAACCTTTACTCCAAATCGCAGCAAACCGAACGAGAAAAGGTGTACGAATTGTTGTATCAAATCTACCCCACCGACAACGACCGCCTTACAAAAATAAAGAACGGAACCAATAAGTAATCTTATCTCATGCTAGAGTCACTGCATATATCCAATTACGCACTTATCGATAATGTCGACATAGAATTTCACTCCGGGTTCAATATCATTACCGGCGAAACCGGTGCAGGTAAATCCATTATGTTAGGGGCTTTATCCCTCTTGCTTGGCGGACGTGCAGACAGCAAAGCCGTACGTAATCCGGACCGCAAATCTATAATCGAGGCATCATTTGCCATAAAGGACTACCCCACCTTAAAGCAACATTGCATAGCAAATGACATCGAGTGGGATGATGATCACTGCATATTGCGTCGAGAAATCGCCCCGAATGGTCGCTCACGAGCATTTGTCAATGATTCGCCCGTGTCGCTATCGCAACTCGAAAGCGTAGCTGTACAACTCGTCGATATACATTCACAGCATCAAAATCTTCTGCTGTCATCGGCCGAGTACCAACTCCGCATAATAGATTCCCTTGCGTCCAATGGTGAAATTTTACAAGAATATGCTACTCAATATTCCACCTACCGAAAAGCATTAAAGAAATATCACGAAACTCGACAAGCAATCGAACATAGTCGCGATGACGAAGATTTCCTACGGTTTCAGCTCACTCAACTTGAAGACGCGCGATTGGTGGAAGGAGAACAAAGCGACTTGGAACAAGAACGCACCATACTCGCCAATATGAGCGGCATCAAGGAAAATCTGTACACCGCATTAGGAGCTTTGCAAAACGGAGACAAAAATATTCTCGACCTCATAAACGAAGCATCAGACTCTATCGAAGAGCTTCGCCCGGTCATCGACGATGCCGACAGCCTATCGGAGCGACTCGAATCTGCTCGAATCGAGTTACAAGACATAGCTGAAACTCTCGCATCATACGACCGCGAACTTACAGCCGACCCTTCAGAACTTGAGCGCATCGAAGAGCGTATCAACGACCTATATACACTCCAACGCAAACATAAAGTGGATAGCGTAGAGGCTCTGATTGCATTACGCGACCGACTACGTCAGCGCTTGGCAACTCTCGATAACGGGTCGGAACTGCTTGCCGATTTGGAAAGTGCTGCAAAGAAAGCCCGCGCAACAGCATTGGAAACCGCACGTACCATTTCCGCACGTCGCATGAAAGAAGCAGCATTGTTTGCCGCAGAATTAAAAGAACGTGCATTGCCGTTAGGCATGAAAAACCTCTGTTGCGAAATCTCTGTCACTCGCACGTCGGACCTGACGGATACCGGTATCGACAACGTGGAATTCCTCTTTGCATTCAACAAAAATCAAGAATTACTACCGGTAGGCAAAACAGCATCCGGAGGTGAAATATCGCGCTTAATGCTGTCGATAAAAACCATCATAGCATCTAAGATGCAACTACCATCGATTATATTTGACGAAATCGACACCGGAGTGTCGGGAGATGTAGCCAACCGCATGGGAGAGATGATGCAATCCATATCTCGTACCATACAAGTGATGGCAATAACCCATCTGCCGCAAGTCGCAGCCAAAGGGTCCTCTCATTTCAAAGTATTCAAGCAAGACGACGAACTTGCCACTCATACACATATAAAAGAACTTACGGCAGAACAACGCATCGATGAAATTGCCTTGATGCTAAGTGGGTCAAGTGTAGATGAAGCAGCTCGTGCAAATGCTCTGTCACTCCTCAATAACAATAAATAACCCATAGAAAATGGAACGCAACGAATATATCTTCGGCATACGTGCCGTAATGGAGGCTATCGAAGCCGGTAAAGACATCGACAAGGTTTATCTAAAGAAAGATTTGCAAGGTGAACTCGCAAGTGAACTCATGGACCTTATTCGCCAATATGGCATAGTGACACAACGAGTGCCTATCGAGCGCATAAATAAAATCACTCGTAAAAACCACCAAGGAGTAGTAGCGATTCTCTCTGCCGTCACCTACCACCGTCTCGACAATCTCGTGCCACAGCTATATGAGGAAGGAATAATGCCTTTTATTGTGGTGCTTGACGGTATCACCGATGTGCGTAACTTCGGAGCTATCGCCCGTACATGCGAATGTGTGGGAGCCAATGCCATAGTGATTCCCGAACGAGGAAGTGTATCGGTAGGCGGTGACGCAATTAAAACTTCTGCCGGAGCATTACACCATCTGCCGGTATGCCGCGAAAAGAATATACATTCAGCACTTCGATTTCTCAAAGATGCCGGCTACACTATCGTGGCAGCATCAGAAAAAGCAGAAATCAGCTACACTCAAGCCGATTATACAGGTCCGATTGCAATCGTAATGGGGGCTGAAGATACCGGTGTATCACCCGAATCTTTACGCCAATGCGATTCGCTTGTTGCCATTCCGATGTTTGGCAACATCAGTTCGCTCAACGTCTCTGTTGCTGCGGGAATAATGATGTATGAAGTAGTGCGCCAACGACTTGCCGCCGACTTCTCCGTAAAATAGCACCTGTTCAGCCAAAAATGGTGGAGAAAGTTTTGCCACGTCAAAAAAAATGAGTACTTTTGCAAGCCATTACTATAAAAGCGTCCTACCAACGCAACCAAAGTAAGAACAATAAAAAAATAACAATAAGATGAAAAAAGACATCCATCCCTCAAATTATCGTGAAGTCGTATTCAAAGATATGTCTAACGACGAAATCTTCATCACTCGTTCGACTGTAGCTGCAAAGGAAACTATCACTGTTGACGGTAAAGAATATCCTTTGGTAAAGCTTGAAATCACTAGCTCTTCTCACCCGTTCTTCACCGGTAAGCAAAAGCTCGTCGATACTGCAGGTCGCGTAGACAAGTTCATGAGCCGTTACGGAAATCGCAAGAAGAAATAATTTTCATCTGTTCAGATATAGAAAAGTCCGAGTCAATAGCTCGGACTTTTTTGTTTTCTGACATTGTGCCGACAAAGCGACTTTTAGAAATCTCCTTTTGTCAAATCGGTATAGAGAGAGACAAGACGATGTAGCGTGGCAGTATCTTGTTTGGCTATATCATTTTGTTGGGATAAATCGTCTTTGACATTAAACAGGGCATAGTCAGGAAGATTACCAAGCTCATTGCCGGTGAGATTCACTTTTCGACCATTATACGGAGGAATCAAAATATAGTCGCCGGAACGAAGTGCCGTGCGCCCTTGAGCCTCAATCACTAAATTATCGCGTCCGACCTCGCTTCGTCCAAGAAAAGCATCAAGTGTATTACGACTATCAAGCGTAGAGGGAATTTCCGCACCAATCAATGCTGCCAAAGATGCCATCAAATCCATCTGACATACCAATGCACTACTTCTCAGTGGTTTGATGTGTCCTTTCCAATATACAAACAAAGGAATATGCGTTCCGCCATCGTAAAGGCTGTATTTACCACCTCGCAATCCTCCGGCAGGCTTATGCTCTCCCAGCATTTCCACGGCACCATCCTTATACCCATCGTCAAGCACCGGACCGTTATCACTCGAAAAGACTATCAATGTATTTTCAAGCAACCCTAATCGCTCCAACTCTTTAACCAATTCTCCCACACACCAATCCGCCTCGACTATTGCATCTCCTCTCGGCCCCATTGATGTGGCACCGACAAAACGGCTATGAGGCGCACGCGGCACATGCGGTTGATGCAACCCATAGTATAGGAAAAATGGTTTATCCTTATTCTCCTCAAGAAACGACTTTACTTTTCCCACGAAAAAGTCGGCCATATCTTCGTCAATCCATCTGGCTGCATGTCCGCCTTTCATAAACCCGATACGAGGGATTCCATTTATAATAGCATTGTTATGCCCATGCGACCACTGCATTTTGAGTAACTCCGGATTATCAATTGCCGTAGGTTCTCCGTCATATTTTTCTTTATAATTAACCTCAATAGGATCATCGGGACTAATACCAATTACACCGCCATTTTCTACATATACCGTTGGCACACGGTCATTAGTAGCTGCTATCAAACATGAATAATCAAATCCGATTTCCTTTGCTCCCGGTCGAATAGTGTCATTCCAATTAGGATTACCATTGCCCATTCCCAAATGCCATTTTCCTATCGCTCCGGTGGTATAGCCGGACTGTTGCATCATCTTCGGAAGCGTAAAAGCCGTTTCTTCGATAAGCAACGGTGCATCACCCGGCAATATCTTCGCATCTTTGTTTTTCCATGGATACATTCCGGTCATTAGCGCGTAACGGCTTGGCGTTGAAGTAGCAGATGTGGCATAACCATTCATAAAACAGACTCCTCCGGAGGCAAGATTATCGATATTAGGAGTGTTGATAGTCGGAGAACCATACGCACTTACATCTCCGAAACCCAAATCATCGGCGAGAATTACTATAACATTTGGTTGTGCAGGCTGCTTCCCTTTAGAGTTACAACCACACGACATGACACAAAATGCCAATAAGGCTGATACATTATAAACTATTTTTCTCATGGTTAATTAAATATATGCACTGATATTATGCAAATATAATTGTAATTCACGACTTTATAAAGATTTCGGCCGCATTTAATAAGAATTTAGAAGCGGTACAAAAATAACACGTCCGAGCTGTTAACTCGGACGTGTTATTTCACAAACTTTAGTTGGTGCGTTAAGGAGTCATGACGGCACGCCATGATTGCTCCTTGAAATTTTCTTTAACCTCAATATATGGTTGCTTAAAATCGAAACAGAGCGTAATATCAAGTCCGCTCATCCAGTCGACAAAATGAGTACATATTCGTAGTTCGTCATTTTTTACCCATCCATAACTGCTACCGGTCGTAAATGGTTCCGTAAATCCTGAATAGGTTCCTTTGGTTTCTACCCATGGATGAGGTGCAAAATTAACATCGACCTTAGAATAGCACCACGAATGATAACCGCAACGTATGGAATTTTGCATACCGTCTGTAGTTTCTACTATTAGAGACAGTTCTTTTCCGGTTTGGTCGACCATTACAGATTTCCAACCAAGACGATTCTCACCAAGCATATATCTCTTGCCATTAATCTCTCTAATCGACTTTGTCTTGGCCTTACCTTCGGCGTATGGAAGCGAATAATCCTTGTCCGCCAAACGTTGAGTGTCCTTCCCTATAATCAATGGCTCATCACTAAAAGTCGGAACCAACATTTCAAACAGCCACTGCATTTCACGCTGAGGAGCGTCGCCATGTTGGCACTGAGTGACAACAAGCACAGCATTCTCATCCGGCATCACTATAATATATTGGCCGAAAGCACCATCAGCTCGGGCAGTATTAGGATGCGGACATTCCCACATCTGATAGCAATAAGCATCTCCATCGTCACGTTTCACATGAGGATACATCATAGCCTCAACCCACCGGCTCGGAATAAGTTGACGTCCATTCCATTCGCCTTTATTAAGTAACAACAGACCAAACTTAGCCATCGACTCCGCTTGCATATAAAGCGCCCAACCGCCACATGTCACCCCTTCGGGGCTCCACTCCCAATTGAGATGCTCGATATGTAATGGTTCAAACAGACGCGGACGAAGATAGTCGAGCAGCGTTTGTCCTGTGACGCGCTGAATGATAGCCGACAACAGATAGGTACCCATCGAGTCGTAAGCAAATCGCTTGCCGGGTTCTGCCACTATCTCATTGGCAAGATATGTACGTATCCACTGAGTCTCATTATTGCGCACATAATTAGTCGGTCGAAAACCTGACGTCATTGTCAACAAATCGCGAATCGTGATTGATGCCAACCGCCCATCAATAGTGTCCGGCAAATATTCGGGGAAGAATGCTGCCAAACGATCATCGAGTCGCAACCGGTTTTCTGCTATCGCAATACCTATTGCCGCCGAAGTGAATGTCTTGGAACACGAAAACAACGTATGCCCATATTCCGCAGCAAAAGGTCGTGAATATTTTTCCGCAATGATATGCCCATGTCTCATTAATACTACACCATGTATTTCAGTCGATGATAACGATGTGATAGAGTCGAGAAATGCCATAACTTTTGCTGACGAGACTCCTTGTTCTTCAGGTGAAGAACGAGGCAATTCACCGATTTGAGCAGACAAAGCAAATGGCACTAATATCGTAACAAAAATTACTGACAAGAATCTATTCATGGTCAAAAAATACATTAAAGGGTTGGTATTCTTCACAAAATTAAGAATCAAAGACATAAAAGACGACAAGAGAGGCATAGCAAAAAAGCCATACCTCTCCATTTTATCATGTTTCTTATTTATTGTTTATCTCATCAAGCGGAACTTCAAAGGTAACTGTTGTCGGAGTATATATCCCAAATGTAATAACACTTAAGAAACCATCTAAAAATGATACTTGGTTTTTTACGACATAATTCTTTCGTTCTCCTACATACCTTGAATCATCAATTTTATTATTCCCGACTGGCACTAAACCATAAATTAAGTGATGCACATGTTCATCATTCACTTTCACAGTAGGTGCACCAGGCTCAACCTCACCCACATATGTGCGAGAGGTATAACACGACGTTAAACATACACACATTAATGCAATTAACAGGAACTTTTTCATTATATCAAATTTTAGAAGTTATATTCACAAATATATAACTTTATTTTAAAGATTCAAAATAAAATCCCATGAAGAGTTTACAAACATGCGTTTTTTGTCCTTATTTTAGGTGTCCGATAAAAGCGAATGGAGTTCGCTTCATAACCCTGTCACAAGCCCTAAAACTATGCCACTTCACACTGGTATTACTATATATAGAAAGAGATACGCATAGCAAAAGCCACACATATCTCTTTCGTAAATATCTGACTACGATTAACGTCCGCTGTTGGTGATTTTATTGCGGAGATATTCGTTGTAATCGTCGTTTCCGAGAAGGTCTTCGATAGTCAAGTGCATACGATAACGCCAATAGTGGCGAGAGTTGGCAGGCACATTGATTTGTTCTTCCTGCGGGTTTTCACGACGGATGCGACCATCAATCGACAACCAATCCTGAAGAGGAAGAATCACGAGCATCGAAGGCGATTTGAGGTGAAGATCGACAATCTTGTCGCAAATCCACGGCTCTGCAAAGAACGGTGCACCACCACCCTCTTGGAGCATATTATTATAGAAGTGCTGCGACTTTTCGTGATCCTCTTCCCACCATTGACGGATACCGCCCATATCGTGAGTAGAAGTAGTACATACCGAAAGATAAGGATATGTCCATGTGTTTCCGAATTCAGCCTTGGGATCCTTAGGCATACGCTGGATTTCGAGAGAGAGAATCTGCAACTGCGAAATTACAGCCGGCACACAATCGGGAATCATACCGAGGTCTTCTGCACACACGAGCATATCGGTAGCATCAATCAGCGGAGGAAGTTTCCACATTGCTTTTCCATACCAGAAATCGTTGTGACGATGGTAGTAGAAATCGTTGTAGAGACGGTTGAAACACCACTTTTCATAATCGGTGAGCGAACGATATATATATGTGAAGTGTGCCGAAATACGGGGATGGTACTTGCCTTTTTCATACGGGTCTTCCACGAAGAGCACATCGTCGATCAAGCCAAGCAATGCGTTACACAATTTATCGTTTTTATCGTTCTTTTCCTGTGTTGCAAAATAGTCTACAACCTGACGCTGAGTGCGGAATTCGGGAAGCAATTTGTAACGACCGTAGCCAACCGGTTCGAGGAAACGAGAACGCGCCTCATCAGTATATTCTCCGAAGAAATCACCGAGGAAGTAATCCATGATGTATGGAGTGGTCTGCAAATCGACATCAATCCAGAAATCATAGTTATACTTCAATTCATCGGGAGTGAACGGAAGCGCGGGGTTGAATGTTCCAAGAAGTCCGTGAACGGCATCCATCGGAATCTGCCATATACGGAAGAATCCGAGTACATGGTCGATACGATAAGCATCGAAATATTCAGCCATTTTGCTGAAGCGAGCCTTCCACCATGCAAAACCGTCCTTGTTCATCTCTTCCCAGTTGTAGGTGGGGAAGCCCCAGTTTTGACCGAGAACAGAGAAATCGTCCGGCGGAGCACCGGCTTGACTGTTCATATTGAAAAGACGCGGGAAAATCCATGCATCGACGCTCGTACGAGATATACCGATAGGAATATCGCCCTTGATAAGCACACCATGTTCATGTGCATAATCGCGAACTTCGCGGAGTTGCTTATCGAGATTGTACTGTTGATAGTAAACAAAGTTGATCTCATCTTGATGCTCAGCCACGAATTTGGCTACTTTATCTGCATCATATTCGGCATATTCACCCCAATTGGAGAAATCGGCGGTAGAATACATATCGCGAAGCACACAGAAAGCAGCGTAAGGAGTCAACCATTCGGCATTGCGCTCTACAAATGCCTTGAAGTCGTCACTACCGACAACCTCTGCCCCATTTTGAGCAAAAATCTCACGAGTGAATGCAATCTTGCCTTGGTTCACGCGCTCATAGTCGATCTCTTTAAGTTCGTTGAGTTCACGACCGAGATTGTCATAGTATGCTTGGCGCTCTGCATCAGCAAGTGTGCCAAGAGCCGACAGACGAAGATACATCGGGTGAAGTGCGAACGTAGAGTTTGCATTATAAGGATATGAGTCGGTCCATGTATGAGTCATGGTGGTGTCATTGATAGGCAAAATCTGCAATGCCTTCTGACCGGTCTTTGCAGCCCAATCCACAACCTTGAAAAGGTCGTAGAAATCACCTACACCGAAGTCATCATTGCTACGAACCGAGAATACGGGGATAGCCACACCGGCGCCCTTCCACGGAGCCAACGGATTGATAAATCTCATACCCGAAGCGACTACGATGGCACTCTTCTGTGAAGGAACAATATCAAAATGACGATTATCGCCACCTTCCCATGCCACTACTTCAAGAGTATCTCGCTTAAGGATGATGAACTTGTAAGTGAACGGAATCTGCAACGCCTTTGTTTCGAGCGAAACATTCCACTCAGGATAATCGGCATCGTTCATCAACACAGCTTTTGATGCATCCCAATTTCCCAACAAGTCATTATCGCCACAAATAGCGACTACTTCATCAGGTTTCACCATAGGTGCCCATACACGGATGTTGATAGTACCGCTCTTCGGAGTCACACGCTTATCGCGGGTACCTTTGTAGAGGATACAATCGGTAAACGCCGATGAATAATAAGGCTTGTCGTGCGGTTGATCTTGCCAACGGTCGTAGATCTCATAGGTTTTGGCTGTGCTGCGTGCGCGAACAAACATGTGAGGTTTGCCCCATTCATGCTTTGTATAGCCATTTTCATGCTTTACAATGTAGCCATACGTAAAATCAGGAGTCTTGTCATCGGCATCTACAGTAATCGACCATGCTTCTACTCCATCGAGTTCAAGCTTCAATGCCTTTGATTCATCTCCGCCACCCAACTCGGGAATATTGCCGGTGATATATACCGATTCACCCCAATTTGTACGATAATCAATATAAAATGATAACTTCATATAGAGGTTTAAAATAATGGGTTTGAAATTTTAAGCTAAAAGTACGAAGAATTTACAAATAAACGGTCAAATCTTAGCGAATTTTTTCAGATTTGACCGTTTATTATTTTATTTTATGTTTTATAACAGAATTATCCGCATTTAGAGGTGCCACACGATGTACAAATGAGACATCCTTCCTGATAAATCAAAGTTTCCTGACCACAGTTGGGGCAACGCTGTCCGCTTGCTTTCATCCCATTGGGAAGATACTTTTTAAGTGCTCGTTCCACGCCCATTTTCCAAGTATTGATGGACTGGCTGTCGAGCTCAAGACCTCCAACAAGTTTAAGTACTTGGTCAATAGGCATTCCATATCGAAGCACTCCGGAAATCAATTTGGCGTAATTCCAATATTCGGGATTGAATTTATCGGACAAACCTTCAATTGTGGTCTTATATCCTCGCTTATTGATGAATTGGAAGTCGTAGCGCTTGTTGCCTTTCTCATCAATAGCTTTGATGATTTTACCGTGAGTCACCGACTTCGGGCAGAAAATACCATCTTCATCATCGGCAAGACCGGTAAAAATTTCATACGGTTTTCCGTCGATAAGACCGACAAATGCAATCCATTTTTCCTTATTGTTTTGGAATCGAACCACATCGGCTTCAAGTTCGATGGGACGCTTTATCACATGCGGTGCAATTTGTTCGGGAGTCTCCTTCTTTTTTTCCAACGACACAAGCACTCCGGCACGTGAGCCGTCGCGATATACTGTACAACCTTTACATCCCGAACGCCAAGCCTCTACATATAATTGGCCGACGAGTTCTTCAGTCACATCGGAAGGTAGATTGATGGTTACGGAGATAGAATGGTCAACCCACTTCTGAACACCTCCTTGCATTTTTACTTTTTCAAGCCAATCCACATCGTTGGATGTAGCCTTATAATATGGTGAACGTGCCACCAATTCGTCGAGTTCTTCCTGCGTATAGTTGTCCTTAACTTCTATGCCGTTAATTTTCATCCAGTCCACAAACTTGGGATGATATACCACATACTCTTCAAACGCATCACCGTTTTCATCTACAAAATCCACACGAACTTCAGCATCATTTGGATTTACTTTACGGCGACGTTTGTAGACAGGCATAAATACCGGCTCAATACCCGATGTGGTACGAGTCATCAGACTTGTCGTTCCTGTCGGTGCAATCGTAAGACAAGCGATATTGCGACGACCGTGTTTCACCATCTCTTCATACAATTCGGGAGATGCTTCACGAATACGATTGATGTATGGATTGTTTTTCTCTCGCGCTGCATCATATATCTCAAATGCACCGCGCTCCTTGGCCAAATTAACCGACGAACCATAAGCGGCCAATGCCAATGTCTTGTGCACTTCAACCGAAAAATCGGTTGCTTCCGACGTACCATATCGCAGACCGAGAGCGGCAAGCATATCCCCTTCCGCGGTTGTTCCCACACCGGTACGACGACCTTTCAAGGTTTTAGTCTTGATTTTTTGCCAAAGATGACGTTCGGTTTCTTTCACCTCATCTGTTTCCGGGTCGGAATCCACCTTTTCAAGAATAAGGTCGATTTTCTCCATTTCGAGATCGATAATATCGTCCATTATACGCTGAGCGATAGCCACATGGCGCTTAAACAAGTCGAAATCAAACTCGGCTTCGGCTGTAAACGGATTTTTCACATACGAATACAAATTAATCGCCAACAATCGGCAGCTATCATAAGGGCATAACGGAATTTCACCGCACGGGTTAGTGGAAATGGTGCGGAATCCCAAATCGGCATAACAATCAGGCACCGATTCACGCGCTATGGTATCCCAGAACAGCACACCCGGCTCTGCCGATTTCCATGCGTTATGGACAATTTTTGCCCAGATTTCAGAGGCATCAACCTCTTTCTTCACCAATGGATTATCTCCGAATATGGGGTACTGCTGAACATAAGGAGCATGGTCGATGGCAGCTTGCATAAACGCATCATCTATACGTACCGACACATTGGCTCCGGTGACTTTGCCCTCTGTCATCTTAGCATCGATGAATGCCTCGGAATCAGGATGCTTAATGCTGACACTGAGCATCAATGCTCCACGACGACCATCCTGCGCAACCTCACGAGTAGAATTGGAGTAGCGTTCCATAAACGGCACAAGTCCGGTAGAAGTCAATGCCGAGTTTTTAACCGGAGTGCCTTTAGGACGAATATGCGACAAATCGTGTCCGACACCACCTCGGCGTTTCATCAACTGCACTTGTTCTTCATCGATTTTTATCACACCCCCGTATGAATCGGGAGCGCCGTCAAGACCAATCACAAAACAATTGCTGAGAGAGCCTACCTGATAATTGTTCCCAATTCCCGACATCGGACTGCCTTGCGGCACAATGTAACGGAAATTGCGAATCACTTCAAAAATTTCCTCTTCACTCATCGGCGATGAGTAACGTGTTTCAATACGAGCGATTTCCGATGCAATACGATGATGCATATCATCGGGTGTTTTCTCGTATATGTTTCCAAAAGAGTCTTTCAAGGCGTACTTGCTGACCCATACACGGGCAGCAAGTTCATCGCCACCGAAATATTCCAACGAGGCATCAAAAGCTTCGTCGTAGGTGTACGTCGTTTCCACGATAAATAATAGTAAAGTTCTTAAACGTTAATTCTAATTTATTGTTGAAAAGTTAGCTTGATAGAATTACGATGCAAATATTGCAAAAATTCCAATAGCCACCAAAATTTTCAATTACATTTTCGGAAAATGTTAATAAGTTTTCCAAAACGAATTATTTATCCACACATTTTCAACAACTTATATTTTTCATCACCTAAAAAAGTTTTCCAAAACGAAATTTGCCCATTCAAAATATTATCGCTACTTTTGAACAAACAATATACATTAATATAATGGACTCAAACAAATATTTTCTAAACCGTCGCACAGTAAGAAATTACACATCCGACGAAATATCAGACGCCACTCTCAATGAAATGATTGCAGAAGCGTCACATGCGCCAACTACCGGCAACATGCAATTATATTCTGTAATCGCAACTCGTTCCGCCGAAGGAAAATCGAAGTTGGCACCATTTCATTTCAATCAACCCTCCGCCACAGAATGTAATATATTGCTTACTTTCTGCGCCGATTTCAATAGGTTTGTCAAATGGTGCAATATAAGCAAAGCGGTTCCCGGATACGACAATTTCCAATCATTCATCACAGCAATTCTCGACACGGCTCTTTTCGCCCAACAATTTTGCACCATCGCCGAGATGCGCGGATACGGATGCTGCTATCTTGGAACAACCACATACAACGCCCCCCAAATCGCCGAAGCACTTAATTTGCCAAATATGGTAGTTCCCGTTACGACCTTAACCCTCGGCGTGCCTAACGGCGAGGCCGCTATAAGCGACCGACTTCCAGTAGAGGCGATTCTTCATAATGAAAAATACCATGATTATACCGACGAGGACATACGTAGAATCTATGCCGAAAAGGAAGCTCGCGAAGACAGCAAAAAGTTTATTGCGGAAAACAGCAAAGAAACGTTAGCCCAAGTATTCACCGACGTACGCTACACTCGTGCAAACAATGAATACTTCTCACGTCTGTATTACGACTTCATTGCATCACACGGCTATCCGTTTCCCGATTAGAAAAGCGACAATTGTATCGCTTCCGGCGCCTTCATCATTATGGAACGCTGCTGTGTCCAACCCTGCGACCCGTTGCGCAGTTGCAGGGTTGTCATACCCACACATCCCGAAACCAAAGTTCGCAAAAAATTTATCACATCACTCCACGATGCCATTCCACTCAATTTGACCGATACCACCTGACGACCTCGTTGCAGTAGCGTGGCAAATATAATGTCAGATTTGTTGATTATGCCCATAGTCAGTTTGTCTTAACGAATTAGTAAGACAAATGTAGCTATGGCCATGTGCAACAATGCGACACAACCGCATATAATAAAACTTAAATTACTGAGAGAAAATTATTTCAAGAGCGAGGACTCGATTTTTGTCACATCATCCTGCAACGTACGCTCCATTGGCAGACGCTCCTCAATATTTTTACAAGCGTAGAGCACAGTTGCATGAGTACGCGACAATCGAGTTCCGATAGCCGTCAACGGCATCTTCACATGCTTCTTGGCAAGATACATCACCATCTGACGTGCATCCGAAATTTCACGCTTGCGATTTTTTGTAAAAATGAGGTCGGGATTAATGTCGTAATGCTCGCTTACAGCAGAGATAATCATCTCGAAATTAACTTGCTTACGCGATATTTTCACGGCATTCGCAAGCACATTGCGAGCTAAATCAAGCGTCACATCTTGATTGAGCACAGTGGCATGAGCCATAAGCGAAACCACAATACCCTCAAGTTCGCGAATACTGTCGGTAACATTGCTTGCTATATATTCAAGCACATCGGCAGGAATCGACAAGCCGTCTTGAGCGGCCTTTTGAGTCAACACATTTTTACGCAAATCATAATCCGGGCGTTCAAGTTCGGCAGTCATACCCCACTTGAAGCGCGACAATAGGCGGGCTTCCATACCCTCCATCTGCGACGGACGACAGTCGCTCGACAGAATCAATTGCTTTTGGTTCTGATGCAAATGGTTGAATATATGGAAGAAGGTGTTTTGCGTACCCGGCTTACCGATAAAGTCTTGTATATCGTCGATAATTAGGACATCGATACTTTGATAGAAGCTGATGAAATCGTTGATACGCTTCTTCGCCACAGCTGCTGTGTATTGGCTTTCAAACAGACGAGCTGTGATATAAAGTACGCGACTTTGCGGATTTTTCTCTTTGATACGTATGCCGATAGCCTGAATAAGGTGGGTTTTACCAACACCGGTCGGACCGAAAACAAACAAAGGATTAAATGTTTTGCATTTGGGATTGTCGGCAATGGCTTCACCTATCGAACGAGCAATCTTATTACTCAAACTGCCACAATAGTTTTCAAAGGTGTAATGAGGATTAAGTTGCGAATCTATCTCCTCGCGAACTTCCGCTTGCTGAAAAGGATTAGCCGGTCCTGCATAGGGATTTGGTGTCACTACAGCCGGGCTGGGATTGGATGTCCCCATCGTGACTCTCGACGAGGGATCGTTGCCCACCTGATTGTATCGATAGAAAAGCTTCACATTTTCACCGTAAACTTTACGCAAGGTGCAACCAAGCAATTTGAAGAATTTTTCCTCAAACTGCTCAACGAAGAACGGCGACGGCACAGCCAAAGTCAGCACATCGTTTTCATAACTTAACGATGATACCGGCTTAAACCAAGCGTCGTATTGCTCTGCGGGAAGATTGTCGCGGAATTTTTCCAAACAATTTTCCCACAATTGTATGTGAGTCATTTCCATTGATTGTATAATTCGTTAGGCTAAACTTTTCAGTACAAAATTGGTTGATTTTTTTTTCTAAAACAACTGCATTTTTTTTTGGAATTTATAATATCTCTACAACTATACTGAAAATCAGCATCTTATAAAAGCATTACAAATCCCGATGCGGCCACCTTAATTTTCACACCAAAAACAACTATCAGTCAACTGATTACAGAGATTTAATGTCGTAAAACATATTTAATTTCCATCGCCTTTAATCCGACAAACATGCCGAAATATCAACGATTCTTATCGAATGAGGATATTTCGGCACGCTTTCTCTTATTTAGACTGAATCTAAATAATAAATATTTGCGTTTTTAGAGTAACTTAATCGAAATATAGCGCTTGGGATTTTTCTTCACATCAATAAGAAGCGAATCCAAACTTCCGGCAGCATTATTTAGGTTGTCGTACAGACCGGTATCGTTAAGCAACATTCCGAGCGATGAGTTCTTATCCTGCATCTTTGTAGTCAATTCGTTCACATTGGCTGTGATAGCATGCACATTCTGCATTGTCGAATCTATCGGCAAATCCTTCAATTGGTCTGATAGGACCGCAAGATCGCTCGAAATCGTATTGAGATTAGCCGACAATTCGTTTACATTATTGAGCGTACCTGGCACAGAACTATTCATCATAGCGGAAAGTTGTGCTGTACTCTTTTCCAAATTGGCTGTAATAGCGCTTAATCGCTGCACGGATTCAAGCAATGCAGGATCTCCGATAAGGCGGTTTACCGATGTCATTATCGAATCGAGCTTCGGAAGCATAGCCACAACACCCGGCATAAGGTCGTTGCCGATATTATCCATCAGTCCGCCAACGGCAACACCTTCGAGAGTATCCCCTACCTTATAATATTGCTTACTATCGGTAAAGTTAAGAATAACAGAAGCAGTACCGAGCATATCGCTTTTTATTTCAGCAGTGGTACCGGTGGGAATATTCAACTGTCGGTCGAGACTGAGTTCGACTTTTACATGTCCGGGATTGTCGTACTCATACTCGATTTCTCTTACAAGACCTACCTGAAATCCATTAAGAGTAACCGGCGAAGATACTGCAAGACCGCTTACATTTGTATATGATACATAATAATAATTGGCAGCCTTAAACACATTGATGCCGTTCAGATAATTAATACCGAAAAACAATGCCACACCGGCAATCAACACCAAGAGACCGATTAAAGCCTCTTTTGAAAATTTCTTTTTCATTATATTCTTCTCTTATCTATTATTATTCATTTATTTTACACGCTTTCCGCCTTTCATCGTAACAATGAATGCGTCGGCAAATTTTGATTTCACTTTTTTCAGATTTTTAGCAGCTTCTTCCCATGTTGTATAATTTCCATAGGTGTATTTATACAAGCCACCATCATGATACGACGACACCGGATACAATCCTTTAAATCGTTCTGAGCCTTTCTCTATTTCGTTCGGAGATGTAAGGAACTGAACTCGGTATCTCACTTCGTCAGATTCCTCGTCGGAATCGGCAACCGCAACCTTCTCCTCTTTCGACTCAGAAGTTTGTGTCACCACATCTTGTACTGCATTTTTATCGGTCGAGGCCGAAGGCGTATCCGTCTTTGGTTCCAACGGCTCAGTCGTCGGTTCTTTTTTCTTTTCTTTCTTTTTCGACTTTTTAGCCTCTCCGGCTTTCACATCGCTTTGCGTAGCGGCAAGTTGCTTGTCGTAAGCATCCTTGTATTGTCGAAAGGCATTAAATATCGCACGGGCAAGCTTTGTCTGTCCATTTGCCGAGCCTAAAAATTTTGCTGCATCAGGGTTGCATATAAAATCCAATTCGACGAGCACAGCAGGCATACTCGTTGCAGCAAGGACCCAAAAACCGGCTTGACGTACACCTTTATCGATTCGTCCGGCATCCTCCGTCATCCTACTTTGTACGGCTTGGGCAAACATCACACTCTGCTCCATGTGCTTATTTTGGTTAAGCTCGAACATAATGTAGCTTTCGGTCGAATTGGGGTCAAATCCCTGATAAGTGGTAGTATAGTCCTTTTCAAGAACCATTACGGAGTTTTCGCGCTTTGCTACAGCAAAGTTTTCATCAGTCTTATGAAGTCCGAGAGTGTACGTAGATGCTCCGGCAATCTTTTTACGATTCTTATTTTTTTTATCTACCGAATTGGTATGTATCGAAATAAACAAATCTCCATGAGCTTTATTTGCCACATTTGCCCGAGCCTGAAGCGAAAGAAATGTATCATCGTCACGAGTGTAAACGACTTTAACACCATCCATCTGCTTCTTTATCATATCGCCGAGTTTCAGTGCCACACCAAGATTTATCGTTTTCTCACGGACATCATTGTCGATAGCTCCATGGTCGTGTCCTCCGTGGCCGGCATCGATCACGACAACAAAATCTTTTGCCGACGCAGCAATTGCAACCGGCAAAAACATTAGTAATAAAAATATCGTATATAATGTAGTCCGTTTCAGTTTCATCTCAGTGGGTATAACCCATCTAAATTTATTGCAAATTTACGAAATAACCCTTTATTTCGCCTTATAAATCCCGATTTTTTGCCGTTAAGCCAACACAAATCACCAATTTGAACAATTTTTTGTGCTTCAGGATGAATAAATTCTTTTAATTTTGCATCCCGACTACATGAATATATTCGACCATGCGACAATTATACTCTATAATCTGCATCTTGATTTTATTGGTAAATACAAGTTGCAATCAAAATAAACCGACGCCATCATCGGTCAAAATAGAACGACTCGACCTCGCAATCGAGCAATATAAAGATATGACCGAATCAAATCGGGTTGAAGTCATCGACAGTTTTGCACCGGTAATAGAGGTCCTTCGCATATTATACCCCGACTCCGTCTCCGATGAATCTCTGCTGCAAAAACTTTCAGACTCTCAAGGGACAAAAATATTCACCCCCGACATTCGTCGCCGACTGCCGTCGCTTGATTCAATCGAAACGTCTCTCGGATATATTCGATCAGATTTGGCAACAAAATTGCCCGAAGTCCGTTTCCCGCGCCTTGTGGCTATAGTCTCCACCTTTAATCAATCGATTATTAATGTTGACTCCATTATGCTAATCGGGCTAAATCATTATCTCGGCAAAGATTATCCCGGATACGACTACTTCGAGACCTACCAACGCTTCACCAAAACGCCTCAACACCTCCCCTACGATATTCTTGAATCAATCATTCGCAACTCATATCCTTATCGACCGGCCGATGATGCCACAACCCTCAACCGACTTCTATATGAAGGTGCGATAATCGCATCAATGATGCAACTGATACCGGATGCAACCCTCGCCGAAGCGCTTGGATACACTCCCACACAATTGCAATGGTTGTCGGACAATGAACGGCAGGCATGGCAAGCGCTTATCACACGCCAATACCTATATTCGACCAACGAAGTAATTTCCGAGCGTCTTGTAAATCCCGCACCATCCACCACCATACTTCACCCCGAATCGCCCGGACGTGCAGGACGATACATCGGATATCGTATTGTTGCCTCATTCCTCGCAAAGAATCCCAACACTTCTCTCGACAAAATACTATCGCCACAGTTCTATAACTCCCCTACTACACTTATTTCCGCTTCATATAATCCTTGACCATCACAAAAAATTCGGTTCAGATTGCTGTTTTTCGGCAACTTTAGCTAAATTTGCCAATTATTAGGAATAATAGCGTATTTTATGGAACATAAACCGGATAAACTATATGGATTGATTGGCTATCCGCTCATCCATTCATTTTCACAAAACTATTTCAATCAGAAATTTGAAGCAGAAAATATCGATGCTCGTTATGTCAATTTCGAGATACCCGATATTGGCGACTTCATGGAGGTAATCAGCGAAAATCCTAATCTATGCGGACTAAACGTTACCATTCCCTATAAAGAGCAAGTAATTCCCTATCTTAATGAAATCGACGAAGATGCCGCTAAAATCGGAGCAGTCAACGTCATTAAGATCATACGAGGGAAAAACAATCAAGTGAAATTCAAAGGGTATAATTCCGATATTATCGGGTTCTGTGATTCTTTACGTCCGCTGCTTAAATCGTGCCATACACGAGCACTCGTACTTGGCACAGGCGGAGCTGCAAAGGCAGTAACCCGCGGTCTTGAAAACATTGGAATCAAACCGACATACGTATCTCGAACAAAACGCGACGGAATGCTTACCTACGAGGAACTTACCCCGGAGGTAATGGCAACTCACAAAATCGTTGTCAACGCCACTCCGCTTGGGATGTATCCTCACATGGACGAATGTCCCGACATTCCTTACGAATATCTGACCCCCGACCATCTTTGCTACGATTTGTTGTACAATCCCGACGTCACGCTTTTCATGAAACGCGCCGCCGAACATGGAGCCGAGACTAAAAACGGTCTTGAAATGCTCTTGTTACAAGCCTTTGCAGCATGGAATATTTGGAATGAAAAGTAATCAAGAAATCGATGTAGTAATGAAAACCATCTCGCGATATATTTACATAGCTCTTGCAATCGCTGTCTTATTTCCATGGGATTTGGTGTGTGGTGTCAATCTCGTCACCCCGGCGATAGCATTGTTTGTCGGCTTGGTATTTGCCTTAATATTCGGATGCCCATTTCCTAAATTCAATAAGAAAAGTTCGAAGTATCTGTTGCAGGCTTCTGTTGTCGGATTGGGGTTCGGCATGAACGTGACCGAATCGCTTCGTTCCGGCTCCGAGGGAATGATGTTTACCATCATTTCCGTGGTAGGAGTCATGGTGTTAGGCGTGCTTTTCGGACGATGGTTGACAGTCAACCGCAAAACAGCATATCTTATATCGTCCGGAACTGCGATATGCGGAGGTAGTGCCATTGCGGCTGTCGGACCGGTTCTACACGCTGAAGAAGAAGATATGGCTGTCTCTCTCGGTGTTATCTTCATTCTTAATGCCATCGCACTGTTTATTTTTCCGCCAATAGGTCATTTTTTTGAAATGACTCAACATCAATTCGGGACATGGGCTGCTATCGCAATCCATGACACATCGTCGGTGGTGGGTGCAGGAGATGCATACGGACATGAAGCGTTGCAAGTAGCGACTCTCATCAAACTCACACGTGCCTTGTGGATTATACCTTTGGCACTTGTCACTATGCTTATATTCCGAGACAAAAAATCAAAGGTAAGCATACCTTGGTTTATATTCCTTTTCATCGTTGCAATGATTATAAATACCTATTGCAATCTTCCCCAAACGCTTACCACATCACTCGTGTGGCTTGCAAAAAAAGGCCTTGTTCTCACCCTGTTTTTTATCGGGGCAAGCCTGTCGGTCAAAACTATTAAGGCTGTAGGTCTGCGCCCTCTGCTCCTTGCAATACTCCTTTGGATTGTAATCGGAGTGAGCAGTTTCCTTGTCGTAATGACCACTATTGACTAATTCATATCGACATAGTGCGTGCACCTCTCTCCTACATCCCACTATTACCGATACTCGCAGCTATAATTGCGGGAATACTTATCGCACAACTCAACATTCCGATTCTATGGGTAATACTACCCATTGCAATCGGAATTTTTCTTTACATCTTTCGAAATGACGGCGGCGCAATAATTCTATTAGCATTCTCTCTCGGATTTATAAATGCCTCTATCAACCTTCCGGAACAGCTTCCGACTTCACCACAACAGAAGCAACTATATGAAGGAGAGATAATATCGGTCGACGAACGGGAATCATCAACGGCATTACTCGTAAAAACAGATGCCGCATCCGGAATGTCGACTAAAAGCATAAAATGTATCGTATCCATCCCGACTACATCTCTCGGAATATACCCTTACGACAAGGTATCTTTCTACACAACTCTCAAACCGCCATGTAATGATAACTCTCCGGATGCGTTCGACTATGCCGGATATTTATACCGAAATGGTATTTCCGCCACGGCGTTCGCTCAACCGGAAGATATTGCAATTACCGGACATCGACATTCGTTATTCGAACAGATCTTGGACTTTCGATATAAAGCCTCCGAATATCTGCTTCTCAGTTCACTTTCGGAGAATACTGCATACTTCCTCAATGCAACGATTTTAGGCGATGTCTCAAACATAACGCAAGAGCAGCGAATGGAATACAGCACCGCCGGTATTGCCCATATTCTCGCCTTAAGCGGTCTTCATGTCGGTATTATATCAATCGTTATCAGTATTTTGTTATTTCCCCTTTACTTGACAAGGAAGCATAATATCGGAATGATTGTCACCATTGCATTGCTTTGGCTGTATGCTATCATGACCGGACTGTCTCCATCGGTAACTCGCGCCGTAATAATGGCAACTCTCTATTTCGGCTCCCTGCTGCTTCAACGTCACCACAGTTCACTTAATGCCGTGTGCTTTGCGGCAATCGTCATTCTCATATTCAATCCGTTAGAACTTTATGATGCGGGATTCCAATTGTCATTCGTAGCAGTAATATCTATTTTGCTATTCGCCGAACGACTTAATCCAGTCAATCGTCACCGTCACCACATTTCATATTCAATAGTTTCAATATTTACGGTCTCTTTGGCGGCAATGCTCGGTGTCGGAATTGTATCGGCCTATTATTTTCATAATTTTCCGCTGTATTTTCTATTAGGCAACGTCTTTTCATCGATTATCCTACCACCGCTCATCGGAGGAGGCGTATTACTGATTCTATTACAATCGCTTGCAATACCATCGGATTGGTTATGCACCATTCTCGACATGCTATATCTCGGACTCGACTTCATAACCACGCATATCAATAACTTTCCGGGTGCCAACATCAATAAGATATATTTTCCCGCGTGGGTGATGATTCCATATTTCGGAGCAGTAACAGCCGGTTTGATTGCATTGATAAAGCGACGGAGAGTCTATATCGCCGGAGCAGTAATACTCTTTGCTGCCACTCTTATTCTCTCCATTTTATTAAAACCGACCTATCCTACCCATGAATTTTTCATCCCTCAAGACACATATTTCACCAATATCATATATCGTGACGAGAAGTCGGCATATCTGATTACAACCGCTCCTCCGCAAGATGCCGAATCAATGCTCTATCGTTGTCAATATCGTCACCGCGATTTCTTGGGACGACGCTCTTGCGAAAATCTGTATCTTATAGGTGACAGCATCACACTTCCCCATCTGTTGAAACGCGGACAACTGCTCAGCATCGGTAATACCGACATTGTTATCATAAGTGACAATAAATCACTCCCCACAGTCAAGTGCACCGATTACGTCTTGGTTTGCAGAGGGTTTAAAGGCTCTATCAATCAACTTTCAAATCATATATCGGCAGACACGATACTGCTTAGCAATGATCTGCATCCGCGCCGTCACGCACGATATGCAGAAGAATGTACACGACTCAATATTCCGTATCGGTCACTGAAAGAGCCAAATATATTTCACATCACTCAGCCTTGATATCACCACAAGCGAGCAACTCATGATAACCTCGCGAGAAATACGGATAGTCAAATTCCTTCGGGCGTACAATCTCGGTATTCCATACCACAATATCAAGATCAATAGGAATCACACCCTCCAACTTTGAAGCCGGTGTACGACCACAGATAGCCTCATATTTTTTCAGCATTTCAGTGGTTTCCTCAATCGATTTATGCGTATCTACACGCATCACCAAATTAATGTAGTCGGCATCCTTGCCATTTGATGCACGAGTCTCATAAATCGATGATAGCTTTACATTTGAGAACTTTTCTTTAATCCATTTAATGGCATTTTCAATCTGCCAATCTCGATCGGAGCTGTTGCTCCCCACACCTAAAACAAATCTATTCATTACAAAATTCTTTCATTGTCAATGCGATACGACCGCGGTCATAATCCACGTCCATTACTCTTACTTTTACATGCTGATGCAGACTTACCACTTCCGCCGGCGACGATATGAATCGATTGCACAACTGCGAAATGTGGACTAATCCGCTCTCTTTAATACCTATATCAACAAATACGCCAAAAGCCGTAATGTTATTTACTATACCATTGAGAACCATGCCGACTTTAAGATCGCCGATTTCCTTTACCGACTCGTCAAATTCCATAACTTTGACCGTAGCACGGGGGTCGCGCCCCGGCTTTTCGAGTTCGTGCATGATGTCGTTTAACGTCGGCAAACCCACCTCTTTAGTCACGTATGACGACAAATCGACCGTATTGCGCAATTTGGCATTCTTAACCAAATCCTCTACTTTACAGCCCATATCATCGGCTATGCGCTCCACAAGTCCGTAGCTTTCGGGATGCACTGCCGTATTGTCGAGAATATTTGCAGCGGAAGGAATACGGAGAAAACCGGCACATTGCTGAAATGCTTTCTCTCCCATTCGCGGCACGGACATCAAATCCGTACGAGTTGCAAAATCTCCATGCTCGGCGCGATATTCAACAATATTGGAGGCCAACTGCGGTCCGATGCCCGACACATATGACAAGAGTTCGCGCGATGCAGTGTTGACATTTACGCCAACTGCATTCACACAACTCTCAACCGTGTAGGTAAGCGCATCCTTGAGTTTGGTTTGGTCGACATCATGCTGATATTGCCCTACTCCAATCGATTTTGGGTCGATTTTCACAAGTTCGGCAAGCGGGTCAATCAGTCGGCGCCCGATTGAAACGGCACCGCGAACAGTCACATCCTTATCGGGAAATTCATCTCTGGCAATCTTCGACGCCGAGTAGACAGATGCTCCGTTTTCGTTGACTGAAAACACCTGTACCATACGCGGATAACGCAGCGAAGTCAGGAATTTCTCCGTTTCACGACCGGCAGTACCATTTCCCACCGCAATAGCATCAATTCTATATGCCTCCACAAGATAGCTTATTTTACGCGCTGCTCCGTGGAAATCGTTTTGCGGAGGGCATGGGTATATGACATCGTTGTGAAGTAAATTGCCTTGAGCATCGAGACACACCACCTTGCAACCGGTGCGATACCCCGGATCAATGCCCATCACCCTCTTATGCCCCAAAGGGGGAGCAAAAAGTAATTGACGCACATTGTCGGCAAACATGGCAATTGCCGCATCATCAGCTTTTTCTTTAGAGGCTGCCGCAATTTCAGATTCAATAGACGGGCGAAGGAGTCGCTTATAGCTGTCTTTGACTGCACGGGCTATCATATCGGCTACCGGCTGTGCTGTCGTAGAACGAATAAACAATCGAGACAGACGTTCTATCATCTCCTCATCGTCTATCGTAATCGACACCCGCAAAAATCCTTCACTTTCACCTCGGCGCATTGCAAGCAATCGATGAGAGCTACATACTCTAAGCGGCTGAGAAAAATCAAAATAATTGCGATAGTTGGCACCCTCTTCCTCTTTACCCTTTACAACCGAAGATGAAATAACGGCATTACGATTGAAGCGGGCTCGCACGATTGAGCGTGCTTTTTCATTCTCACTAACCCATTCTGCAATAATGTCAAGAGCACCGACAATAGCTGCCTCCTCATCCGCTACTTGCGTCAATATGAATCGTTTTGCCTGACGCTCAATATCGGAAGATGTCTGCGACATTATGATTTTTGCCAATGGCTCCAGACCTTTTTCGCGAGCCGCCATTGCGCGAGTGCGACGTTTCGGTTTATATGGCAGAAATATATCTTCCAATTCCGAGGGATCTTGTGCATCATGAATTTTTTGTGTCAATTCAGCAGTCAACTGCCCTTGTTCTTTTATTGTTGCAAGAATATATTCTTTTCGCTTGGCTAGTTCGGTCAAACGGTCATAACGCTGACGTATATTCAATATAGCCACTTCGTCGAGCGACCCTGTTGCTTCTTTTCTATATCGACTTATAAATGGAATAGTAGCACCATCGTCGAGCAACTTTATCGTTGCCACAACCTGTTTGCGCATCACATCCATTTCTTTTGCTATTACCGCAGCAATATCATTTGCCATATCAATCTATTTTGACTTTCTTAAAGTGATAATTGTGATTTCGGGCGTAGCGCCTCCTATTCGGGCAGGAATAGCAACTGTGCCAAGCCCGATATTTACATATAATTTATGTTGTGAATCCTTGTCCATATACAATCCGCCCCATGTGTCGTAACGAAATGCCGAGGGGGAATATCGATGTCCGAATATATCGAGTTCGATCTGCATCGCATGAGTATGCCCCGATAGCGACAAATCAACATTGACAGAATCGTTGTCGGCAATCTCTTGTGTCCAATGCGCGGGATTATGCGTAAGCAACAGTTTGAATACCGAATCGGAAAGCGACGGATACGCCTTACGCAAATCTCCATACACTTTAAATGGCGGATCGCCTACATTTTCTACTCCAATCAATGCAATCGAATCGTTGCCTCGATGCAGGAATACTGTTTCATTCAACAATAATCGCCAATCCATGCTGTCCTGTAACTGATAGAGTCGTTGCATATTCGCCTCTTTGGCTTGTGGCGATTTCCATGACGAATAGTCTCCATAGTCATGATTTCCCAATATGGAAAACACGCCATCAGGAGCGTTCAACCGGCTGAGCGGAGCAACAAACGGCTCAAGTTCAGCCGTTTTACGATTGACTATGTCGCCCGTAAACGCTATCATATCGACATCCAATCCGTTGAGCAAATCAACTATCTCAGCCACATAAATGGTATCGCGATATGAGCCGACATGAAAATCAGAAAATTGAGCGAGCCTATAGCCGTCAAATTCTTCCGGAAGATTATCGAATTCAATATCCAACTCCACTATTTGACTGCGATAACGGTTGACCGTCCCCCACATCATTCCGCCAAATACAGCCAATGCTATTATCGAGCCGATGACCGACGGACTTTTCCATCGCCGTCCATGCCACAATCGGGGCAACCAACCCACCGATACAGACAGGACAAACAGCAATTTGGATATATACGTGGCAAAATATGTGTACAGCAGCCACATAATGTCGCGAAACAGATTATCGCTGTCAATACGCAATGACACCACCACAACAACAAACACGATGATAGCATACAATGCCACCATCGTCCATGTGTGTACCTTACGAAGATATTGCGATTTACAACTGCGCAAATATCGGTAGATAAGCCAATCAATTCCGATACTAATCAGAATCACGGCAATCATCATAATCAGCGGCAGTCGCATACAAATACTATCTGTTTATTTTCCTACCTCCTCAGCGCGCAGCTTGTTTTTTAGCGGATTGGCATACATTGTGAGCATCATGTGACGCATATATTCCATATCGTCTTTTGTCAGTTCTGGCACATCTACCTTTGCCAACTGCTCTTCGATATAGAGTTTGAATTCCTTTACTTCATCTGCCGTATAATGCTCTGAGAAGTCTTTGCTATTAATCAACAAATCGTGAGCGATATAGTTGATTGGGTAAATCATATATCCTCTGTGGATAGAATTGTCGATAACCTCACAAGCTCGGCGAAGCACTTCATTCTTATCCGCATCGGCAGGAAGGCTATCCAATTCGGGATTAATACATTTACCTATATTGAAATGAATACGTCCTTTGAACTGAAGCAATCCGGTCTCCATGCTGAAAAGGTCGTCGCGCTGCGATTTCTTAAATTCGGGGTCGTTTCTACGCAACAAAAATTCTCGCGCCTTGAGATAATCGTTAGGGTCATACTCATATGAAATCGACACCGGAGTAAGATTGATTTCGTCAAGGCTGTGTATCGTATCTCCGCAGCCACCAAGAGAAATCATCTTGATAAGGCTTTCCTGAGTCATGTCATTGGAATCCTTTGCTCTTCCTTCACGCTGTGCAATCCAAATTGATTGATGCTTTTCATTGATGGCATAATGTATATATGCCGACAACTGGCGTGCAGCCTCCAATGCTTGCATCGGACGGAGATTGCGCTTTACGATAAAGCTATTATTAAGCAATACCAAATCTCTAATCCAATCAAAGATAAGCAGATTGCTTCCGATGGCTATTTCGGTTGTGCCCATTCCTTCTCTCAACAAGCATAGGTTGAGGAATGAAGCATCGAGAACAATGTCGCGATGATTGGAGATATATGTAAACGAACCTTTATTTTTTACGTTTTCTATTCCACTACATGTAATACCCGACGATGTCTTCTCGGCAAGCATTTCCAAAAACGGCATCATGATACGATGCTGGAAGTCGGATTTGGTGTCGATGGAACATAGCTTTGCGACAAAAGCGGGAAAATCGACATCGGGCATCACATAGCGCACTGCATGTTCAAAACCCGGCTCTTGTACCAAGTTAGCCATTTTCTCCTTAAACTCGCTGTCGTCGTATGGAGATATATCTGCAAATTCTTCTTTGCTTCTCATTGCTATACGTTTATAGTAGATACTCAAATAAGAAATTTCAATTCGCCAAAATTAATAATTTTAGTCGGCATATCAGCAACAATACATTATTTCTTATGGAAATTTAAGTATTGCTACCGTGTGAATAATCACGCCATCGCTGTATCAATGCCGTCATATCATCGGGTATAGGACACGTGAAAAACATTTCCTCACCGGTGACCGGATGAACGAATCCCAATGTACGGGCATGGAGAGCCTGTCGCGGACACGTTGCAAAACTATTGATTACAAATTGCTTATACTTTGCAAACGTAGTACCTCGAAGCACTTGGTCGCCTCCGTAGCGAGCATCATTGAACAATGGATGACCGATATGTTTCATGTGAACACGTATCTGATGCGTACGCCCAGTTTCCAATCGACATTTCACCACTGAGACGTAGCCCAACGGTTCAATCACCTCATAATGAGTCACGGCATGTTTACCATAATCGCCATCGGGGAATACAGCCATTTGCAAGCGGTCTTTGAGGCTTCGACCGATGTTACCTTCGATACGTCCTGCCGCAGGTTCTGGCACACCCCACACCACCGCTACATATTCACGTTTAGTGGTCTTATTGAAAAATTGCTTTCCAAGATGAGTCTTTGCATCGGGAGTCTTTGCAACGACAAGCAGTCCCGAAGTATCTTTATCGATACGATGGACAAGGCCCAACCGAGGGTCGTTGACATCGTAGTCCGGATTGTCTCTGAAATGAAATGCCAAAGCATTGACAAGCGTACCGTGATAATTGCCATGTCCGGGGTGCACCACCAATCCGGCCGGTTTGTTCACAACCAACAGATAATCATCTTCATACACAATATCGAGAGGAATATCTTCGGCTATAATCTCCAATTCATATCGGGGACGATCCATCACCACCGTCACCACATCAAGGGGCTTCACCCTATAATTGGATTTTACGGCTTTTCCGTTGACCAATATGCATCCGGCATCGGCAGCTTGCTGCACTCGATTGCGCGAGGACTTTTCGAGTCGCGCCACAAGAAACTTGTCGACGCGCAGCAGAGTTTGCCCCTTGTCGGCAACAAAGCGGAAATGTTCATACATTCCACCCTCTTCTTCCGACTCAAGTTCCTGGATTTCTTCCGGTTCAAACAATTCTTCGTCGTTCATATATCACGGCTAAAACAAGTCAAACACATCGCCTTCGGCATTCTCTTCCGCCAACGAATCGGCCATCATCTCTTCGCTGAATCCGTCGCCCACTTCAAGAGTTACGGTAGCTGAAACGGGAATACGCGCTCCATAGCGCAATTCGACACCGTTGAACTTGGCACGAATCACCAAATCTTTATATTCCGACGAAACATATTCAACTTTTACATTTTTAATGCCAAGCCCGTGAAGAGCCGACTCGGCTTGACGCAACGACACATCGGCTAATTTCGGCACAGAAACCATCTTCGGAGCAAAAGCATTGATCGTAAGATATATAGTACGACTTGACTTCACCTTTGCATTTTTCTTGGGCGATTGTTCCAACACCGTACCCGGCTTTGATGTAGAGTCGTATAACGAATCAGACAATTCGCAACTAAGCCCTGCTGCTGCAATCTTATCGGCAGCAACCTCATAGCTCAATCCTTTCACATCGGGGACCTCCTTATATTGGCCATGTTCCGTCCAATTATCAATGCTAATCAACGCCACCCAAATCAAAACACAGGCAGTTATTACAATCAACACAAAGTTGAAAAGTATCGGGTGCTTTTTTACAAATCCGATTATATTAGTCGATTTATTCACAACAGTTTTTACAATTTGAATGCAAACATAGTTAAAATTATTCGATTTACGCCCCTTTCAGCTCATTTTTGTCGTTAATTAAAATATAAAACGCCGATTATCTCGTTTTTTTAATCAAAAATGAGCCGTCAATCAGGATTTATTACTAACTTTGCATCTTGATTTATCATCGGATTTTATGCGCAAATATATCATATCAATTCTCGTTGCCGCCACTCTCACCTCTTGTGGGGAGTACCAACGAGTGCAAAAAAGCACCGACTACAATTATAAATTCGAGTACGCCAAGCGTGCATTCGAAGAAAAGAAATATGTACAGGCTTCGACTATTCTCACCGACTGTATCACCGTGTTTAAAGGCACCGACAAAGCGGAAGAATCGTTATATCTCCTTGCACTCAGCCACTACGAGAACAAAGACTACCTGAATTCAGGAGCATATTTCCGCACATACTACAGTCGCTATCCGAAAGGCAAATACACCGAATTGGCTCGCTTCTACTCCGGCTATGGCTACTACCTTGACTCGCCGGAACCTCAACTCGACCAAAGCGGGACAATCAAAGCCATCGAAGAACTTCAAGCATTCCTCGATTACTTCCCCAAGAGCGACAAAGTATCAATCGCCCAAAATGCGATATTCGAGCTTCAAGACAAGCTCACACTCAAAGAGCTTCAAAATGCGCAACTATACTACAACCTCGGCAACTACATGGGCAACAACTATGAGTCAGCCGTAATCGTAGCGCGCAACGCCATCAAAGAATACCCCTATTCAAAGTATAAAGAAGATCTCGAAATGCTTATCCTCAAAGCCCGCTATCAAGAAGCCAACTTAAGCGTTGAGGAAAAGAAAGTGGATCGTTTTCGCGATGTAATCGATGAGTACTACTCATTTATCAACAACTACCCCGACGGGGAAAATCGCAAAGAAGCAGACAATATCTTGCGCATCGCTCAAAAATACGTAAAAGAATAATATTACAACTCTACATAAACATCTTATTAAGGAATATGGACTACAAGAAGACAAATGCTCCGCTCAACACCGTGACTCGCGACATGATTGCACTCTCGGCCGATACGGGCAACGTTTATGAAACCGTGTGCATCATCGCTAAGCGTGCCAACCAAATCGCAGGCGAAATGAAACACGATTTAGAAACCAAGCTCAAAGAATTTGCTTCTCTCAACGACAATCTTGAGGAAATCTCTGAAAACCGTGAGCAAATCGAAATTTCCCGCTACTACGAGAAACTTCCCAAACCCACTCTTATCGCCACCCAAGAATATATCGAAGGTAAGATCTTCTATCGCAATCCCGCGAAAGAAAAGCAAAATTTCGACTAAATATTCGATACATCACGATATTTTAAGCGCACAAAGTTGGCTGATTCAAAAATTATGCTTACCTTTGTGCGCTCAATTTTATTATTAACATCAAAATCTTGTAAGAATGCATTTGAATTCTGAACAAAAGCAAGAAATCTTTGAGAAATACGGTAAGGGCAAGACTGATACTGGCTCTCCTGAAGCTCAGATAGCATTATTCTCAGTCCGTATTGCTCATTTGACT
>JBGUUQ010000026.1:0-1559 GCA_045133615.1 Muribaculaceae bacterium | reverse complement strand
AACAAAAAGCACAAGGACGGCCACATCGGACGATGCAAGGATTGTGTCAATGCGTATCAGCGCGAACGATATGCGCGAAATAAAGGCAAACAGGCCGCGCAAGTCATCCCGACGACACCACCGCTCAATCCCAAATTCGCAGACAATACACCGCGTGAACTTCAACAGGAAATGCGCGAACTCAAAGCGGAGTTGATCGCTCGCGGATTCAATGTCTCTGTTAAATGCACAATCTTACAGGAAATTATTATCTAAAAAACATATATGGCAGAAGATTTGAAAGTTACACCGCTATCTCAGTCAATCGCCAACGAGATAGCACGACAAATGCAAGAACAACACATCGGCGCAATGAAGTTAGAGCGTATGCTTGAAGGCAAAGTCAACCTATGGACTATCCGCCGAATCCGCAAAGGTTCGTCAGGAGCAACGCTCCGATCCTATGAACAGATATTGAATGCGCTTGGCGTCAAACTAACCCCTGTCCCTAAACATCATCCCGACATCATAGATTAAATCATGCGGAAGAAGAAATCCGAAACGTGCGATAAGCTATTTAAGTTTACCGCCAAGGATGAAGAGCTAATGGACTACGCGATAAAGCGAGCTGTAAAGTACATGGAACGCTACGGCCAAGGCCAAGTTCGGCCAAAGATGGTGGATTTGCGCCACTACGTCAAAGCGCCAAAAGAAGAAGCCCAATGAAGTACTGCAAGGATTGCAAGTATCTCACACGTTACGGTTCGGGCATCGCCGGCGATTACGCGGTGTGCGCCCTGACCAAGTATGTTGTTATCGGAAAGTCTTATGCGTGTGATGATTTTATATTTAAGAAATTACCAACAATGAAATACATCTGTGGCAAACGAACAAAACAATCATGACGGCTAAAGAACTTCAAACAATCGAATCCGAGTTGCAGAAGCGCGGATACCGAAAGTGGACTACCGCCCTTACATCAACCGAGACCTACGCATGGTTCAAGTCATTCGACAAGGAGAAAGACGAAGACGGCTATGTCGTCAGCGGCTATCAGATTGCTTTTCGCGTGTGGGACTTCCGCCAATACGTAGACCGCAACGTGCCGCATTACGGCTTCGACTTCTGGACTTCCGCGCTTGGCACAGACAGCCGCATGGACCTCACATCCAACTGGGAGCCGATATGCGACATTGCTACCTTTGAGCGCATGGCGGCGGAGTTCAATCAACTCGTAAGGAAATATATAAAATAAGCATACCCAATCATGCTTATTCGGGCAATAGGCTGTAAGAAACAGAGTATAAACAATTTAAAAGCGCAAAATAAAATGAAGATAACCCCAAAGATTCAGTTTGTGTCGGGCAGCTTCGATACGAAGGAAGTCAAGCTCGTACTTGTGCCGAGCGATAATCACGGCTTGGTTGAGTTGTGTGTCAAAGAACCCGATAGCGGATGGAATATCCCTATCGGAAAGATAAAGCTATACAGCCGCGACCTCTACGTCGACTTCAAAGCCACCCTCCAAGACGCCACCAAATTCGGCAAAGAAATCTGCCGCCGCTTCAACGAATTTCCCC
>JBGUUQ010000025.1:0-67313 GCA_045133615.1 Muribaculaceae bacterium | reverse complement strand
GAGAGGACGAGATTCGAACTCGTGGTAGGATTACTCCTACGTCAGTTTAGCAAACTGGTGGTTTCAGCCACTCACCCACCTCTCCTTGCAAGTGGGATTTGTTCCGTTTTGCGGTGCAAAGTTAGCTATTAATATTGAATCTGCAAATCTTTTGCCCGAAAATTTTTGTCGCCAATGATTTTTTAGGTTATTTATTCGGAATGCCGTATATTTGTCGTATGAAAGGAAAACAGATAATAGCTATTTCAGTCGGCATTGTTGTCGTTGCGATAATAATTTTAGGATACGCTGCAACTGCCTATATAAAGAAAGGGGAGACCGTAGAGCCACGTTGGCTGTATATCCCTGAGAATTCTTCGCCTGAGGCGGTGCGCGACAGTCTTGTCAGTTCTGTCGGATCGGTTACCGGTGGGCGTGCATATTCGTTATGGTCGGCACTGAGTGGAGAGACGTCGGTGGCGCATGGAGCCTACCTTATAGAGGCAGGAGCAAGTCCGCTTGATATTTATCGCAGAATCTCTCGCGGGTCCCAAACTCCGGTAAAAGTCACGTTTAACAATATTCGCACACTCGACGATTTGGCGGAAAGAGTAGCATCGCGCATGGAGTTTTCTTCAGCAGATTTTCTTTCGGCTTGCGACAGTGTGCTATCCGACAAAGGGTTTGACGAGTCGACATATGCGGCGGCGTTCATACCTGACAGTTATGAGTTTTACTGGACGGCATCGCCCGAACGTGTTGTGTCAACTCTTTATGGATATTACGACCGCTATTGGACAGAGGAGCGTCGTGCTCAAGCCAAGAGCCTTGGGCTTGATGCGATTGAGGTCTCTATTTTAGCGTCAATTGTTGAGGAGGAAACCAATCGCACCGACGAGCGGCCGACAGTAGCTCGATTGTATCTCAACCGGTTGCATCGCGGTATGAAGTTGCAGGCTGACCCGACTGTTAAGTTTGCAGTGGGAGATTTCTCTTTGCGTCGGATTCTCAATGTGCATCTCAAGAAGGATTCTCCATACAATACATATATGTATGCGGGACTCCCTCCGGGACCTATACGTATTCCCGATCGCCGTACGCTTGATGCGGTATTGAATGCGCCGGACAATAATTATCTGTATATGTGTGCTGCGGAGGATTTCTCCGGACGTCACAATTTCACCTCCGATTACAATCAGCATCTGCGTAATGCCACACGCTATCAGCGAGCACTCAATGCCCGTAATATAAAATAAATCTGTTGGAAATTATGGCAAATAAAGATACGGAAATAGTCCTTTTGGAAGAATTTGTGAATCTTGCCGATGCCCATATTGCAAAAGGCGTTCTCGAAACCAATGGTGTACCATGCATAATCGACAATGAAATAATGTCGAGTGTCTACCCGTTGACTATTACGCCGTTAGGGGCTATACGTCTGATGGTGCGTCGATGTGATGTGGAGACAGCACATCGGATATTGTCGTCACCGGCTATCGACGAGAATCAGTCGTCGGAATAGTGGCGAAGAACTCGTCGGTAGGAGTTGAATATCTTTGATTTGGAAACAAAACCTATGTAACGTCCTTTTTCTACAACAGGAAGATTCCATGCTCCCGTGCTGTCGAAAAGTTTCATTACACGCTCCATCGATTCTCCGATTTCAATTTTTGCGGGTGGAACGCTCATGAATTTATTGACATACATGCGTTTGTAGAGTTCTGGGCGGAACATGATGTTGCGTATATCGTCGAGCAACACCACTCCGATGAGCACGTTGTCGTCGTTGACAACGGGGAATAGGTTGCGGTTTGACTGCGAGATTACATCTACCATCTCTTTCAAGTTCATTTCCGGTCTTACGGTCTTGAAGTCAGTCTCGATTACGCTGTCGATTTTGAGCAAGGTAAGCACGGCTTTGTCTTTGTGATGAGTGAGCAGTTCGCCTCGTCGGGCAAGACGCATGGTGTAGATGCTGTATGGCTCGAACAGTTTGATTGTGCCGTAAGAGATGGTTGAGACGATGAGCAGCGGGAGGAAGAGGTCGTAACCGCCGGTCAGTTCGGCGGTGAGGAAGATTGCCATCAGTGGTGCGTGCATTACTCCCGACATCACTCCAGCCATACCCATAAGCGCAAAGTTTTTGGTGGATAGTGATGCTTCGAAAATTCCGTTGTTGTTGAGCAGATAGGCGAAGAAGAAGCCGGTCATACATCCAACATAAAGCGACGGGGCAAATGTTCCGCCGACACCACCGGCGCCGTTGGTGGCTGACGTGGCAAATACTTTGGTGAGAATGATTGCGCCTATATATATGAGGATAAACCATACTTGCTCGCGGTCGGGATAGAAAATACTTCCGTTGACGATCGATCCCGGATTGCCGCTCAAGAGGTCGATGATGGCAGAGTAACCTTCGCCATAAAGTGGCGGGAAGAAATAGATGAGTGTTGCAAGAATGGCTCCTCCGACAATCAGTTTGTTGGTAGTGGACCCGAGCCGACGGAAAAGTTTTTCCATCATGTTCATGGCGCGGGTGAAATATAGGGAAATGAAGCCACAGAATACTCCGAGGAGAATCACGTATGGAATCTTTCCGGTGACGAATGGTTCGCTTTGAACGAAGAAAAACTCGACATCATACCCGGTGAAGACATAGGCCATTGTAGCACTTGTGATAGATGCGATGAGCAACGGCATGATGGAAACTGTGGTGAAGTCGAGCATAAGGACTTCGAGTGTGAAAAGCATTCCGGCTATCGGGGCTTTGAAAATACCGGCGATGCCGGCAGCTGCTCCACACCCAACCATCATCATTAGCACACGCGGCGACATTCGGAACAATTGTCCGAGATTGGAGCCGATAGCAGCTCCGGTGTACACGATAGGACCTTCTGCTCCTACCGAACCTCCGAATCCGATGGTGATAGAACTTGCAAAGATGGAAGAGCACATGTTGTGCCGCTTCAAGCGACTTTTGTTTTGTGAAATTGCGTAAAGTACGCGAGTCACACCATGGGAGATATTGTCTTTTATTACATATTTCACAAACAGTGTGGTAATGATGATTCCCACTACCGGATATATGAAATAGAGGTAGTTGCCCCCGCTGACAGAGATGTGGGCGGTGAGAAGTTCCGAGATGGTATGGATGAGCGTCTTTAACAACAGAGCGGCGAATCCGCCGAAGATTCCCACAAGAAATGCGAGAATCAATACGAAATTCTTTTCAGAAATATGCCGTTCACGCCATATCAGCAATGAAAAGAAAAGGTCGTTGATGCGTTGTCCTATGTTGTTGAATAAATTTATCATAAAAGTCTATATCCCTTTGCCGGTGAAAACGGTGTGAATTGTATAGATGATTATTTTGATGTCGACTATTAACGACATGTTTTCGATGTATATGAGGTCGTAGCGCAAGCGTTCGATCATCTCGTCGATAGTCGATGCATATCCGTATTTGACCATACCCCAAGATGTTATGCCAGGACGTACACGGTGAATCAGGGTGTAATATGGCGCTCGTTCCATGATTTGGCGAATGAAAAATTCGCGCTCGGGACGAGGTCCGACGAGCGACATATCGCCACGCAATACGTTCCAGAATTGCGGTAGTTCATCAAGCCGATACTTGCGCATGAATCGTCCTATGCGTGTGATGCGAGGGTCGTCCTCGGTCGATAGAGACGGACCGGATGTCTCGGCATTAAGGTGCATTGAGCGTATTTTATAGATATTAAACGGCTTTTTGTGATAACCGATGCGTGTCTGTTTGTAAAAAGCGGGTCCGCGAGAGTCAAGTCGAACTATAATGGCAAGAATTGCGATGATAGGACTGATGACGATAAGCGTGAGTGCCGAAACTATAATGTCGCTTACGCGCTTGGTGTTGAGTGTGCTTTGGCTTATCTCGGAGCGGGATATGTCGATAAGCGGTTCGCCTGCAATGTTTCCTTGTCGTATGCGGGACGTGAGGAGTTGGAGAGTGTCGGGGGATATATAGATAGGCATGTCGAGGGGAAGAAGCCTATTTATAAGTTCAAGCATGTAGCTTTCGTTGCGATTGGGTTGTACGATGATAAGGTTGCTGATTTGCCTGCTATTGCATATCTCCGGCAACTCATCTATGGTATATATGGGAATGTCTGACACTGCATCGGCTTCTTCCGGAGTAGTAGCTACAAATCCTACAATGCGATAGCCCATCGACCGTTTCATTGAATCGAGCTTATGCCTTAAATTCATTGCTTTTGCCGATGTGCCTACAATTAGAGTGGGAAATGACAGTTGCCGAGAGTGTATTTTTGCTGCGACAATGCGCGTGATGGACAGTCGAACAATATACACGGGGAAAAATAGCGACGCATATAGGATGATAATTATCTCATAGTTGAAATAACGATCGCTCTGCATGTCGTTGATGAGCGCGATAAAAAAGATTAGGGCTGTGCCTATGAGAGTTGAGGAAAGTGTGGTCCATAGTTCTTGCAGACGCGATTTTGGGAATACGATGTTGTAATATCCTGAAAGATAATACACCGCCATCATCATTATGGGAAAACATATTTGTCCGACAATGATGTCGTCGGAAAACAAATAGCGTTGCAGCGAGTAAAACGACGGCACGACATCAGGGACGACGTAATAGCGGCATATGTTGAAAATCAATATAGCCGCATTCGTCGTGATGAAATCACCTATTATGTATGACAGGCGTTGTCGCGTCGAAGTAATCACTTTCTGAGTATTTTTACGGTGCCGTCGCTACCGAGTTTGATTACGGATGATGGAGCATGTGGAGTGTGGTCGTCTTGTCGGCTCTTGACAATATAGCCCATTGCATTTTTGATTTCGGGGGATATTTGGTCGAAAAACGATGGCGCCGGTTGCCCGCTTATGTTGGCGGAAGTAGAGACTATCGGACGGCGGAATGCATGGCAAAGTCGGCGTGAAAAATCTTCGTGAGTCACACGTATGCCTACGCTGCCGTCTTCGCCAAGAAGTTCCGGCGCGAGATTGCGACCGCGGTCGTAAACGATGGTGACGGGACGGTCGGACAATTCGATTAAATCGAGTGCCACTTCGGGTACTTCATCAACATATTTGTCGAGATTCCCGACGTTGTCAAGCATGACAATGAGGGCTTTATTATCGGCGCGTTGTTTTATTTCGAATACTTTTTTTACGGCATCGCTACGGGTTGCGTCACAGCCTATCCCCCAAACGGTATCGGTGGGGTAGAGTATCACGTCTCCACGCTTTAATGCTTCGCAAGCAAGTCTTATATCTTCATCAAACGGGGTTGACATAGCTTTTTGTGATTGATATTGAAAGCAAATTTACGCAAAAACAGTGGAAAAAGACGAAAGAAATCGAATATTTTGCAGTTTCACAGTAATTACTCTCCAAATAATGATTTGAATCGGTTGGGAAGATAAAAAGGCGCAACCGTGGTGGCTGCGCCTTTATTCAATCGTATTATCTGAAATTACTCAAATTCGCATAGAATTTCGTCGGTACCGATGATGTCGCCGGGTTTTACGAGGAATCGTTTCACTACACAATCGGATTCGGCAAGAATGTCGTTTTCCATCTTCATGGCTTCATAAACGAGAAGTGTGGAATTCTTTTTGACAGGCTGACCGGGAGTAGCGACGAGTTCAACGACTTTTCCTCCCATCGGAGCACGGAGTACGGGACCGGTAATCGGTTCCATTTCTTCTTCCGGTTCGGCTGTTGTTGTGTCTGCTTCAACAGCATGTGCAGCTGCATATTCTTCTGAACGACGGTTGCGAAGGAATCCGTTGGCTACAGTCGGGAGTAACTCAAGAAGAAGATATTCCTCATCATTTGCCGCCAAGTTTACGTTGCCGAGGTCGGCAAGTACGGGGTTGTCGGGAAGTTTATATGATGCAACATCATACGGGCATTCTTCGGGACTGCCGGTGATTTGTTGGCGGAACTCCGGTGTAATAGCCACGGGAGTTTTACCATATTCACCTTTTATAAGAGCTATAAACTGGTTCGACGGGTTGGAATAATCTTCTTTTCCTTTCTTGCGGTCAAGTGCTACGCTTACAGCCTGACTACCTACGATTTGGCTGGTAGGGGTGACGAGTGGCACAAGTCCGGCATCACGACGCACCTTCGGAATCAGGCGCATTGCGTCGTCGAGAAGGTCCTCGGCTTGCAACGCTTTGAGTTGAGCCACCATGTTGGAGTACATACCTCCGGGCACTTCAGCATCTTTGACGAGGAGATTCGGTTTCGGGAATCCGAAATATGCCTCGATGGCGTGGCATGCTTCGAGCAAAGCCTCTTCGTTGTTTACGCGGGCTGCGGCGACTGCAGCATCAAACAATGAGTCTATTTCGGCGGGGAGGGTGTCGGTGAGCGGGTCGAAGTCGATGGGGAATTGCTTTACAAGGTCGAAATCAGCAAGTTCTTGACGTACGGATTTCAACTCATTGCGAATCTTGCCCACAGCTTCCATATTTGCTTCGATCTCGATGTCGAGTTTTTTTGCGAAAAGATAGACAAGTTCAATGGCAGGAGCAGCCGAACCACCGCCGAAATACCATATATTGGTGTCGAGAATGTCGATGCCGTGTATCATTGCCATTACAGATGAAGCCAAACCATATCCGGGGGTACAGTGAGTGTGGAAATCAACGGGAACACTTACTGCCTCTTTCAAGCGGGGAATGAGCGTGGCGATACGTGCCGGATTGACAAGACCTGCCATATCTTTGAGGGTGATGATTTTGGCTCCGAGGGCTTCTAATCCTTTTGCTTTTTCAACGAAATAGTCGTCGGTGAATATTTTTTCGGGAGCTTTTGGTGCTTTTCCAAACAGACGCTTGAATAATCCGGCTTTTTCGGTCGGATTTTCATCCTTTGGATCTACTGTATAGCAGACAGCTCCATCGGGAATACCTCCGAGGTCATTGATGAGTTGTATTGATTCTTTTACATTATCGAGGTCGTTGAGGGCATCAAAAATACGCATTACGTTGAGTCCATTTTTGATTGCCTCTTTGTAAAATCCCTTGAGAACGGAACCGGGATAGGGAACATATCCGAACAAATTTCGTCCGCGTGAGAGTGCTGTGAGCAATGATTTTCCTTGCATTACATTGCTTACACTGCGAAGACGATTCCACGGAGATTCGTCGAGATAACGCATCACTGAGTCGGGAACGGCACCTCCCCATACTTCAATGGCATAGAAACCGGCATTTTCATAGAGTGGTAACAATCGGTCGATACACGATTGGTTCATGCGAGTGGCGAAAAGCGATTGCTGACCGTCGCGCATTGTCAAGTCTCTGATTTTTAAACTCTTTTTCATGTGAATGATAAGTTAAATCCCTTCTGCTCCACACTTATGGTAGAAGGGGGAATTATTAATGCGACAAATATATGGAAATTTTTCCATAATCCAATAGTTTTTTGAAAAATAATATTTCAAAACGAAAAATATCATGTTTTAAATCGAAAGCAAAATGATAATACATTTAATGTGACTTTTGTGTAACGTTTTCGTAAAGCCTTTTGTTCGGAGCAGTCACTACTTTTGTAGTACAAAAAATACGACAAGTACCACTATTTATTTGCTATCTAACCACTAATATATATTACTAAGCAAATCAGTGTTAAGGTATAGAGAATACACCTTATCCAATTGTAGGAGTGTTTGGTCGGGAGGCCGAGCATTCCTTTTTTTATTTATGGCATTATCGGTGGTCGTGAAAAAAATTTATAAAAGGATAAAATAATTGTGGAGATTGGCGAAAAAATGCGTATCTTTGCATGCAATAAAATCTAAAGCTACGTTTATGTCGTTTATTGCAGATAGAGTAAAAATGGACGGTCTGACATTCGATGACGTCCTTCTTATTCCGGCTTACTCGGAAGTTCTCCCTAAAATGGTTGATCTCTCAACCAAGTTTTCACGCAACATCACTTTGAATGTACCTCTTGTGTCGGCAGCGATGGATACTGTCACCGAGGCGCAGCTTGCTATTGCGATAGCTCGCGAAGGTGGTATCGGTGTAATCCACAAGAATATGTCGATAGCAGAGCAGGCTCGTCAGGTGCATGCCGTGAAACGTGCTGAAAACGGTATGATTTACGACCCTGTAACTATCAAGCGCGGTAGTACGGTGAAGGATGCTCTCAATATGATGGAAGAGTATCATATCGGAGGTATTCCCGTGGTCGATGAAGATAAGAAACTTGTCGGCATTGTGACAAATCGCGATTTGCGATTTGAACGCGATATGAATCGTCTCATTGATGAAGTGATGACTTCAAAGGATTTGGTGACAACAAATCAATCTACAAATCTCGACGAAGCTGCTCAAATACTTCAACAACATAAGATCGAAAAACTTCCGGTTGTTGACAATGAGAATCGTTTGGTAGGTCTTGTTACATATAAAGATATAACAAAGGCAAAAGATAAACCCAATGCATGTAAGGATGCATTAGGCCGTCTTCGTGTAGCTGCCGGTGTCGGTGTTACTGCCGACAGCATGGACCGCGTGGATGCTCTTGTGGCTGCCGGGGTTGATGCAATTGTTATCGATACAGCTCACGGTCATTCAAAAGGTGTGGTTGGAGTACTTCGTGCCGTTAAGGAAAAGTATCCCAACATTGATGTTGTGGTAGGTAATATCGCAACGGGAGAAGCTGCCAAATATCTTGTGGAAAATGGTGCCGATGGAGTAAAAGTTGGTATCGGTCCCGGCTCGATTTGTACTACTCGTGTGATTGCCGGTGTCGGTGTTCCGCAGCTTAGCGCAGTATATGACGTGGCTAAGGCTCTTGAAGGAACCGGAGTGCCTTTGATTGCCGATGGTGGTATTCGCTATTCCGGTGATATTGTGAAAGCACTTGCTGCCGGCGGATATTCTGTGATGCTTGGTGGTATGCTTGCCGGTGTAGAAGAGTCTCCCGGTGAAACAATCATCTATAACGGACGTAAATATAAGGCTTATCGTGGTATGGGTTCGCTCGAAGCTATGGAAAAGGGGTCGAAAGACCGTTATTTCCAAGCCGGAGAAACCGACACTCGCAAGCTTGTGCCGGAAGGTATCGCAGCTCGCGTACCATTCAAAGGCTCGTTGTTTGAAGTGGTGTATCAAATGCTTGGCGGTCTTCGTGCCGGAATGGGTTACTGCGGAGCCGAAAACATCGACAAACTTCATCAGGCTAAGTTCACCCGCATCACCAATGCCGGTGTAGCTGAAAGCCATCCTCACGATGTTGCTATCACCAGCGAGGCTCCCAATTACAGCCAATCACATCAATAATAGATTACAAGAATCATCGTCAGATAGAAGGGTTTCGATATATGGTCGAAGCCCTTTTTTATAAGATTGGACGGTGGAAATTTGCTGCCGAATATAATAAAAGAAGACGAGTCTCGTTATTAAATTGTGTTTTTAATAAACTCGATTCACATAAAGTTGAATAATATCGATATTTTATACCAATGAATAAAAAAGTTATGTCGGTGGCGTTGTTGACTGCAACCTTGTTGACCGCCACAGCTAAAAACGATGATCCGACATTGATGACAATCAATGGCAAGGATGTGTCGTTGAGTGAATTTGAATACCTCTATAAGAAAAACAACAGTCAGCAGCTTCAGCCTCAGACTTTGGATGAGTATGTGGATATGTTTGTCACATACAAACTGAAGGTTGCCGATGCCGAGGCTGCGGGAATCGATACCACTCAGGCATTTATCAATGAATATAACGGATATCGCGATGAATTGGCTCGTCCTTATCTCCGTGATGCCGCTGTAGAAGACAGCCTTATAAATGAAGCGTATGAGCGCATGAAAGAGGATGTGGATGTAAGCCATGTAATGGTGCGATTGGGTAATACACCGGCAGCGGCAGAACGACAGAAAGCCTTGCTCGACAGTCTGCGTACCGAGATTCTAAATGGTGCTGATTTTGGTGCAATTGCCGATAAATACTCTATCGACCAGTCTGTAAAGTATAATCACGGACACATGGGATGGATGAGCGCAAATCGCTATCCTTATTCTTTTGAGTCGGTGGCTTATGGTCTTGAAATCGGTGAGCTTTCTCCTGTGATGGAAACTCCATTCGGTTATCATATTATCAAATTGCATGGTCGCCGACCGGCTCGTGGCTCTGTTCTTACTCAGCATATTCTTAAATTAGTACCTCAAGATGCTTCCGAAGATGTTGTAAAAGCCAAGGAAGCTGAGATGGATTCCATTTATGCGTTATTGAAGGCGGGTGCCGATTTCAGTGCTATGGCTAAGGCTGAATCGGAAGACGGTTCTGCCCGTAACGGCGGTATGTTGCAATGGTTTGGTGCCGGAGAGATGGTGCCTGAATTTGAAGATGTGGCTTTTTCGCTTGAAAACGATTCTATTTCGACTCCGTTTAGAACACGTTTCGGCATCCATATCATTCATAAAATTGACAGCAAAGGAATTAAGTCGATAGACAAAGCCCGTTCCGAGATTCTTGGTGCAATGTCGCGCGACGAACGTGGTACAATGGCTGAAAAAATGCGTCTTGACGACCTTAAAAGCGAGCACAACAGCCAAATTGTCGCTTCAACATACGATATGGTGAAAAAGGCAATCGAGGCTAACAATGGATTGGACTCCGTTTTGGTAGAGACGTATATAAACAGCACTCTTCCAATTGTGAAGGTGGAGGATCAAAACATCGCATTGTCGGAAGTGATGCAAAAAGTGGCTCGTACACGATTGCCGCAAACATTGCGTCGTAGTCTTGATACATTTGACCGATTGGTTAACAATGCGCTCGATGAAGCAACTTTAGAGTGCGAAAAAGATTGTTTGGCAGAGAAATATCCCGAATTCCGCAATCTGACCAACGAATATCGCGATGGTATGCTCCTTTATGAGATAAGTAATCGCAATGTATGGGATCGTGCATCGAAGGATAAAGAAGGTCTTGAGGAATATTTCCGCAATAATAAGTCTCAATATAAGTGGAATTCTCCCAAATATAAGGGCTTTATTATCCATACAACAAACGACTCAATCAAATCGGCTGTCAGCTCATATCTTGCATCCAATAATCTTGAGACCGACTCAGTGGTACGTGTGCTTCGTGATGAATTTGGCAAAGATGTAAAGGTGGAGCGTGTGATAGCTGCAAAGGGTGAAAATGCAATTGTAGATAACCTCGTGTTTGGCGGAGACGCTCCTAAGATGAGCGGAAAATGGACCGGATATACTTCATATCAGGGAGTGATTATTTATGCTCCCGAAGAAGCCGCCGATGTTAGAGGTCAAGTGACATCAGATTATCAGACATATCTTGAATCCTTGTGGGTTAAAGAATTGCATGCAAAATACCCGTATAAAGTAAATAAAAAGGTATTAAAGAAAATAAAGTGAGGATTTTTTCGTAATTTTGGGGTCTAAACCTCATTGACGAAAACATCATGACTCGATACATCTTCTTTCTTAGCGCAATGTTGCTTCTCTGCTCATGTGGAGAGGGCTGTGGCGTAAAGAAAGAAGATGTGTTGGTTAAAGTCGGCAGTTCTGTTTTGACCAAAGACGAGATGCGAAAGCAGATGCCTTTCGGATTGTCGGAGGTGGACAGTGTGAAGTTTACCCGCGCATATATCCGCAGTTGGATAGACGATAAACTTGTGAGCGAACTTGCTTCAAAAAACATCGGTAATACAGCAGCAATAGACCGAATGGTGGAGGAGTATCGAAAGGAACTTATCATGTGGGAATATAGAAAGCGTATGTATGAAACTCATGCCGACGATGTCTTCACTGAAGATTCATTGAGCATCTATTATGAGGTGCATAAAAATGAATATCGCCTTGACCGCCCGATAGTAAAAGGTATCTATATCAAGATTGCCGATAACGCTCCGCGCCTTGCCGATGTGAAAAAATGGTATCGTTCGCGGAAAGCGGAGGATATAGATAATCTTGAGAAATATGGCATCACCGGAGCTATTCATTATGACTATTTTCGTGATAGATGGGTCGACTGGTTGCAGATAGAATCGAGGATTCCGTATAATTTCGGGTCGGATGTCGATGCTTTTATTAAAAATAATCGTAATTTTGAAGTATCGGTTGACGGCTCGACTTATCTGCTTGATATAACCGAATATCTCCCGACGGGAGCTGTAATGCCGTTTGAATTTGCTCGCGAGATAATCAAGGAGCAATTTGCCAATCGCCACAGAATTGAGTATGACCACGAACTCCGGCGGTCGCTTTACGAACGAGGAGTGGATGACGGAGTAGTCGAGATCTATGTCGATTTGGAATCGTGATAAAGAAGTGAAATAACATAGTAAAACAATATAATAGTGAAACTGAAATTTATATCGATATGTGCTTTTGCCGGAGCTGCTTTAGTGGCTTTTGCACAAAATAATATTGTTGAAGAGGTGGCATGGGTGGTCGGCGACCAGCCTATCTACAAATCTGAAATAGAAGAGGCATACCAACAGATGCTCTATGAGCGCACGCCTATTAATGGCGACCCTTATTGCTTTGTACCCGAACGATTGGCGATTGATAAATTGTTCCTTCATCAGGCTGATATAGACACTGTAGAGGTACAGGATGCTATGGTGGTACAACAAGTGGAAGCGCGATTGAACTATTTTGTCGCTAATATCGGTTCGCGAGAAAAAGTTGAGGCATATTTCCGAAAGCCTTATCCTGAATTGCGCGAAGACTTGATGGATGTGACACGCAATCAATATCGTATCCAAGAGGTTCAGCGTTCGTTGACAAAGAACTTGAAGACTACTCCGTCGGATGTGCGCAAGTATTTCGACAAATTGCCGGCCGACAGTATTCCTTATGTTCCGATGCAAGTAGAGGCGCAAATTATTACGCTTAATCCAGTAATACCTCGTCAGGAAATCGAGGAGGTGAAAGAGCGCTTGCGCGGATTTTCGGAGCAAGTGACAAGTGGAGAATCAGATTTTTCGACACTGGCTATCCTTTATTCGGAAGATGGAAGCTCGGTGAGAGGCGGTGAACTCGGATTCCGTGGACGTGGTCAGTTCGTACCTGAATTTGCAGCTGTCGCATTCAACCTTAATGACCCCAAAAAAGTATCGAAGATTGTAGAAACCGAATACGGATTTCATATCATTCAATTGATTGAGAAGCGTGGCGACCGTATCAATTGCCGTCATATATTGCTTCGCCCGAAAGTGTCTGACAAGGACCTTGAAATCGCAGTTGGACGCCTTGACACCGTTCGTAACGATATTCTCGCCGAGAAGTTGACCTTTGAAGATGCTGTGATGTATGTGTCGCAAGATAAAGATACACGCAACAGCCGCGGTGTGATGGTCAACGAACAGAATGGTACGGTGAGATTTGAGATGGCTCATCTTCCTCAAGAGGTGGGTAAGGTGATAGATAAGATGAAGGTCGGAGAAATTTCCGAACCGTTTATCATGAAGGATCCGAAGCGCGACCGCGATATTGTGGCGATTGTGAAACTTACCGCTCGCATCGATGCTCATAAAGCCAATCTTAGTGATGACTATCAGTTAATTAAGGAGATGTATGAGCAATCTACCAAATCGGAGATAATCAAAAATTGGATAAACAAGAAGATAAAAGACACGTATGTGCGTATCGAAGACGGATGGCGCGGATGCGAGTTTGAGCACGAAGGCTGGATTAAAAAATAGTAGCGAATGAGCCAAAAGCTTAATAGACATAAATCTACATTAAGGCACAGCACCACAGCGGTGATACTGTGCCTTATGGCACTTATAATGCCATCGTTTATAGCTGAAACCATTAATGCCCAACAGCAAAACCGAAAACATGTGCAGCCTACTATTCCTACGGCTAATCGCTATCAGGAGGGTAAAGTGTTTCTTGAACATTCCGACAGATTGGTGATGGATGAGAAGGTGAGCACTGAATATCAGATGCTTATCGGGAATGTGAAATTCCGCAAAGGAGACATGTATATGTCGTGCGACAGTGCGTATTTTTATGATAAGACCGGCTCTATCAATGCTTACGGGCATGTGAAAATGGAGCAGGGCGATACGCTTTTTGTTTTCGCCGATGAACTTGACTATAATGGCGAAAGTGAGTTGGCAACATTGTATGCCGACCCGAATAAAAAAGTGAGGCTGATAAACAAAGATGTACAACTTGAAACCGATATTTTCAATTATGACATGTCGATCGACCTCGGATATTATGATGTTGGCGGAGTGTTGACTGATAAGCAAAATCGTCTTGAGTCGTTGCAAGGGGAATACAGTCCGTCGACAAAGGAGGCTAATTTTTATACCGGAGTGGAGTTGACAAGTATATCTGACCGCGACTCATTGCGCATGTACACCGATACGCTGACTTACAGCACAGCTACTCATATAACGGAAATAGTATGCCCGACTGAAATAATCAGTAAGGATGGTACAATCTATACCTCTTCCGGTATGTATAATACCAACAGCAATCTTGCCGATTTATATGCTCGCTCATTGGTGGTGACGAATAATGGTAATACTCTTACCGGCGATACGCTTTTTTACGACCGTTGTCGCGGATATGGGGAGGCCTTCGGTAATATGATTCTTACCGATTCCATACGCAAATCGTCGCTTCATGGCGATTATGGATATTATAACGAGTTGACCGATAGTGCGTTTGTGACCGGTAGGGCCTTGGCGAAAGAATATTCGAGGGAGGATACACTTTATATGCATGGCGATACAATTCAATCCTTTATGGTTAAAGAGGATTCGACACACGTAATGAATGTGTATCATAAAGTGCGGTTTTGGCGAGTGGATGTGCAAGGAGTATGTGACTCGTTGAGTTTCCACGAGAATGATTCTACTTTGTATATGTATCGTCATCCGATCATATGGAGTGGCGACCGTCAGATTTTCGGCAATCAAATCAATGTGCATTTCAATGATTCGACCGTTGATTGGGCGTTGCTTCCCGATTTCGGATTTATGGCGGAGCATGTAGATGAAGAGTTTTACGACCAATTAAGCGGTCGAGAGATGAAGGCCTATTTTGACAACAATGAGATTTCCCGTCTGGATGTCAATGGAAATGTTGTGGCCATATATCTTCCTGAAGAGAAAGACTCTACGATTAATAAAATCGTAAACGCCGAGGGTAGTTTTTTGAAAGTGAATTTCAAAAATCGCCAGATCGAAAGATTAGTGCTCTATCCCGAACCTAACGGAACATCGACTCCGCTCTATTTGGCAAAGAAATCGCTTTACTATCAACCGAAATTCAAATGGTATGCGCCGATTCGACCAAAGGACAAGGATGATATATTTGTTGTGCCTCAAGAGATGCGCGACCTACTTAAAGAACCGGATCCGAGTGAACGACGCCGAGTGAAGCGATAATGCTTGTTTTTACCCCAAAAAGTCAGACAGAATAGAATATGAGCGATATAATCAAACTTTTGCCCGATTCGGTTGCTAATCAGATTGCAGCCGGAGAAGTGATACAGCGTCCGGCATCCGTGATAAAGGAACTTGTTGAGAATGCTGTAGATGCCGGTGCGACATCAATAAAAATAATCCTCAAAGATGCCGGGCGAACGTTGATTCAGGTGGTGGACAATGGTTGCGGAATGTCGCCGACCGATGCCCGCCTTGCATTTGAGCGACACTCTACATCGAAAATCACTCAAGCAGCCGATCTGTTTGCTCTTCATACTATGGGATTTCGCGGTGAGGCTTTGGCTTCAATAGCTGCGATTGCGCAAGTGGAGTTGCGCACGATGCGTCCGAATGATTCGATAGGAACGAAACTTGTGATAAATGCTTCACGGGTAGAAAGTCAGGAGCCGGAGGCATGTGCTCCCGGATGCAATATGATGGTGAAAAATTTGTTTTTCAATGTCCCGGCCCGGAGAAAGTTCCTCAAAAGTGATTCGGTGGAAATGTCGAATGTGCTTCGTGAGTTCGAGCGCCTTGCACTCGTCAACACTGAAGTTGAATTTCTGCTGATACATAATGATATAACTGTGCATCAGTTGCTCAAAGGTTCGTTGAAGCAACGAATAGTCGACTTGTTTGGCAAATCGCTTGATAAGCAGATGGTGCCTGTGGAAACCGACACATCGCTTGTGCATCTTAGCGGATTTGTCGGACGACCGGAGAATGCCCGTAAACGCAATGCGTTGCAATATTTCTTTGTCAATGGTCGCAATATGCGTCATCCGTATTTTCATAAAGCGGTAATGACCTGTTATGAACAACTTATTCCGGCGGATGAGCAACCGTGTTATTTCTTGAATTTCAGTGTCGATCCCGAAACTATCGATGTGAATATCCATCCGACCAAAAACGAGATAAAATTTGAGAATGAACAGCCGATTTGGCAAATATTGGTTGCCGCTATCAAGGAAGCGTTAGGAAAGTTCAATGCGGCACCGTCGATAGATTTTGACGCTGTAGATGTTCCCGAAATTCCTGCGTTCAATCCGAATTCTGAGGCTACTCATGATGTAGAAATCGATCGTGGGTATAATCCATTCCGGCAATCGGCATCGTCGGATGCCTCGTGGCGCAGGCAGGTGGAGTCGACTACCAATGATTGGGAAAAGTTGTATGCCAATTTTGAGAAAAACAAAGCCGACGGTTACAGTGAATTGCGAGGCAGCGCTCTCAATGCGATGTCTGCCGGCGATTTTGACGAATCGGTTGAAGCAGAGCCTCAGCAGCAGAGCCTTGATATTGATTCGGTAGATACGGCTGTGTCGGCAATGCAATTGAAAGGACGCTATATATTGTCGCCGTCGAAATCCGGACTTATGGTCATCGACCAACATCGTGCGCATTTGCGGGTGCTATATGATCGTTATCTCGACCTTGCCAGACTTGGCGCTCTTGCATCTCAACGTATAATATTCCCGGAAGTGCTTAATCTTACCGCTACTCAAAATGTGATTCTTGAGAGCGTAATAGAGCAGCTTAACGCTTCGGGGTTTGATTTGTCATTCCTCGGTAATAATTCGTGGGCGGTGAATGGTGCTCCTTCGGTCCTTGGAGATGCAAATGCTGCTGATGTGGTGATGCAGATGATTGATGATGTAGCGGAAACAGGAGAGGATATTCGAGAAACTCTCCACGAAAAGATGGCTCTTTCGATGGCGCGCGCTGCTGCGATAAAGCCGGGACAATCATTGTCGGTTGCTGATATGGAGCATTTGTTGTGCGACTTGTTTAAATTGTCGACACCTAATTACACTCCCGACGGTCGGTTGGTAATGAGCATTATTTCTATCGACGATATATCCCGAATGTTTGTCTGACAATCGCTATTATTCTCCCGAAGAGAGCGAGCGATTGAAAATTGCCACGGAATCGGAAGAATAACTATTGGCAATAGCTTGAATCAAAGGTTGATAAGACGATTTTTCGTGGCGCAACCATCGACCGAGTGAAGCGGGGGATGATGTAAGCGTGACGATATGAGCAAGTGTGTCTACCGGTAAAGATGAGGCAAGTCGGTCGACTTCGGATATAAATAAGTTCTTGTCGGATTCATCGTACTGAAGTTGGATTTCCGATAGTATTTCTTTTGCTTTTTCTCCTTGCTCAGAAGAAGTAACAGCGGTGAGATACTCCACATAAATGGCTGCGACATTATTCGGAGAGGTTTGATTGGTAACAGCTTCTGCAAAATCACTTGCCGATGAATCATTGGCATAAGAAATCCAATCGACTCTATCAGAGCCGGAGCGACCACAAGCCATGAATGAGATTAGTATAATGGCGATATTTAGAATGCGAAGCGATGTCATTTCTCTGCGAAGATACGAAATATTTGTCTACAATCGTGAAATGTGGGGGATAAGTTGTAAATTTGTAAGACTAAAGACAATCTAAATATATGGTAACTCGCAATATCCTGATTGATTATGTAAATGCTGCCGTTGCAGGTATTAAGTACCCGGAGCAGCCCGCAGGTCTTTATGAACCGATTGCATATACTCTTGACTGTGGAGGAAAACGTATCCGCCCGGTGTTGTTGCTGGCTTCTTGTGCCGCTCTTGGCGGAGATTATAGAGAGGCGGTGAATCAAGCTCTCGGTATCGAAATGTTTCATAACTTTACATTGCTTCATGACGATGTGATGGATCGTGCGGATATGCGCCGTGGCAAACCAACGGTACATCGTAAATGGAACGAGGCTACAGCTATTTTGTCGGGTGATGCAATGTTGACGATGGCGGCTCAGTTGATGGCTCGTAATGCCGGGGAAAAGGCAGGGGAGTTGTTGGAGCTGTTTCATCGTACTGCGATGGAGGTATATGACGGGCAGCAATATGATATGGATTTTGAGAATCGTATGGATGTATTGCTCGATGAATACATGGAGATGATACGGTTGAAGACATCGGTATTGCTTGGTTGTGCGTGTGAACTTGGTGCAATCATGGCAGGTGCCGATTCTCAACAGAGAAAAGCACTGTATGATTTCGGTATCAATCTTGGTCTTGCGTTTCAGTTGCAAGATGATTGGCTCGATACGTTTGGCGACCCGAAGGTATTTGGAAAGAAAATAGGAGGCGACATTGTGAATGCCAAAAAGACGTATCTGCTGATTACTTTGCTGAACAGCCTTGAACAGCCTCAGCGAGAAGAACTGCTGCATACGCTTGCTTCGGATATTGATGATGCAGTGAAAATCGAGACTGTCACAACATTGTATAATGAATATGGTGTGGGACAGAAATGCCGTGAGGCGGTGGAAGAGTATGGGAAAAAAGCAATTGACGCTCTTGACCGACTTGAATTGAATGAGGACTCCAGAGACTTCTTTGTGTCGATTGTGAAAGATTCAAGTTGCCGAAACAAATAACAGGATGATTATAGATACGCATACACATCTGTATTTAGATGAATTTCAACCGACTCCGGAGGATGCAGTACGCCGTGCAATCGATGCCGGTGTGGAGAAAATGATATTTCCGAATGTTGATTTATCTACAATAGAGCCGATGAAGCGTCTACAAGCAGCTTTTCCGTCGAATGTGGCGATGGCAATGGGATTGCATCCTACCGAGGTGGGAGACAATTGGGAGGCTGATTTAAATGCGATATACAATGAACTCTGCAACGGAAATTATGTTGCCATAGGTGAAATCGGAATCGATTTATATTGGGATAAAACGTACCGCAATGAGCAGTTAGAGGTGTTTGCACGTCAGGTGAAATGGGCTACGGACTGTAATCTTCCGATAATAATTCACTGCCGTGAGGGTCTTGATGAGATACTTGATGTTCTTGACCGAGCGGAAAAGATGCTACGAGGGGTGTTTCATAGTTTCGGCGGTACGGTCGACGATGTGGAAAAAATCCGCTGTCGCGGTGATTTCTATTTCGGAATCAATGGGATAGTTACGTTTAAAAATTCAAAATTGCGCGATGTGTTGCCGGCAATCGGATTGAATCGAATTTTGCTTGAAACCGATTCCCCGTATTTGGCTCCCGTTCCTCACCGAGGTCGACGAAATGAGAGTGCATATATTGTGCACACGGCTGCTTATGTGGCAAATGTGTTGGGGATAGACATTAAGGAAGTGGAGACTGTCACTACGACATCGGCTTGCGAACTTTTCGGCGTTTAAAATGCTTCGCCGATGGCAAATACCAATCCTGAGGTGTTTTTACCAAATCCGTAGTCGATGCGGGCATTTACGTTGTGTTTGAACTCGAAACGCAGACCGACTCCGACGTTGTATAGCCATTCGGGTTTAATATCCTTTTCTCTCAATTCTTTGATAGAATGGAATACGGTGGCTCCACCTCCCCAAACGGTGAATCCCAATCGACGCCATACATGCTGTCGTATTTCGCCCTGTACGGCAACCTGACTGTTGTCCATGTATGAGCCCATATAATAACCTCGCATACGAATGCCGTCGGATGCAAGCATTTCTTTCATCGTCCACGGAGTGTTGGCACTATTGAATTTGGTGTACCAATCGAGCGCCAATATTGAATTTTTCCATAAACCGATATAGCCGTTGACAATGAGTGAGTGGCTGAAAAATGATGCCGGAGCATTGCCGAGCGGTTTTGCATAAACCATAGGCTTATATGCTACATGAACACCGCGGGTAGGGGTGAGGAGGTTGTCGCGAGTATCGAATTCAAAGGATACACCGACTCCGGTCACATAGTATTGCGGTCGTTCTCCAAGCAAATATTCGGGGTTATGCAGGCATCGGGCGTCGGTATAGTTTGCTCGAATCTGTGCACCGAAATAAAAATTGTGAGTGAGACGATATACGTATTCGGCTTGAAGGTCAATCTGCCGTCGGTCGTATTTTGATTTTGGATTATTGGCCGTTTCTTCCGATGTTATACCCCAGAAATCAAGTGATTTCCGATATATTTCGATTTTATAACTGAGTCGTGAACGATGGTCGGGAAACAGATTGTTGCCTTTAAGCGTAAGAACGTAGAATTTATTGAGCGATGCGTTAATCGACATGAATATATCGCTCGGTTGTAAGATAGAATCGTTGCGGTCGATGCGATACAACCCGGTAGCAGCACCACCTATGCCGAAGCCGGCTTCACGGGTGTAAGATGGTGTTACTGCAAAACTGATGTCGAGTTTTTTCTCGTGAGTGCGATCCACATTTCCTCGGATGAGCGACGACAAGTATTTACGCGCCCATTCGGGAGTCTTACGCAATATTCCGATTGAATCGGCATATTCGGTAGAGGAGGTATTTACGGTATTGGTGGAAGCTGTTGCCACTTGCGTGGAGTCACTGTCCTGTGACCATGCGCAGTGGAACGACAAACCTAAAATAATCAGCGTTAGAAATGCTTTCATCAATATCAAAAACAACGAAAATTCAGAATCGTTTAATTATAGTACAAAGATACGCAGATTGTGGGGTCCGACAAAATGAAAGCCACGTCAAATGAGTGGTTTGACATGGCTTTTGGTATTATCGACAACAATCATCTACTTTTGGGGGATTGGGGGCATTGCCGTCGGCGTAGTCTGCTCATCGGTCGATTCCGATTCTTCATCTGTCGATTCGGTCGGCTTTTGTTCCTCTTCAATCGGTTCGACTTCTTTGGCAGCAAGAATCTCTTCTGTGCGCGATGCCCACTTTCGTTTTCCGAAAATATGCTCTACATCTTCCGTGAAAATCACTTCGCGTGTGAGCAATACTTCGGCAAGTTGGTTGTGCCCGTCGGCCAATTCCGAAAGCATTTGTTTGGCGCGGGCATATTGTTCGTTGACAATGCGCGACACCTCTTCGTCGATTTCCTTTGCTCGCTCTTCGCTATATGGCTTGGAGAATCCGTACTCCTGACCGGTAGAGTCGTAGTAGCTGAGGTTGGGGAGTTTTTCGCTCATTCCATAGTAAACCACCATTGCATATGCAAATTTAGTGGCTCGTTCGAGGTCGTTGGCAGCTCCGGTAGAGATGTGTCCGATAAACAGCTCTTCAGCCGCACGACCGCCAAGCAATGAGCATATCTCATCGAGAAGAGCCTGAGTGGGGGTGATTTGGCGTTCTTCGGGCAAATACCATGCAGCACCGAGAGCTTTGCCTCGTGGCACGATGGTCACCTTGATAAGCGGATTGCCGTAGCGGAGATGCCATGACAAGGATGCATGACCGGCCTCGTGTATGGCAATCGAACGTTTTTCCTCGTCGGTGGTGATTTTAGAGCGTTTTTCAAGACCGCCGATGATGCGGTCGACGGCATCCATGAAGTCTTGTCGCTGAACATACTCTTTATTTTGGCGTGCTGCAATGAGTGCAGCTTCGTTACACACGTTTGCGATGTCGGCACCGGAGAATCCCGGAGTTTGGCGAGCCAACAAGTCTACATCGACAGTGTCATCTGTCTTGATTTTGCGTAGATGTACATTGAAAATGGCTACACGGTCGTTAAGGTCGGGTAGTTCGACGTAGATCTGACGGTCGAAGCGTCCGGCTCGGAGCAATGCTTTGTCGAGAATGTCGGCGCGGTTGGTGGCTGCAAGTATTATTACGCCGCTGTTGGCTCCGAAGCCGTCCATCTCGGTGAGAAGCTGGTTGAGCGTGTTTTCGCGCTCATCGTTGGCTCCCATGTTGGGATTCTTGCCACGAGCTCTACCTACAGCATCGATTTCATCGATGAATACGATACAGGGGGCTTTTTCTTTTGCCTGACGGAAAAGGTCGCGAACACGCGAGGCTCCCACTCCGACAAACATTTCAACGAAATCAGAGCCTGAAAGCGAGAAAAATGGCACGTTGGCTTCACCGGCAACAGCTTTGGCAAGAAGGGTCTTACCGGTTCCGGGAGGACCTACAAGGAGTGCTCCTTTCGGAATACGACCACCGAGGTCGGTGTAGCGTTGCGGATTTTTGAGAAATTCGACGATTTCGGCAACTTCGGTTTTTGCTTCGGAAAGACCGGCTACATCTTTAAATGAAACCTGTATGGCTCCATCTTTATCAAATATCTGTGCTTTCGATTTTCCGACACTGAAAACTCCGCCTGCACCACCATCTTTGCCCGACATGCGCTTCATAATGAAGAGCCAGAACACAATGAGCAGAATGAAAGGTCCGAAAGTCATAAGTATAGATCCAAATTCACTGGATCTTTCATATTTTACATCTCCGGAGAATACGCCCTCAGCTTCCCACTTGTCAATATGGTCTTGGAGTTTATCGGCAGAGGGGGTTGTCGTTTTGAGGTATCCTTTCATCTTTTCGCCGGCATTAAATTGCGGAAAAATCTTGGCGGCTAAAGAGTCGGAGAGAAGGGCAGTAGCCTCCTCTTTATTTGAATAGATGGTGATACTTTCCACACCACCCTCAGATATATATTTCTCAAAATCTTTGTAGCTTACTTCTTTTTCGATAGTGTTATTACCATCTAAATAATACATACCGAGAATGAATATAAGCACGATGGCATACATCCAATATAGGCTGAATTTAATCGTTTTTTTCTTTGGGGCTTCCATATCGGTTAAATGAGATTAATCTAAATCGGGAATTTCGTTGATTACTGCATCGCTCCACAATTCTTCAAGATTGTAGTATTGACGAATGTCGGGGAGGAATATGTGTACAAAAGTATCGCCGTAGTCTATGACGATCCATTGTGAATTTTGATAGCCGTCGTAATTGTAAGGTTTGATACCGGAGTTTTCGCGTACGTATTCGCGTACACTGTCGGCAATGGCCGAAACCTGCATCGACGATGAGCCTTCGCATATGATGAAGTGTTGTGCGGCAGCGGATTCAATGGAGGTTAGGTCCACGTGGGTGATTTTCTTTCCTTTTCGTTCTTGAATTCCTTCGGTTATCAGCCTTACGATATCGTTTGCTTTTGTCATTTATATTGTATTAATCAAATATGTTTACAAATATATGGAATTTTTCTTGCTCAACCATTTACGACGGGTGATTGTTTGCTCAGTTGTCAACAATTTTTATAACTCGTCGGGTTGTATGCACAGAATTTTTTGAATTATTCATATCTTATTGCTGTCGAGGGTGATATTTTTGATATCAACCGAGACGGAAGCAGCAACATTGTGTAAGATGCAATAATTATGCCAAAATTAAGCAATATGATGTACCACCAATTTATTTCGATTGGGACATAATTGAGATAATATGCGTCGGGGTCGAGCGAGAGGAGATGTAAGCGGTCTTGTAGCAGCACTAATCCAATGCCTATGACGTTGCCGAATACCAGCCCTATCAAGACTAATTTTTCAGCCATGTATATGAATATGCGGCTTATCTGCATATCTGTCGCTCCGAGAGCTTTCATTATACCAATCATATTGACTCTTTCGAGAATCAGAATGAAAAGGCTTGAGATAAGCGTAAACCCGGATACAACGGCCATGAGAATCAGTATTACCACTACATTCATGTCAAGTAGTTCAAGCCAATTGAAATATAGCATACCGGTGCGGTGGACGTTATCGACCGTATATAGTTTTGCCAACGTGTTGTTGTAGCATGCTTGTGCGAGCGATTCTTGTAGGGCATAAGTGTCGGTGTCGATATTGTCGGTGTCGGCTATGCGCAATTCGATGCGGGTGCCGTAGGATGTGTCAACATCGTTAAGCCCTTGCGGTAATGCGATGGATGCAAACAGATAGATGTTGTCGTAGTCGCTGAAATGGGTGTCGTAAATTCCTGCAATTTCGAGATTGCGTGCTCTGACATTGTTGTTTAAAAAGAAATATGCATGGACTTTGTCATCGACATTTAGGCCGAGTGCCGATGCCATTGCGCGGGATATAACCACTTTGTTTTTGTTCTCAGCGATGGTGTAGTCGGGGATTTCGCCTTCCGATAGGTTGGAGCGGAGGAATGTCCAATCGTTGTCGGCTGCCATGCCGCGCATGATTATACCTTTGAAATCGTTGTCGGTTTTCAGCATTCCCGGTTGGTCGAGCGACAAAGTCAGACTTTCTACAGGTATTGCCGTTGTGATTATATCGCGTAGAGAATCGGTAAAATTGATGAAATTACCATCTTTCCCGTCGCCGTACCCGGGAGTGGGATTGACGGTGATATGTGCGTCAAATCCCATCACTTTATCGCGAATTTCATGCTTGAATCCAAGCACGATACATATCGCCAACATCATGATTACCAATGCAAGAGCAATCCCTATGACGGCAATATAGATGCTGGGAGATGTGGCTTTGCCGTTATCACGACTCAATCGTAAACGGCGGGAGAGAAAGATTTCAAATTTCATAGAGTGCGACCGGGATAGGCCTCAAGTGCTTTGGCGAGAACTTTAAGGGCCTTGGCAAGATCTTCTTTCTTAAGCACATAGGCCATGCGCACTTCATTGCGTCCTACGCCCGGTGTGGTATAGAATCCGGAAGCGGGAGCCATGAATACGGTTTGTCCTTCATATTCAAAACTGCTCAAGCACCATTCGCAGAATTTGTCGGCATCATCGACCGGAAGTTTTACTACGGTGTAAAATGCTCCCATGGGGATAGGTGAGTAGCATCCGGGGATTTTGTTGAGACCGTCGATAAGATATTTACGGCGTTCGACATATTCGTTGTAAGCCATGAGCATATAGTCGGCAGGTGCGTCGATAGATGCTTCAGCAACTATTTGTCCCAACAAGGGGGGGCTCAAACGTGCCTGACAGAATTTCATTACATTCTGTTTCAGCTCTTTATGCTTGGTGATGATGGCTCCGATGCGAATACCGCATTCGTTGTATCGTTTAGATACGGAGTCGATGAGTACGACTTGATTTTCAATGCCTTTGAGATGGAATGCCGATATATATGGAGCACCGGTGTAGCAAAATTCGCGATATACTTCGTCGGAATAAAGGAAGAGGTCGTATTTCTTCACAATATCGCGAAGCTGATTCATCTCTTTTTGAGTGTAGAGATAACCGGTCGGGTTGTTCGGGTTGCATATCAAGATACCTTTTGTGCGTTCGTTGATAAGCTCTTCGAACTTTTCGATAGGGGGAAGGGCAAAGCCGTCTTCGATACTTGAGGGAACGGTGACAATCTTTGCTCCGGCAGATATGGCAAATGCCATGTAGTTGGCGTAGGCCGGTTCCGGGACAATAATTTCATCGCCGGGGTCGAGGGTTGCCATGAATGCAAACAGCACGGCTTCGGAACCACCGGTGGTGACGATAATATCGTCGACATCTACATCGATGTTGAATCGTTTGTAGTAAGTCTGCAATTTTTGACGCAATGAAAGGAGACCGTCGGAGGGACTGTATTCGAGAATCTTGCGGTCAATGTTGCGGACTGCTTCAAGTGCTACTTCCGGAGTGGGAATGTCGGGTTGCCCGATATTCAGATGATATACTTTTACGCCACGAGCTTTTGCTTCGTTTGATAGCGGTACCAACTTACGTATAGGCGAGGCGGGCATTATTTTGCCTCGTTCGGATATATTTGGCATTGTCTGTTATCTTGTTTTTTATATTAGCTGCAAAATTACTACATTTAGTATCAAAATAAAAGTGCTCGGTCGAAAAAATTGAGAAAGAATTTACAATTATGCGAATAATCAAGCGTTTTTGCTCGCTTTAAAAATGAGTCGATTAAGATATGTTTAACTTTTGTGTGCTTGAATTTTGGTGGTTGTGATGCTATCTTTGCAGTCAATATGACCGAGCAGACTCTTGATAAACTGAAAATTCTTGCGGAATCGGCGAAATACGATGTGTCGTGTTCGTCGAGCGGGACGGTGCGTAGCAACAGATCGGGAGGAATCGGCAATACGGTCGGCGGAGTGGGTATTTGTCATAGTTTTGCTGCCGACGGGCGATGTATATCCCTGTTGAAAGTGATGTTGACCAATTATTGTATATACGACTGTGCTTATTGTATCAATCGTCGCAGTAACGATATAAGACGTGCTACGCTGTCGGTGAGTGAACTTGTAGAGATAACGATAGAGTTCTACCGCAGAAATTATATCGAGGGATTGTTTTTGAGTTCGGGGGTGGTACGAAATCCGGATTACACGATGGAACGGCTTGTGCGTGTGGCGAAAGATTTGCATACGATTCATCGATTTAACGGATATATCCATTTAAAGAGTATTCCGGGAGCTTCGCGTGAGTTGGTCAATGAGGCAGGACTATATGCCGACCGAATGAGTGTGAATATCGAAATTCCCAACGAAAAGTCACTTAAATTCCTCGCTCCGGAAAAAGATTATAAAAGTGTGTACCAACCGATGTCGTTTATCAGGCAAGGTGTGCTTGAGAATAAGGAGGACAGACGGAAGTATCGCCACGCTCCGCGATTTGTGCCAGCCGGACAAAGTACACAAATGATTGTTGGGGCATCGCCTGAACGCGACCGCGATATTTTGCGGCTGTCGAGTGCATTGTATGCGCAGCCTACGATGCGACGTGTGTATTATTCGGGCTATGTGTCGGTCAATACTTACGACTCTCGGCTTCCGGTATTGAAGCAACCGCCGTTGGTAAGGGAGAATCGTTTATATCAGGCTGATTGGTTGATGCGATTTTACGGCTTTAAAGTGGATGAAATTGTGGATGATGTATATCCGGATTTGGATTTGGAAGTAGACCCTAAGCTTGCGTGGGCATTGCGCCATCCCGAAGTATTCCCGATTGATATTAATAAGGCTGACTATGAGATGATTGTACGCGTACCAGGCATCGGGGTGAGGTCGGCAACGCTGATAGTGAATGCCCGCCGACAAAGCCGTGTCACGACAGAGAGTCTGAAACGAATGGGGGTGGTTCTGAAACGAGCACGTTATTTCATTACCTGCGGAGAGTTACAGGCTCCGTGTGTGGCCGATGTTTCACCCGAATATGTGCGACGACAGTTGACTATGCGGAGCGGAGAGAAAAACAGTTTGCAACTTACGCTTGACTTCAATGAGTGACGTGATATTCAGTTATGACGGTACGTGGGAGGGGATGCTGACTATGGCATTTGACGTGTTTGCCTGTAAGGTTATGCCGCGAAATGTTGTGCGACACGGAGAGCCGTGGCCTATGTTTGCCGATGACTGCCGGACGATTACGACCGATGAGGAAAAGGCTTCGAGAGTGTGGCGAGGATTGCAGCGAAAGATGACGGGAGCAGGGCTGTCGGCTCTCGGAACGGCGTTTTTATGCGAGCAGCGCGAGTTTGATATGCCCATGCTGCGTTATTTGTGCAAGATGTTTGCAGAGGCGCGGAGCATTGAGACTGATTTTAATGATTCTGATGTTCTCGAAGTGACTAATATGTGTCGCAAGGTGAGACATGAACGGTTGCGGGTTTTGCAATTTGCCCGCTTTCAGAAAGCGGCAGACGGAACATATTTTGCAATGATGGAGCCGATATATAATGTATTGCCGATTGCAATACCTCACTTTCGCGACAGATTTGCCGACCAACGATTTCTCATATACGACAGATTGCGCGACTATGGATATTATTATGACGGAGAAAGGGAGAGTGTGGTCACTTTGCCGTCGACATTATCGCATATTGCGACAGGTAGATTGTCGGATGAGTTGATGGATGAAAATGAAAGGCTTTTCCAACGTTTGTGGCGCACTTATTTCGATGCCATTGCCATCAAGGAACGGACGAATCCGCGCAAGCAACGTCAGGATATGCCTGTGAGGTTTTGGAAATATCTGACGGAAAAGAACGGATGAGACGGGTAGCTACTGCTGTTCGTAAAGTTCGTTGACGCGATCGTTGAATTGCTTGGCTTCGGCTTCCGAGCGGTCGAGATAATAACGTTCGTAGACAAAGCCAATGATGCGTGCTGTGGCATCAAGTTGCTCTTGGCTACCGCTTTTTGTTGCCGCTTTGAGACTGTCGGCATATTTTGCAGCATCCTCTTCGATGCTCGACAGGCGGATGGAATGAAAGTCGATGCAATCGTCCCAAATTTTTGCCGCAACAGAGTCGGTGGCGTATGTGGCTCGCTGCTCTGCTGCATGGTTGAGAATCGATGCGCTTATGTCGTCGCTTTTAGCTTCAGATGCTTCATATCCGAGTTGTGATGCCGTGATTGCAGCCATATAGTAGTCGTGATATTGTTTAGCCTCCTCGACCGGACGTTCTGTTTTATATAACAATATAACTGTTGTAGCTATGTCATTGGCATCGATCACTCCGATAGAATCGCATGCACGCGTAGCTTTGATGACAGCACGAGAGTAGAGGCGGGCATCTTTTTCAGGAGTAGAGATGTCGATATTGCTTCGTGTGAACGCTGCTGTAAAGATGTCGATGTCGGCTTGGTTGCGCATGGTTGATAGTATTTCGTTAAATTCCGCAAGAGCAGCATTCTGTCCGGCTGTATCTTCTGCTCTAAGAGCCTTATAATACAATTTACCGATGCGTGTACCGGTTTCCATGATTTCTGTCGCACTTTGATTTTCGGCCGATACTGTTGTGGTCGAAATCAGTATTATTGATGCTGTAATGAGGAGTTTAAGAATATTCATGATGTGAAAAATTATATGATTACGATGTTATTTTAAATTCAGGCTGTTGCCAAAATGATTTTTATCGTTGAGAAAACAATGGTACAAAGGTAGCTATTTTTTGTTGAGGCGGGAAATTTTGTTTACCTTTGTCTATACTAATTCATAGCCAAATGCATAGACACATTTTATTCTCGTTACTTATATTTATCGGTTTTCATTCATCGGTGGCGATGACAATCAAAGAAAATGATGTCAAAGTCGCTCTTGACCAATTGGATGCGGAGTTGGCTCGCCGTCAAGTGTATATTGATGACCGCCAGGCTCATATAGATTCTGTTAAGACGCTTTTTAATCGTGCGTCAACCGGCGATGCCGAGTGGTATCGTCTGGCAATGGATCTCGGCGATAGTTACACATCGTTTAACACCGACTCGGCTCTTACTTATTATTATCAAGGATATGAGGTGGCTAAAGTGGCAGGAGATACGGTGGAAATGAAGCAATTCGGTATGCAACATGCTGTATTGTTGCCTTTGACCGGATTGGTGAGCTATGCATTGGAGGAGTATAATGAGGTGAGTGAAGGGGGGATTCCCGAAGAATTAAAAGAGTTGTACTATGATTCGGGGCGACAGATGTATTCATATATATCGTCGTTTTATATCAATACTCCCGACGTTAGTTCGTATTGGGACATGGAGTCGCGTAAGGCTCAGGCTGAATTGATAGTGTTTCTTGACCCATCGTCGCCTAAATATAAACTCAACCAAGGTGAATATTATTATATGAGTAAAGAATACTCCAAGGCTGAAGCTACATTGGAGGAACTTCTCGAAAAGATACCAGAAAGCAGCAATATATATGCCCGCGCATGCCACATGCTGTCGGATATAGCGAAAGTGCGAGGGCACGAAAATGAGCATATATATTATTTGACGCTCTCAGCCATGGCTGACGTGAAGTCGGCGACACTTGAGGTGATGTCGCTTCAGGAACTTGGTAATCAGATGTTTGAACAGGGGGAGACGGCTCGAGCTTACAAATATCTGTCGATTGCACTTGATAATGCAGTGAAATGCCATGCAATGGCTCGAATGGTGCAATCATCGGAGGCATTGCCCATCATCGAAGGTGCTCATGCTCTCGACTTGAAACGCCGTGACCGTACGGTTTTCGTATTTATCGGGTTGATGGTGATATTGGTTATACTTCTGATAGTAATGATTGTCTATCTTCGTAAAGAGATGAGGCACATGAAAACGCTGCAAGGTCGTCTTGAAGGTGCCAATCATGTTAAAGAGGTGTATATCACGCAGTTCCTTAGTCTTTGTTCCATATATATGGACAAGTTGAATCAATTTTGTAAGATAGCGAACCGAAAAATCAGTACCGGTAAAGTGGAGGAACTTTACAAAATGACCAAGAGCGGAAAGTTTATCGAGGAACAGAGTGCCGAGTTTTACAATGTATTCGACAATGCGTTTCTACATATATATCCTACGTTTGTGAAGGAGGTGAATGCTTTGTTGCGTCCTGATGAGCAGATTGTGTTACAGGAAGATGAATTGCTTAATACCGATTTGCGCATACTTGCCTTTATGAGATTAGGAATTGAGGAGAGTCCGCGCATCGCTCAGATGTTGAACTATTCGATAAATACAATATATGCTTATCGCAATAAGCTAAAAAACCGCGCAATCGACCGTGATAACTTTGAAAAAGATGTGATGAACATCAGTTCAATCTCATAAAATATGGCGTAATTGCTTAGAATCGAGTTTATATTTCTGAAAAATTTTTGAAGAGAATTTGCTCTAATAATCAGGTGATTACGATTGATAATTGATTGATTTTGTTTATATCGATGTTGGAAACGGTTAGATGCGCTTGCGAAAGGTAGTAACTTTGCAATGTCATCAGAAATGATAGACATCTCGAAAATTGAAAAATGATTCGCTTAGTATTTTAGGGTTAGTATAGATTGTTAGAATTAAGTATGCATTAATTGCATGATTAGTAAATGTGTTTTATGTTAGGTTAAGCCTTCTTTGAAGGCAACAATATCAAGCCACTTCGTGAGAAGTGGCTTTGTTGTTTTTATAGGGTCTCGAATCCGGTTATTTCTGACGAATAATCAATTTTAGTGAGTGGTGATGTGATTGCGGGGGAATAAATACCTAATTTTAGGTATTGGGGAGGTTGCCGGTTGTGCGTAATTTTGCATCGTCAAAAAATGTAGGTACGAAATAATGATTGGATAAGTGCAAAAGCTTAGATTTATTATACTTTTTATAGCATTTATAGCTGCTTCGTCAATGAGTGCGGCGCGATTCACTATTGCTGTAGTTGAAGCGGAGAATCGGAATAAGGCAATTGAGTTTGCCGGAGTGGTATTGACTCGCGGAGATGTGCATCTCGGAGGGTTGACTGATGTAGATGGTCGTTATGTGACAGAGGTTGCCGCAGGTGAATGGTCAATGACTGTATCGGCTGTAGGGTATAAGGCATCGACTGTAAAAATTGCGGTGACAGATGGCGGGACGACAGTCGTAGCACTTGAATCGGCATATAAACAAATAGGAGAGGTGGTGGTGACGGCTCGCGAATCGCAAGGACCGACGAGTGCATCTATTATAGATGGAACCGCGATGGAACATCTTCAACCATCAAGTTTTACGGATCTTATGGAGTTGCTTCCCGGAGGAGTGTCGAAAGACCCGGAGATGGGGAGTGCAAATGTGATAAAACTGCGACAAGCTGACAATGTGAGTGCGACAGACTATAACACGGCATCGCTTGGCACGTCTTTTATTGTAGACGGAGTGCCGGTGAATACCAATGCGGGGATGCAATTTACTACGGCAAATTCTGAAAATGAGACTCGTTCGACAGTCGGCAAAGGTGTGGATATGCGCTCAATTTCCACCGATGACATTGAAAGTGTGGAGGTGGTGCGTGGTATTGCTTCGGTAGAGTATGGAGAATTGACGAGTGGACTCGTGAATATAAAGCGTAAGCGCGGAGTGACAAATCTTGAGGCTCGCTTTAAGGCAGATATGCAAAGCCAACTTTTCTATGTGGGTAAGGGTTTTGATATGCCGGGGGATGATTGGACGATGAATGTGAGTCTCGACTATTTGGACTCGAAAGTGGATCCTCGCAACAATCGTGAAAACTACAAGCGTATCACCGGTTCGTTGAGAAGCAACAAACAATGGCGCTCAAGCAGTGTGGCTGTGTCGTGGGCTTCGTCGGTAAACTATACCGGAACATTTGAACGCGACAAAAATGACCCTGACTTGACGCTTAATGGAACTAAAGATTTTTATACATCCGATGACAATAAGGTCTCGTTTAACAATACATTGTCGGTCAGAGGGTTGAGTGGGGGATTTTTCAATAGTATTACGCTTACTCAAGGATTCAGCTATGCTTGGGAACGATTACACCAAGAAAAGACTGTGGCAAGTTCCCGTATATATCCGCTTCCGATCTCGGTAGAGCCGGGCGACCATTATGTCGGGTATTTGCCAATGCTGTATGAGGCGGAAATGGATGTGAAAGGAGAGCCGATGACGGCTTATGTGAAAGCGCAAGGCTTGTTCAGATATGGATTGGGTATGATCGGTAATCGACTGAAGATAGGCGGAGACTGGAATATGAGTAAAAACTACGGTGACGGACGTGTATATGATCCGACTCGACCTATAAGTCCCGATAATACGATGCGTCCGCGAGCATTCGATGATATTCCGGCTATGCAACAACTGTCAATCTATGCAGAAAACGTATCGACTTTTAGTGCCGGCGGGCATGATTTGGAACTTATGGTGGGTATTCGTGAAACTCAATTGCTCAACCTAAGCGAAAAATATGCTTTGCGCGGTAAAGCTTATTTTGATCCGCGTGTCAATATACAATGGGGGCTTCCGTCGACTGATGTCATCGGCTATCCGATGAGGTGGGAGGTTGCCGGTGGTTTCGGATGGCATACGAAGATGCCTGTGGCTGCATATCTCTATCCCGACCCCTATTATTTGGATTATGTGCAACTCAATTATTTCCATAACGATGAGGCTTATCGCACAATGAATGTGCGCACTTATGTGGAGGATCTGACAAATTATGATATTAAGGCGGCAAGAAACTTCAAATGGGAGGTGCGTGGTGATGTGGAATATAGAGGCAATCGCTTGTCGGTGACTTATTTTCGTGAAAATATGACCGATGGATTTCGCCACACGAGCATTGCCAGACAGTTTGCCTATAATCGTTACGATGCTACAAACTACGATCCTTTTGCTACCGGACATGCCCCACGCATAGAGGAGTTGCCATACGAGACACGATATGAACACAAAGTGTTTGATACGATGACCAATGGCAGTCGCACGAAAAAGGAGGGAGTCGAGTACACATTGAGTACGAAGCGTTTCCCTGTGATACGTACACGTCTGACGGTGTCGGGTGCATGGTTTCGCACAGTGCTCGACAATAGTCAGCCGCTATGGTATAAACCAACGGTGATATTGAACGGGCGTGAGATTCAGTATGTCGGACTCTATGACGACAGCGATGGACGGACTTACGAAAGTTTTAACACCAACTTTATGTTTGATACGGATGTGCCATCGCTTAAACTCAACTTTTCGATAGCGATTCAGAATATGTGGTATACGAAGAGTCGTTCGCATTGGAAAAGTGGTGTGCCGGTGGCTTATATGGATGTTGAAGGGAATGTGTACCCTTACACCGAGGAGTGTCTGACCGACCCGTATTTGCAGCATCTTGTGAGAAATTATACGGATGGTGCGTTTATGGAGCGACGCATACCGGTGGCGACGAATGTGAATTTCAAGGCTACAAAAAAAATATGGCAGGATAGAATAGGCATTGCTCTGTATGTGAACCGTTTGCTGAGTATATTGCCTGATTATGAATATGGCGGAAAGATTCAACGTCGATATTCTTCGCCATATTTCGGTATGGAACTTAATTTTAAATTATAAAATCACAAAATACAGATGAGAAAGATTAAAGCATTTCTTTTGATATTGACTACGATAACAGTTGGAATGCTGTCGTCGTGTATAGATGACAGCGGTAGTGAACAGTATTATCGTATGACGCTTGGCGGTGAAATGCCTGAAAGTGCAACGTTGAAGAGCGGTAAGGTTGTGTACACTGAGTTGAATACCGGCGAAAAGTTTACACAGTCATTGCCACAATATGACGCGCATGTGCTTCCTGCCGGAGTCTACGACATTGAGGCTACCGGAGATGTGGAGGTGACTACCGGCGACGAGGTGGTGACGAAGCATGTTAGAGCGTTGGCTACGTCGGTGTCGCTTACAAGCGATATGTCGGTGAACCTGAATTGGTTTTTCTTTAATCCGACCAATAGTCTTGTGTTTGGCGAAATATATTTCACCGGTTCTCTCAATGCCAAAGGAACGAGTGGTATTCGCGATACCTATTTTACGATTTACAACAATACCGATGAGACTCTATATGCCGATGGATTGGCTATATGCGAATCTGCTTTTGTGAACGCAAAAAGCAATACTTTCGAGATTTTGACGGCCGCCAATGACCGTAGTATTAATTTTACTGCCGGGACTGTGTGGGTGATACCCGGAAACGGCACGGATGTAGCTATCGAACCGGGCGAGTCGATAAAGATTGTGGATCAAGCCATAAATTGGGGTGCAGAAGTGGATGGTGGTCTTGACCATACGGATGCCGACTTTGAATGGTGGGACGACAATAAGCAGGACAATGATGTGCCTACGGTGAAAAATTTGGATAAATGGTATTGCTACTCGTTGAGTATATGGATTCCTTCAAATCAATGCAATCGTTCGTATGCGTTGGTTAGATTCCCTGAGGGTATGACTGCCGAGAAATTTCTTGCCGAGCAACACGGAGCATATGACTACATCAGTGTAATCGGTACGGAGATGCGTAATGAAAAAGCATATCTCATCGCCAATGAATGGATAATAGATGGTTTTAACCTTGGCAATAAAGAGACATATTTGAGAGGAGCGTTGAGCGAATCAATCGATATGAGTTATGCCGCGATAAGCAGTATCAACCAAGACCCTGCGCGTTTCGGTAAAAAGTTTGTGCGTCGTGTGTCGACTACTACAGCCGATGGACGAGTGGTGTTGATGGATACCGATGATTCGGCTTCTGATTTTGTACTTGAAAATGCGAACTAACAGGATGACAGTAAGGCGATTGATTGTAGCGGCTTTTATGTCGGTTTCGGTTGTGGTAATATCCGCGTCCGAGGCGGATACAACCCTTATCGGAGCGATTGAAAGTCATAAATCTCCTATAAAAGCTGTGACATCGTTGGCTTATGAAACAAACCCGGCTGCAATGTATTACCGACATGAAACTTCCCTTACCGGTCTTGTCGCCACAGGCAGTTACAGCCACAGTGACGAAGCGGAGGTAATGCAAGAGGGGCGTGGCCATACATTGGGTGATATAGGAGTCGATACGTATATGCGTATGTCAGACAAATCGGTGGTGTGGGGCAATGCCTCGTTTACTACCGGAATGGTTCGAGATGTGAAATGGAGCAGCGCAGCTGAATATGACCGTTTGCATCCCTATGTAGTCGGAGATTCTGTTGGAGGAAACCGTACTACTCGCCGATATGCTTTCGGAGGCGGATACTCCGGTCGCTCCGGTCGTTGGACATGGGGTGCGGATGTGAGTTATATCGCAGCGATATATTATCGCGACAGAGACCCGCGAATAAAGGATGTGGTATCGGATTTGACGATTAAGCTTGGTGCCACTTATAGTCTTTCTACGCAATATGCACTTGGGGTGTCGGGAGGGCTGACTGTCTACAATCAAGATTGCGATGTGGAGTTTTACAATCCGATGAACAATATATTTGAATATGCTCTGACCGGATTGGGTACGACGTATGTGAGATTTAACGGCAGTGAAAATCCCGCATATGAGGGATTTGGATATAATGCAGCGTTGCAGTTTGTCCCGAAAACCGGGCAGGGGTTGAATATGACGGTGGCTTATGACAACTACGAAATCAATCAGATATTACGAGATAACAATAACTTGACTCTTACGTCGTTGGCATCCCATAATTTAAGAGGAGAGGCAGGGTATCTGTCGAAGTTGGGACAAATGACGGTTGGCGTCGTGGCAGATGTATCGTGGCAACGTCGGATAGGAACGGAACATCTATACGGGTCGGGAGAAAGTAATATTTACCCTGAAATCGGTTCCCGCGATCAATATTATATGGATGAGGTGGTTGCTGTGCTTACGCTTCCCATAGAGTTGCGTTGTGCACAACATCGCATTACGGCAATGCCTCGGATGGAGTATGTATATACTCACGAGCATTATATGCGTCCGAGTCGCGACTTGGAGATGCAACGTTTATCTCCCGGAGTGTCGATGGACTATGGTTGCAGGGTATCCGAAAAGTTGTCGGTAGGAGCAACCATTGGTGGTGCATACGGATTCTCTAAGTCGGGAAATCGTGTGTTGACAGGGCTTGACCCTCGTTCGTCAATCGGAGAAATGGTCAATCATAATTTTGACATGTCGGTAGCCGACAGGGCGGAGTTGCATTGCGGAATATCTGCCACCCGAATGATAGATGCAAAGATGGCTTTGTCGATAGAAATGGCTTATGATTGCCGACATTATGTGGCACATGGCAATACTCATGCAGCAATGGTAAGCGTCGGACTTAAATTTTAAAATAATCAAAACAAAAAATAATGAGTAAAGAAAACGAATCGGTCATTTCGGTTAAAAACCTCACTCAACGTTATGGAACCGGTAGGGTGATATATAAGGATCTGAGTTTTGAGGTGCCTCGTGGTCGGATACTCGGATTGCTTGGTAAAAACGGAACTGGAAAGACCACTACGATAAATATTCTGATGGGGTATCTTCGCCCCCAAAGTGGTGAATGCCGTATTTTCGGTGAAGATATTACTGCGATGAGTCCGTCGACGCGCGAACGTATCGCGTTGCTTATCGAGGGACATGTGCAATATTCGTTTATGACCATCGAACAGATAGAGAAATTTTATGCAAAGTTTTATCGTCGATGGAATCGGGAAGCTTATTATGAGTTGATGCGCAAACTTCATGTGTCGCCTCGACAGAAAATATCAACAATGTCGTGCGGGCAGCGTTCGCAAGTGGCTTTGGGGTTGATATTAGCTCAAAATGCCGACTTGCTTGTGCTCGATGATTTTTCGCTTGGTCTCGACCCCGGCTACCGACGATTGTTTATCGAATATCTACAGGAATTTGCAAAAGCAGAGGAAAAGACGGTGTTTATGACCTCTCATATCATTCAGGATATGGAACGTCTGATAGATGACTGCATCATGCTTGACTATGGTAAGATTCTGACACAGATGCCGGTAAAACAATTGATGGAGGAGTTTGGTCGCTATACTTATACGGCAAAGGAGGATTCTCCTGCTCTTGTCGGAGACGGTATCATCAATCCGGGACGAATAAAGACTGAGCATGAGGTGTATTCGTTTAAAGGAGGCGATTTTGTGGAAGCATGTTTGCGTAACCAAGGAATTGAGTATTCCGACTTCAAGCGTAGCCAAATGACTCTTGAAGACGCTTTTATAGGATTAACAGGAAAATATTAAAAAACTTTCACGATAATGACAAAAGCAATTTTTTATAAAGAATGGCTGAAAACACGTCGAGTGTTTTGGGTGGCATTGGTTGTGGCGGTTTGTTTTGCGGTCTATGCCGTGATGAGTATGAATCGCGTGGCTACGTTGAAGGGATGTGACCATATATGGCTTATTATGCTCTTGAAGGACAATACTTTTATAGATGTGTTGCAGATGGTGCCGTTGGTTATCGGTATTGCTGTGGGTGTTGCCCAAATGGCTCCCGAAATGGCACAGAAACGCTTGAAACTGACTCTTCATTTGCCTTATCCTCAGATGCGATTGGTGGCGTTGATGCTGCTTACCGGTATCGCTGAGTTGATTGTGATATTTGCAGTGCAGATGTTGATTATTGCCATCTATGATATGCAGATTCTTGCATCGCAGTTGGTGAGTAGGGTATTGCTGACGTCGGCACCTTGGTATATATGCGGAATCAACGCCTATATGATTACGACTGCTATATGCCTTGAAGGTACATGGCGGCAGCGGGTGTTGCTTGGGCTGCTCGGCGTTGGGATGATTTCGTTCTATTTTATGCAGCCGGCTCCCGAAGCGTATAATTCATCGCTGTGGTTGTTGGTTGTGGTGACGTTGGCCACGTCGTTATTGTCGTTTTGCTCGGTAAATCGGTTTAAGGAGGGCCGTCAGGATTAAAATATGAAAACAATATCGCGTATTTTTCTTATTGCACTTTCTATTGCGGTGCTCAGTTGGTTTCTGCCGTGGCTTTATTCGCTGATTTTGCCGGATAAGGGCAGTGAGCCGTATTTGGGGTATTCACCTATTGCCGATCGATGGGTGGTGACTGAAATGGATGCCGACAAGCAATCGATAATCTATGATTTGGCTGATGACGGCGTCTCGGTCAGAAATGTGTACACCAAAAATCAGCGGGATTCGCTTCTGCCGCAGATGTATTATACACAATTGCTTGCCCGCGAACAACTTGATGATACGATTTGTGGTATAGAAGTGTCGCCGCGAGTGTTCAAAATGACATCGTTCGTGTTTCAATCCTATCCGCGCGACATCAACAAAGAGCAGGCTGAGGTGTATCCGTTGATGGAGTCGATGCCGGTACGTATCGAACTTGAGGACCCTAAAGAGGTGATGATACTCGATGGCGATGTAAAAGTGGTTGACATGGCAACAAATACTATCAATGAGTCGCGCAGCAACCGATTTTCCAAAATATTTGCTGAGCGAGGATTTGAATTTCCATTGACTGATTTCAGTGCAAATATTACGGCTCGAAAGGGGTATGACGAAGGTTATCTGATGGTCGATGCTGCCGGAGATGTATTCCATTTAAAGCAGCAGGCCGGTCGTCCATATATGAGAAAAATAGGGATGCCTGACGGTATGAAAGCCAAAAAGGTGTTTATTATGGAGAATGTTGATCATCGTAATCTCGGATTTATCGTCGATATGGATAATCGGTTGTTTGTAGTGGAAGCCGGCAGCTACAGGCTATCGCAAATTCCCGTGGGCTCATATAATCCGCAGACAGATCGTATCACCGTAATGGGCAATGTGTTTAACTGGACGATTAGAATCTCTAATGAGTCAGGCTCACGATGGTATGCCATAGATAATGATGATTATGCGTTGCTCGGCACATATTCGTATGAATACGAGCAATCGTTATTGTCGAAAATTGAGGCTTATATATTCCCGTTTGAGTTGACATTTACGTCGACGACCGATTGTTGGGCTTATCCGCGTGTACTAAATCTGTCGTGGATGGCGTTAATATTAAATGTGGTGTTGGCCATTGCGATGGCTGTTGTTTATCGTCGCTGTCGCCGTAAAGCGATAACAGCCACGGTTGTCACTGTGGTATTCGGATTATTCTCGTTTATACCTTTTATGCTGTTTAAAGATTAAATTATTATAACTTCAAAAACTTTATAGAAATGAAAACATCAATCAAAATTTTTTCGGCAATTGCTGTTTTGGCTATGTCACTTACTTCCTGCGGCGGTTCTGCCAAGCAGGATGCAACTTCAACAGAATCAAGTGCTGCAATCTCTGTGGATGAGGTGCTTGCAAATCCCGATTCTCTCGTCGGTAAGACCATTACAATAGAGGGTGTGTGCTCGCATTTGTGTAAGCATGGAGGTAAAAAGGCTTTTGTATTAGGCTCGAACGATACCCAACTTTTGCGTTGTGAGTCAACTCCTGAAATGGGTGGTGCGTTCAGCAAGGAAACTATCCATAAGCCTATCAGTGTGACCGGCATCCTTCGTGAAGAACGCGTGGACGAAGCAGCCGTGAAGCGTATGGAAGAACAATATGCCGCTCAAGCACAGGCAGAAGCCGAATTGACTACTGAAGCTGCTGTAGGTTGCGACACTGAGCGTCAGGCTCGCGGTCAAGGCAATATCACTACGGTTGCAGAGCGAATGAAAGATTATCGTATTCGTATTGCCGAACGCGATTCGCTCGAAGGCAAGCCTTATCTTTCGTTCTATTATCTTGAGTCTACCGCTTACGAGATTTTGCCTGAATAAGTAATTATATCATTTTGACGTAATGGAGGGTGAGCCGGATATTCCGACTCGCCCTCTATTGCATTTGATGGTAGTCTTTCGCAAGTCCGCCTTCACCGGTCTCTTTATAAAGAGAGGGGAGGTCGTGACCGGTCTGTTTCATCACTTCTACCACTTTATCGAACGATACACGATGAATTCCATCGGAAAAAGCCGAAAAAGTGTTGGCATCGAGAGCGCGGGCGGCTGCGTAGGCGTTACGCTCGATACAAGGAATTTGGACGAGTCCGCACACGGGGTCGCAAGTCATGCCGAGGTGATGTTCGAGTCCCATTTCTGCAGCGTATTCGATTTGCGCCGGACTTCCGCCGAAAAGCTGGCTTGCCGCAGCCGATGCCATTGAGCATGCCACGCCAACTTCTGCTTGACAACCTGCTTCGGCTCCCGAAATGGATGCGTTGTGCTTGACGATATTGCCGATGAGTCCGGCTGTTGCCAAAGCGCGGTAAATGCGGGTGTCGGAAAAATCGCGACTCTCTTTGAGATGATAAAGGACTGCGGGAACCACGCCACATGAGCCGCAAGTGGGAGCTGTGACTATCGTACCACCGGAAGCATTTTCTTCGGCTACGGCGAGTGCATAGGCGAATACGAGACCGCGCGAGCGGAGATTGTCGCGGTAGCCGTTGGCTTTGATATAATATATGGATGCTTTGCGGCGGAGATTGAGCGGTCCCGGTAATACGCCTTCGTGGTCGAGACCTCGGTGTATGGAGTCGCGCATCACCGACCATACATCGGCAAGGTAGTCCCAAATATCGGAATCTTCGCATTGCTCTACATATTCCCAATAACTGCGACCTGTGCGCTCACACCATGCCAGAATCTCGGTCATGCTGTTCATGTCGTAGATGCTTGGTGATTCGCTTCGCTTTTCTCCATTTTCAGCCAATGCTCCGCCACCGACACTGAATACTGTCCATTCGTCGGTTGTGGTTCCGGAGGCATCGAGCGAGCGAAATGTCATGCCGTTGGGGTGGTAGGGGAGGAAGATATGCGGTTGCCAGTCGAGTGTGACCGGAGCATGAGGTTCGAGGGTGTCGATGATTGCGCGGTCGGTCATGTGTCCCCGTCCGGTGGCTGCAAGACTGCCGTAGAGCGTGACATTGAATGCGACGGCTTCCGGATGGCGTGAGAGAAAGATTTCGGCCGCTTTGCGAGGTCCCATAGTGTGACTGCTCGATGGTCCGGTGCCGATACGATATAATTCTTTTATGGATTTCATGTTTAGCAGGTGATTTGGTAATGCAAACTTAGTTCAAAATACCGAGATTTCCAACGATGAGGTAGCGTGAATGTGGATGGAATTTCGTATCTTTGCGGGCGATTAAAATTATCCACAGAAAAGATGTTGAAGATTAAGCGACTATATACGTTCATGCTACAGAGTTTTCTGCCTCTGTTTTTGATGACGTTTTTTATATGTCTTTTCATCATCTTGATGCAGTTCCTATGGAGATATGTAGATGAACTCGTAGGAAAGGGTTTGGAAGTGACCGTGATTGCCGAGCTGTTTTTCTATGCGGCATTGACGATGGTGCCGATGGCTTTGCCGTTGGCTATACTTCTTGCTTCATTGATGACATTCGGCAACCTTGGCGAGCGGTTTGAACTTACGGCGATGAAAGCGTCGGGAGTGTCGCTGCTGCGAGTGATGCGTCCTCTTATTGTGCTGATGGTGTTTGTGGCTGTGGGGGCATTTTTCTTCCAAAACAATGTGCTGCCGATTGCCCAGACAAAGATGTGGACGCTGCTGTATTCGATACGTCAGACTTCGCCGGAACTTGACATTCCCGAAGGGGTGTTTTACGACCAGATACCGGGTTATAATCTTTATGTGAAGGAGAAAGACCGTGACACCGGTGTGATGTATGGAATGATGATATACGATGTGTCGAAAGGTTTCGATAATGCGAATATCATACTTGCCGATTCCGGTAAAATGAGTTTTACCGAGGATAAGACCCACTTGTTTTTGCAACTGTGGCAGGGGGAATCGTTCGAGAATCTTAAAGAGCAGGCAGGTGCTTCAGCCAAAAAGAATGTGCCGTATCGACGTGAATCGTTCGATAGCAAGGAGATAATGTTGGCGTTTGACGCAAACTTCAATCGAATGGATGACGGTGCGATGCGAAATCAATACGTGGGTAAAAATATCGAGGAACTTCAGGCTACAATCGATTCGGTGAATCTGAGAGTTGACTCGATAGGCGCCGTGTATGGTAAAGTTCTGAAAGAAACGTCGTATTTCGGTGTCTCCTACAAATTGTATAAATATAAGGATGGAAAGCAAACGGCTGAATTGAATGCTCCGGTTGTGCTTGAGCATCCGCTCAATGTCGATTCTATATTTGCCGGAGCGAGCGCCGGATATGCCAAGAGCTATAAGCAGCAGGCTTTGGCTAAGGCAAAACGACATCGACAAGACTTCGAGTATAAAAGCTATTCGATGAAGGATGATCGTAAGACTTTGCGACGCCATGCCATAGAATTGATGAAAAAGTTTACACTGTCGTTTGCCTGCATCATCTTCTTCTTTATCGGTGCTCCGCTTGGTGCCATCATACGAAAAGGCGGACTCGGTATGCCTCTCGTAATATCGGTGTTCTTATTTATTTTCTATTATATCATCGACAACACGGGCTATAAGATGGCGCGAGAGGGTAGAGTGGAGGTATGGCAAGGAATGTGGTTGAGTTCGGCGGTGTTGTTGCCGTTAGGTATTTTCTTTACCTACAAAGCAGTGAACGACTCGGCTGTGTTTAATCGTGATGCTTATGTTAATTTCTTCCGCAAGCTGATAGGAAAGAATGAGACTCGTCATCTCAATGTGAAAGAGGTGATAATGGATGAAGTGGACTTGGCAACGGCTCATGAGAAACTTGCTGCGTTGAAAGGGCGCTGCAATGCATTCTTGCAGCGATATGCCAAAACACAGAATTACATAGACTACTGGCGCAACGGTTATAATCGTCGTGAGATACACGGATTGTCGTCGGAACTCGAACATACAGTAGATTATTTGGCAAATTCACGCGACAAAATGGTGATAATCAAGTTGATGGATATGCCGATTTTGAGAAGTCTTTGGCTGTATCATCCCACCAACTACGGATGGTTGGGCTATCTTGTGGCGGTGCTATTCCCGATAGGACTTCCGCTATATCTGGCAGGTACGCGCAGTCAGCGTAAATTTAAGGATGAAATACGCTTAATTTGCAGTGTGGCTGATGAAATCACAACATTATTGAACAAAAACACGTTAAGCTAATAAAGAGATACAACTATATGGAACAAATAAAGCTGAATACGATAGAAGAGGCGATTGCCGACTTCCGCGAGGGCAAAATGGTGATAGTGGTCGATGACGAAGATCGCGAAAACGAGGGCGATATCATTGTCGCTGCCGAAAAAATCACTCCGGAGCAAGTGAATTTCATGCTCAAAAATGCTCGCGGTGTACTCTGCGTACCGATTACGATTTCGCGTTGCAAGGAGCTTGAACTTGACTATCAGGTGCAAAACAATACGTCGATGCTTGGTACTCCCTTTACGGTGACTGTCGATAAACTCGAAGGATGCTCTACGGGTGTGTCGATTCAAGACCGCTGTGCAACGATTCGTGCGCTTGCCGACCCGGAATCGAAGCCGGAAACATTCGGTCGCCCCGGACACATCAATCCGCTTTATGCTCAGGATAAAGGGGTGCTCCGTCGCTCAGGGCATACGGAGGCTGCGGTCGATCTCGCGCGTCTCGCAGGCTTACATCCCGCAGCGGCATTGATGGAAATCATGAGCGATGACGGTTCGATGGCTCGCTTGCCGGAATTGCGTCGTCGTGCCGACGAATGGGGCATGAAGCTTGTGTCGATCAGCGACCTCATTGCCTATCGCTTGAAGCAGGAATCTCTCGTAGAGCAAGGCGTTGAGGTGGATATGCCTACCGAATACGGTCATTTCCGTCTCGTTCCGTTCCGCCAGAAGAGCAACGGGTTGGAACATATAGCTATCATAAAGGGAGAAATCAATCCTGATGATGAGGTATTGGTAAGAGTACACTCATCATGTGCTACAGGCGATATATTCGGCTCTATGCGATGCGATTGCGGCGAGCAACTCCATAAGGCTCTTCGCATGATTGAGCGTGAGGGTAAAGGAGTAGTGGTCTACCTTAATCAAGAGGGACGCGGTATCGGGCTGATGGAGAAGATGAAGGCCTACAAACTCCAAGAGAATGGTATGGACACCGTGGATGCCAATATATGTCTCGGTCATCAAGCCGATGAGCGTGACTATGGTGTTGGCGCTCAAATTTTGCATCACCTCGGAGTGACCAAAATGCGATTGATGACCAACAATCCGGTGAAACGCATCGGTTTGGAAGGCTATGGGTTGACGGTAGTGGAAAATATCCCTATCGAAATCGAACCGAATGAATACAATCGCTTCTACATGCACACTAAGAAAGAGCGCATGGGACACACACTCGGCCAAGTGTAAACCAAAGCAGTTTCAACTGACGCGCAAAGCGTCACCATAAACATAGGCTCTGCCGAATCCGGCAGAGCTTATTGTCGTTTGTATATAGCCACAAATGTTAGTTCCATGAAACGCGTCACTCGCGAATGAGGTTGATAATAGAGCGGAAACTATACCAGAAATCAGAGGACTACCGCTTCATCATCGTCCGTGTCATAGATTCCTCCTTTCTGACTCTTGGATGCCGTTATTTTCATAGTTCTTCCATCCCTCGTTATTTTTCTCGTCCATCCGATTCTTGTACATTCATTGCCATCGTATTTTATGCCGGTAATTAGTGGCTTTTTGGTATCGAATGGTTCCCCTCTAAAACTGAACAGATAGTTTGTTTTGATAAATTCAAGTTTGTCGGGGTCAAAGTCATCGCTATTGATTTGCCAGCAATAGCTAACCTCGTTTTTGTAGTTTCTAATTCTCGCAACATCGTTGCTCAGCGTTATAGTTTTTGTCATCGCCTCTTGACTTATTGCTTTTTTGTGTAGAGTATCGAGAGTCGTTTTGTCGAGATATTTGTCCTCTATTTCAATATTCATACATGAGTCAGATAGCCCTCTAAAACAAGAATAGTCCTCAGTCCCATTGGAATTGGTTGGAACGAATTCTATTTCGATCGTAAAAATTTTAAGATGCAGAGCCATGATTTTTTGAGGATATTTCGGTTCAATTTCGATTCGATTTCGATATACCGGAACTTGCCGAATACCGGATGATTACGATATTTCTTTTGTGCATTTCCCGGAACGTATAGGGTGCAGTTCTCAAAGATGAAGTCATCGAAGGTTTGAATTACCAATTTTTTAGGAGGCTTCTTGTGTAGCATGTGAATACTATGTAGAGAAGTACACCCTATGAAAACAGATTTTTCGATTTCTTTTACTGATTTCGGAATAATGATGTTTTGCAGAGACTTGCATCCATAGAATGCATTTCGTTTGATTTTGGTGACAGAATTGGGTATTACAATCTCTTTTAGAGACGTACAACCACGGAATGTGCCAATCTTAATTTCCGAGACTGTATCAGGAATTGTAATACTTTGTATAGATTCACAATGATAGAATGCATCAAAACCGATATAAGTGACGGAATTTGGTATTACAATATTTTTTTGGTTGCTGAATGAGAACGCTCCATCCTCAATTTTATTAACAAAAAATGGTATTTGATAATGAACTTGAGGATGTTTTTTGGGGAATAATATGATGGAAGTGCGATCTTTTGAAAATAACACTCCATCAATGGAACAATAATATTGATTATCAGAATCAACACAAATGCGTTGAAGTGCTTGGCATCCGATAAACACCATACTCTCAATAACCTTTACCGACTTTGGTATTGTGATACTTTCAAGAGATTCACACATATAGAACGTAGACTCTCTGATGATCGTTATCGACTCCGGTATTATAATATTTTTTAGCGATTTACAACCAGAGAAGGCAAATTCACCGATAGTATCTACCGATTCCGGTATTATGACGTTTTTAAGAGAACGACAGTCTTTAAACGCGTAATCCCATATTTTAGTTACTGTATTAGGAATTGTTATGCTTTCAAGGACTGAAAAACCGGAAAACTCAAAATCTTTAATCTCGGTTACTCCTATTGGAATAACTATTGATTTTGCCTCTTTGTCGTATGTAATTTCGGTAAATGCATTGGTGCTGTTGTTGGTTTCCACCATTGATTAGATGTCATTGGGGTTTGAGATATTGCCATAATAGATACATTTGTCGTTGGAATAAGGACTGATGAAAATACATGGGGCTATTTCGTCAAGTCTGATTACAATGTCGCCTGGTGAAAATTTCTTTTCCTCTTCGCAAATGTCTGCTATAATGATGAGAAGATCATGTCGGAAAGCAATTCGCATTACGCGATCAACGAGAATTGTGTATATATTCCTGGGTAGCTCGAAGATATTATATAGCAATAGAACAGAAGATCTCATTCCCAATAATTTTTTATTTAGAACTTCTTCCGACAAACATGTGCAGTCGATAGTAAGTGCACCGTATTCCTTTTTTAATTCATTGGCAAACCGCTCCATATTCTCGGGAGGAACTGCGCAACATGCAACAGCATGGGAGTAGTAGTAGCGCATATTTCTGATATGGGTGTAAAACGGTTCGACTACTCTTTCGCAAAAACGCTGAAAATACAATGGAAAATTGTCATTAACCAATACGTCTTCGTCATCTAATAGGCTCATAATTTTAATATTTTAGGTTATACTATATTTATATATCAAAACTCCAATAAAAATTTAGTCGAAAGATACATTTTTTTTGAAAACAAACGATATGCTGTGAATTTAATTGAAAAATAAAGCCATGAAAAAGAAAAAATCATGGCTTTATTTTATGTATTTCGGCATTATACTTTATTTCTTTTCATATATATGCGACGATAGAATTTCTCCTGCATCTCGTCGTATAAATAATCGTTTACATTTTTGTGGGTATGGCGTTTCATCGCCTCAAAGAATGCAATGAAATTTGCGTCTTTTTCAATCTGAGACTTATTTTGTTCTAAGAAATTATATAGGTCACTATATGTTATTACTTCGTATGGGAGTTTTTCAGATTTGTTCTCGTTGTTGTAAGGGATCTCCGGAATGTTGTAATTCGGAGCTAATATAAACAAGTGTACTTCTATATTTTTATTTTTGTCTGAGGTTTTCTTCTCTTTTAACCATTCCGAGAAGTAAAAGTAACGTTGCAATTGATTGTCCTCTGTATTAGATTCTTCATTGGTATTTGTCGCCGGTTTGGTTTGAATTCCATTTATATCTGACTTTATTTTGTTTTCGATGATGATTGTTGTCATGGAATCTGTTATCATCAGGTCAATTCGACCACCGGATTTTTCATAGTCTTTGTGATTCTTATTTTCAATTTTTGCCGAAACTTCGCGCTTCACCGCAAAGTTGGGGTTGAGTTATATTTTCCTATGAGAATTGATATGAGAATTGAAATAGGAACACCATAACTCCGGATATTTTTTCATAAAATAGGCGAGTGCATTTGAGAAGTCATTCTCGCTGTTTTGGATGCAACAAATGTCGAAAAGGGATTCTTCGCGGGGTTTGTAATTTAGATCTACGTTACCTTTGTTATCTAATTGTTGCCAATATTTATCGATTTTAATGAGTTTGCTAAGTAGTGTATTATAGCCACTTTCGGGGTTATCACCATCGGGATAAAAGTATTGTTTCAGTGAAGTTTTAGCCTGATTATATCCTTTTATGTAAAATGTAATCGAATTGCCTTCTTCTTTTATGGCAGTTGATTCACAATCTGCAATGAAACGTAGGAATATGTGTTTCTCTTTTACAGGTATATATACTTCTTCTGCTTCGTAAGTTACATATACGTTTTGACGTTCTGAGTCATTAAAAATGTCGTATAATGTAACTCCACCATATGTAGTGTTTTCAACTATTTCTTTTTGTGAATCCTGTATTGTATCGTTTTTCTCCACTAAGGATTTGTTCCCTTTATCTGTTGTCGGGTTGAAAATGTCGTTGAGACCGGTTGCCATACCAAGTACTTCGATGCAATTGGGTTCTACATACTTGGTGAGGAGCATATATCCTACTTTTTTGCTGTGCTTTTTGTCAAAATCACCGGTGGCATTCAAATATAGATAATGTTTGTCATCATCGGTAGTGTACATATTTATGACTTCGTGTCCAAGATTGGTGTTAAGATAAGTGCCTACATACATTCGGTTTAATACGATTCCTGGTTTGTTAGTCGTCATATATCTTGCGCTGTGTTTTTTATGTTCCTCCGGGCTCGGCGAGGTTTGGGTTAGGGTACAAAAAAGTGTGAGTCCGCTAACTTATTTTAGTTAGTAGACCCTAGGAATGGGCTTAGATGAATTTCCTAGGTTCACTAGCAAAGAGTAAGTTAAACACTTTTCGTGTTAGATGATATGTCAGTTGCAAATGTAACTAAATTTTTTTACAATGCAACGTCCATATCGATTATTTTGTGGGCAGTTGCTTATTATTTCGTTAAGAGAGGTGGTTGCAACGGATGCAAAGGTAGTTAAAAATCGTGGGATAGCAATTTGTCTTCTGATGTCTTTTCCCTAAGAGCTTGGCAATTGAAATGTTTGGTTGGGTTTAAGTGCGTGGGTGTATAATAGATTCTATAGTAGAAATAAATTCGGCAGCTTTAGGGTATAAATCATTGATTTCTTCAAGGTCTGTAAATATAAAATCATCGTAGTCACTGCTATGCCTTCTTTCGAATAAGATAGTATAATAGCGCCCCAATTCGCGAGAAATCTTACCGGTAGTGACAAAATGCAATCCTAACAATTGTTTTACTCCGGCATGTGTGTTTGGCGTAAATTGATGTGTCACAAGCAGCGCTGACGCTGCGTAGTAACAGGCATAGTATAATCTATTTATTGCTGTGCTGTAGTAAACCGAGTTCTTTTAGTGTATTGACTTCAGCAAGAGTAGATTTTGCTCTATCAAGGCGATAGTTAGTCAGCGCAATGACTGATTCGGGAGATAACTTTTCGTTCATAGTATGATTCCGTCGCGAGTTACATTTAAATAAAAGGGTGTGTCAAACGGGCGATTATACCAATGCTTTTTTAACATTACTCTTGGAGAAATACTGACGCCTGACTTTAGCTCGATATCATATAATGGGGCTATTATATTTTCTTCATCTTTAACAGAGAGAGTATTTCCATCGACGAGTATCAGTAGGTCGATATCGCTGTCATGATGAAAGTCTCCTCTGGCTTGACTCCCATATAATATGGTTTGTGCCGAGGGTGCAGTCTGTTTCATTGTTTGGCTTATGAGCGATATTATCGATTGTCGAGTCATATAAAATGATGTTTATTCGCAAATTTACATTTTAATCTTAATCTTTGCAAGTGATATATTTAAAAACATTTAAAAAGCAGAGTTGTTCTATTTTTGTGCAGGGGTGTAGGGTTCGTATGGCAGTTGGGGGAGATTGACGATACAACGGTTATAGTGGTATCTGTACTCTTCTTCGCTTATTAGTCCTTGGTTGAGTGCATCTCTGATACTTGGTTTGTCGCATTCATATTCGTTTACTTTATCGGTATAGGCAGATCTGGTATTGAAGATATGATTGCGAAGGTGTATGGCGGTTGTTTCATCGGGCGCGGTGGAAAGAAGTCGATTCTCAAGTTGGAATGCATTGGATTGGAAATTCAGAATGTAGACTAACTCATAGTCGTTGTATGGAACGCGAGACAGAGTGTCGAGCATTCGGTCGTAGAATTGCGCCATTGAGGTGTCGAATATGTTGTAGACGGAGTCGAGGTAGGCTTTTCGGTATGTATCCATTGCGATTGTTTTGTTAGGACGACTGTTGACCGGCGGTGTGGTGGCGGTGGTGGCGGTTGTTGATGCGATTTGTGGCGTTTCGACAGCTTGTGGTTGGATAATTTTGATTGTGTCGACAGTTGTTGCCGTGGGTGTTGGGGTATAGTGCCGGTCTAACACGATTAGTGATATGATGGTTGCGATGACAATGATGGCGGCAGTGATGTAGAGGGGGCGATGATAGTGGCAGAATGCTTGCTGGAGTTGCTCGATGTTGGAATAGCGGGAGTTTCGGTCGTTTCGTAGGCATCGACGGGAAATCGAGGCGTATTTTTTGCCGAATATGTCGCGCAAGAGCAATCCGATGGAGTAGATGTCGCTTCGGGTATCGATGTCGTCGGTTTGGGCAAGAAGTTCGGGAGAGGCGTATTTCGGTGTGCAGCCGAGGGTGCGAGCCATGTAGTGTGCGTCATCGTCCGACAGACCGAAGTCGATGAGTTTTACATCGTCGTTTATGCGAGAGATGAGAATGTTTTCGGGCTTAAGGTCGTTGTGGATAATGCCGTTTTTGTGTATGTAGCCCACAGCGTCGATGATTTGGCGGAATATCCGTTGGCGAGTGGAGACCGACGGTTTTTCTGCAAGAAATTCATTGAGATTGCGGCCATCGACATATTCCATTATTATGCCGGGCCCGACTGGTGTGACGGATTCGTAGGTGATGATATTTACGATATGTGGATGCATATGGCCTACTGACAGTTCGTATTCGCGTTTGAGCATGCTTAGCTGAAAGGCAGAGTTGTCTTTAGCCGTTTTTATGATAAAATATCTCCCTGCTTTACTGACTCTGTAGAGCGTGGAGTGGCTGGTGGAGAAAAGCAATGTGGGATCACTGTACTCGGTATTATAGTCTATCGCATCTGTGACCGGACGGAATGTTTCGCTTATTTCTGGCATTTGATTGTATTATGTTTGAAAATCCAAAGTTAAGAATTATTTTTGTACCCATTATGAATATAAAATCGGATATTCCACAGGTGGTGGCTCTTCGCAATTGTGTGGAAAGGAAATTAGGCGGTCGGCTGACGGTTCATTCGCAATTTGTGGCGCTTGTCGATGAGATAGAGCGGCAACTGCATGAACATGTGTCGGAGACGACGCTCGAACGAGTTTGGGGATACTCGACACGCGGGTATGCTACGGTGTCGTTGCGTACGCTCGATGTGTTGGCGCGATTGACCGGCTATGATGGTTGGGAGAGTTTTTGCCGTGGTTTGAAAATCGAATCGGGCTGCGAATCGGAAATGTTTCCGTGCGATGGCATAGTGTCGGCAGAGCTGGCTGTCGGGACAAGGCTGCGTATCGGTTGGTTGCCCGATCGAATGTGTGTGGTTCGTTATCTTGGCGATAATCGTTTTGTGGCTGAAGAGACGGAAAATTCGTCGATACGCCCCGGAGATACGTTTTCGTGTCTGCAATTTCAACATGGACGAGAAATGTATTTCGATTGCTTTTGTCGAGCCGGAGTGCCGGATGGCAATGGCGGTCGCTATGTGGTGGGGCAACGCAATGGGTTGACCACTCTTGAGATTTTATTGTAACTCATCAGCATGGAATATAACATAAACGGAGAGCCTGCTTTAAGGCTCTCCGTTTATGTTATTATATCACGATTGATTTAGAATGTGAATTGCAAGCGACCTTGTACGGCGTGGATGTTTTTGTCGTAAGGGAGTTTGTCGCGGTCGATGTGGCTATATGTATAGTCGAGCATCACTTGTACGAACTTGTTGAATGAGTAGTTGGCTCCAACAGTTACAGAGTGGATATTTCCGCCTCCGATGCTGCTTGATGCATAGGGCCAGTCTTCCATATAGCCGGAGGGGTAATATTGGTCGCGACCAACTGAATAGTATTCTCCGTCGACTACATCGTTAAGACCGGTGTAGTTGTAGCGTGCTACGATTTCGAGCGCTTTTCCGCTAAGACCTCCGAGAAGTCCTTCTTGGCTGTTGTAAGAGTAGTCGTTGCCGAAGATTTTGTATCCCATTTCGATATATGCTCCGTGGAAATCATTGCTACGTAGCGGATTTGCTGCCATCCAAGCATCGATTGTTCCCCAAGCATCGATGTTGTTTTGGGCATCGATGAACAGAGAATAGGAGTCGCGTTTTTTGGTGACATGCTTGTAGAGATATTCTCCGCGAGCGAAGAAGTTTTTAGTACGAACCAAAGCTTCAGCACCTACGTTAATCACATTGTTTGCCCAAGGAATTTCGGCGGAAATAAAGTCTTGTGTATCATCTACGAATGTTTCGATGGATTGACCGAGGGTGAGGGTTTTCTTCATGACATTGTTGTAGACTTCGCCTCCGCCTAAGTGAGCAAAACGAGCGTTGGCACCTACATGAATGGTCATGTCCTTGTCGTTTTTAGGAATGTACAGCCATCGGCCGCTTACAGTAATGCCGTTGAATCCGGCTTCTTGCTGATTGTATTTGTCTTCGGTGAAGACACCTTGGTTGGCAAAGAAGTGGTTGTTGGCAAATTTATACGTAATACCGAGTGCACGACCGGCTCCGAGAGCATTGGCTGAACCGGGGCGGGAGATAAAATGATAGCTTCCCAAACTGGTGTTGCGCGACATCGATGTCGGGTCGGTGAAATATCCGGCACGGATTGCTTGATGGGCTTGTTCTTGTTGTGTCAGCCAATTATATTGCAAGAAGATGTTTTTTTGCTCGAATTTTCCTCCGCCAAAACCGAAATCGGCATAAAAATACCAGTCTTGGTAGGTCAGAGAGGTGCGAATACGGGCATCGGAGATTGCAGCACCTGACTTAATCGGAGTGAAATCACTGTGATAGTATGCAGCATCGGCCATGAAACGAGCACCTACAGTGAAGTGTAAATCTTCCTGTGCATTGTCGATTTTGACTGTCGGATTTGTGTCGAAATCTTGTGCATAACCTGAAATGAAACAGGTGGCCAAAAGAGGCAATAAAATATATTTTTTCATAATTATATTTCTGAATATTATAAGTTATAGATGATTAATTAATAACCGAGGCGAGTGAGAGTTTCAGCAGCGTCGGGTACTGATGACGGAGCTTGAGAGTTGTCGTATGTACCTCCGGTAAACGGATTCGGAAGATTGGCATTGCAGCGGAATCCGTTTTCAATCATGTATAGAAGCGACATTTCGGAGCGATTGGTAAAGAATCCATCTAAATATACGGGCAATGATTTAGTGCCTGAATATGTGGTGTGAGATGTCGACGGAATGGAGAGGCGGAGCAAATCATCGAATTCGGTCACGTTGTCGTAATTGTAAAGTCCGAGGTATTTAGCCATCTGTGAGTAGGTGTCGAATGAATATGGATGGTTGAGCATTCCTGAGCGACGAATCATATAGGCTTGCCAAGGATTGTTCATTTCGGGATAGTTGTTGGGCGCACCAGAGATGGCCGGGCCTAAGATGTGGGCACCAAGATTGAGCGACATGCTTATGAAATCGGCATAACCGGTAGGAGTGGTATATATCAAGTCGGTGGCGTATGTGCCTGTCCAAAGCAGGTAGCACATCGGAATACGTCCTTGGAATACGTCGAATGCACGACGGAGGGCATCGAATGAGAATGTTTGGAGGATAACCTTGCCGTTTGTGTTGCCGACATTGACTTTGCCGTTTTTGTAGAATGCAGTTTCGGTAGCCGGTTTGGTCATGATATTCCAACCACATTCGTCGAGGACATCGTAGACACGTTGTTCCATGTCTTTGGGGTTAAGCCACGATTCCTTAAATTCGATATAGATACCGGGACGATTGCCTGTATCTTGCGGGTCGGCAACATACGCATTGGCGAAGTCGTATTCTACGAAGTCCATATATTTGGCTTGACATGTTTTGGAAGCATAGTAGATTTCTTCCAATGTCATGCCTGCATATTGGTCTTTTATCTTATAGGTAAGAACACGTTCTCCTGATGAATCACGCTTTAGCATCTTACCTTCGGCATATGCAATCTGGTCTTGCAGAGCAGATACATATTGGTGGATACCTCCACTTTGAGAGAATGACATTCGTGCTTCTTCAGGACTTGTTTCGTTAAACCAATCTCCGGCATCAAGTTGAAGCAATTCATGGTAATAATATGACATCGTATAATATGGACGGAAGTCATTGATATCGCGAGCATATTGAGCATCGATGTCGGCTTCGGAGAAAACCTGACTGCCATCGGCATTTTTAAAACTACGATAGAAGTCTTTGCGTGTTTGAGGAACATATTCGCTAAATACGTCTTCTACGTTGGTGGTTCGAGAGAGATTTTCATCATGGTTAGCGAGTACTACACCATCTTTGGTGGCTTGCATATCGCTTTCAAGGTAGTCAGCCCCTATTTCACGTGCCCATCTCCAAGCAGACTCGGTTTCTTCGGGAGCCCAAAATGTGGAGCCACGGTGAGCAACAACGGCATAGAGGGGTACGTAGTCACGTACTTTGGCCATTTCTGCCGAAATTTGCTGAACATCGACACGTTTTGCATCTTCTTTTTCATTTGTGAATTCCTGGTTTTCACACCCGACTAAGGTAAGAAGGGCAACAGATAAAGCGATACTCGATTTGATTACATTCGTTTTTCGCATAAATGTAGAGTTAATTGGGGTTAATACTAATTTAATTCAATTATAATAAAATTTTAAGTTTGGTTTTGCTTACATGGATTAGTATCCAAGTCGCTTTCATTACGAAAGACGAAAGCTTTTGATGCGGAACAAAGATAGTCAAATGAAACTATATTTGCAAATTATAGATATGATTTTGTGTACAAATTTCGACTAAAAATATGCCTATATATATTCCCTGGTGTTAATTAGTCGATTGGAGAAGATTAATAGGAGGTTGTATTATCCTCTTTGAAATAATCAAGAAAATGAGCTGATGGACATGATACGCTCTTCAAAGTCATCGCGGTAGAGCGAATGATTTTTAATACGGGAGCGGTAGGTGTAGATTGTCGATACCGAGCAGCGTAGGAAGTTGGCTATCTTGGTGCTATCGTTGATGCCAAGACGTATGATGGCATAGATGCGCAATTCGGTATTGAGTTTTTCGCCCGGCCTCGGGATGATACGTTCGTTTTTCGGAAATAAAAGGTTGAACGACTCGACGAAAGATGGGAAAATGTTGAGGAACGAAGCGTCGAAGTTTCGATAAAATTCATCGTAGGCATCATCGATGAATTGTTTGGATTTAAGCGTTTGCACTACTTCATCTATTTTTCCGGTAGCAGCTTTGCGATGCAAGGTTTTGCGATATGAGTCGATTTCAGAAATATAGGTGGAGCACAATTCGATGAATCTGCCGATATATTCCTCTTTTATGCAGTTGGATTCGCGTAATGAAGTGTTGGTCGCTTGTTGACGATGATTGACGGCTATCAGCTCTTCGTTAAGGTCGTGGAGCTCCTGATTGATTTCTTTCATGCGGTCGTGGGCACGCGACACACGTTTCATTTGGCGTACAATGAGGTAGATCGATATGATGAGAAACAGTGATAACAAACTGATGATGAATAGATAGTGCTTAATCGTGCTATATTGTTCTTCTTGTTTCTTTTGGTGAGCATCGTCAATCATGGGTAGCATGCGGGTTGCCTGCATATTACGCATGCGTCCGTTGAAAAATGTGGCGTCGGCAAGGCTCTTCTTTACGTATTGGTTGGCGCGGTTGAGGTCGCCTCGCTCATATAAAATTTCTGCAATCTGTCTCAGAGCAGTGTTTTCTTTTGTCACGCTTTTGATGTCTGCAATGGCGCTGCGAATCAAACATTCCATGCGGGCATCGGTGTTTTTTTCGAGCTCGTATGCATAGGATAGGGTGGCAAACAGGACGGCATAATTGCGTGTATCGTCAGGAAGGCGTTGTGCCTCAGCCAAAAGCGTAGTCTTAGCCTCTTCGAGTTTACGCTGTTGAATAAGCCCTTGTGCGGTGGTAATCATGTGGCTGAATGAACCGGGTTTTAACTGTTGCATCGAAGAATCGCGATACACTTTGACAAGATGCAGATATTGTGGCGTATATTCGTCATCAAATGAGTACTCTGACAGATACAGATAGGTATTTTCGATAGTTTTGTAGTATTCAGAGAGATTTTCGGTCGACAGACAGGCTCGGTCGATGCTGCGTATTTGGTCGATGCTTTCGGTAAAAAGTCCTGAAGTGGATAGGATTCGGGCTTTTTTGATGGATGCGTAATTAAGCCAATCCTGACGTCCTGATTTGCGGGCAAGTTCGATGTCGCGATTGATATAGGCGCGGGCGGAGTCGCAAATGTAGGATTCGTATTCGTCGTATAGACGGCGGTAGATACTATGGCGGTCGTCGAGCGACAACGGCGATTGCTTCAATTCATTCTTTATGATGTCAATGCGCAATTCTTTTTCCTTTTCAAACTCCGAACTGGATGCTATGGTCATGTCCAATATACGCAACATTGAGTCGCACGGCGTTTGTGCGAGGACTGTAATGTTTGCATATATCAAAGTCAGCACTATAGGAATAAGTCGCAAACAATTCATGGCAAGCTATTTAAGTATGATAATACAAAGATAAGAATTTTCATATGATTTCGCAAATAAAAGAGTTCGGGAGGACTCAAAAGAGAATCCTCCCGAACGCGGAATAAAAGGGTTAGTGGATTAACGAATGACTTTTATTGTCGTATCGGCTGTTTTTACGATATAAACGCCATTGAGACAATTGCTTAAATCAACGCTTTTTTCACCTTTCAATATTAATTGACCATTGATGTTGAATACGTATATTTCGCTGTCGGCATATACGACATTTCCGGCTACTGATACTGAAGTGCTGTCAGAATCGATATTGTCGATGGCGCTTGTGATTTCTTTCACGCCATTTACGGTATCGATTTCGAAATAGTAGTCGCGAAGTTCGGTAACGGTGTAGTCGCTAAGTTGCTTGCCGTTGTTGCCGTTATTGAAAATAAGATTGTAGCTGCCTGCAACTGTGGTGTTGAATGTGAACACTTTGTAGAGCTTACCATCTATTTCTTGTTCGCCTACGGGATATTGTCCGGGCCATGAGCCGTACAATTCGCTTGTTCCCCAAGCATAAAGAGCCAAAACATCGTAACCGGTATTGTCGATTACATAGATATAATGTTCAGAATCGGGAATTTCGGGAAGAGAACCTGAAATGCTGAAGTTGTCGATACCGATAGCCATTGCTGCATTGGCGGCTGTACCACTTGCGACGGAGATGTTCCATGCAAGGTAGAGGTCGCATCCGGGTTGGAGTGTAGTGTCGAGAATGTCGCTTACCGTGATGGTTTCTCCGGGTACATCGGCATATCCTTCGGTAGCATCGTCCGGTTCAAGATATGTATAGAATTTGTCGCCGGCAGAGGTGTAGTTGCGTCCGTCGATAGAGTAGTAGAGCTGAACGGCAAAGCCGGCTGAGTTGCTACCTTTACGGTATTTTTCTACATCGTAGCTTACGGTGAGGTTTTCTATATTCTTGGTTCCGTCGTTGTAAAGATGAGCGTAAACGTTGACACAGCGAGTGCCGTTGTCGACTCCGGTGGAAATACCGCCGACGGCGCGGTCGGTATCATCGGTAGCTCCAAAGTTCCAGAGACCGTTTTTCGCATTGCTTGCAAGGCTTACACCGCCTGAATACGTCGTATTTGTGAGTGCTGTGGGGAATGTGCCAACTGTGCGCGGTGCACTTGTCTGTTTGTCGATACGCCATGCTTCGGGAAGCGTAGCGGTAGCTTCGTCGCCCATAGCGTCAAAATCTTCTTCAGCCGAAAGAATCTCTTCGTTGAGCTTGATTGACGGATATACAATTACTTCGGTTTCCGCTTCGGTAACGATGATTGTTGCAGTCGATGTAAATGTGCCGTTGGTTGCGGTGAGAGTGTATTCGCCAAGAGTTTTGTCTGAAGTAAAGACTTGAGAGTCATCGATGCTTCCTCCGCCTTGCAATGTGTATTCAACAGGCGTTTCGCTTTCGATAGCCATTCCAAATTGGTCGTAAATTACGTTGGCAAAACGGATAACTCCGGCAGTATGGTCGACTACGTTGGTGAATGCGTTCATGGCTTTGCTTGCATATGAGCGCATGCTTTCTGCTTCAGCTTCAGTTACGTCGGCGATGGTGTGGGTGATGGTGTTGGCATCTTCTCCGTAGATAAGCGAATATTCCATACATGCAGCCAAATAAGTGGCTTTGGGTGTCGGATGGCGGTCGTCGCTGTAGAGAGTGGCTGTTGCGGTAGAGCCTTCGGCATCATATATTGCCTGATATGCCATAGCCACTGGGCAGATGGTTACACCGAGGTCGCGGGCAACGTCGAGGTAGTTGTCGTTGAATTTTTGGTTGTAGTCGGTGAAGTTTTCCCAATCGCTGCTGTATGCCCAGTTCATCGGGAGAATGATGATAGCGTTGGGGTTGGGGCAATATTCACGGATATATTCCACCCATTGCTTCACATTGGCACGGAATGTTTCGATGCTTGTGCGGGGGAGTGCGCTTTGTTCTTGGAGGATGATGTGGCTCCATGCATCAGAACGAACAAGCATTTTTGCCGTGGGAGTACCATCTTCGCCAAGACCATCCCCTTCGTTGTAGTGAGTGGAGAGTGGCTTGCCGAGCATAGTGTGCTTGGTCCATGTGGCATCTTTACCCATTGCAGCGGCTATTTCATTAAATACGGCTGCTTGGTCGTTGTAATGAATCAAACTATTGTTGAGCGAAAGTACTTTTACAGTTTCAGGAAGAGTGGGAACCAATACCACGTTTTGCGGTTGCAAGGTCATTGAAACAGCGTATGAGCCGACCTCTTCCATCGTGTATTCACCGGTGGTGAGATTGAAAGTGACATCGTAGGTGCCTGCTGCTGTCGACATCTTGCCGGTGCTGCCTTTTTCAAGTGTTCCGGCGGTTGAGTTTTCAGTGGCATCGGTGTTGTCGGGAGCACCCCATACACCGCTCATACCGAGACGTTGATATAGACGCCATTGGCAGTTTCCGGATGTTCCGGCAGTCATTGTTACGCGACCTTTAAACAGATTATCTGTCTCATCAAGCACAAGTTCACCTGATGTATTCATATAGTTCCATTCGTTGTTGTCGCCTATTATATATACAGAAGTGATGTTGGTGGCATCGTCATCGCTTTCGAGAAGAAGAGTGGCGGATCCATTGACAATCGACAGAACGATACGGCTGCATGTGTAGGTGTTGCCTCCGCATGAGATGTTGCTATCGGTACCTGAAACAAGAGAGTAGGGGGAGTCCATCAATATTGATGAGCCATTTGAACCATAGTTGCATGCTGATGACCAACTTGAGTCGGCTACTTTGAATGCGCCAGACAGAGTCTTGTCGTATAGAACGTAGGTTCCGTCTCCTTCATTTGAAAATTCCCAATCCGAATTAGCTCCCCAGCTATTGACTTCGCCGCGAAGATATATGCCGGATGCCACAAATGCCGGACGATTCGGGTCGACCCAACCGGTGTAGGTCAGAGGATCTTCGATTTCTGTCACTTCGGTAGCTGTGGCGCATAGATAATAGTCCGTGCCTCCGGTGATGGCAACGTCGGGAAGCTGGTTGCCGGCTCCGTTATCGTTGATTTGGAGAGTGTAATTGCCGGTACCGGTGTATTCAAACGCCTTGTATGTGACGCCGTTTACCACGGTTGATGCTTCCGATGCCTTGCCGGGATATGCACCGAAGAGTTCTGCATCGCCGCTTGCATATAGGGTTAACGTATTCCATCCGGTCACATCTTCAACATAAATGTAGTTGGTGTTGTCGCTTTTGTATTCGACATTGATTTCAATATTATCGATGGCAAGTCCCATCGCTTTGTCGGGAGTGGTGCCAGATGCTACGGAGATGTTCCATGCAAGATAGAAATCGGAATCGGCTGCGACGTTAAGCAAGAATGTTTTGTCGGCAACGCTTACGGTTTCGATTGGAACGATTTCCGCTCCCAATGTCTCACTGTCGGGAGTGAATAGTGTGTATAAATCATCGCCGGCGTTGGTCCAATTTTCACCATCGGTAGAATAATAAAGCTGGACGGCAAAACCTGCTGTATTACTGCCATTACGATATTTTTCTATATCATAATCGAGTGTGATTTTTGAGATTTCTTTTTCCGCAGAGTTGTGAATGAATGAGAGAAGATTGACACAGCGAGTTCCGTTTGATACGGTTGTCGATAGTCCTCCGATAGCACGATCGGTAGCATCGCTGCTTGATCCGAAATTCCAAGTGCCGTTTTTGGCGTTGCTTGCGAGGCTTACTCCACCTTGATACATCAATTCGGATGTGGCAGATGAAAAAGCACTGACCGTACGGGGTGCGTCAAGTTGTCGTTGTACATACCATCCATCGGGCATCGTGAGTGTGCCTGCTTGAGATGATTCGTCGTACATTGTGTTGAAGTCTTGAGTTACTTTTGTCGATTCGGTGCTTACGCTGATTGCGGTTTGTGCCGATGCCGACATGAAGAGACCCAAGCAACCCACTGCGATTGAATGTTTGAGTAAATTCTTCTTGAACATGGTATAATAATTTAGTTAGTAATAGATGCTGACTTGCAGCCGGTATCAATGCAAATTTACTCAGAATGGATACTATATTTATAAATAAGAATATGCAAATAATAAAAAATCAAAATGAGTCAGCGATGTAATTTGTTGATTTGTATTGTGTTATGATATGAATCCGGCAATGAAATCAAAAAAATATCGATACTATATTTCATAAGAATTGTTATACATATCAGAGATTATCACTAATTTTGCATACCGAAAAATTAAATAAAGCCAATGTTAGGATTTTTCAAAAAGAAGGAGGTCCCTTCGTCATTGTTTTTCAGTACAGATATTCACTGCCACGTAGTCCCCGGCATAGATGATGGTTCGCCCGATGCGTCGATGTCGGTCGAACTCATCGAACGTATGCAGGGATGGGGTATCAATCGGATTATTGCAAGTCCGCATGTTACTATGGGTACATTTGAAAATACTCCCGCCACAATCGGAGTCGCATTGTCTGAACTGAAAGATGAATTGTCTAAAAAGGGCAATACGATAGAATTGTCACATTCTGCCGAATATAGAATAGATGAGTTTTTTATGAAGCAGCTTGAAGGGGGTAATATCGTTCCATTGCCTAATAATTATCTGCTTGTAGAAAATTCATTTATACAAGAACCCTGGGGGCTTGACCAAATATTGTTTGAACTTAAGGTGAAGGGATATTGTCCGATTCTTGCGCATCCGGAGCGATATGCATATTATCATGGCAATAAACGTAGTCGATATGATGAACTGCATGCTACCGGAACAATGTTTCAGGTAAATCTGCTGAGCCTTGCGGGGCATTATGGTAGCAGTGAACGCAAGATAGCTGAGTATCTCGTGGAAAAGGGGTATGCCGATTTTATAGGCACTGATTTGCATAATCATCGCCATGCAGATAGTATAGATAGATATTTGGCGACAAAAGAATACCGACGGTTGTCGCAAAACCTTGAGGTGAAGAACGATACAGCCTTTAAATAAATCAAAAATTAAACATTAACGCCCGATTATCGTAATGACAATCGGGCGTTAATTGTTGTTGGAATATCTATTTAATCGAATACTCCTTCGATAGATTCGTCAGCGACCGACATATCTTCAAACTCACCGTAGTAAGAACCTGCGCATAGGTCTGTTTCGGGGAATGTGAATTTTGCATTTTGAGAATAGGGGAGTGTCTTATCAGCATAGACTTTTTGGATATACAATCCATAGATTGGAAGTGCCATAGATGCTCCCTGTCCATATGCCATGCCATTGAAGTGGATATAGCGCTCTTCGCCACCAACCCATACGCCGGATACGAGTTGCGGGGTGAAGCCCATAAACCATCCATCGGCATTGTAGTTGGTTGTACCGGTTTTACCTCCCATTTGTGCTGTGATATTATACGGGGCGCGGCGTAGACGATTACCGGTACCGCTATCGACAACGTTGAGCAAAATCGACAAGATTCTGTAATATGCCGTTTCGCTAATCACTTCAGTGTGTTTTGGAGTAAACTCGCCTATTATATTGCCGTTTTCGTCTGCAATGGCAGTCACGAAGATGGGATCTACACGCATTCCCTTGTTGGCAAAAGCCGAATATGCTGTCACCATCTCTTTTACAGAAACATCACACGGACCGAGACATAGAGAGATTACCGGGTCGATGTGGCTTGTAATGCCGAAGTTGTGCATATTGCGGGCGAGTGTCGCGGGCGATAATTGCTCCATTAGTCGGGCGGATATCCAGTTGTTTGAGTTGGTCAACGCCCATCTTAAGTCAACCATTTCTCCTACACGAGCGTTACCGGCATTGCGTGGCGACCAAGGGCGTCCTGCTTCGTCAAGAATGGTGGGTTGCTCGTTGAGGAATTGGTCGCACGGGGTGAATCCTTCCTCCATGGCATAAGTGTATAGGAATGGTTTGATGGTAGAACCGATTTGTCGACGACCGGTAGATACCATATCATATTGGAAAAATGCGAAATTCGGACCTCCAACGTATGCCTTGACATGTCCGTTGGTCGGATCCATCGACATAAATCCTGTGCGGAGGAAATGTTTGTGATACAAGATGGAATCGCGAGGAGTCATCGTAGTGTCAATTGCGCCGTTATAGCTGAACACTTTCATGTCGATTGGCGTATTGAACGCATTTTGGATTTCTTTCTCGCTTTTTCCGGCTTTCTTCATCAATCGATAACGATCGCTTTGCTTTATGGCCGTATTGATGAGTGATTGCAGTTGAGAGGAGGACAATTCTTCGCGGTTGGTAGTGTAAGGAGCACCCTTTACACCACGCTTTTCTTTGAAAAATTGAGGTTGCAAATATCCACTCATATGTTTGGATACGGCTTCTTCGGCATATCTTTGCATGCGAGAATCGATGGTGGTGAATATTTTCAGACCGTCGGTATATATATTGTATTTTGTGCCGTCGGGCTTAGGATTCTTTTCAATCCATCCGAATAGCGGGTTTGTTTCCCATGCAATGGAGTCGTCGATGTATTTTTGCTTCTCCCATGATTCGTAATCGCTCAGCAAAGGCTTTTTTGCTTTCAATATGCGGCGCAGTTCCTCACGGAAATATGGTGCAAGTCCTTCCTTATGGTCGACACGATGGAAATTGAGTACCAACGGCAACTTTTGCAGGGAGTCACATTCCTCTTTTGTAATCATATCGGCCTTTCTCATCTGCTCGAATACTACGTTGCGACGCTCGCGAGTACGTTCGTTGCGGCGTACAGGATTGTAGTAGGATGGGTTTTTTACCATTCCGACCAAAGTAGCCGCTTCTTCTATTGTCAGGTCTTTAGGATCTTTGCCGAAATAGACGTATGCAGCCGATTTGATTCCCACAGCATTGTAAAGGAAGTCGAATTGGTTGAGATACATTCGTACTATTTCGTCTTTTGAGTAGTAGCGTTCGAGCTTTATGGCAATCATCCACTCAATCGGTTTTTGGAGAGCGCGTTCGAGCATGCTTTCCGAAGATGGTGAATAGAGTTGCTTTGCAAGCTGTTGGGTGATTGTGGAACCACCACCGGCATTCTTTTGCCGGAGTAAAACGGTCTTAACCATTACGCGCATCATAGCACGAATATCGATGCCGGAGTGTTCTTCAAATCGGGAGTCCTCGGTGGCAATCAGGGCATTTATTACGTGTTCTGAGATGTCGTCGATGTCGACATACACACGATTGCCGGTGTTTTGATAGTAGCGACCGAGTTCTTCACCGTCGGATGAGTAGATGACCGATGCGAATTTATCTTTTGGATTTTTCAATTCTTCCACCGGAGGCATATATCCGATTACTCCGTTGTAAATAAGTAGAAAGAAAAGAAATACGGCAAGCACTCCAAATATAAACACTGCCCACATCGATGCTATGATACGGCTGTATGATTTTTTGTTTGTCTGTTTCGTTTTATTATCCATTGCTATGAATGATAGGTGCCTATATAGGCAAGTTATGGGTACAAAGGTAATAAATTAATCCTTTGATGCAAAGATATTATTTGCAATGCTTGGGAATTTTCCATACCTTTACCATTCATTTGCATAATGCTGTTATGATTGATACCTACGCTGAGGTACTGTTGCCTCTTCCGATATATTCAACGTTTACCTACCGAGTGCCTGATGATATGGCGAAGCACTTGACTGTGGGGTATAGGGTTATTGTGCAATTCGGCCGAAAGAAATATTACACCGGGATTGTGACCGGATTGTCGCACATTGCTCCCGAAGGGTATGAGGTGAAAGATATTTCGATGATGCTTGATAATTATTCAATCGTAAAGCATCCTCAATTGAAGTTTTGGGATTGGGTATCGGAATATTATCTGTGTTCGCCCGGAGATGTGTATAAAGCCGCAGTCCCGGCAGGGTTGAAAGTCGAAAGCGAGACATTTGTCGAATTAAATAATGATTTTGAAGAAGACGCCGATAATCGTCTTGATGAACGAGAGGTGGTAATATGTCAACTTTTGAATCATGAAGGACGACTGTTGGTGTCGGATGTTGAGAAGAAAACAGGATTTCGGAATGTTGAGGCAATAATTTCGGGATTGCTTAGCCGCGGAGCTGTAATGATATCCGAGAAGTTGGTCGAGCGTTATCGTTCCAAGAAAGAAACGTACGTACGTTTATTGGCGGACAATAATGACGAATTGCATAAAGCATTTGATAAAGTAAAGGGTGCTAAAAAGCAGGAAATGATGCTATTGGCTCTTCTTGAATTATCGAGGGTGGATGGTAATGTTGTTAAAGAGGTCACCCGCGCGGAACTGCTTGAGCGAACAGGACTGACGACACCGATTGTGTCGGCGATCGTGAAAAAGGGGATTGTAGAGGTTTATACCAAGGAGATAAATCGATTTAAGTACAATGGGCTTGTGGTGGGAGAATTGCCTCGGTTAAGCGACCCTCAAGCACAAGCATTGGATGAGATACACAAGACGTTTATCGACAAGAATATCACACTGTTACATGGCGTTACTTCAAGTGGTAAAACAGAGATTTACATGCACTTGATTTCCTATGTGTTGAATAAGGGAGATCAGGCATTGTATCTTGTTCCGGAAATTGCATTGACTACGCAGTTGACCCGACGTTTGCAGCGGGTGTTTGGCGATAAAGTGATTATTTACCATTCCAAATTCTCTGACAATGAGCGGGTTGATATATGGAAAAAGCTGCTTGAAAGCGGAAAGCCGTGTGTAATAATTGGTGCGCGGTCTTCGATATTCCTCCCGTTTACGCGATTAGGCATAGTGATTGTGGATGAGGAGCATGAACAAAGTTATAAGCAGTTTGACCCGGCGCCTCGCTATAATGCCCGTGATGCAGCTATGGTATTGGCTTCGATGCATGGGGCAAAGACTTTGCTTGGAAGTGCCACACCATCGGTGGAGACATATTATAAGGCAAAAAGCTGTCGATACGGATTGGTGACACTCGACAAAAGATATGAAGGTGTGCAACTTCCGGCGATAGAGGTTATCGATATGGGGTTGACTCGCAAACAATATCGTGTGAATGGAACTTTTGCTGAGCGGACAATCTTTTTATCAAACCAAGCTCTTGAAAAAGGGGAGCAGGTGATATTGTTCCACAATCGCCGCGGGTATGCACCATTGGCACGCTGTAAAATGTGCGGATGGGTACCTAAATGTGAGCATTGCGACGTGTCGCTCACATATCACCGTTATCACGATGAATTGGTCTGTCACTATTGCGGAGCAACATATAAGGTGTCGAACACATGTCCGGCATGTAAAGAACCCGGCATTGAAAAGTTGGGCTATGGAACGGAACGTGTAGAGGATGAGGTGGCTCGTCTGTTCCCCGATAATAAAATTGCGCGGATGGATCTTGATACCACTCGCAATAAGGACGGCTATGAGTCGATAATCGATGATTTCTCCCAAGGAAAGTCGCAGATACTCGTAGGTACTCAAATGGTGACCAAGGGGTTGGATTTTGCCGGAGTCAGCGTGGTCGGGGTGCTAAATGCAGATATGATAATAAATTATCCCGATTTCCGTTCGACAGAACGTGCTTTTAATATGCTTGAACAAGTGGCAGGTCGAGCCGGTCGCCGAACCGGGCAAGGGGTGGTTGCCGTACAGACATATCAACCTTCCCATCCGGTGATTGAACATTTGAAATCTCACGATTATCTCGGATTTTATGCAATGGAAATTGCAGAACGGGAAAAGTTCCTATATCCCCCGTTTACGAGGCTGATATACATATATCTGAAACATCGCGACGATGACGTGGTGTGTGAAATGTCAACACTTTACAGCAATAAGTTGCGCGAATTGTTCGGAAATCGTGTGTTTGGTCCGGATGAACCGGCAGTGTCGCGTGTACAGTCTCTGTATATTCGCAAGATAATGCTCAAAATTGAAGTGACAGCTTCGATGAAGAAAGTGAAGGCGATACTTAGGGATTTGTATGAGAAAATGCACGAACATCCGCGGATGAAAGGTATTGTGATATATTATGATGTCGACCCAATGTGATAAAATCGAAATGTTATGATTAAGTCTATGCTGATAGCCGGAGCCGGCGGATTCATCGGAACATGCGGACGATATTTGGTTGGAAAGTGGTGTGAGTCTGTGTTTCATGGCTCATTCCCATTGGGAACTTTTGTGGTGAATGTTGTCGGTTGTTTTATTATCGGGTTGTTGTTTGGATTATTGGAGCGTACGGAGGTGCTGTCGACAAATGCATGTTTGCTACTTGTAACCGGATTTTGTGGAGGGTTTACCACTTTTTCAACATTTGCCAATGATATGTGGATATTACATTCAAGAGGCGAGTGGGGTACGTTTGTCGGTTACTTGGTGCTCAGTATAGTGGTTGGAGTTGCGCTCGTGTGGATAGGTCGGTCGTTGATACGATGATTGAGGCTATGATGAATATTGAAGAGGTCAGAGAATATTGTATTGCTAAAAAGATGGTGACTGAAGAGTTTCCGTTCGACGATGTGACGCTTGTGTTTAAGGTTGCCGGAAAAATGTTTGCTGTCATAGGAACGGATTGCCCGACGAGATTGGTGCTT
>JBGUUQ010000024.1:0-13391 GCA_045133615.1 Muribaculaceae bacterium | reverse complement strand
TCCGTATTCGGGGCGGCACGCTTCGGCGCGGCGTGCGCGGTCGAGGATTTCTTGTTTGATTTCTGAGAAGTTGTCTGTCGGTTTCATACTTTTTCTTCGATTTGGGCGATTAATTCGTCTGTTGTCATTTCGAGGTAGCCGCGGTAGCCTGCTATGTCGCACAGTATCAGGCGCAGGGTTTCGAGTGTGAGGAAGCGCGGCGTATCGTCATACTTTTCATAGTCACTGTTATGCGGGTCGCAGATTGCATCCACCACTTCATCGGGGATTTGGGAGGCGAGTTCGTAGCCTTGTTCTATGCCGTAGTTTACGGCCATGCGGGTTTCGCTCTCGGTCATGCGGCGGCCTCGGTGGATGGCTAAGTCGCCCATCTGTGTGTGGCCGCAGTTGGCTTTGAAGCCTTTCAGGTTTATGTTCATGAGTTTATGGTTTATGTTGTGGGGTTTATCGGGATTTATCGGGGTTTCGGGAGGAGGTGGTTTATTGGAAGTATTGGCGGCAGGTGAAGTTCTTGCGCGGGGAGAAATCGCGGAAATCGCATGACGCCCATAACTCGCGGCGATTAGCCCAATGCGCCATATCCTTCTGCCATTGAGGAATTATTTGATTCGGGTTATTAAAATCTCTAAATGGTTGCGCCATGATACGCATCCTTTTATTACCTTGCCAATACGAAAGCCTTTCATAGCATTCTTCAAGACTCCCGTCAATCATTGTATACACAAGATATTGCATAGGGGTCTTACCCATGGCGACTCTGTACTTATCAATCCTCGCCATTGCGCTATCAACTTCCTTTAATTGATAGGGCGTATCAGCGGCGAAACGTATCATTGAATCTATCCACCTTATTTTGGCGAATAAACGAGCAATCTCATCGTTGACGAGGCGAGCCGAATTACCTTGATTGAGATCTATGCGATATCCTTTATCGGCAATCTTCTCCAATTGAGCAATACCGTAATCGCAAGCAAGAATATTGTTATCCATCAATGTAATATTGGTACGTTTCCCGCCGAGAGTTATCTCGTCAATATCCATATATGCGTGAATATTGCCCTCTTTCGAAGGGACGATACACCAACGACATCTATTTGGGCATCCACGTGTGAGAAATCCGTATGCACTCTTGCCATCTACATTCGGATATATCGAATAGTCGGGTTGAAGCCGGTCAATCTCATCAGGGAGACGGGAATGGATATCGTACCCCGTGCCGCCGCGAATGACCTCGCATGGGAAAATACGCTCGATATCGGGAGTAAAGGTGAATATCTTTGATGCGTAGACGAGGTCGTAGTCCCAATACATAGGCTCTACCCATTCGACATCATCGCCTTGAGCCTTATGGTAAGAGGCAATTTTGCCGAGCGCGATATTTGGGAAGTGCGTATTATCTATATCTATGAGTCCTATTCTCATGGGTTGGTGGCATTATCGTTATTTTAAATGATTGTGGAATTCATACTCGGTGCAGATATTGGTGATATCAGCCTCGGAAAGATTAAACCATTCGCCTCGGATGCGCTTGGCGGCATATCTGTCATGAAGAGATAGCTCAATATCCTTATCACATACCTTGAAGAGCGTAATGGTCGGTTTTTCGCTTTGTAACGTCTTCTCCCGGATACGTGGATTAACCGACCTTCCAATCTTGGTATAGCCTGTGTTGGAATCTGTCATGAGATATGTCTTTGCATCCATTACTGCATGGTTTCTCTTGCGTTCGGTTTTCATTATTACCCTTCCCGGAGCGGTGATGCCGGAGACCGGGACTTTGACTTCTTGCTTATCAATATTGATGCTGATATTAGTGCCGGGAATCTCTCCGTATTGCCCATTTCTCGCCCTCTTGATTCGCTCTACCCAATCCTTATCAGAGATGCCTTTACAAGCTTCAAAAATAGACTTATAGTCACATAGATATGCAACGATAAACGAGCATTCTGTAACGCTTGCCGCCCATTCTTCGGAGTCGATAGAGCCGTCAAATAACTCTTTATAGATGATATTCCATCCTGCGCAAAGACCTACAATCTCCTCCAAGTCGAAATCGGATAATTCGGCGATGCGAGGAGCGCCCTTCTTTACGGCATTCAATACCGCCGATGCCCATTTATCCATGGTATAGCTTGCGCTCATTGTGAGTGTTTCGGTATTTCGTATCATGATTCGTTTTCGGAGTTTATGGTATTTTCACTGCGAGTTTCTTATCGATGGTTGCTTTCAACTCATTGACGTGCTTCGATGCCAATTTCAGCGCATCAATAGCTTTGTACGCCGAAAGGCATTCCTGTGTTCCGGGGAATCCCTCTTTGGTGATACTTTCAAGTTTCTCAACCATCTTACTGATATAATCGCTGACTCGCTCTGCCCGGCGAGAATGGTTGCGTATTATCTGTTTATTCATCTTCATTTTCTGTAGGATGCGTTCTTAAAGTTTATTACTCCCATCATTTCACGGAATCGGTCGTAGACCCGCTCCGAATACTTTTCAATGAGCTTATCCTTCTGCAAATTGGTCGTTACGATGGTCGCCAATTGCTTATCGTAACGCTCAAGGAGCATATCCTTGAGCGGCTCGTAAATCATTCCGTAGTTGATTATCTCGCCGGGTTCTTCACCGAGGTCATCGATAGCCAATATCGGCAATCCAATCAGTTTGCGATATTCGGTACGTGTCTCCTTTTCAGCGCATAGAGTGGCTATTCTTCTCGCCGTATATATTGGCACTGCCACGCGATTATTATAGCCGTCAAGCTCGGTTATGAATGAAATAACAAGTATCATCGCTCGCATCATCGTTGTCTTGCCATTGCCGACGTATCCACGGAGCATGATTCCCGGTTTATCGTTGACTCCGATGAGCCATTTGGATGCTTCCTCGATGTGACTTCTGGTGGCTTCGTCGAGGATGAATTTATGACCTCTGCGCTCTGTCTCAATCTTCATGGCGGCGTATAACGTATTACAGCATTCTCGCTCACCGATTTTGAGGCTAAAGCGTGTCCGAAAATTCTGACTCCGACCAAGCAGTCGCGTCAGTTCCTCTACGTTTTGAAAATCTATCATCTTGCGTTTGATTTTGTTTGTTTGATTTGAGTTTATATCGTACTTCGTTGATGAGATGGCGTGCGCTGAATTCTCCGTTGCCCTTTTCGATTGAGCGGCAATCCCATTTGTCGAGTTGCCATAGTCGGAGAATCTTTTCAGCCGTCACTCGGAAATCTTCATTCGAAATTCCGTAATCCATACATATTGACTCAAGTGTGATTTGGTTCTCCGAAATGAATTTTTCCAAAATTTCGGTGGGTGAGAGCCTTTTATACTCATCTTCGTTAGAAGATAGTATATCATTATCATAATCATTATCATGCTTGAGTTTGCTATGGTTTGCTACGTTTGCTTTCATTTGCTGGCAATTGGTAGCATTTGCTTCATTTGGTAGCATTTGCTTCATTTGCTTATTTGCCTTGCGGCGGAGACCTCCGAGTCTACCTGCCTCCGCTCGCTTATTCGATATCTCTTGATATTTGAGTTGGTCTTTGTCGATGCGTTGACGCATGAGTGCAGTAATGCCCCGTATCAATGGGTCATCGCTGATTACCCCGTCGAAGGCGTAGTCCATGATTGCCTCATAGGCCATGCATCTCTCTGCGAGAGAATACTCTTGCAATACATCCTTCCATTCGCGGTATATTACCATTGAGTCGCGATTCATATCTCAATAGGGTGTTTTGTTGAAATTCAATTTAAGGCGTTTTGACGCCGTATAAACTGGCAAGGTAATACTTTCCTTTACTCGCGCTTGAAACGCTGTAGGATTGCCGTTTCTCGCGCTCAGATGCAATAATACCACCTCATTCACGAAGTCGAGATTCGTGCTATTCAAAATTTTGATGGTATTCGCTATCTCCATATGCGATGCAAGAAGTCTATCCCTCATGCTTGCAGGTTCTTCTCTATTGTCGATATTGTATTGCAATATCTCATCTGAGTAGTTGGCTTCAATCATGATATGGTTGAGCCCTTTCGGGCGAAATTCGGTATACATCGTATCGGTCAGAAACATGGTGCTACCCATCTCTTTATGCGCTATGATGAATCCGAGGCAAGGGACATCATGCCTTACCGGGAATGGTTTCACCATGAATTTCCCGACATTGAAAATATTTGGAGGAGTTATTCGTTCGCTCATGAAATTCGAAGTATAGCCGAATGACTCAAATACCTCCGGAAGAGCGTAGCATTTAATACCTGCTTTAACCATTTTCGGGAACGATTCGCAATGGTCGCGATGCTCATGCGTGATTATACATCCTGCGACTTTAGAGGGATTCCAGCCAATAGCTTTGAGAATATCGGAATATCGCACTCCGCATTCCACTATCAGTTTTTGTCCATCCGAGGCATGGAAGATATAGCAGTTACCTGCTGACGAACTTTCGAGGCATTCGAGTATCATATCGGGAAATGATTAATATGGAGGTTGTTCTTCTGTTGTGGCGGCGTTGCCCGGTTTGACTTCGCCTGTCTCGGGGTTGACTTCAAGCACTTCGGCATCTTCGGCGGCATCGTCGGGGTCACTCGGCATTGCCTCAATCTCGATAGTCTTGGTGTTTTCGACAATATCTTGGCGCTTCGACATTGCCTCGTCACTTTCGATGTCGCGAGCCACGACACCTTGCATTTCGATGCTCATGTAGCCGTATTTGCCGATAAGGCGGCGAATACAAGTCTTTATCGCCATATCGTTATAATTACCCATCCATCCGACTTGCTTGCTTACAACGCCGTCATTGGCCTTCTTGACGAGGTCTTCGACCTTTGTACCTTTCGGCAGTGACGGAGCGTAACGGAGCGCATACTCAGCCATCTGCTCAACGCTCATGTAGAGAGTCTTGGAGAATCCGTTGATGAGTTCGAAGTAGGCGAAGTATCCGATGACCTTATTAGACTTCTTCTTACCTGAGAGGTCGATGAGACCTGATAATTTATCCTTCTTGACGAGTTCACCATCGTAGACCACATCAGCGTTTATGGTTTTGTACATTCCTGTTCTCATCGCGAGTTGGATATAACCTTTATATCCGGGGATGAAGGTCGGTGTCGGCACTTTTACCCATTGTCCGTTGGGCTGCTTAACGTTGGTATTATATACCACGATATAGGCGAATCCAAGCGCCTTATTGATGGGGAGGTTGAGCGCGGCGGCTTTGAGGCATTCACCGACCAGTGCGTTGGTATCGCATTTCTGAAGTGATTTGTCGCCGCTATAGAGGTCGAGGAGACTTGATGTGAACGCTCCTTTGTTCTCTTTTACGCATTGTTCGATGCGCTTTTGCACCTTGTCTGATTCGATTGTTGCCTTGAAAAGCACCAATCCGTTTGTGGCTTTTTTGTCCATGATAATAATTATTTAGATATTATTTTTAGCGTCTTATCGTTGCTTACCTCAAGGAGTATCTGCTGACCTACAGTATCTCTGAAAGCGTTACAGCTCTCGGCGTTATCGATGAATATCGGTGCTGAAATGCCTTGACTTCGGCAAATGGCGTTAATGATATCAAGACCTGCGTCTATCTGTCCGGCGTGATTCAGAACCGAATATGGTACGCCATTCACCGTTGCCTCGCAGGTCTCCTTTTCTGCGCCGTTGATTTGTACTGCTATCCATCGGAATTTCACCACATCGAAGAGACTATCAATACGGCGCTGCACTTCCTCGTTCTTGGCTTTACTGAATTCCGCCATAATGAATTCCATACGCTGAAGTTCGGCGAATGATTGAGATAAGGTAGCGTATTGCGACTCTAATTCCTTGATTCGGTCGTTATCTCGTGCGATTGTTTCCCGTTTGCTCAATGCTATTTTTAGTCCGTCAAGTTCGAAGAACAGACGTTTGCGTTCTGCGGAGAGTTCTGTTATATCCTCCTTCGGTGCAGGTTTTTCTGCTTTGGTCTTGAGAGTCGTCATCTCTTCACGATATGCCAGAATACGAGCGTCTCCGTCAAAGGTTTGCGATACATCGCGGCGTTGAATTTTATTTACATATTTTGGGTCGGCGGCAAGTACAGAACATTGCGTCTCCACGGCTTGCTTATCTGCGGTAAGCTTCGCTATTTCGGCGTTGATTGCATCAAGTTTCGTTCTCAAGGCTTGACCAGCGGCGAGATTCTCATTCTTGGCTTGCTCTTGAACATCCTTATCCCGTCTGATACGTTCGTCAAATGATACCTGAAGCTCGATGCGTTTCGCCTCAATATCCTCATCTTCGAATACCCTATTACACGTCGGGCATCGGAAGTCGGAATCCTTGAAGACGAGTTGACGACTTCTTATTTCGGCGATATTGGCGTTGATTTGTTTCCATTGGTCAAGAAGCGCAATGCGTTGAGATGATAGGCGAGATACCTCTTGACTCTTTATATATATATCGTTCTCGATGCGCTTGACAGATGATTGCATCTCAAGCATCTTGCGATGCAGTTCGTTCCATTCGTCTATCTTGGCATCATAGTCCTTGTTGGCTTCATTGGAGATTTCAACCTCGCGCTTAGATATGAGCATACGAAGTTCGGAGATACGGTCGTAGACGATTCGTAGCGCCTCGTCAGCGCCTTTATTCCGCTCCGCCTTGTCAAGTATCAATGATTCGATTTCATCAAGCCTGCGCGTCTTCTCGGTTATCTGTGATTCGATTTCTTCCCAATTCTCATCAGCCGGAATACCGCGCTTCTTCTCGTCAATTCTTCCGGGAATATCGTCCAATTCGGACTTAAGACGGCTTTTTTTGGCGTTAATCTCCTTCTTGAACTCCTCCGCCGTCTTGCCTGATATGAGTCTGAGATATTCCTCGAAGTCACTATTTCCTGCGGCAATCTCGGAATCGGATATTTCCCCTGCCATTGTGGTGAGTATCCGCTTCTGTACGTCTGCTTTCTGCGAACAGAAATAAGATGGATTGGTTATCTGCTTGAAGACCGATTCGGGGCATATTTCGGCGATTTTCAACTTGAATTCCGCATCCGAGCATGGCACATCGTTATATAGGCGTTCAGTCTCATTCCCGGTGTATATCTCCTCTACCTCACCGGAACGTTTAACCCATTTCTCAACGATGCGGCGTGTGAGCGAAATGCGCTCGCCGTCAACGGTGAGTATGGCGCTCACTTCATGTGGAATGCGCGGAATTATTACACCGTCCTTATCGATTGTTTTGTAGTCGAATTTCTCACGGTCTTTGCTATCCTTGCCGAATAGTAACCATGTGAACGCGTCGAAGACCGAAGTCTTTCCTGTGCCGTTTCTGCCGGATATGACCGTGCTTTCGGCATCGAACTTGATTTCAAGGTCGCGTATACCTTTGAAATTCAAGAGTCTGATTTGGTTAATAGTTATTTTTTTCATCTTGCGTATTTTCTGGGTCTCCCCTTTGTTACTTTACCATTGACTTGTTGGAGGCACTCAAACACCTTATTAAGGTCGTATATAATGACTCTTCCGCAGTTACATAATTCAGCGCTTGATAGAAGATTCTTCCTACGCCATGCCTGTATCGTAGTACGTCCTACGCCAAGTCTTACGGCGAGTGCCTTGTTGCCTGTTATGATTTCAGTGTTCATTGTAGCGTTCTGCGTATTGGTCGAGTGCTACCGCCGCGAAGCATAATCCTAACCCTGTGGCCTTGAGTGTCACGAATGAGATGAACGACATATCGGTCTCCGAGAAGACGCATACCATGCCGATAATCCCAAGAACGAAGGCCACCAATGTGAGCAGCGATTTCATGCCTGCGGAAATAACTCTTCGATGGGCGTTTTGAAATGTTCCTCGAGCAGCATACTCGAAATCTCGTTCGGTCTCTGCGTCCCCGACAACCATTGCCGGATTGTAGACTCCTTCACTCCTTCCGGATTGAACTTCGTAGCGGTCGCTCGCCGTACCTCCTCGATAAAGGCTTTCGGTGCGTTCTTCGCCTCCATATACATCTCTTTGAATGTCATTTGCGATGTTGTTTTGAATCGTTTGGTTTTTGCTATCATTGTTCATCTTGCGTTGGTTTTTGAGTTGACTTGTTAATAATTTTTAATTCGACATCTTTGGAGATGTCGTCAATAAGTATTATCTTTGCCCCTATTGTTATATTAGTATGGCAATAAGATTCTTATTGACGACGCAAAATTAATAATAAATCTTATTATTCCCAAAATTTAGGAGAACAAAAATTACTAATTTAATATTTTTTAATATTTGGCGCAAGATGAAAAAGCGAGCAGAACGCCTCCGAGAGGCATTTAAATATTTGAAATCCAATGGGTTAGCATTCACACAGAAGGATGTCGCAGAGAAGATGGGTGCAACACCTCCGAACGTATCAGGAGCGTTTAATGGCAACGAGAAAAACCTCACGGATAAGTTCCTGATGAGATTTAACGCCTCATATGGCAATATCTTTAATTCTCAATGGCTTCTCAAAGGAGAGGGCGAAATGGTCGAATCTTCTTATAATACAGAAGTAAGTGATGATGACGCGCAAGGATATTGGATTCCTTTAGTGCCGATTGCTGTCATGGCAGGAGACTTGGCGAATTTCGATATTGAAGGTGTGGATACAAGACGTTGCGAGCGATTCCTTTCACCCATCCCCGGCATCGACCTCGCTCTTCCTGTGTGCGGTGATTCGATGTCTCCGGAATATCCGAATGGTTCAAGGGTGCTGGTGAAGAAAATCAATCATGAAGATTTCATTGTCCCCGGCAACGTATACGCCATAGATACAACGAATGGCCCTCTATTGAAACGCGTCGCCAAGTCTGATAAAGAGGGATATATTAAATGCATCTCAATCAACGAGGAGGCGGGATACGAGCCATTTGACGTGCCCAAACGTACGATTCGTGCGATGTATCGAGTCGTGATGTGCATCGCAATAAAAGGATAACCTTATTATATATAACTATGATAGTCAATGTAGATGAATTCATCGGTCGTTACGAACGGCTATGGGATACAAGCGGTGCTAAAATGATTGAACTGCAACGGAATATCAAGGCTTCAGGCGCATTTATCGATGTGCCTAATGATGTGCAACGCGACCTTGACTTCGCCGAGATAACCTATCTACGCCGCGCAGGGCAACAGGCGGAGGAGGCAGGAGATACAGAGGAAGCGCTGACACTATATCTTAAATCGATACACTTGGGAGAATCATCATCCTTTGATATGCTTCACGCCTACCAGTATAGCTACGACCTTGCGCTTGCCATCATTCGCAGTAACGGCGCGACTGAACGCGAAAGGGCGCTTCTTACGGCATTACTACGTCATGGTAATGTAATTGGCCATTCGCGATATATCACACGCCTAAACGAAATTTCGGCATGAGTAGACGAAGAGTATATACACCGGAATCGTTAGCAGTGATGAATCGATTCTTCGAAGCACTTGATACCTGCATCGCAAATGGACGTATCAAGTCGCTGAATAATTTCTGTGAGAAATCCAAAATCGATAAGCGACACCTATATCTACAGAGACAGGATATCGGAAGAGGATTCTTCCAAGTCAGCTGGATGCTTCCACTCATACGAGATTGTGCAGTATCATCATCTTGGCTTCTCTTCGGTGTCGGTTCGATGTTTAATTCATGAAGCAATGACTCCGATAAAACGCACTCTTACCTATATATTTAGAGGCACACTCCTGCGTCTACGCATCACGTGGGGCAAGAATCAACTTACTTTATCGGTTGGATATCATGTTGATAGAACCGATGAACATGGGCGCATGAAATGGGATGGGCGACGTTGTAAAGCCAATACCACCCACGGGGCAAAAAAAGTGCCTGCATCCGTAATCAATAAGGTCGTCACCAATATAGAGCATGATATCGAAATGGCGTTTTACGAGTTTGAGATGGCTGATATTACGCCCACGCCGGAGATGCTTAAGACACGTCTTAAAGGTGATAGCGAGATGGAGAATCTGACTATAAAGAGCTTATTTGATAGATTCATCATTGAGAGCGAGCGTAGTCGCCAATGGTCGTTTAATACAGTAAAGAGCGTTCGACAGGTGGCTACACTCATCGAAAAATTTCGACCGAGACTCAAAATATCTCAACTTAACCGTGAATTAATTGATGAATTCATCGCATGGCAATCTCGCAATCGAATTCTACCAAAGAGCAAAAAGTCGCGAAAATCTGCCGGATATTCAAACACCGTAATCCTTAAGCATACCAGAATCTTGAAATGGTTTATTCGGTGGGCGGTAAGGAATAATCTACTACCAAACGATATACTATTCGATTTCCATCCTAATTTCAAGACCATCGATAAACCTATTATATTTCTGGAATGGGAGGAACTCATGTGTCTGGAGCAGTACGACTATCCTGTAGGAAGCGAGATGGATATCGCTCGCGATGTATTCTGCTTCTGCTGTTTCACCTCGTTGAGATATTCCGATATGGCGAATCTCAAGAAATCGGATGTAAAGAGCAAGCATATAGAGGTCGTTACAATCAAGACAGGGTCACGACTCAAAATCGAACTAAACAAGCATTCTCGCCGAATACTTGAGAAGTATAAGGATATTGCAGGGAAATATGCTTTACCCAGAATTACCAATCAGCGACTGAATATCCTCCTAAAGAAGATTGGCGAGGATATCAACCTTGACGAGATTATATCTGTATCACAGTACTACGGTGCGACGCGAAAGGAGCGTTCGTTAAAAAAGTTTGAACTACTGACCTCCCATGCAGGGAGACGTACATTTATTTGCAATGCTCTGGCAATGGGCATCGCTCCCAATATCGTCATGAAATGGACAGGGCATTCTGAATATTCTGCCATGAAACCATATATTGACGTAGCCAATTCGATTAAGGCTAAGGCGATGGAGAAATTCGACATATAATATATGTCAAGTTAGCTAAAAACGGAACTAAAAACGGAACTGAAAATCGCCAAAACGGAACTAAAAACGGAACTCCAAAACATGAACTTCAATGGACTTATACGAACTTAAATGAACTTATGTGTTCATCAATTAATGCGATGGAAACTGAAAATCAGAAATTTACGAATCGTAACTGCTTGAAAGTCAAAGAGAGGGGCGCTCTACGCGTCCCTCTCTCCGATTCCACTATAAACTATGTATAGTGTTAATTACCAGTACATTATGAAAAATGGGAACGAAAACGGAACTCGTTAACACTCCAACCAACCTAATTTTAACATAAAACAACGCCTTATGTGCGCACCATAAGACGTTGTCGTTCGAAGCCTTCAAAAGTCGCAAGATGAATACTTCGATGCAAAGGTAATACTATTTTTCGGACTGACAAAAAATAATGCCCGAAAAATCGTATTACCGATTCTTCGGGCTTCAGGAAGTGCAGTACGGCATCTATCACTCAACCGTAATCTTGAGACCGAGTGCCTTGCATACGGCGGCGAGGATGTCGATGGTATAGCGGTAGTCTCCGCTCTCGATTCGCCATATGTGGTTCTTGCTCAATCCGGCTTTGGCGGCAAGTTGACCGATTGACAAGTGTTGGGCGATTCGTTCCCGGTGGATTCGGTCGGAGATTGCCAACCGTGTAGTCAGCGGTTCGTCAGCGCATCGCGGAAGTCCTTTGACGATGACCACCTCAGCATCACTTCCTATGCTATGCCATTCGGCATCCTTGATGGTCGTAATATCAGTGACCTCATCAAAGGTGATGTATACGGAATTATCGGCGGTGGTGATGAGGTATACCTCTTTTGTTTCATCATCCGCCATTTCCAACGTTGCCTTGATAAGGTCGTTGCCGTCGTTGTCAAGCATCCAGCGTTGCTCCACCTCAATGGTGGCAATAGAGTAGTATTCGGAGATGATGTCGGCGAGGTCTTCTTCGCTGACGGTTGCCGGGGAGTCTGCCCGGTCATGGGTCATAGCGTTCTGCCAACAGGAATCGCAGACGATGACCTCCTCAAGGTCGTTCCCTTCTTCGTCTTCAGCTACGAGTGCCAATGACTCACCGCAGGAGCAGTTGGCGGTTGTTTCGCGAATGGTAGCCTCGCTATGATTGTTCGTGAGGTATTCCTTTGCCTCGATATAGTTTCTTGCGTACATAATGAATTGGGTATTATGATGGGTGATTACTGCATGAATGCCTCACCCTCGTTTAAAGTTTGCCTGTCCTGCTTATCGCAGTCGTCGCAGTAGTACTTGATTGCAGGTTCGATTATCGCCTCCATAATCTGTTCCTTGTCATCAACGAGGGGCGAGTAATGGAGTGCCGCTATCATTTTCTCCGTTGTTCCGAAGATGCTTCGATAGGTGAATCGCTTTGTGATGACATTCGGGGCGAGCATCAGCGTAGGAACATCTTGGAGGATTTCGATGACGGATGCTGACCTTACATGGAGGATGACGTTGCGCCCGGCAAGGCTATCATCGGATAGCCAAGCGAAGGGCGGCAAGGTAAGGTTGACGGGATTTTTCATTTTACGTAGTATGCGATTTCAGTGTATGAGTTCGAGCCGTAGTAGCTACCGAGGTAGACTATCCAGCCTTTGCCGAATTTACCCTCGTAGCGTTCTCTGTTACCAATCATATCTTTGTAGCAATAGCCACGTACGCTTGCGGTGTGATGTTTCTTATAGCCGTAGCGTTTCATCATGTTGAGTGTCTTTGTCAATTTGTCGAGTTTCATATCTTGGGTTGCGGACTTTATACCCCTGCGCCGGGGTTCTTGATGTTTAACTTTTACACCGCAAAATTAATAATAAAATTTGAATCGTACAATATATTTAACGATATTTTTTTATCGAATCGGTAAAATAGATGAATTTATCCGCCAAATGGGATAATTTAGGATGGTTGATGTGGTCGTATTTATGGTTAACTTTGCCTCGATTTTGTAAGTTTTAATAAAAATGACGGTAGGTCGTCGCCGGGAGGCGGTGACCTATATTGTTATACCTATATATAATAATGCCGCCCATCTTCCCAGACAAGCGGCATTCCCTTTAACCCAAAATAATCATTTAATTAACCAAACTAATAACATGAAATGAAACAAATTACCAACCTAAACATATTCAAAATCATGATTCAGTCCTTCGGGAATCTCTTCGCCGAAGTCGATATAGTTCTCTTCCAACTCGCTGACGGCGTTGTGGAGGTCGTCTACTGTATCGGCAGGTGTTGAGCCTATGCCCCGGACACGGTACGCCTTTGCGCCGACATTATAGGCGATGAATCCGTTGGAATATTCCTCTAATCGTACCTTCATACTACCTATATTATATCCTCGGCACTTGCCTCTTCAACCACCCCCGAACTGTCAACCATGCCGCCGTCAGCACCACCGCCGCGATAGCCACCCATCC
>JBGUUQ010000023.1:0-3082 GCA_045133615.1 Muribaculaceae bacterium | reverse complement strand
GGTTATCATGTGGGCGATTTGCCCGATAATCGTATGCGCATTCATGCTCGCCGTCGTGGATATGAACTAAATCATATATGCCGCCAGGTGCGCTACTCCGATTTTGATGATTTTGACCTTATTATCCCAATGGACGCAAATAATGAGATGAATCTCAAAAGATTGTCGCCGTCGCTTGAAAATGAGGCAAAAATTGTGCCTATGGCAAAATTTATTGATATGGCTCTACGTTATGATTATATACCCGACCCTTATTATGAGGGTGCCGAGGGGTTTGAATTGGTGCTCAACCTGTTGGAAAATGGTTGCGCCAATTTGTATGATGTAGTAATTAAGAATTTATAATTAAAATTGATTTGGGATAACTTTCAATTTTCAACTCTCAACTCTCAACTTGTATCATATGCGTAAATTTCTCTCTTTAATAATGCTTGCTATAGCTTTTATTGCAACGGCCAAAACCACTGTAGTGTGGGAGAATATGGGCAATGACAAAGATGCAAAGGGTAATGCCTATTATGTGCAACGTTTCACTGTGAAAGGTGATGTGGCAAAGATCGACCGCCTTTGCTTCAACCAATTTGCCCGACAGATGACTCCACTCAATGCCGCAAACAAGGTGGTGGAGATTGTGCCGGGATATTATTATATCACCAGTCCCGAATTTGGCACAGCTGCCGATAGTGTGGTGATAGATATTCGAGTGAAGGGCACCATGGCAGCTATATGTTATGCTCCCGACGGGGTGCATGTGGTGACTAAAGAAGGTCTCACTGCCGGGGTGAAATATTCTCGCAAGTCGATTATCGACCGTCCTGAGCAATGGAGTGTTGAGGGACGTGACAAAATGCCTTATGGTGATGTGATATATCGTTTCAACGAGTCGCTTGTGTGTAACGATTCGATAGGGATTTATGATGTGATACCTTCGTTTAAAAAGGTTACGTTGCTTGGTGGCGAATATAAGGGCAATGGCGAGGTAACTACTCGCCCGGTGTCGCACGAAAATCCTGAGTTTTACCGCATATCAATCACTACCGACAGCTTAGTAGTGGAATATGCGTCGGAGCAAGCTTTGAAGATAGCCAATAGGGTGCTTTCGACTCACAATTATATCCCTGTGGAGGGTGTGGTGTTGCCATGCGTGGTGATAGAGGATTATCCCGACCTCACTTATCGTGCTGTGATGATTGACATAGCCCGCAATTTCCAACGTGTGGCCGACCTCCAGACTGTGGTGCAAATCCTTGCTCGATACCGCTTGAATACCTTGCATTTTCACTTTAGCGATGATGAGGCTTGGCGATTGGAAATTCCAGGATTGCCCGAGTTGACCAATGTGGGCTCTCGCCGTGGTTACACTCTTGATGAACATAACCACATGGTGCAGATTTTTGCCGGAAACGGCGACCCCAACACCACTGAAGGCACAGCCAATGGTTATATTACTCGTGGCGAGTTTATAGAGTTTCTTCGCTATTGCGATGAGATGGGCATTACGGTGATTCCCGAAATAGAGTCGCCCGGGCATGCTCGTGCCGCTATTAAATCGATGGAAGCGCGTTATCGCAACACCGGCGATGCGTCATATCGATTAATCGAAGATGGCGATACTTCGCGATATACCTCGGCTCAGGCGTTTCACGACAATGTGATGAATCCGGCGTTGCCCGGTCCATATAAATTTATGGAGAAGGTGATTGATGAGATTGCATTGATGTATAAAGAAGCGGGAGTGCCGTTGACCGCTATCCACATTGGTGGCGACGAAGTGCCCCGTGGAGCATGGAACGGCGCACCATCGGCATTGGCTCTTATCAAGAATGAAAATCTTGGAGGCGAAAAGGGATTGCATGCCTATTTTGTGAAAAAATTAGCAGCTATGCTCTCGCAACGTGGCATAAAGATGCATGGTTGGCAAGAGATTGCAGTGGGGCATACCGATGAGTATAATGCCGAAATAGCCCCATTGGTGGGCGGTGTGAACTGTTGGAGCACATTGCCTTCACATGGACATGGAGGGGTGACACGCGAGGCGGTAAATGCCGGTTATCCTATTATATTGAGTAATGTGAACCATTTCTATCTCGATATGACCTATAATTATCACCCACTTGAAAAGGGGTTGAACTGGGGCGGAACGGTTGACGAGTTTAACTCACTTGCCGGTTATCCTGCCGAGTTGTGTCCCACCGATTCCACTACTCGAGGCAGAATAATAGGTGTGAGCGGGCATGTATTTGCCGAGACAATGCGTTCGTTCCCTCAATTGCAATCGTTCTTATTGCCAAAGATGTTTGGTCTTGCCGAGCGTGCATGGAACAACAATCCCACATATACGCCTGCGCAATTTAATAATATAATAGGAAATAAGGAATTGCCCCGATTGACAGTGCGAGGTTGGTCATTCCACCTCCGTCAGCCCGGCGTGATAGTAGAGGAGGGCATGGTGAAGATGAACACCCCATATAGTGGAGCTGTGATACGTTACACCCTTGATGGTTCAGAACCAACAATGAAATCACCCATCTATACCGAGCCCTTTGCCTCAGATGCAACGCAAATCCGCGCACGCCTCTATTATCTTGGTCAAGAAAGTCTCTCGACAATTTATTTCGTGAAATAGGAATATTTAAGGGGCTTTAAGAGCACTAAGGCCGTTAGGGGCATTGAATCCTTTGTTGACGTTATATTCCCAAATAATAAAAGGCTGAGTCGATTGACTCAGCCTTTTACGTTGTATATGAGATTAATGTGGTTAAATCTCGATTAGTCTTTGAGTTTAGCTTTGATAAACTCGCGGTTGAGGCGAGCGATGTTGCTCAACGGAATGTTTTTAGGACATTCAGCGGCACAAGCGCCGGTGTTGGTACAGTTACCAAATCCGAGTTCGTCCATCTTTTTCACCATTGCGCGAGCGCGACGAGCGCGTTCTACTTGACCTTGTGGGAGAAGTGCAAATTGGCTAACTTTAGCCGACACGAACAACATAGCCGAACCGTTTTTACAAGCAGCCACACAAGCACCACAACCGATACAAGTAGCAGAGTCCATAGCGATGTCGGCTACTTCTTTAGAGATA
>JBGUUQ010000022.1:0-3217 GCA_045133615.1 Muribaculaceae bacterium | reverse complement strand
AACCCCTATTTTCAAATCCGTACTGCTTCTGTTGTCGGTCGTTTTGCTGATTGCAAGTGCCATTGTTGTGGCTGTTGCAAACACAAGTGCAACCTCTATGTCCAAAACGCTCACGGTCGAGCTCGACGAAAACGTAAAAACCTGCATCGTTGAGTATACCGATCTTTCCGGAAATCCCGTCACCAAGGAAGTGAGCAACGGCGACGTGATTGAGGTTCTGCACGGCGTAAAAGTTGTTATTACCGTTACTCCGCACAACGGCATGTGGCCTTCCTTCTCCTTTGGCAACGAAGAGCAAGCCGGTAGTGACGTTGGCAATATCGTTCGTTGGAGAGAGTTTATTGCCGATAACACCGTTTCCGTTACGTGCGAAAACCGAGTTTACACGCTCCATGCACTCAACTATACCCGTGAAGACGGTTTGTATGAATACAATCTGGCATCTGTTTCCGGCGGTTGGACAATCGCTGATTTAACCAACGGTAGCGCCACCTATCAAAGCGGTATCGATCCTACGTTTATGTTCCCCAAGGCATCTATGGGTACGTGGGAGTTTGAGGGCTGGTACATTGTAACCAGCGAGAGCGAGGGCGGCATCATCCCCATGCGCTTCGACGAGGAAAAGCAGATGTACTATATCCCCAAGGATATGGAAATGACCACTTATATGTACGAGCAAAACGGTGTCATTTGCGTATTCCCCAAATTCAAAGCTCCTCTTTACGAAATCTACCGTCAAGACCATATATACAAGGGCGACGCAACACCGAGCATCCCGATGTTCTCATACATGATGCAGGCAGAAGCCGGCACCCAATATTCGGCAATATGGTCTGATTTTTGGGGCGACGACAAAGCGGCAGGCGGATATGTATCCTACAAGGGATACCTTTTGATGATGCATATATGCAAAACGCCTTGCGGACAGGACGTATGTTCGGCGTATGGCGTAAGAGACGTTTTGAATAACGATGGGGAAGGCATTTCGGGCATCAATACGCTTGTTCGTTATTATACCCCCATTACCTACAACTTGACGTATGCTGCTGTTCCTACGGGATATGCAGGTCCCAACAAATACGTGTACGGTACGGCAACCGAATCACCCATTGCAAACCCCACCAAGGCGGGATATACTTTCTTGGGTTGGTTGGTAGAGCTTTACGATCCCGACACCGACACGTGGTACAATCCCCACGAAAGAGATGCCAACAAGCTTGTTGGTCCCGGCTTTGCACTGGGCGATAAGAATGCTTACTACGATGAAAAAGCAGGCGAGTGGAAGGACCTCAACGACATCTATGCCGCCAAAGCCAAAGCAGACGGCACAGGTGAAATTCGCCTGACCGCTCAATGGGCGCCCATCACTTACACAATCGATTATAAGTGGGGCGAGGGTGTCAACCAAGAGCTTGCCGATAAGCTTACCGAAATCAACAACACGCTCTCCGGTAGCTTCGTGTTCGATTCCGGCGTGCTCGAAATCACCAATCCTACACGCCCCGGTTACACCTTCAAAAAGTGGATCTTGAGTGACGGCACGCAAGAGTTTGAAGATGCCAACAGCGGCTTGACCGCAGGCGACGGCAAATATTTGCTCGATTGCGGAAAGCATCCCTACAATATCACGCTCACCGCTGTTTGGGAGAGCGAGGTCTATGACGTAGTGCTCGATTCCACGCCCGATGTGATCATTTCCGGTGTTGAATACGACAGTAAATCTTGGATTGAAAATATCCCCTCAAATCTTGCAGCCCCCACCAAAGAGGGTTACACCTTTGTTGGTTATTATTGGGGCGACAGCAGATATCTCTATGCTGACGAAAACGGCAACTTGGTTGCCGAGGATAAGGCTTGGACAGTTGATGGCGAAGGTACAACCATCATGCTCAGAGCAATGTGGAGCATCAACAGTTACACCGTTACACTCGATTCCATCAACGGACTCCCCGCAGGATCGAGCTTTACCGTGAAAATCATTGATGGAACACAGGAAATGTCCTTTACAGAGTTCCCGATTTCCTTTGAATTGGATTACAATACCACGTTCCGCGTCGAGATTAAGTTGTCTAACAATCTTCGCATTGCAAAGTGGAACGGTGAAAAGGCTGAGTATTACACCGGCGAGTGGTTCGTTTCCGGTAACATCACGGTTGGAGCAAAGAATATGACTCTGTCGGCAGAGGCACGTCCTGCAAAGCCCAACATTGGGGTCGGATATGATGTTAACATCACCGTCAAGTCCGAAACCGAAATTCAAGTTGATTTCAAAAATGCCGATGTAGCAAAGCTTTACGATATTGCTATTTCCAACAAAGAAAGCGAAGAGGGTCTTGAATGGCATAAGGTCGCAGGTGGAGAAATGCAATATGTCTTTACAGGCTTGGACCAAGGTACAAAATATTTTGTATTTGTTCGTTTCAGCAAAACAGAAACTACCTTAGAGGGTATCCCCGCGTATAAAGAAAAGACCACTAATTTTATCAATTATGTCAAGGATGTCGAAAACCTTTTAAAGGATATGGTAACCGATACCGACGGTGATTGCGTTAAGGTTTTGATCAACGCAGCTATCGAGGATATCTATGATTTAATTCCCGAGGACGGTGAACTGCCGGACGGCTTCAAGGGTTTGGTAGACGGCATTGTTGCAACCGTTCAACAAAAGCTCGCGTTTGCAAGAGAGCAGGATAGCAAAATTGCCGCTCTGCAAGCATATCGCGATGCATGCGGCGCTTCGGGCTCCTTCAACACGGTGAACTTGAACGAAATCGGTTCTCTGTGTGCACAGGCGGTATCCGAAATCTCCGGTGCGGAAAACACAGAGAAGGTTGCGGAAATCTTCAATAAGGCTATGCAAGATATGATGGCTATTCCCGTAAGCTATCTCAAGGACGCTTCCATCACGTTGAGCAGCTTGTTGGGCTTGAATCAAGGCAGTAGCATCACGCTCAACTCCGTTCAAGATATCAGAGCTCTGCGCCGTGCGATTGCCGATGCCATTGCACAAGGCAAAATTACCGCGGATAGCTTTATCACCGTCGAGGCGGCTACCGAGCTGCTCCGCACGCTCGATACCATCAGTGCCTACAACTTCAGTATTGTCAACGTTCAAATCAGCGAGGGCGACGTCTTTACGCTGACCTTGACCATTCCCGAGGCGTTCATCAACCGCACGGGTATGCAGGTGGCATATTTCAACCAAGCCACCGGAATG
>JBGUUQ010000021.1:0-64293 GCA_045133615.1 Muribaculaceae bacterium | reverse complement strand
CCAACTTTTGATATCTTTGCAAATAGAAGAAAAATGGTATACTTTTAGATTATTTTTTGGTATACTTTCATGTTATTATTTACAATATTTAACGCGGTGCATCATTAATAGTCGTAGTCAAGCGAAAAATCATCGACATACAACACACTGCCATTTCCTCCGGTAAAATAGTCGCCATACTTACTTGCCGACGCAACAACAAGTATAAACGTAGGCACTCGCTGAGTATCTTTATAGTCAAGAGTAATCTCAAAAGGAGTATATTCAGGCACAGAATATCCGTATTCCACAGTGCCATAGGCTATAACCGATTCATCATCAGGGTCGAAAAGTTGGCGATTGCTCGGATTGGTACGTATTTCATACGGTGAAGTCCAATCCGTCAAAGCGATATAAATGGTCGCTATATCCGGTTCGCCTTTGAGATGTGACATTTCATCGTTGGTATGGGTAATCGCCACACAATTGTACTTCATATATCCACGCAGTTTGGTGGGTCGTGCGGTAAATTCACGACCAAAATCGAGAATACCGTTTGTGCCGTCGGTACGGACATATTTGCCGCTGAACAGATTACCGGCAGCAAGTTTTCCGATACCACCAAGTCCCACAAACTTAGTTTCCAATTTTGCCGCTTTTCCTTTGCCGGAATACGTATCGTCGGTAGGCTGCGAATTGCTTTGTCCGAGCGTTGTAGCGCCTTTATTGCCGGTATCCCAGAATGACACACCACCCTCGGCCCACGGATTCCACACCTTACCATCTTGATGCCAATCATCCAAAGAGCCGTCGGTAAGCGGAACGATGCTTCCTGTGGTAAACATCACCTCCGCGCCATACTCATCCTCCGAGTATGCACGAGCCACATATTCCGTGTTGGCTTTCAAATGCACAAGTCGGGCATAGAAACTTCCACCATCGTGCGTAATCCAATTCGACGGCACTACGCTCCATTCGAGCGATGATGCTTCGCGATACTCAAATCCATTGTCTTTTCCCGCTTCCGCCGTACCGTAAACCCATGCGACATTAGTCCATGCATCGACTCGCTCGGTATTGACATTACTATCGGTCTGACCGACATAAATAGTCCATGTCTCCGTACGGTCAAATGCCGTTACTTTCACTTCCACCGGCTCGGTAAAATCGACAATCTGTCCTTCAAGATTAGGCGACATCGATGACACCTCCGTACCGAGCTTTATCGACGTCACTTTCACATTGTCGAGCGACGAATTCATCGGAATGTATGCCACCACTCGATGTCCCGGCACATCTATCTCAGCCGAACCTACTTGCGGAGAGATGGTGAAATATCGTTCCACATCCTGCACCGCTTTAATAGTCCACTCATAGTCTTGATATAATGTAAGAGTGACACTGATAGGTTCCGACAAATCGATTCCATTGTGAATCGTCGTACCATTGATATACGCACCTTCGGTGAGAGTATATTCCGTAATATTGACATTATATATATTGGCAGTCTCGTCGAGATATAAAGTCACAACTCGATTTTTCGTATCAATTAATGCCGACCGCAACTCCTTTTCCGCCACAATGGTAAGGAAGTCGGCCTGAGTTCGCGGATAAGGAATATCATTTTCAATACATCCGGTCACTACCAAGCATGCCAGCAACAGCTGAAAGCAGCGTTTTATCAAACTATAATTATATATGAACACCTAAGCCGAAATTAATATTGAACACATTAAACTTAAAATTGGCACCACTCGACAGACGAGAGCCTTCTTCCACTTCGTTGGTTTTCTGTTTCTCATTTTTGAGATAAAGACCGAACACGCCAAACGACACATTAAAACTCACATTGTCCATAATAAACACCGTCACACCGGGGCTGAAACTAAGACGTGCCTCAGTGGTTATGGTGCGTGTATCCCTAAGTTCTTCGTTATAATAACGTTTGAACCGAGCCGAGCCGCTTCCAAACGACAAATCCACTTCATTGAATATTCCGAATCGCTTCATCGTACCCAAACCGATGTAATTGCGATAAAACACCGACGCGGAATAACTTTGGGTGTAATAACTCACATCTTTAATATCAAATTCCAAATCCTCGTCGAAGTCGACCGACAGATTCGCCAAGTCAGCCATTCCACGAGAATAGCTGAGTTTCATACCGATTGATTGGTTATTACGTACAAAATATGCCACCGACGGCTTAATAGAATAAATCTTGCCGTTAAAATCGAAATCCTTGATAGCCGATAATATCTGCACATCGTCGGAATTAAACTCACCGTAAGATGCCGTCAACCCGAATGCCCATTCCCCTTTCGGGATAAACAGATAATTATATAGTCCGCGGTCAAACCGGCCATAATTTTTCTCCGGAATAATCATGCTCACCGTGTCGTTTCCGACTATCACCAATTCATCTTTCAGCAATGCAGATTTCGACGCCACGGAATCTGTCGGCAGCGCTTCGGCAGCTCTCACCGCAATCGGAAGCAGCAACGTCATCATAAAGGATAGAAATATACGTCTCATACGCTCCTATAAATAAAATGCCACTCCGAAAGAGATGGAAAACAGATTAATTTTAAAGTTTGCCGAACGGCTGTCGCGATGCGCCACATAAATCTGGTCGGTCACCGAACGTGTGTTGGTATAGCTGAATCCCAACACCCCCACATTGACTTCAAGTGCCGAATAATTGTTTAGAAACACTATCATTCCGGGAGCCAATCCGACATCAAGGCTGAAATTACGCTCATAAGTACCGGTCAATTCATCACCGCTTCCGTTGGCCAATTTCGATTGTCCTCCACCGACCTGCAACTGCAGTTCGTTGAATATTCCGAAGCGCTTGTTATCGCCAAGACTTATGTAGTTACGAAATATCGCCATTGCCGAATAATTGTGCGACAGACTATAAAGATTGTCCAAATCATAATCGGTCTCCGAGTCTATTACCACCGTACCATTCATTTTACATAGCGAACGAGAATAAGCCAATCGGCCACCCACGCCCATATTGTCCTTGAATATATAGCATACCATCGGACTCACTTTGAACGAATAGGTGTCGCCCGAAAGATCCTCTACGATAAAAAACTGGTACTTATCCATCGTCGACTGCGAATAGCTCACGCTGACTCCGGTGACCCATTGTCCTTTCGGCACAAACGAGGTCAACTCCAGCCCCCGTTTAAACGGCTCTTGCCCATGAGCCGTTTCAACGCCCATGAGCAAGAATATCGTAATAAAAACAACGTTGATTATTTTATTCATACACAAGTTCAAAATCATCGATATACATCACGCTGCTACCGCCCACGAAGTAATCGCCATAGTAGCTCGAAGAGCATACGACAAGGATATTCGAAGCCGATACATCGATACGATTGTATTCGATAGGAATATTGAATTCAATCAGACCGTCACCTTCGGTAGCCTCGGTGAGAATCAGCTCACCATAACCGATTACACGGGCATCATCTTTATCAAACAGTCGACGGCTCGATGACTTGGTTTGAATCACAAACGGCCAATATGTACCATTATACGACTCAGTGGTATTGTCCATGATAGCAATATAAATAGCTCCCACGTCCATACTTGAGGTCGTCATATCGGGTAAGTCGGAATTTGTGTATTCAACTTGTCCGGGAGTGTACTTCACATATCCCTTCAATGCCGACGGACGTGATGCAAACGGACGTCCGAATCCAAGTATACCGTCCGTTCCGCTTGTATCCAGATAATCTCCGACAAAAATATTTCCGGCTGCAAACTTACCCAATGAGCCTATTCCGACGAATTGGGACTGAAGTTTAGCCGAATAATTTCCGCTATTCTTAATCGAACTTTCAGGTGTAGTGACATTCTTATTCATAGTCGAAGAACCATGATTACCGCTATCCCAGAACATCTCGCCACCCGAAGCATAAATCAGATATGCCTTCGATGAAGTATCCCAATCCTCAAAGCCACTGTTTGGCATTTGGGCGGCAGATTCGGTAGTGAAAGTCTTTATTACCGACGATACGAAATCGGTACTTGTAGCCACATACTCATATGTAGTGCCCGGCTTCAAGCCGGTAAGCACGACCGAATAATCGATTGAACGAGTCGTCACCGGTGCCGACAGCCATTCAGATGTACCCTGCTCTCGATAGTTGAATCCAAGATTTGTAGCATCATCTTTCAATATCGTACCGGTAATAGTGGCACTTGTTGCCCACACATCCGACGTCACCACATCATCAGCGACAACCGATGCGTTGGATACAGACAAGGTCAACGATACAGTGCGCGACTTGCCGAAGTCATCCGTAGCCGTAAACGTAAATACATAATCGCCTTCTACAAGGGCATTGGTAAACGACTCCTCGAAATTAATTTTCATATTCGACAAATCATTTTCCGGATCATACTCATATTTTGCATTGATGCCCATCGCTTCAAGTTCTTCACGAGCCACATCTTCCATCGTCATGAAATCGAATCCTGCCGTAGGAAGACCGAGTTCGGAAGCCTTGTCGGCTGTCACAACAACAGATTTGAGCGATGTTGCTGCCGATACATATACCGAGCGACGACCGACTTTACCCACTTCACAATACAGTGTAGATGCGATGTCGAAATTCACACCTTGAACTGCCGGTGCAGCAGTGATGACAACCTCATCTTCCACTTCTATTTCCGTTTCATCGACCACGACATCTATGATACCGCCGCCGACCTCGCTATCAGTGCCGGAATGAGAAACTGTCAACTTATATTCAGTAGCCGACTTCACATTATCGATAGTTCCGGTGCGGGAATATTCAGTACCGTCCTTTTTCGTTCCAGAAAGAGTCCATGTCAAAGATGTTACCCCGTTAGGCATCATAAAATAACCGCGACGGCTATCACGCCCCTCGAAAGTCAAAGAACCTTTCGTATGAGCCACTGTCATATTATAGTCACTCAACACTTCATCGACACTTTCATCATAGCTTACCGAAGCTACCACATTGGCAATCTTGCACACCAAATTTACGGTAACAGAACCGCCGGCTGTAACGGTAAACGGTTGATACCCTTTAAAATACTTACTGTCGAAAGATGCGGCCACACTATCGCCGGTCCAAGCCTCAGCGACATAATTGCCACTGACAAGCCATATCTCAGCCGGAACGTTGCTTAATCCTTCATATTTGCGCACCAATCCCTTTTCACTTGAAATCCAGACGTTGCACGCATCGGCAAGGTCCTGTTCGGATGCAGCACGCGATATAACCTTAACATCGGAGTTGACGGTAGTACGAAGTGATACTCGTCCTTCTCCGTTCATATTGTTTGCATCGTCATCGCTGCATGATGCAAGCGAAAGAACGGCAAATGAAACTGCGAAAAATAATAATACCTTTTTCATCTTTTTATTGAACTAAGAAGGTAAGTGTTTTAGAAAGAACCGAACCGGATGCATCGGTTATTGTGAGTTTAAACTGGTGAGTACCTTGATAAATCATCAACAACGGAATGAAGTCGGTGATATTAAATTCAAGATCATTGGCTCCAATCACCTCATCTCCTACCGGGAATTTCAAATCATTCTTGAGTGCAGATTCGAGATTACCGGGATAAGCAAGGTCGAATGACGCTGCCAAATTCACACTTTCGAGGACCTCCGGAGTGAGTTGATCCGAGATAATATCCACTTGGAAGTTGGCAATACCTTTATCGGAGTGGATATTGACAATCGCCTGCATATCTTCGGTTGCCACATTGGGATTATCAAAATCAAGAGTTTCACTCACTATCGTGATTGTTTCAACCGGTTCTTCTGGATTTTCAGGGTCAGTCGGATCTTCAGGGTCCTCTGGATCTTCCGTTTCATCACCTCCTTCCGACGGACGATCGCCATCGATTACATCTTCATCTACTATAATATCGGTAGTCATATCGATGGTAGTCACGCTCGCGTCGACCGAAATGCCATCGCCTACATTTATATTACCGGTTTCATCGGGAATTGTACCGTCACCAGTCTTCAATTTAAATGTTATGATACGATGCTGACCGGCTGCAATATCCGTATATTCCTTTCTGAGAGTTTCCTTATTGCCGTCAACAGTTCCGTTAAATGTTGCGATAAGAGTATGGCTGTCGGCAATATATTTAAAGTAGCCCGAACGAGTCTCTGATGGTGTAAACGTAAGCGAGCCACCGTCATTCATAAGCACAGTCACCACCACATCATCGCCCATCACCTTACGTAGTGCATCGGAATAGCGAATTGAGACTTTCACATTGGCAAGCTTACAAACCACTTCACCGATTTCCGTAATACGGGCATTTTGTATCGAAAACGATTTGGAACCCTCGAAATAGGGATTATCCCATGCAGCAGATTCTTGATTGTGAGAAATCACAGTCACGTAATATTCTCCCACGGGGAGAGTGAACACTTCCGGCATAGCCGAATATGTCCATTGGTTGACCAACGAATTATCCGTCGAATCGTAGATTTTCACAATAAAGCCCGACAAATCGACCGACGAACGAGAGATTACCTCTTCGGCGTTTGTAACGTCAACCGACATCGATGATAGTGATACCTCGCCGTAAGCCGTATCTTCAGCACCAAAATCCCAATTGTCCTTGGAGCAAGAACTGAATGCGGCCATCACGGCAAGCATCATGAGAAGACTATATATTTTTTTCATAACAGATTTTTCGATTTTTAATATGAGAATGTAAGATTATCCACCCAAAGTGCATTACCAAGCGATGAGGCCGTCACAAGGTCGTCGGTGGTAACAATTGCAGCGGTTTCTTCAGCAATCGTACCGGCAGAAGCCGATGATGCAAACATTATCTTCAGTTTTGCGGCCTTGACACCGAACTGATTATATGTCAACGGCACGGTAAACGCTGTATAATCACCATTGGCACTCAATGCGACACTACCTTGCGCGATGACCGCATCCGAACTGCTGAGCACTTCCACCTTGACAATACCGTTATCGGACGAAGATGAGGATGCCGAATACTTATAGAACCCGTTGAGAGCCGACGGACGGGAAGCAAATGCCACACCTTCGTTATAAGTCTCCGTATTTGAAGCAGACTCAAACGAATATGTTCCAAGGAACAATTTACCGGCTGCACGATATGAAATCGACGACGGTTTATTCTGGCTTGCGCCCCAATTGCTCTCGGTTTTACCCCATGTAAAGTTATATTTGGCAATAGACACGCCATTCGTATCCCACGCCACATTGACAAGTTTCATAGCGTAATTGCCGTTCTGAATAGCATCGGAAACAATCATCGACGACGGCTGCATATACCATGTATTTTGATTGGACGCCGATGTGCAGAATGTCTTGTCGTTGACCGTAGCCCATCCTGTCGGGCGAGATACATTAAATGTCTGCTCATTCTGATACGGATTAATACTCAATTTCGTTTCATAATAGATACCACCGCAATTAATCGTCATATTATTGATTTGCGTCTCTATTTCCTCGAAATTTCCGTTAGGCACCGCGAGCTGAGACTCAGTGGTAAATGAAACCGGCTCGGAATAATCGTCGTCGCCGGCAGTTGAAAGTACTGTGGTCTTTAGAGTATAACTTGTTGCCGGAGACAATCCTTCTACTACCAAAATACCCGATTCCGTATCGCGAGACGAAACAGTGACTTTGGTATCATCGAGATATACCGAGCAATTAGTTGCGATTGCCGAAAGTTGCGATGCATCGGCTGCCGTAAGTTTCACAATGACTTTACCGGAGAATGCATCTACAGCTGTAGTATATTCAGGCATTCCGCGCACAATCGTGCCCTCAGCTTTTACATCTCCATTGTAAAGTACACGTACCGGAATATCGGTATTTCCTGCCGGAACGGTTATTTTTACAGTATAGTTGGTTTCAGACGATACCGAAAGTATCTGTGCCGACTCCCACACGCCATACGTGTTGCGGGTTTCAATTGTGACCTTATTCTCAAAATCATCGCCATTATAAGCTATCACCATTTCGGCATCCTCCGCTCCGACTACCGCCTCCGATATACTGATAATCGACAATTCAATCGGTTTTGTGGTAATAGACAGAGTGACAGGCTCATTCACTTTTGTCATTTTATCCTTCACAACGATAGTGAACGTGGAAGTTGCGCTACCATCAACATATTTGATGTTGGAAATCACATCCGTAAAATCCACAATAGCCATCTGGTCGGGATTTTTCCATAATCCGGAGACATTCAATCCGAGGCTGGCAAATCGAGATTTCTGCATCTCTGTCGCTTGCATCAAATCCACTTCGGCTGGCCAACCTTGTTCGATTAGAGATTGAGACTGAGTGGTGAGTGTCACCGAGCTCAATCCTCCTCGAGCGTTAAGGATAAACCGCACTTGCTCATCGGGTGTCGAACCTTCGAAAAGCGATAATGATGAGCCGGGAGTAAAGCCTTCCGCTGTAACCTCCGGAGCGGGAGCATTCATCAATTCATCGCTCAGGTCGATATTGATTGTCTCTGTTTGCAACGTTTCATCAAACGAAATCACAAGCACTCCGTTACCCACCTCACCGCCATTGACATCAAGTGTGATTCGATAATGGTGCTGAGCCTGCGCATTAATTGATGACGGTTGGAGCGTTGCACTCGTTCCGTTAGGTTTTGTTACCGACAATGCCAATGTCACAGTCCCGGGACGCAAATATGCCGGACGAATTTCATCCGACGCATAAGTCACATAGTTGCCCCCGGTGGAGTGAAGTTCAGCGCTGTATGACGTAAAATAGTTTTTAAACGCATCAGTATATTCGATAGAAACCATCGTATTGGCAAGTTTTGCCACAATATTCACGTCAGTCGTGCGATCCTCATAGACAGTCAACGCCTGACTTCCATAATAATACGGTTTCTCGAAACCCTCATCATCGATACTTCCATAATACGCCTCCATCGTATAATCACCGACTTTAAACGCTTCATCTGACGGGAACAAGTCGACCGAACTCCATGTTTTCTTGTAAGAACCGTTGGTCGATGTCAACGCCAATTTCAAGTCTGAAACAGTAGGAACCGATGAAGTCGAGCGTCCTTGCGGATTTTCCGCGCTATAGACTTCCGAATCGAGTCCGACTTCGGGATTAATACGCCCCGAACCCGAATTCATTGGATTTTCGTCGGACGAACAACCTGACATAATCAGCATCGACACAACCAACGAAAAGCCGAGAAATGTTTTTTTCATACCTTTTATTATTATTCGTTTTTTCTTTTCTCAATGCAACAAATTCAATCGAGACACACTCAACCGAATTTAATAAAATCGCGTAAAGTTACTTATTTTAATTCTATTAAGTATATTACTTATGTGTAAAAATTTGTAATCATATACATTTAGTACAATCTTATATCCCTTTTGCCTTCTATTATTCAACACATTAACGAGCCGATTGTTTAACGAATATCTAAAATATGTTGGCTTTATTAAAAATAATCGCTACATTTGCGATATCCATATTGTAGAACTTAACTTTATTATAACCTATATTTTCTTTTATGCGACACGATTTCGTTGCAAAATTGCATCAATTGGCACTCGTGAGAATGCTATATACATCCCCTGCGCCTCGATGGGCGGTATTATTGGCTGATACCGTCATCGTATCGCTATGTTGTCTTATGACTTTCGTTTTTTCCAATGAAATCGAGGGTCATGGATTGGCTTATTCTCTCGTGGCAAAGGGATTGATTGTTGTCATGACTTATGTCTTAATGAGTCTGATATTCAAAAGTTATCAATACATAATCCGCCTGTCGGTGATAGAAGATGTCTATCGTCTGGCTTTTCAGGTGTTGACTTCGTCATTGCTTTTGGCATTAAGCAGCCTTTCGGTGGCGTATCTTACCGGAACGCGCTACATCAGCATTTGGAATATATTTATTATCGGAGTATTTTCGTTCTCTCTGATGATGTGTATGCGTTTGGCGATTAAATATATCTACGCTATTCTGTCGCGTGCCAAATCCAAACGAAAACAAGTGATTGTCCTCGGCTCTGCTATTAACTCCTTCGTTCTTGCCAGCGCATTGAAGACAGAGGTAAACGGAAGTTTCAACCCCGTGGCTCTGCTCAGCCTTAGTGACAAAAAAGAGGAACGTTCAATCAACGGAATACCCATCGTAAGATATAATCCGCAGAAAATAAAAGATATTTTCCATCATTACGACTGCGACACACTACTATTTCTCTCTACCCAGTTGGAATTGATGCGCGGTGATTTTGCCGATATATTTATAAAAGAGCATATCAAGCTACTGATGCTCAATCAGGTAGAAGAATTTGACACCAATGTAAAAGATATGCCAAATCTGTCGGGGCATGTCAAATCCATTAAAATCGAAGACCTTCTCGGACGAGAGCCTATCAACAATGAAAATCCCAATATATCCAAATTTATAAAGGGACAACCGGTGCTAATCACTGGAGCGGCAGGTTCCATCGGTAGCGAAATCGTACGTCAAGTCGCCCAATTCGGAGCAAGCGAAATCGTACTTGTCGACCAAGCGGAAACTCCGATGCACTACATGCAACTTGAGATGGAGGAAAAATTTCCCGATACACGAATCCATCTGTTCATTGGCGACATCGCCAATGAACGACGCATGCGTCGCGCTTTTGAAAAATATCATCCCCGCTATGTATTCCACGCCGCAGCCTACAAGCATGTGCCAATGATGGAACGTAACCCGTCGGAAGCTATACTTAACAACGTTTTCGGCACAAAAAATCTTGCCGACCTTTCGTTGGAATATAAGGTAGAAAAATTCGTAATGATTTCAACCGACAAGGCGGTCAATCCCACCAACATAATGGGAGCATCGAAACGCCTTGCCGAAATCTATGTACAATCACTTTTCCTCGACCGTCAGCGCAACACCGACGGCCGATGCACACAATTCATCACCACTCGTTTCGGCAATGTCCTCGGCTCCAACGGGTCGGTAATTCCACGCTTCCGCCAACAAATCGAAGAGGGAGGTCCGGTGACGGTAACTCACCGCGACATTATCCGCTACTTCATGACCATCCCCGAAGCATGCTCGCTCGTGCTTGAAGCCGGATGTATGGGCAATGGAGGTGAAATATATATTTTCGACATGGGCAAACCGATTAAAATCTACGATTTGGCATGCCGCATGATATCTCTCGCCGGATTGCGTGTAGGAGAAGACATAAAGATTGTGGAAACCGGTCTGCGTCCGGGAGAAAAACTCTATGAAGAGTTGCTCAACGACAAAGAACGCACTTATGCAACGCATCACCGCAAAATCATGATTGCCAAAGTGCAAACTTACTCATTCGACGATGTTGTCAAGCATTTCACCCTCTTGCGCCAATATGCCGAAACAGGCAATACCCACAATTTGGTGCTCGAAATGAAACATATTATCCCCGAATATGTCAGTCAAAATTCAAAATATCAGGAAATTGACAAAGAAATTCAGACAGAGAAAAGTCACTAAATACTAACATAATACATCAACGATGAAAAAACTATTATCATTGCTTATGATTGCATTTGCACTCAATGCCAATGCTTTCGATCTACAATCACTTTTGGGAGGGTTGTCATCTAAATCAGATTCGACATCGACCACGTCATCATCAAGCACCCTCGGCGCATTAGGTTCACTTTTGGGTAACATTATTTCATCCGACAATCTCGATGTCGCCGACCTCGTAGGGACATGGAACTACGTATCACCAGCCGTGTCTTTCAAAAGCGACAATTTGCTTCAGAAAGCAGGTGGAGCGGCTGCCGCTGTGACCATCGAGCAGAAATTAGAGACATACTACAACAAAATCGGTTTCAACGCCATGTATCTCACCGTAGAGTCCGACAGCACGTTCACCATGAAGTTTAAGCGCACCACCCTTTCGGGCACCATTACCAAAGAGGGCGACAACTTCGTTTTCAATGTAAAAGTAGCAGGAAAAGTCTCTATCGGCAAAATGACGTCTTACATCACCAAGAGCGGCTCATCGATCGACATGACTTTCGATGTGTCAAAGTTCGTTGCCATCATGGAGAAAGTAGCCTCTATTTCCGGTAATACAACTGTATCTACCGTCACCCAACTTCTCAACAGCTACGACGGCATTTGCGCCGGATTCACACTCTCCAAGAAATAGCCAAAACAACTTATAAAAAAAGCGGTTGCATTCAAACGCATGGATGCAACCGCTTTGCTATTTCTATTTGTCAATTCTGATTTTCTTCGGCTCCGATTCATTATTGACTCTATCCACAGCCGTAACCATATACACACCGGGCAATGGTTCGTCAAGGTCAAAACTACATTCAGTCGTTATCGCAATAATAGCATCAGACTGCTCTATATCCACCTCTATTCCGTCAGGGAAATAGTAGACCACATACTTTACCACGTCGGTCGTTTTGCCATGCTTCTTTGGTTCTTTCCACGACAACAGATTATCCTTATACTTCAATTTTTCAACTGCCTTGGGCGATTTGTCACTAATCCACGGATAAGCGGGAGGCAAAGCATAAGTAGAATAAAACTCACCGGCAAGCGAATCTACAATGCCGGCATGATTGTCGGCAAAGATATACCCCCACCACCAACATGACCCTTGTATCGTAGGATGTTCTCGCGCCAAATTCATTTTATGTCGTAGTTGCGTTGCTTCGGTCGATGGAGCAATATCGGCATATTTCATCGTACGCTCCACATCTTGCCCGATAATCATAAGTCGGTCATTCGCATTTTTAGCCCACCAATCTACAAGAATAGAATAAGACGCACGCTTATTTTCTATTTCCCAATACACTTGAGGCATCATATAGTCTACCCAGCCATGCTCGCTCCATTGAAGTACATCGGCATACAATGCACTGTAATTTTCCATCCCCGAAGTCTCGCTTCCACGCCTATCATTAACCTTATTGCGCCAGATACCAAACGGACTTATTCCGAAGCGTACCCATGGTTTGCGCTTGGCAATCGTCTCATGAACCTCCTCTACAAGCATATCCACATTTCGTCGCCGCCAATCATCACGAGCTATCCCCTTGCCATATTTTTTATATGATTTATCATCCGGGAACTGTCGCTTAGCCACCGGATAAGGGTAGAAATAATCGTCAAAATGAATGGCATCTACGTCGTAGCGCGACACAATGTCGTCGACAACTCGTGCTATATATTTTCTATTTTCAGGAATTCCCGGATCAAAATACACCTTACCATCATACGTCACGAATCGTTCAGGATGCTTATAATAGATATGTCCTCGCGGTAATTTCTCGTTTTTTGAAGTAGTGACACGATAGGGATTCAACCACGCATGCAACTCCATGCCGCGGGAATGACACTCCTCCACCATAAACGCCAACGGGTCCCACATCGGTTGCGGAGCCTTGCCGGCTGTCCCTGTCAGGAATCGACTCCACGGTTCTATTTCCGATTCATAGAAAGCATCGGCCGACGGTCGGACCTGAAATATCACCGCATTTATACCGGCTTCTTGCAATCGGTCAAGCAGTTCCGAAAGATATTTCTTGTTTTCAGCCGTAGATTGCCGTGCATATTGAGATTGATAGACAGTCTGCAACCACACACCACGAAATTCTCTTTTAGGATTTTGCGCATGGACCACAACCGTCATCATCAAAAGAATCATCAAACCTATACGTTTCATCTTCTCATTTCTTTTTCAACCCGCGAAGATAGCAATTTAAGCCTTATTTTCACCTCATTCACAGCCTATATTTCGTAAATTGAGAAAAAAAACGTAATTTTGCACCGCATTATAATTAAAACATAAAGAAATCTCATGAGTTACAACTTACTGAAAGGCAAGCGTGGTATCATCTTCGGCGCACTCAACGATATGAGTATCGCGTGGAAAGTTGCAGAAAAAGCAGTTGAAGAAGGTGCAACCATCACATTGACTAACACCCCCGTCGCTGTACGTATGGGTGATGTAAGCAAGCTCGGTGAAAAATTGAATGCTGAAATCATTCCCGCCGATGCAACCAATGTAGAAGACCTTGAAATGGTATTTTCCAAGTCGATGGAAATCCTTGGAGGAAAGATCGACTTCGTACTTCACTCTATCGGAATGTCGCCCAATGTGCGCAAAAAGCGTCTTTACGACGACCTTGACTACGATTTGCTCGACAAAACTCTCGACATATCAGCCATCTCATTCCACAAAATGATTCAAGTGGCTAAAAAACTCGATGCAATCAGCGACTACGGCAGCATTATCGCATTGAGCTACGTTGCAGCACAACGCACATTCTTCGGCTATAACGACATGGCCGATGCAAAAGCCCTTTTGGAATCAATCGCTCGCTCATTCGGCTACATCTACGGTCGCGAAAAGCATGTACGTATCAACACCATCTCTCAATCGCCCACTCAGACCACAGCCGGCAGTGGCGTGAAAGGAATGGAATCGCTCATGGACTTTGCCAACCGCATGTCGCCACTCAGCAACGCAAGTGCCGATGAATGTGCCGACTATTGTATCGTAATGTTCAGCGACTTGACCAAGAAAGTGACAATGCAAAATCTCTTCCACGACGGAGGATTCTCCTCGATGGGTATGAGTCTCCGCGCTATGGACCAATACGAAAAGACACTTGATCTTTATCGTAATCCCGACGGAACCATTCAATACGGTTAATCCAAAACTATCTGATACATTAAGCAGAAGCGCATCCTCCATACGAGAAGATGCGCTTCGTTTTTTAGTATGGGCATTGTTTATTGCCCCTTGATTTCAGACAGGAAACTTCCCGACACTGATGTGGAATCGCTGCTCGACGGCATATCATCTTCCGAATCGACTATCCTGAGCTGATATGAGACAAACGCCACAGCCGGACTGTAACCAACAGCCAATACTGGGCATTGTATCTCTAAAATATGGCTTCCGGTAGCTAAAGTTCCGGTTTCCAATTTATAGCCGAAAGGAGCTACGACGGTCGACCACACCGGACGATAATCGAGATAATAGTTTGCACCGGTGATTTTCACTCCGGAAGTAGACTCCGCCGATACGATGCCGATACTGTCGATAGAGAGCGTATCTCCTTGAAGTAAATAGATATATCCTTCGTGAGTAACTCCGCCCGAACCATCGATTTTCAGTTGTACTTTAGGGAAATTGTCATCGTCGTCACACGACACCATGAGCAGTGGCAATGCCAACAATAAGAAAAGTAACTTTTTCATAATACCAATTATTAAAAACTAAGTTCACTTTTCTAAACAATCTCACCGTCAATAAGTTTATCGATTCAGTTCTTAAATACCAAATTATCTTCGACAGCATCTATCACAATCGGATGCTCCTTATCCACCTTTTGGGCAAGAATATCCTTCGACAACTGATTAAGCACCATGCGGTGGATTACACGCTTCACAGGACGCGCACCAAATTCGGGGTCATATCCTTCTTTGGCAAGCAACGACAATGCCGACGATGTCACGTCGAGAGTTACACCATTGCGGGCAAGCATTCGCTTTATGCCGCGAATCTGAATATCCACAATTTCCCGGATTTCATGCTCGTTAAGCGGAGTAAACATGATTATTTCATCAATACGATTGAGGAATTCCGGACGAATTGTCTGTTTCAGCATTTCCACCACCTCATTTTTGGTATCCTCGATAAGCTCATCGCGATTGGTCGGGGTAAGTCCGGATAGTTTCTCGCGGATTACGTGCGACCCCATATTGGATGTCATGATGATAATCGTGTTCTTGAAATTCACAAGCCGACCCTTGTTATCAGTCAATCTGCCGTCGTCAAGCACTTGTAACAAAATGTTGAACACATCGGGATGCGCCTTCTCTATTTCGTCGAAAAGCACTACCGAATAAGGTTTACGGCGCACAGCCTCAGTCAACTGACCGCCTTCATCATATCCCACATATCCCGGAGGCGCACCGACAAGTCGCGACACAGAATGTTTCTCCTGATATTCGCTCATATCGATACGAGTCATCATATTCTCGTCGTCAAACAGATATTCGGCAAGAGCCTTGGCCAATTCGGTTTTACCGACTCCGGTAGTACCGAGGAAGATAAACGAACCTATCGGTCGACGCGGGTCATTAAGTCCGGCTCGGCTGCGACGAACGGCATCAGATATGGCAGCGATGGCCTCCTCCTGACCGACAACACGCTTATGCAACTCCTCTTCAAGGTGAAGCAATTTGTCTTTTTCGCTTTGCACCATTTTTGTCACGGGAATGCCTGTCCAACGCGAAACAATATCGGCAATATCTTCGGCATCCACCTCCTCCTTAATCAAGGCCTTATCCCCTTGCATTTGGCGAAGTTGCTCCTGAATAGACGCATTTTCCTGCACCTTTTGCTGCACTTTGGAGTAGCGGATTTCTGCCACCTTGGCATAATCTCCCTCACGTTCGGCGCGTTCGGCTTCAAAATTAAGTTGCTCGATGTCGATTTTATTTTGCTGAATACGATTAATCAACTCTTTCTCCGACTGCCATTTCGCTTTATACTGTTTCTCTTCATCGCGCAAATCGGCAAGTTGTCGCTCAAGTTCTTTCACCTTTTCCGACTCGGCATCATCACGTTTGATGGCCTCACGCTCAATTTCCAATTGCGTGATTTTGCGGGATATTTCATCGAGAGCCTGGGGCACCGAATCTATCTCAAGACGCAATTTTGATGCCGCCTCATCCACAAGGTCGATAGCCTTATCGGGAAGGAAACGGTCGGTAATATATCGTTCCGACAGCTGCACGGCAGCAACAATGGCCTCATCAAGAATACGCACCTTATGGTGATTTTCATATCTCTCTTTCAATCCACGCAGAATTGAAATCGCGCTCAATTCATCAGGTTCATCGACCATCACTTTTTGGAAACGCCGTTCAAGAGCCTTGTCTTTCTCAAAATATTTTTGGTATTCATCGAGCGTAGTAGCTCCTATACTGCGCAATTCGCCACGAGCCAATGCCGGTTTGAGAATATTGGCGGCATCCATGGCGCCCTCCCCTTTTCCCGCTCCGACAAGAGTGTGGATTTCATCGATAAAAAGGATTATCTCGCCATCCGACTGCGTCACTTCATTCACGATTGCTTTCAATCGCTCCTCAAACTCACCTTTATATTTTGCGCCTGCCACCAATGCTCCCATATCAAGCGAAAACAATTGCTTCGTGCGCAAGTTTTCGGGGACATCTCCACGCACGATACGCTGTGCAAGTCCCTCGGCAATAGCGGTTTTACCCGTTCCCGGCTCACCGATAAGCATCGGGTTATTTTTTGTTCGACGACTCAATATTTGCAGCACACGGCGTATTTCGTCATCTCGACCGATTACCGGGTCAAGCTTTCCGGAACGAGCACGTTCATTAAGATTTATAGCATACTTGCTCAAAGCGTTATAGGTATCTTCAGCACTTTGATCTGTTGCCTTTTTGCCTTTACGCAATTCCTCGATAGCGGCATTGAGTTCACGTTCGGTCAACCCCGCATTTTTCAATATAGTCGATGCCGGACTGTTAACGAGGAATATTCCCATCAGCAAAGCTTCGAGAGTCACATACTCGTCGCCAAGTTTTTTTGAGAAATCGAGCGACTTTTGCAATACATCGTTCGACGTACGGCTCAAATATGGATCGCCACCCGATACTTTCGGCAACGATGCGATTTCCTTTTCTATTTGTCCATCGAGGATTCCTTGAGAGGCACCCATCTTTTGGAAAATAAACTTCACCAAAGAATCACCCTCAGTCATCACCCCTTTGAGGAGGTGGACCGGCTCAATAGCCTGCTGTCCGGCGGTACGGGTGATTTCTACCGCTTTCTGGATTGCTTCCTGAGACTTGATTGTAAAATTGTTGAAATTCATACAATGGGTTAATTTAACGATTAATTCACTTTTTCATAAAAACAACCGACAAGCATTATAGTTGATGTATCTATCTGTGTGTTGACTAAACTTTATTAAAAACACACGCATAATAAAAGATAGATGCTCCGATGTTTGCATTTGCGCGTTGCTTTCACTACCTTTGTTTGTTCAAAAAGAATGCCAATTACATAAAATCTGATGAAAAAAATCATATTATTCATATTTACCTTGATAAGTATTGCCACACCGGCAATCGCTCAAGAAAAGCTATTTCCATATCCCGAAATCCCTGATAGTCTGACCTCTTTCTACGATCGTGCAGACTTTCTCGTGTCGCATTTTTGGGAAAAGTGCGACATGAAAAAAGCACTAAAATCGCCCGAACGATTGGATTCGGCATTTCGCAGCTATATTTCGTTCATGCCACACGCATCAGCCGATACGGTATATTCATCTATAAATCAATTATATACTTCAATAAACAATAATGTCGATGCCATTTTGGCAGTCGGACAAATGGCAGAAAACGCACTCTACAGTGACAATGCCGAATATTGGAGCGATGAATTGTACCTTAAATTTCTCGAACCGATAATTCTAAACAAAAAAGTACCCGCTGCCGACCGTGCCCGCTATGAGCACCAATATTCGATTTTAAGCAAATCAATGGAAGGCATGATAGCTCCGGCAGCCGAATACACCACCCGCCACGGAGCCAAACACAATATCAACAGCCAGTTGGCCGAATTTGTCATCCTGTTTTTCAACGACCCCGAATGTGAAGATTGCTCGATGATAAAACTTCGCCTTGATGCCGATGCAAAAACCAATATGCTCATTGCGGCAGGACGATTGAAAATAGTGGCCATATCCATTACCGAACCATCCGAACAATGGAAAACGATGGTAAAAGATTATCCGTTTGAATGGGAAGTGGGAGCATCCCCCGAAATCGATTCAATCTACGATATTAGAAACACCCCCTCGATTTATCTCCTTAAAAATCATCGCATTGTTGCAAAAAATGTCAACATCGATGTACTTTTACGCGCAATAGGCTCACTAAATTAATTACCGTTATGGCAAACAAAAAACGTCTACGCATCATCATCGAGAGAGCTTTTCTCCGAATCACAGGTACGACATACAGCAACATGGCTCGATTGTTTCTTCGCCTGTTTGTCGGCGTAATGTTTATGCAATTCGGCATACGTCATCTGATGAACTTCGAGCAAATGAGTACCACATTTCCCGGCACAATGGGAATGTCGTCGGAAACATCTCTCATTGTCATGATTATCATTGAATTGCTCTGTTCTCTGCTCATTATGGTAGGTTTTCTTACTCGTTTGGCCACCATCCCGCCGATTATCTCCATGTTGTTTGCCGAACACTATATTTTGGCGGATATACACACTGTCAGCCCGTATCTGATCGACAGCATACAACCGGGGTATCTTCCTATAATGTTTATAGGCATATACCTGTTCATAATACTTGCCGGTCCCGGCAAAATATCTCTTGACTATTTCATCTCGTTGTTTTTGCTTTCAAGTCGTGGAAAAGACGACAATAAGGCTCTCGACGAAGCATAGTCATCATCTAATCGAATAAATTGCAAAATGAAAATAGCAGTACTCATATCAGGAGGCGTAGACAGCGCGGTTGTTGTACATCGTCTTGCACAAGAAGGTCACGACCTTCATCTATTTTATATTCGCATCGGTCTCGACACCGACGAGGGCGACTGCTCGGCAGAAGAAGATATCGAAATGTGCAGCCTCATCGCTGCCCGTTATCATCTGCCATTCGATGTAGTGTCGCTACATGAAGAGTACTGGGAAAACGTAATGGAATATGCCCTTCGCACAGTAAAAGCCGGCTTGACTCCCAACCCCGACATCATGTGCAACAAGATGATTAAATTCGGATATTTCGAGCAGCGGTGGGGGCATGAATTTGACAAAACCGCAACCGGTCACTATGCATCTACGGAAATCATTGAAGGAAAAGTTTATTTGGCAACAGCTGTCGATCCGGTAAAGGACCAAACCGATTTCCTTGCACGAATCGACTACTCTCAACTCAGTCACCTTATGTTTCCTCTCGGCAAAATGCCTAAAGCCGAGGTGCGACAAACAGCCATCGATGCCGGTATGCCAAACGCTTATCGAAAAGACAGTCAGGGCATTTGCTTCCTCGGAAAAATCAATTACAACGACTTTATTCGTCGCCATCTCGGAGAAAAACCGGGGCCGATTATCGAAATCGAGACCGGTCGCAAACTTGGCGAGCATCGCGGTTTTTGGTTCCACACAATAGGGCAACGCAAAGGACTCGGACTAAGTGGTGGGCCTTGGTATGTGGTAAAGAAAAATGTTATCGACAACGTGGTTTACGTCAGCAACGGTTACGGCACAGAGAAACAATTCGGCAAAGTACTCCACTTGGATGAAATGCATTTCATATCCGGAAATCCGTGGGGAGGAGCGACTTCAAGCGTAGACATCACGTTTAAAAACCGGCACATGCCCGAATTTTTAAAAGGAAAACTTACTCACCTCGGTGGCAGCGAATATGTCATAGAAAGTGAAAATAAAGTACAAGGCATCGCTCCCGGTCAGTTTGCTGTCATATACGATTCCGACAGCCGTTTATGCTTCGGCAGCGGTATTATCACAGGACAAGAAATAGTAATCTGACCATGAACGATAGAGTAAAACTGAAAGTTGTCGGGATTTCTTACAGTTCTCTGCAAAGCAATGCTTATGCTGTAATATTGGCACAAGCAGATGGACCCGACCGCATTCCGGTGGTGATAGGTGGAGCCGAAGCTCAATCCATTGCCATAAAACTGGAAAACGTCACCCCCCCTCGCCCACTGACCCACGACCTTTTCGTAAGTTTTGCGCACGCATTCGGGGTGACATTACGACAGGTTTTCATCTGCAAATTTGAAGATGGTGTTTTTTGGTCGGAACTCACATTTAGCGACGGAGAACGTGAAGTGACATTGGATTCCCGCACATCCGATGCCATTGCAATTGCCGTCCGCACTCACACTCCGATATACACAACTCGTGAAATTCTTGAGCAGACAGGGTTTCGGCTTGAGTCGGAAAACAGTGAGTCCGATGACAACAATACTGATGCAGACGATGACGAAAATGAATACAACCGTCAACCGAAGCCGGAAAACTACACTCTCGAAGAGCTTGAACGAACACTTGCCAAACTGATAGAGCAAGAACAGTACGAAGAAGCCGCCAAAATTAAAAATATAATCACAGCGAAAAAATCTCAAAACAACAATAACGAATAACTCATAAACACCTTAAAATATGCCACATTTGAAATTCCGTCTTATAGTAATGAACTTTCTCCAGTTTGCTATCTGGGGAGCTTATCTCACATGTATCGGAAACTACCTTGGAGCTGCCAAACTCGGCTATTTGATTCCTTGGTTTTATGCTATTCAAGGCATTGTTTCGATATTTATGCCTGCAATCATAGGGATTATAGCCGATAAACTCATCCAACCGCAGAAACTGCTCGGCATCTGTCATCTCATAGCGGGAATATTCATGACCGGATGTTGGTATCTCGGATACACAGCCGGACAAATTCAGGAAATTCCCGATGCTACCTTGATGGTGACATTCTACACAATCAGTGTCGCATTCTATATGCCCACATTGGCATTATCAAATACGGTTGCCTTTTCATCTTTGCGCAATGCCGGATACGACACAATCAAAGCATTCCCGCCCATTCGTGTGTTCGGAACAGTAGGATTCATTGCCACAATGTGGTTTGTCAATTGTGCCACATGGACACAAGACGGAAATTTCACATTCAGCCTTTCTCACGCACTTCGCTTCCAATACACCTACATGCAATTGCTTGTATCCGGAATATTAGGTGTTGTATTAGCGCTATATTGCTTCACTTGCCTACCAAAATGCCCGATTATAAAAAGCGAAGGCAAAAAATCATTAGCCGAGTCATTGGGTCTCAACGCATTCAAATTGTTTAAAGACAAACGGATGGCATTGTTTTTCATCTTCTCAATGCTTCTCGGCATGTCGCTTCAGATAACCAACGGCTACGCCACTCCGTTTATCACAAGCTTTAAAGGCATTGCCGAATATGCCGGCACTTTCGGAGCCAACAATGCCACACTCCTGACCTCGTTGTCGCAAATCTCGGAAGCATTGTGTATTCTTCTCATTCCTTTCTGTCTCCAACGATTCGGAATCAAGAAAGTAATGCTCATAGCCATGGTAGCATGGGTATTCCGATTCGGCCTATTTGGTATCGGAAATCCCGGCGACGGAGTTTGGATGTTTGTCCTCTCGATGATTGTCTATGGCGTTGCATTTGACTTTTTCAACGTATCGGGTGCATTATTTGTCGAAAAAGAGACCGACAAATCCATCCAAGCATCAGCACAAGGACTGTTTATGCTTATGACCAACGGTATCGGAGCTACGGTGGGCACTCTTGCCGCAGGCAAAATAGTCGACCATTACTGTAAGTGGGAGGGCAATTTCCTTGTGGGAGACTGGCAATCTACTTGGCTCATATTTGCCGAATACGCACTTGTAGTAGCCATAGCATTTGCTATATTGTTCAAGTATAAACATCAACCCACCGACAGATAATGATACAATTTTATGCGCCCGACATCCGCACCTGCCAAGTCTTGCCGGAGAGCGATTCCCAACATTGTGTCCGCGTGCTGCGCATGAAAGCGGGCGATATGATTGAGGTGATTGACGGTAAAGGATTTCGCTATTCCTGCCGCATACTTGATGCTCACGCCAAGAGAACTTTGATAGAAGTGGTAGATGAAACGGAAGTGCCATTGTCATGGTCTCAACAGATTACCGTGGCGGTAGCTCCTACCAAGCATCTCGACCGCATGGAATGGATGGTCGAAAAACTGACCGAAATAGGCGTAAATCGTATCATTCCCCTACTCTGTCGATATTCCGAGCGCAAAGAAATCAAGACCGAGCGTCTCGACAAAATAGCCATAGCGGCAATGAAGCAATCGCTTAAATCCGTAAAGCCGCAAATCGATGAAATGACACCTATTTCCCGCGTCATATCAGAGATAAAAGCCACTCAGCGATTCGTTGCATATTGCGACCCGGCGATTCCTCGTCGCTTATTCAGCCATGAATACCGACCGGCAGCCGACACGCTGATACTTATCGGTCCCGAAGGCGATTTCTCACAAGACGAAATACGCCAAGCCATCGATTCAGGATATGTGCCTATTTCACTCGGCGACAATCGCTTGCGCACCGAAACGGCCGCTGTTGTGGCATGCGACACTTGCCATATCATCGACCAAATCAATTCATCTGCAAATTAATACATTAATCATGATAGAATTTCTAAAATCATCACAAAATCGCAATTTCTTTCTCCTTGCCGGACCATGCGTCATCGAAGGAGAAAAGATGGCTCTTGACATTGCCGAAACAATCGTCGAGGTGACTCAGCGCTTGAATATCCCCTACGTATTCAAAGGCAGTTACCGAAAAGCCAATCGTTCACGAATCGATTCTTTCACCGGCATCGGTGACATCGAAGCATTGAAGATTCTGAAAAAAGTAAAAGACACATTCGGAGTGCCGACCGTCACCGACATTCACTCTGTCGAAGAAGCCGAAATGGCTGCTGAATATGTCGACATTCTTCAGATTCCGGCATTCCTTTGCCGTCAGACCGACCTATTAGTCGCAGCTGCGAAGACCGGAAAAATGGTCAATATCAAGAAAGGTCAGTTTCTCTCGCCTGAAGCTATGACATTTGCAGTACAAAAAGTACGCGATGCAGGAAACAATCAGGTTGCAATCACCGAGCGTGGCACCACATTCGGATACACCGACCTCATTGTCGACTATCGCGGCATACCGGAAATGCAACGCAACGATTGTCCGGTAATACTCGATGTAACCCACTCTTTGCAACAGCCCAACCAACCCAAAGGTGTGACCGGTGGACGTCCCGACCTCATCGAAACCATTGCCCGTGCCGGCATTGCCGTTGGAGTCGACGGACTGTTCATCGAGACCCACCAAAATCCGTCAGTGGCAAAAAGCGACGGTGCTAACATGCTTCCCCTTGCACAATTACCGGCATTACTCGAACGCCTGAGTGCAATACGTCAAACAATAATTAAATTCTAAATAAAATACCTATGAAACAATTAATTCTTTCCCTGCTGCTTATTTGCTGCATATCGACAATATCCGCACAAAAAAAGGGTAGTTTCGATTCACCGATGACTAAGGCGGTGATGAATGTCTATCAAAAACAATTGGATGCCGATCCGAAAGACTACGAGACGTATTTCCGTCGTGCAAACGAATATTATCGCCATAGCATGTACGACAAAGCGCTCAGCGACATAAACAACGCGATTAAATACACTCCGTCAGCACAAAAAGACCTTCTGTTTCAAGAATACACCCTCCGTGCTAACATTTACACCATGCAGGAGAAAAATGCAGAAGCGCTTGCCGATCTCACAGAAGCGTTGAAGTATGATCCGTCATCTTATGTTACCATCTATCAGAAAGCCAATATGGACTTTGAATTGGGTAATTACACTCAAGCAAAAGATGGTTATAATCGCTTGCGTCGCCTCAATAATCGCAGCCAAGAAGCACTGTTCGGACTTGCTCGTGTTGCCGTAAAAGAAAACAACATCGGTCTTGCCAACGAATATATCGAACAAGCCGTAGCCATCAATCCATCCAATGCCGATGCTTATGTGCGACGTGCATCCGTATATCAATTGATGGGCAACACCTCGGCTGCCGTCGACGACCTCATTTTGGCAATCAGTTCCGATCAGAAGAACACGAAAGCTCTGCAAGAACTCGTGAAAATGAGCAACACTGACTATTCCACCGTAATATCCGGACTCAGCAATGCCATCCGACAAGCACCTCGCGTAGGTATGTTTTATTACATTCGCGCAACCATTGCCAAATCCCACCACCGCTATCCGTCGGCTATCAACGATTATAACAAAATTATCGACGAACGTCTTTACGACTATGCCGGTATATATGCGTCACGAAGTGAATGTTACTACGCATTGGGTAACTATACCGAAGCGCTCCACGACATCGACTATGCAATCGGTTCTACAATCAACAGTCGCGACTTCTATTTGACCAAATCAGCCATAAAGCGTGCAATGAATGCCCCCTCCGGAGCATTAGATGCCGCTAACGATGCATTAAAGAAAGATTCCGAATATCTTCCTGCGATGATATCTAAATCACTTGCTATGGTCGACAACGGGGATTATCAAACCGCATCCGACCTTATCGGCGAAGTAACACTCATTGATAGTGAAAAGCCATATTACTTTATTCTACGCGGATGGATTGCCGCTCAGTATCTCAATGACACCAATACCGCTAACGGATTTTACACCCGCGCACTCAATGTAGATATAGCACGCGATAACATCCACTCTCTGCGTGGTTTTGCTCTGTTGCAACTCGGACGCACGGCAGAAGCTCGTCAATGGATCGAAACAATTCTGTCTGCTCCCGATAACGACGGCACACTCAACTATTATGGAGCTTGTTTTTATGCTCAGTCTGGAGATTTCGAGCAAGCATTTACTTGCATGCGTAAAGCTCTCGAACAAGGGTATGCCAACAACTTCGATTGGCGATACAACAATGATGCCAATATCAATGTGGCACCGCTGCGTTCATTACCTGAGTTCGAATCACTCCTCACCCAATACGCCGGCATATTCGAACTCTGACAATTCATCATTCAAAAAACACCAATCGACGATGTTTCCGAAAACGGAGACATCGTCGGTCGTTTTTATACACAACCCGAAATCCGGCGACAATTTGCTTGCGAGTGCGAGATTAAACGCAAAAAACAAAGCAAAAATCGAGCAAAAACAGCAAAAAACAAACTTTTTGCAAAAAAAATCTCATTTTTGTTAGGAATTTGTCGAAATTAGTTATACCTTTGCATCGGAATCAAGGAAGAAACGATTCACGTGTTTAAGAAAATTATTATCTAATTAATCAAAAAATAAAAGGATTTATATGAAAGCTTCCGAAGTAATGGCCGACCTCCGTCGCCGTTTTCCCAACGAACCAGAGTATCTACAAGCTGTAGAAGAAGTAGTATCTACAATCGAAGACACTTACAACGAACATCCCGAATTCGAACGCTACAACCTTATCGAGCGTCTCTGCATTCCCGATCGCATTTTCTCATTCCGCGTTTCTTGGGTTGACGACAAAGGCAACGTACAAAACAACATGGGCTACCGCATCCAGCACAACAACGCTATCGGTCCGTACAAAGGCGGTATCCGTTTCCACTCTTCGGTAAACCAATCAATCCTTAAGTTCCTCGCATTCGAGCAAACTTTCAAAAACTCACTCACCACTCTCGCAATGGGAGGAGCAAAGGGCGGTAGCGACTTCTCTCCCCGCGGAAAGAGCGACAATGAAGTAATGCGTTTCTGCCAAGCATTCATCACCGAACTTTGGCGCCACATCGGTCCTGACACCGACGTTCCCGCAGGTGATATAGGTGTAGGCGGTCGTGAAGTAGGCTATATGTACGGTATGTACAAGAAGATGGCTCGCGAATTCACCGGTACATTCACCGGCAAAGGTCTTGAATTCGGTGGTTCACTCATCCGTCCTGAAGCAACCGGTTATGGTAATGTTTACTTCCTCCTCAACATGCTTGCCACCAAGGGCATCGACATCAAGGATAAAGTAGTAGCTATTTCAGGTTCAGGTAACGTTGCCACTTACACTGCCGAAAAGCTTCTTGCTCTTGGCGCAAAGGTAGTTTCAATGAGCGACTCAAACGGTACTATCTACGTACCCGAAGGTATCACTCGCGAACAACTCGACTACATCTTCAAACTCAAAAACGTATATCGTGGTCGTATCCGCGAATTTGCTGAAGAATACGGTTGCCAATACTTCGAAGGCGAACGTCCCTGGCAGCGTGTTAAGTGTGACATCGCAATGCCGTCAGCTACCCAAAACGAACTCGATGGAGACGATGCTCGCGCACTTCTCGCAAACGGCTGTTTCGCAGTATCAGAAGGTGCAAACATGCCCTCTACCCCCGAAGCTATCAAAGAATTCCTCCAAGCTAAGATTCTTTATGCTCCCGGTAAGGCAGCAAACGCAGGTGGTGTATCGGTTTCAGGTCTTGAAATGGCACAAAACTCTCAAAAGCTCGCATGGACATCTGAAGAAGTTGACAGCAAGCTCAAAAACATCATGGCCGACATCCACACTCAATGTGTGAAGTACGGTTCACAAGAAGACGGATACGTAAACTACGTGAAAGGTGCAAACGTTGCCGGCTTCATGAAAGTGGCTCGCGCTATGATGGCTCAAGGCGTTCTCTAATTCGGGAATCTCCACAACCATAGCATACACAAAAAATTTGATAAAATGATTGGAAAAGCTGTATTCGATTTGAATACAGCTTTTTTTTACATTTGCAGATAAGCCACTTATTGCTTATTTTTGTTTTCTGACAAAGTTTTATTTCCACAATCAGATAATCGCACGAAATGATTAGAGTATTCACCATCATAATGTCCGTTTTTATTACCATAGGGATGACGGCGCAAGACAGCATCCGCGTATCGCGACAATGGCTTCCGTTGACAGCCGTCGGAGTCACATCCACCGCCATCGGCACCTTTTCCCGCAGTTCGATGGACGCTTGGAAAGTAAACGCACCCGAACGCGACGAAAAAAAAGGTGTGGTCAATATCGTGCAATATACTCCGATGCTCCTACCATGGATAATGAAAGGTATCGGTGAGCCGACTCGCTCCGGTTGGGGCAGAATGGCGACCTCGCATGCCATTGGCGGAGCATTGATGGTCGGAACCGTTTCCCTAATCAAGGAGCAAAAAGATGCACTACGTCCCGATGGTACCGATTTTCGCTCATTTCCATCCGGACATTCCGCGTGGGCATTCATGGGTGCCACAATGGTGTCTCGCGAACTTGGTTGGCGCTCTCCGTTGTACACCTTTGGAGCATACACAGTAGCGACAGGTGTTGCAATGCAACGAGTGATGAGTCGCCGGCATCTGCCTTCCGATGTAATTGCCGGGGCAGGCATCGGAATCCTTACCACCCAAGTGGGATACTTCGTCGGGGATCTCATATTTGGCAATCGACAGTTGGAAAACTCCTCCAACGACATAAGTTCTTCATTTACCAATACTCCTGCTGTTTCGCTTGAAATCGGGGCATACTTCCCATTCGGAACAATTCAAGCCGGAGGGGTCGAAATAAGCCGCGGCATGACATTGGATGCCGGAATAAAAGGGAGTGCACCCGTCAGTGAACACTGGAGCCTCGGCATGGAACTTGCACTTCGCTCGATGCCTATATGGAGTGATAATGGAATCGAACGAATTTATATCTCTACACTAAACTCCATCGGAGCCATCATATCCACATCCTACATCCTTCCTCTAAGCCGTTATTTCGCAATAACAGCCGATGCGGCAACAGGATATTATCGCAAAATAGGATTTAAAACTGCTGATGAATCTATCTCGGCAGGCTCCGGATTCGGCATCGGACGCATTGCAGCAGGCGCAGAACTGCGCCTCGATGAGCAATTATCGATGAGAGCCGGAGTGGGATATGAAATCAGCCGTTACAAATTTTCAATAGATACACCATCGGAAATCTATCACACCGCAAATACAGACAAAACATCGGGGACAACAGAAGGCCTATTACTCAATCTTTCCACCCGCGTCACATTTTGACAATTGGCGAGGAAAACGAAAGACAATCGACAATACCACCATCACTATCAATGCCCACGGATAATATAGATAAATCCATGGAGCCGCAGGTGATATTCCGGCTAAAGCAGTAGCCAAAAGCGTCTGCGCCCCATAAGGAATCAAGCATTGAGTAATACACGAGCATGTGTCAAGCAAGCTTGCGCTTTTACGAGAATCGATATCATATCGACGCGAGATATTTCGCGACAACGAACCCACCGTAATGATAGCTACCGTATTATTGGCCGTACACATATTCACAAGGCTTACAAGCAAAGCAATACTCGTTTGTGCGCCACGCGACCCATGAATACGCGCAGTCAGACACTGCAATATATATTGTATTCCCCCATTTGCTTTTATAAGACCAAGCATGCCGGCGGCAAGCATCGTGATGATGATAAGATTGCCCATCGAGTCAATTCCCGCCCCCATATATCCAAACAAATCAAATATTGCAACACCATCGATTAATGCCAATACTACAGCCGTCAAGATACCCAATACAAGCACCACCGTCACATTTATTCCGATAACAGCCATAACAATAATCACAAGATATGGCAACACCAGCCACGGATTGGCAATCTCCCCTATCTCGATTTCATCAACACCACTCCCCATCACCATATAAATAATAAGAACCGCCACGGCAGCAGGCAAAGCTATCCACAGATTAGCTTTGAATTTATCGTTCATCATGCAACCTTGCGTGCGGGTTGCGGCAATCGTAGTGTCGGATATAAACGACAGATTATCGCCAAAGAATGCTCCGCCAAGCACTGTTGCAACAAAAAACGGCACAGAACCGCCTCCGGCAACCGCCATATCTACAGCAAGAGGAGTCAAAGCCACGACAGTACCTACCGACGTGCCTATAGATAAAGATATAAAGCATGAGGCTACGAACAATCCGGGAACAACAAACTGCGCCGGCAAATATTTCAATGTCATATTTACCGTAACATCTATAGCTCCGATTTCTTTTGCCAACGATGCGAAAGCGCCTGCCAACACAAATATCCATATCATATACATCACATTCGACGAGCCTGCCGACCGCGAATATGTTTCAATACGCTCAGCCAACGAACCATTTGATATAACGACTGCCCATATCGACGATATGACCAACGCCACAGCGATAGGCATCTTGTAAAAATCGCCGACTATAAGCGACACCACAAGATAAAACACCAAAAATACCGCTATCGGCGATATTGCCAACAATCCCTTACCCGTAGAGATGCGAGGCTCCTGCATATTTTGTTCGTTCATTATATAATATGTATATGATAACTGATTTGCAAAATTACAAAAACGGAATAGTCTATCCAATTTAATGGCGATTTTATCGAACTTATTCGCCAAAATGTCTGTTTATAGTCAAAAATGGCAATCCTCGCTCAACAAGTATTGCATTTTTACAAAATTATTGCTAACTTTGCACCTGATTTTTCAACTTAATTAATATTATCGATGAAAAAAGTATTACTTTTTGTTGCTGTTGCGCTCCTCGGTGCAGCAACCGCTCAAGCTCAAGAAGCTCAAGCACTTGCAGTAAACAAACTTTCTGACAACTGGTCAATCGGCGTTGCCGGTGGTGTTACTACTCCGATGAAGCATGCTTCATTCTGGAATGAAATGCGTGGTCAAGTTGCAGTTAACATCAACAAGCAAATCACTCCGATCTTCGGCATTGGCGTAGAAGGTGCATGGGGCATCAACACTTCATCTTGGACCGGTGAAAGAAGCTCTACTATGTTCGACAGCCAATATGTAGGCGCATACGGTGCTACCAACCTCAACAACCTCTTCGGTGGTTACAAGTGTGGTGGTCGTTTCTTCGAAGTTGAACTCGTTGCCGGTGCAGGTTGGGGTCACGAATTCGTTAACGGCGAAGGTGACTGGAACTACTTCGCAACCAAGGCTGGTCTTAACTTCAACTTCAACGTTGCTAAGTCTATCGCTATCAACGTTAAGCCTTCTGTAGTTTGGAACATGTCTGACGCTGACGTAGCTCAAACTTCTGCTGCTTACAACGCAAACAATGCTGCCATCAACATCATGGCCGGTGTAACTTTCAAACTTGGCAACAACGGTTTCGAATGTGTTCGTCCTTACGACCAAGCTGAAGTTGACGCTCTCAACGGTCAAATCAACGCTCTCCGTGGCGAACTCGCTGCTGCTAACGCTGCTCTCAACGGCTGCAACGCAGAAAAGGCTCAACTCGCTAACGAACTCGAAGCTTGCAAAAATCGTAAGCCTGAAGTAATCGTTAAGGAAGACAACAGCCTCAACACTGTTCGTTACGTATTCTTCAACATCGGTCGCACTAACATTTCTAAGGATCAAATGCCCAACGTTGAGCAAGTTGCTTCTTACCTCAAGAACCACCCCAACGCAAAGGTAGTTGTTAAGGGTTACGCTTCTCAAGATGGTCCCGAAGATGTTAACATCCGTCTCGCTAACGAACGTGCTCAATCTGTAAAAGATACTCTCGTTAAGAAGTACAAAATTTCTGCTGACCGCATCGCTGCTGAAGGTCAAGGTATCGGCAAGATGTTCTCAGAAGAAAGCTGGAACCGCGTAAGCATCTGCACTATCGAAGAATAATACAGATTTATTTAATCCCTATAACGAAAAGATCGGCACGTCGACGTGTCGGTCTTTTTCGTTTTTATGATAATCGAATAAATTGTTGTAACTTCGTAGCATAATATCAACCGAACCAATTAATATGAAATTCCGAAATTCAATATATTCGATTGTATTGATGGCAATGATGGCTACGACATCATTCAATATCGAAGCACGACAACTCGTGATTCTGCATACAAACGACACACATTCACAAATCGACCCTGACGACAAAGATCGTGGAGGAGCCTTGCGTCGCAAGGCTTTAATCGACAGCGTTCGTGCCGCAGAACCAAATGTAATGCTTGTCGATGCAGGAGATGCCGTACAAGGCACCCTATATTTTACACTTTATAAAGGAGAAATCGAGCAACGGCTCCTAAACGAAATGAACTACGACATCCAAATCGTAGGCAATCATGAGTTTGACAACGGAGTGGATATGCTCGCCGAAAACTATCGCAAAGCTCGCCCACTCATCATATCGTCAAACTACGATTTCAGCCAAACCCCGCTGAATGGTATGGTACTACCCTACGCCATTAAAGAATACGATGGCCGACGATTTGGCATCATTGCAATAAATCTCGACCCCAAAGGAATGATTGCCGACAATAATTTCACCGGAGTACGCCATCTTGACGAAGTGCGTGCAGCCAATTCGATGGCATGGTATCTAAAACATGTAGAGCGAGTGGACATGGTTATCGCTCTTACCCACATCGGTTACGACATAGCCGGGGTAGTGTCCGATGTCGATGTAATTAAAGAGAGCCACGATATCGACATCGTTATCGGCGGACATTCCCATACGATTATAAATCCAAGCGCTCCCGACACCCCTGCCTACCGACTGCCCAACATCGATGGCGACAATGTACTTGTAGCTCAAACCGGCAAATCCGGTCGATATTTGGGCGAAATAAAAATCGACCTTGATAATATGAAAGCCCAATCTCGGCTGATTTCCGTCGACAAGCGTCTCGACGACCGACTTGACCCGGATTTGGCTGAAATAATCAAGCCATATCGGGCCGGTGTAGACTCGCTGATGTCGGTAAAAATAGGAATTTCGGCAATGGAACTTGAACAAGACTCACCGGCGCTGCTCAACATGGTATCTGATTTTGTTCTCGCCGAAGGTCGCCGCATTGTCGGGGGAGATATAGATATGGCAATAATGAACAAAGGAGGCATCCGCAGAGGCATCCCGAAGGGAAATATCACCAAAGGGATTATAATGTCAATGCTCCCGTTTGAAAATAGAGTATATGTAATCGACATCAAAGGCTCCGACCTCGCTGAAGCGCTCGATGTAATGGCATCACGCAATGGCGACGGAGTAAGCAACGGAGTCGACATCTCATTCGACCCTGCGACCGCCCGTTGCACATCAATTTCAATCAACAATACGCCACTCGATCCGACAAAGATTTATCGCATTGCCACTATCGACTATCTCGCCAATGGGGGCGACTATATGGAACCTCTTACCCGTGGCAGCGTCGTTGCCATGTCAGACGATAGGCTCGACACAGATTTAATTCAACAATTCGAGAACGGAGACCTAAAAGGCAAAAAGCTCAAGCCCTCCACAACAATGCGTATGCACCCCGGCAAATAAGCACTATGAACCGTATATTTTTTTACATACTATCTCTTGCCGCATTAATTACGGCATGCGGAAGCACTACGGCCGAATCTTCTGCCGATAACGTCACTCCACCCGACACTGTCATATCCATTAATGACATATCCAACTCCCCCGAAGCGAAAGCATGGGTAGACTCGGTATTCGCATCCATGTCTTCACAGCAACGTATCGGGCAACTGTTTGTCCCGGTAGTAGACCCGACCAACCACACCGCAGCTAAAGCTACACTACGGAACTATGTCGCAACAAACAGTGTCGGAGGACTCCTTTTCAGCAAAGGGTCGCTCAACGATTATGCCACCCTTTTCAATTATGCACAAAGTCTTTCCAAAACTCCCTTGCTAATCACTCTCGATGGTGAATGGGGACTATCTATGCGCATCCCCGACTCACCTCGATTCCCTTACAGCATGAGTCTTGGTGCAATCAGCAACGACCAACTGCTTTACGACTACGGAATGGAAGTGGCGCGTGAATGTCGACGTTTGGGAATCCATGTCAATTTTGCTCCGGTGCTTGATGTAAACTCCAATCCGGATAATCCGGTAATCGGATACCGCTCTTTCGGAGAAAATCCCGAACGGGTTGCCAATGCCGCGATTTCATATTCAATGGGACTTGAAGATGGCGGTGTTATGTCGGTTGGCAAACATTTCCCCGGTCATGGTGACACTTCAAGCGATTCACACAAGACACTTCCAACTCTCACACATTCTTTCTCTCGACTCGACTCAGTCGACCTCTATCCGTTCAAACGATATATCGCAGCCGACCTTGCCGGAGTGATGGTGGGTCACCTATGCGTTCCCGCCATCGATGCATCCGGGGCCCCGGCATCTCTATCACATAAAATAACGACCGACTTACTCCGCAATCATTTAGGTTTTAACGGACTTCTCTTTACCGATGCATTGGCCATGCAAGGTGCGAAGTCAAACGGAAATAATTGCGTCGATGCACTTAAAGCCGGTGCAGATATTCTATTATCCCCCGCAGCAGTAAAATCCGATATCGCAGCCGTAGTTGCTGCAGTAAAGTCCGGCGATATTCCACAAAGCGTCATCGATGAAAAATGTCGCAAAATCCTCGCCTACAAATATGCCTTAGGATTAAACAATTATCAACCCATCGAGCTAAACGGATTGGAATCCGACATCAACTCTCCAGAAGCCGAAGCAATAAACCGCCGACTGCATGCAGCAATGATGACATGTATCAGCAATCGCGACAATCTGCTTCCCATTGGAGGTCTTGACACATGTTCCGTAGCCGTTGTAAGCATCGGAGAGAGCAAAGACAACACATTTTCTCGCTATTGCAGCAAATATGTACCCATCGACACTTACTCATCCCACGGTACTGCATTTTCAGAGACGACACTCGCTTCGATAAAAAAACACGACATAATCATCGTCGGACTATTCGACGACAAAGCATCATCACGTTCTGCCTACGCCCAACTCTCCGACTCTAAGAATATCGTTCCGGTATTCTTTATGAATCCTTATATAATGGGGAAATATGTTGCTTCAATCAGCAATACAGCCACATTAATGATTGCCTATGAAAAGACCGAATTAGCGCGTGAATATGCCGCACAGGCTCTTTTCGGCGGAATAGCAGTCGACGGACGCCTACCCGTCGACGTAAAAGGTGTAGCAAAAGAAGGTACAGGGGTAAGTCTGCCAAAGACTCGTTTGGGATATACATCTCCTGCCGAAGCCGGATTCACTGCCGATCTCACCGCACGTTTGGATTCTCTTGTAAAAACAGGTTTGACAAATAAAGCATTTCCCGGATGCCAACTGCTTGTGGCAAAAGACGGAAAAGTTGTTGTAGACAAAGCTTATGGAAAGACCGACTACATAAGCAATCGCAAAGTAACCGAATCCACTATCTACGACCTCGCATCGGTATCAAAAGCCACCGGAATGTTACCGGGTATAATGGAAGCATTCGACCGAGGACTGTTTACCCTCGACTCCCCTATTTCCGAATATCTTGACGCACTCAAAGACACAGACAAAGAAAGCATCACCGTACGCGACCTGTTGTATCACGAGTCGGGACTACCGGCGTCAATAAACATATATGCACTTATGGTGGATTCCACAAGCTACGACGGCAAATTGTTTCGCGCGCGTCCCAACGATGTGTATTCCATAAAGTTAGGGCACAAGACCTATATCAATCGCAATGCGCGACTGCGTCGCGACATTACGTCGGCAACAGAAAGCAATGACTATCCCCATCAGGTGGCACACGGGTTGTATGTCTCAGATGCGGCATCCGACACCATAATTCAAAAAATCTACTCAACCCCGTTGCGTTCAAAAACTTATCGATACAGCGACTTGAATTTCTGCCTGCTTATGGAACTCGAAGAGAAATTGACAGGAATCGACCATGATAAATGGGTAGAACAAGAAGTATTTGCTCCGCTTGGAGCGAGGCGCACACTTTACCGACCTTTGGCGCGCTACAAATCATCTGAAATAGCACCTACCGAAAAAGATAAATCTCTGAGAAAACAGCTTATGCAAGGCCATGTCCACGATGAAACCGCCGCCATGTCAGGAGGCGTGCAAGGTAATGCCGGACTGTTTTCCACCGCCGGCGACCTTGCCAAGTTATGCCAAATGTGGCTTAACGGCGGAACGTACGGAGAGAATACACTTTTGTCGCCGGAGACCGTAGAGCTTTTTCTCAAAGATAAAAGCCCCAACTCCCGCCGCGGATTGGGATTTGACAAACCGGATATGGAAAACCCCGACAAATCCCCGACCGCAACAGAGGCATCGGCTGCGACAATAGGACATATCGGCTTTACCGGAACTTGCTTTTGGGTAGATCCCGATAACGGACTCATCTATATCTTTTTATGCAACCGCATAAACCCCACGCGCGACAACTCTGCATTTTCCCAACTCAACATACGCCCCAAATTGTTTTCAATAATCTACCAATCACTTCGATAGCGTGTGAATTTGAAATATATATGTTAACTTTGCAGCATTATTTCAATATTCGTATAGTTATCAATGGGATTTGTTGAATTATTTCTTATCGCAATCGGCCTTTCAATGGATGCTTTTGCCGTATCGGTAGGCAAAGGATTGTCAGTCCGTACCATTAAAGCCCGACATGCACTCAGCGTAGGACTTTGGTTTGGCGGTTTTCAAGCACTGATGCCCCTTATTGGCTTTCTTCTCGGAGTAAGTTTTGCGTCAGTAGTTGAAAGTATCGACCATTGGATTGCATTCGTATTGCTTGGCATAATCGGCTTTAACATGATTCGAGAAGCACTCTCCGACAAATGCTGCGACGACAACGAATCAGACCCCGATTTTTCAACTCGCACAATGTTGCTGATGGCAATTGCCACAAGTATCGATGCCCTCGCCATCGGCGTTTCATTTGCTTTTCTCGGTGTAGAAATTCTTCCGGCTATCGCCCTCATCGGCATTGTGACTTGCATTCTGTCGATGGTAGGACTGAAGATTGGCAACGTATTCGGATGTAAATATAAATCAAAAGCAGAACTTGTGGGAGGTGGAATCCTCATCATGCTCGGACTGAAAATATTGTTAGAGCACCTTCTATCCTGATTTTAGTCAAAAAAGGCTTCGATTTATTGTGCAGTTGGATAAAATGTATTATCTTTGCACCGCTTTTCGTAATCTCTGACAAGACAAGGCTGCTTGTGTATATTGCGAGTATTATTAACATTTTAAACTGAAAAGAAAAATGGACTTAATTAAAGTTGCCGAAGAGGCGTTTGCAACAGGCAAGCAACATCCCCAATTCGGACCCGGCGACACCATCACAGTCGCTTACCGCATCAAAGAAGGTAACAAGGAACGTATCCAGCAGTACCGTGGTGTAGTAATCCGTATCTCCGGCGAAGGTGACAAAAAGCGTTTCACAGTACGCAAGATGAGCGACAACATCGGTGTAGAACGTATCTTCCCCATCGAATCTCCGTTCATCGATTCTATCGTTGTTAACAAGTACGGTAAAGTTCGTCGCGCTAAGCTCTATTACCTCCGTAATCTTACCGGTAAGAAGGCTCGCATCAAAGAACGTCGCGTAAACAACTAATCACAAGACACCGTCTTACGATACAATGCTCCTTCGCATTCTTTACGAATCGCGAAGGAGTTTTGTTTTATTATTTGTCTCGTCGGCGCATATGCGCTATTTGTTTGAGCGCAAGCATCAATATAATAGTGATGGCAATAGAGCCGGCAATTGCCGCCAATGCAATATGCCGCTTGATAAGCAACGCAAAAAGCCATCCGCCGGCAAGCGCACCTACGATTCCTAAAAATATATCGATAAGAAAAACTCGGCGACTATCTCCGGTAATGCTCCCGGCAATCACACCGATTACAAATCCTATCCATGCAAACACTATCCAATACCACCACATAGCCCCCTCCTCACTCTATTATCAGTGTATCCGACGCGGCTTGAAGCAACTCCCGCCCCTCAGTCGCTCCCCAATACTCAAAAATAGTAAGCCATAGCACTATCAGCGTAGCAAGTGCTATGACTCCAACGATGAGCCAACGGCTCACTCTATTATCACGATGTCGACGATTAGATGCCATAATCATTACCTTTTACAGTAATATTATAACACCAATCCACCGTCAATAGTTCGGCTAACAGCCTAAAGCGCGTCGCAACGCCTCTATCTGCGTCGCCCAAAGTTCCTTTGAGTCCTCTATATCCTCAGGTTCGGCAAAGTCGGTGACAACAAGAGTAGTCTCATCAGTAAGCTCATTGACCGTGATACGCATCTCAAAGTAGTCGCGCGACGGATCGTCATCCCAACGAAATCGTATATGCGACCCCGTGCGCATGCTCACCTGATGAGCCGTTTGCGGATATTTATTCCACGTGAACACATATTCCTTGCCGTTAGCCTCAACGGCATCGGCAAACCACTCTTTCAATCCGGAAGCCGATGATATATACGTCCACAGCAACGATACCGGGACGCGCTTCATTTCAAATTCTATCGTAAACTTTTCTCTTTCCATGTGTCAGATTTATATCGACTGCGAAATAAAGATATTTTCCCGACATATCACGCATTTTAGATAAATAAATCGCCTATCGCATGCCAATTAAACTATTTTTATAAAATTTCTGCTTTCAAGCACTCCATATCCGACATTTTTCATCTAATTTTGCACTACGAAAATACTACTCTAAAGGAATAAAGTTATGGGACTTTTTGACAAGCTTATCATCAAAGCTAAGCAACAACGACAGCGCATCGTCCTTCCGGAAGGAACAGAGCCGCGCACTCTTACAGCAGCCGACAAAATTATTGCCGAACAGATTGCCGACATCATACTTATCGGTGACCCGAAGGACATTAAAGCCATGGCCGCCGACCTCAAACTCGAAAACATCGACAAAGCCACCATCGTAAACCCGGCAGATGAAGCGGTAATCGACCGCTACGCCCCCATTTACTATGAGTTGCGCAAAAATAAAGGCATCTCAATGGAAGAAGCCCGCCTGACTACCCACAATCCGCTTTATCTCGGATGCTTGCTCGTAAAAGCCGGAGATGCCGACGGTCAGGTTGCCGGCGCAATGAACACTACCGGCAATGTGCTTCGCGCAGCATTCCAAGTCATCAAGACTCAAAAAGGGATAAACGTCGTGTCAGGCGCATTCATCATGCTCCTCCCCGAAGGGCTGCCCTATGGCACCGATGGAATACTCGTATTTGCCGACTGTGCTGTAGTTCCCGACCCCAATGCGGCTGAACTTGCGCAGATAGCCATTTCCGCAGCGCAAACCGCACGCGACATCGCAAACATCGAGCCTCATATCGCTATCCTCAGCTTCTCGACCAAAGGGAGCGCCAAACACGAACGTGTCAACAAAGTCATCGAAGCAACCAAATTGGCACAAACAATGGCGCCCGACCTCATTCTCGACGGTGAATTGCAAGCCGATGCGGCTCTCGTGCCCGGTGTAGCCAACCAAAAGGCTCCGCAAAGTCCTCTCAACGGCCATGCCAATGTACTTGTGTTCCCATCACTTGAGACAGGAAACATCGCTTATAAACTCGTACAACGTCTTGCCGGAGTACAAGCCGTCGGTCCCATTCTCCAAGGTCTCGCCGCTCCGGTCAACGACCTATCTCGCGGATGCTTCCCCGAAGACATCTACAAGACCATTATCATCACATGTAACCAAGCCATCGGACTTGCAAGCAATAAATAATCGTAACACTATATCACAAAATGAATATCCTCGTACTTAATTGCGGAAGTTCATCCGTAAAATATAAACTTATCGAAATCGAGAGCAAAAAGACACTTGCCGAAGGCGGTGTAGAAAAAATCGGTCTTGAAGACGGATTTCTCAAATTCAAACGTCAAGATGGCTCGAAAGAGATTGTAGAACTCGGCTTGACCGACCACAAAGGTGCTGTAAGTGCAATTCTCAACAACCTTACCGACCCTGTAGAGGGTTGCATCAAATCGTATGACGAAATCGATGCCGTAGGACATCGTGTGGTTCACGGAGGAGAAAAGTTCAACAAGAGCGTACTCATCGACAACGAAGTGATTGCCAAAATCAAAGAATGTTACGGTATCGCACCGCTTCACAACCCTGCCAACATGACCGGCATCGAAGCTATCACAGCATTGATGCCTAATGTGCCCCAAGTCGGCGTATTCGATACTGCATTTCACCAGACAATGCCCGCCAAGTCGTTCATGTATGCCCTCCCCTACAAGTACTATGCCGAGGATGGTGTACGTCGCTACGGCTTTCACGGCACAAGCCATCGCTACGTATCACAACGCGTGTGTGAATTTCTCGGCGTAGACATCACCAAGCAACGCATTATCACCTGCCACGTAGGTAACGGAGGTTCTATCACAGCCGTGCTCAATGGTAAAAGCATCGACACCTCGATGGGTCTCACCCCCACCGAAGGTCTCATGATGGGAACTCGCGTAGGCGACATCGACCCCGGAGCACTCACTTTCCTCATGGACAAACACAATCTCACCGCTGCCGATATCCAACGTATTGTCAACAAAGAGAGCGGAGTAGCAGGCGTGACCGAAATATCATCAGATATGCGTGAAATCGAAGCTGCCGTCAATGCCGGTAACGAACGCGCCAAGCTTGCCCTCGATATGTACGAACAGCGCATCCTTAAATATGTCGGTGCTTATGCTGCCGAAATGGGAGGAGTCGACATTATCGTTTTCACCGGCGGTGTTGGCGAAAACCAAACAGGAGTTCGCGAAAACGTATGCGCGCCCCTCGCATTCATGGGAATGGAAATCGACAACGAACTCAATGCCAAGACCCGCGGAACGGAGACTGTAATCTCTACTCCCGCATCGAAAGTAAAAGTTGTGGTAATTCCCACCGACGAAGAACTCATGATAGCCCGCGACACCGAAGCCATCGTCAACGGTCGTCAACCCGAATAAGCTCCGAATACCACAAATATTCAAAGGCGGCAACCAATATTGCCGCCTTTATTCGTTTATGACTTTAAAATCATCAAAATTCTCGTATCTTTGCATTATTAATCCATAACAACTACTATTATGTAACCAAAATTCAACATATTACAAAATTCGCATTTACTATTTATTCGGATGTTCCCTGAAACCTGAGAAATTTCAAAACGATACATACACGGATAAGTTGTTAAATGCCTGCTACCATTGTGCAGGCACAACTTGTTTGTATGTATAGGCTTTCTCAGGGCCTGAGGGACTCAACAAGAAGTGACCTGCACTTTTTTCCCTCATAAGCCACGATTAAGCCTATACCGAATACATAGGATGCATAAATCATCCTATCAAAATGAACAAAAACAATTCAAATGAGCCACCAATTCAAGTTCACATCGGATTGGCAATCAAACAAGAATTAAAACGTCAACGTCGTTCAGCCTCATGGCTCGCCGACAATCTGTTTTGCGACCGCACCAACATCTACAAATTATTTGATAAAGCAAGCATAAACACAGATTTACTTTACCGAATTTCAATAATCCTAAATCACGATTTTTTCAACGATATTTCAAAGCAATACAAAAGTTCGTCCGAATGTAGCCAAAACAGCGACTAAACGTCGAGAGATTGGCTACACTTCTTCTGCGATTAGGAATTTAATCATAATTAAATTTGCAATATAACTTATAAACCACTTTTATTATGAATAAAGCTATTGCATCCTTAATTTTAGGAATTTTTTCAATCGCCCCTCACGTTTCTGCATCTGACGAAGTAAAACCGTATGACCGAATTGGGATATCATACGAATACAACATTCAATCTCCAAAAACAAACGTAGATTTCACGTCTTCCGGCTTTGGAGTTGAGTATATTCATGGTTTCTGTTTATCCGAGCAAACTCCGATATTTTTAGAAACCGGAGCAAAATTATATTGTTATATAAAAAGTTTCGATGAAGATGATTTCTATTACGGTTACGATGAATACGATGCTGATACTTATATGTATTCTCTTAGAGTTCCTATTAATTTTTCCTATCGATTCTCTTTCCCTAATAGTGAAATAACAATTGCACCGTTTGTTGGCATGAACCTAAAATACCATATAAACGGACAACTAAAAATAGAAACACCATATAGTAAAAAAGAATCCAAATTCGATCTTTTCGACAAAGATGACATGGGCGTTTCCGGTGTATATAATCACTGTCAATTAGGGTCTCAAATAGGAGTTGGCATTAATATTAAGCGAGTTTACATAGGAGTTTGCTACGATAGAGACCTCACAAAAATAGATAAAGCCGGAACATCCAGTTATAATCTCACCACGAGCGTCGGTCTTTATTTCTAATTCCTAATCATAATTATAATGTCATGAAAAAAACAGCAAAATTTTTAAGCACCCTATTTTTCGTTATTGCAATTTGCACAGTTACATCTTGCGACGAAAACGATGGGACTATAACTCCGACAGATCCGTCGCTAAATGGAGATTGGTACACCGGAGGAGATAGTGGGCATAGATATATTTACTTAAATATCAACGAACAAAAACTCGAATGGGTATCATATTGGTTGGACGGAAAAAACTTTGACAATGGCGATTATGAAATCGAAAACGACTCTTTATTGACATTGACCAGCAAACTAAATGATAAACAATACCCATTGACAATTACCGGACTTAATGACAAAGAACTAACGATTCGTGTATCCGACGAAGACTATAATAAAGACAAAGACGATAACGAAGATCCGGACTCGGTATATGTTACATTCTACCGCGTCAGATAAATACACCCTTTAACTGGTTAAATAATAGGCAAAGTGCGATATGATTTCTTCATTATCGCACTTTTTCATTGTGCCATATTTCATTTTCGCCCGATATATCCTAAAAATTTTGCAATAAGCCAAATAAATTCCAAAAAATTAATCTTTTCGGAATTTATTTCTTAATTTTGCAAACAAATAGACATTAATTTAAGAAAAACATAACTTTATGAAGAAAATAAGAGCCGCCATCGTTGGATATGGCAACATCGGAAAATTCGTGCTCGATGCACTCAACGAAGCTCCCGACATGGAAGTTGCAGGTATCGTTCGCCGCAGCATCGCTAACAATCCCGCAGAACTTGCCCCCTACCAAGTAGTTACCGACATTCATGAGTTGAAGGATGTAGATGTGGCTATTCTCTGTACTCCTACCCGCGAAGTGGAAAAACATGCCGCAGTATTGCTCGCGGAAGGCATCAACACAGTCGACAGCTACGACATCCACACCGGTATTGCCGATCTCCGCTCTCGTCTCAATGCCATCGCTAAAGAGCACGGCACAGTAGCCATCATTTCAGCCGGATGGGATCCGGGAAGCGACTCTGTGGTTCGCGCACTGATGCAAGCCGCAGCACCCAAAGGCATTACTTACACCAATTTCGGTCCCGGTATGAGCATGGGTCACACCGTGTGCGTAAAGTCAAAAGCCGGTGTAAAAAATGCCTTGTCAATGACCATTCCTTTGGGTACAGGTATTCATCGTCGCATGGTATATGTAGAACTTGAAGAGGGCTACAAACTCGATGATGTGGCTCGCGCGGTAAAAGAAGATCCCTATTTCGCAAACGATGAAACTCACGTGATGCAAGTGGCATCGGTCGATGAAGTTAAAGATATGGGACACGGCGTTAACATGGTACGCAAAGGCGTATCTGGCGTAACCCAGAACCAACGTTTCGAGTTTAACATGTCAATCAACAATCCCGCTCTTACAGCCCAAATTCTTGTAGGCGTGGCTCGCGCATCAATGTTGCAAAAACCCGGTGCATATACTATGATTGAAATTCCCGTTATCGACCTTCTCTATGGCGACCGCGAGGACCTCATCAAGCATCTTGTATAAACCCCGCGTACATAAACGATTACACCGACAGTCGGGCTACTAAAGTCCGGCTGTCGCTATTTTAAGAGAATTTATAGCCTCGATTGCGGGATTTTTGCTACTTTTGCGCTCACAATCAGTAAATATCACACATTAATTATGCTTGACTACATCACATGGGCAGTCAGCCCCGAAATCATAAGCAGTCCGATTGCCATACGTTGGTACAGCCTAATGTTTGCCATCGGATTTATTGTCGGCTACGACATTGTCGCTCGCATGTTCCGGCACGAAGGTGCGCAGGAAAAATGGCTTGGTATTCTGCTCATCTACGTCGTTGTAGCCACAATCGTAGGCGCACGTCTCGGTCATGTATTTTTCTACGAATGGGACCTCTACAAGCAAGACCCGATACAGATACTCTACATCTGGGAAGGGGGACTTGCAAGTCATGGAGGCGCAATAGGCATCATCATTGCCGTGATACTCTTCTCGATATTCACCACCAAGCGCAATCCGTTGTGGACATTCGACCGTCTGGTTGTAGCCATTGCATTGGTCGGAGGACTTATCCGCATAGGCAATCTTTTCAACTCCGAAATCTTCGGCACAGCAACCACTCTGCCATGGGGATTCATGTTTGTCAACTCCCGCGAGTGGCATCATCTATACGAAGGACAGGCGTGCCATCCGACGCAAATCTATGAAGCATTATGCTACTTCGCCCTATTCGGACTGCTGATGTGGATGTATTGGAAAAAGAATGCGCAAGAGCGTCAAGGGCTGATATTGGGCGTGTTTCTCATCGGCATTTTTGTGCCGCGCTTCCTCATCGAGTTCATCAAAAACGACCAAGTAGCGCGTGAAGCAACTATGAACCTCAATCTCGGACAGCAACTCAGCATACCGTTTATCCTCATAGGCATCGCGCTGATCATCTACGCCCTCAGCCGTCCGCGACAGATTCTTGAATACCCCAATCGCTTTGCCGACGAAAATCCATCGGCAAAAAAGAAATCATAAATCGGTCACAACAACCACGATATGCTCATCGCGTAGTGTAACGATATGAATCCACACTCCGCGACTATCGACTTGCTCCACACAAGCCGATGTGAGAGCTATATCCGCGCCATCGATTTCCAATGCGGGATTGCTCAACCGGCTCCCCTCTTCAATATCGCCTGAGGCCTTAAACAGAGCATAATGCCCTGTGGAAATATCTCTCAATTCATATTCAATACCGGTCGATTTCATCGAAACCATCACTCCGGCATCGCCATAGCGCAACGTCAGTTCATCCGACTCAATTCGAGATGTAGCATCATCGAGTTCGACAGTGAAATCATACTCTTCTTCGTCCGACGACTCATCGTCATTGCCGTTCGATGGTGTTTCTGTATCATCATGGCGCGACCCGCCCTTTCTCGGATCGTCATCGTGTCCGCACGACATCAGCGCAACAAGCGCAACCAAAACGAAGGCCAAGCGTATCATTGTAATATTTCGATTATAAGTTTTCCTTTGCGCCCGTCAGCAACGACAAAGCGCAACTCATGTTTTCCCACACCAAGTTCTGCCGGGATAAGGTAATCTGACGTCGCTTCCACTCCGTCAACACTCCACGTTGCGCCTTCAGGCACAAAAGGAGAATAAAGGTCAATACGTTCGTCCGAAATCGAATAACGAGCTTTAAGTGGCACTCTCACCATCTCTTCCTCATCTTCAGATTCATCTCCGGCATCAGGGGTTGAATCTTCTTCGGAGACAATAGGTGTTTCCTTATATTCTCCCCACACATATTCTACCAAGTCAGGATTATCAACATACGGATTACGATTCCCTTGTATGCGCTCCACAGCATCATTTCGCCGTTTCTCCAATTCACTCACAGGGTCGTTTCGATGCCAATCGAGCAGCAAAGCCGTTGCATAGCGATTGAGAGTGGGATATTTCGTATTAGTCATGAAATTAGCGGCAAGTCCACCCCATAGAGTGGCAGGATAAAGAGTTGTCATATAGAATATAGTGCGGGCAAAATCGCCTCGATGCTCTTCGGCAGGCTCCCACATATCCACCATATCCTCATTCGCATTGCGTCGACCATATCCGATACGTATCAACTCATTGTAATAGGTAGCATCAGTCACATATCCGGGAATCTGGTCGCGCTTCACCTCATATACTTCGTTGCTGCAAGGGTAAAGATTATGCAAATCCCACATAATGGTATCGCCATAAGATGATTCATTGCGCCACCACGACATATCGACAACGTGCAGTTGCTGCATTGTCCCAACCGCAGAATATCCGTCGGCAGGAAATACGCCCTGCTCGTCGGAAAAGCGATTGACAACCATTCCCGATGCATCGCAGTCGGTCGAGCGAAAAGCCTCCCATGCACCGCCTCGTCCTACCGTCGACGATACAATTGAATTCGGTCGGTCGGCATTCTTTATAGCCTCCTTCAACGACGCACCACACAATCCGGCAAAATCGCCTCCGTAAAGAGCAAATGCGACTGTCGCCAATACTATGACATAAAACCCTCGCTTCATATATACCCTATGTTTATTTTACCGGCGAAAGACCTATCTCTGCAGCAGTGCGAAGCATAAACTCATGAGCCGGTTCATACTCATTGGGGATAATCCCGTCGAGAATTGCATTTTTGATTGCCTCTTTGATAATTCCCACCTCTCGTGAAGGGGTAAGAGCAAACGTTTCCATAATTTCCTCTCCGGTGACAGGCGGCTGGAAATTACGGATGCGATCTTTCTCCTCAAGTTCCACAAGTTTACGACGTACTATCGCAAAATTGTCTAAGAATCGACGTACTTTTTCCTGATTTTTTGAAGTTATATCGGCTTCACAAAGCATCATTAAGTCATCGATATCGTCGCCGGCATCAAAAAGCAATCGACGTACGGCAGAATCAGTCACCTCATCCTCCACAAGAGCAATCGGACGCATATGAAGTTCGACAAGCTTCTGCACATATTTCATCTTCTCATTGAGCGGGAAACGCATATTGCGAAATATACGCGGAATCATCTTGGCTCCGATGAAATTGTGGTTGTGGAATGTCCACCCGATATTGTCGTCCCATCGCTTCGTTGCAGGCTTCCCTATGTCGTGGAGCAAAGCTCCCCAACGCAGCCAAACGTTATCACTCTGCGATGCCACCTTATCGAGCACCTGAAGCGTATGAAAGAAATTATCCTTATGTCCGCGACCTTTCACCACATCTACGCCACGCAGTGCAGCAAATTCAGGGAATATAAGTTTCAGCAATCCCACTTTATCGAGCAACACCCATCCCATCGACGGGCGAGGAGAAGCCATTATCTTCATCAATTCATCCATCACGCGCTCCTTAGATATAATAGAAATACGTGAGGCATTGCGGGCTATGGCATCGAGGGTTTCGGGAAATATCTCAAAATCAAGTTGCGTGGCAAATCTAATGGCACGCATCATACGCAACGGGTCGTCGCTAAATGTTATGTCAGGGTCGAGAGGTGTACGAATGAGTCTACGCCCAATATCTCCCTGACCATCGTATGGGTCAACAAGTTCTCCAAATGTAGCCGCGTTGACCGATAGAGCCATCGCATTGATTGTGAAATCTCGACGGGCAAGGTCATCATCGAGTGTCCCGTCCTCCACTATCGGCTTGCGACTATCGTGGCTGTAACTCTCCCTACGCGCACCGACAAACTCCAGTTCCATACCCTTGTATTTCACCTGTGCCGTGCCGAAATTGCGAAACACAGCGATATGTGCTCCACGTCCGAGTTTTTTTGCCACCGCCTGCGCCACTTCAATACCGCTACCTACGGTGACAAAATCAATATCTTTCGACGGGCGAGCGAGAATCAAATCTCGCACATATCCACCCACCGTGTAGCACGGACGATTCATTTCATCGGCAATCAGACCTACCGCATGAAACACAGGCGTATCTATTTTCTTTCCTATCGACATTGGCTATCAGTCAAGGCTTATCATTTCTTCCGGCGCATTCGTCAGGCATTTCATTCCGTCGGCAGTCACAGCATAAGTATTCTCGATACCGACAGCACCGACACCGGGAATCACAAATTTTGGTTCGAGTGCAATCACATTCCCTTCAGCGAGAATGTCTCTGCTGCGCGGAGCTATCACCGGAGCCTCGTTGATTTCGATTCCCACTCCGTGACCCACAAATCCCGCTTGCTGCTTATGCCCCATAAACAAGTCGGACAACTCCTCCTCTTTGGCTATCTCGGCTGCACGCTCATAGAGAGCCTTTGCTGCCACTCCGGGTTTACCCATCGCCGACAATTCATGGCAGATACGTATCGAGCACGCATGCGCTTTTGCCGCCAACTCATCTACCTTGCCAAGCGTAAATACTCGCGTCATGTCGGTCATATAGCCTGTATAGTTTCCATTGGCATCGACCATCACAGTCATTCCCGGACGTATTGTCGTACCATCGCATCCTACAGGTAGAGACGGGTCTATTCCGGCTCCGCCCATTGCAAAATCGTAGGGTGTAGGCGCATCGGCATTGTCGCCGCAAAGCACATTGGCCATAAACAATTCCATCGAATCGCCCGATATACGGAACTGACCAAGACATCCGCCCAATCGCGACGCACGTTCGATTTCGATTTGCAGCTCAAGATCCGTCATTCCATTGCTATATAATTGAGGAATATGGCGATATACATATTCATGCTTCACGCCCGACTCTGCCACGGCTGCCAATTCCACAGCCGTCTTTACGGCACGGGCGGCACGCATGATTGGCGATGCATTTGCCACAGTTGCACCGGCAAACACTTTGGCTATACGCGCAATCGCAGAATAACTCACCACATCAAGTTCCAAACCAATCGTCGTCGGCATCTTCATGCCTCGTTCGGAAAGCACATCGACAATAAGTTCCGGCTTATGAACATAGACCACACCATGACCCGACAATCCTACCGGACGACGAATCAGATACAGCACATCACCCTCTGCCGGCACATAGACATATCCGCTGAATACGCGACCCGACAAATAATATATATTGGCATTGTCGCCGATGAGGATAGCATCAAGCGACTGACTTTGCATTTCCTTTCTTATCTTGGCTATTCTGAGAGCCTGCTCCTCAGGCTGCAATAGACACAATTCTTTATCCATAATCTTAATTCTTTATCCACAAAATTACGCATTTTTTCGATAGCATGAAAAATCAGCCCCCGTTTACATATAAAAAAGAAACGTAATGCCAATTAGCACCACGTTTCAACTAATATTTTGCACTTAATTATATTAATAGGAGGGAACATTACAACTTGAACATTTATCATGAAAATGTTTGGTATAACTTCCACAATAAGGGCATTTACTTCCTTGTGAATTATAATATGCGACCCATGAAGAAAGCGAACCTCCGGAATTAGGGGTTTTAGATACTCCAGTACCGCCGCAAGATCTGCATTCTCCATATTCACGTCCTCCATATTCACTACTAAGAGGACTTGAATCACCTCTGTTTGACGCGACTTGTGCTTCAAGCAGAAGTTGAGCTGCTCGTCCGCCATCTTCTCCCATCGAGGTATATGTATTAATCATATTCAAACTCATATTTCCCATAGTTGATGTCATTCGCTCCTCCAATCGTTGCAAATCAGACGAAATCAGTACTGCATTTAATTGCAATGCAGGCGTTCCAGCAAATCGCGTGGGGACATAAGTAATCGAGCCATCATAATTTCGTTGTGCAGCTTGCAATTTTCCATATAATGGATGTGATATATATCCATCATAGAAAGTAATCGCAATAGCACCTTCTCCTCCAAGCATCTGCCCTGTTTGGGGGCAAAAGCAACTGATCTGTCCATAACTAATCGTAGATTGAGAAAACGAATTTAAACATATTGCAAAAAGCAATATTAAAGAAGAACATATTTTTCTCATAACATCAAATTTTTGTAAGTAAATATTGATTCATTACTATGTTAGATTTTCGCTTTCATACTTCCGAATAAGCAAAGATAGTGACAATTTTATGATATTTACCCCCCCCGTTAATTTTAATTAATTTATCCTTATATATATTGTATTGCAAAAACATATGTAAAGTTTGTAGTATCACTATGCTTTAATTGCATGGGATGAAATTAATCCCTACTTGCTCTATGCCATGGAGAGTATCAACTCGCATTATATGCCGTACTTTCACCGGCTTGCCTCTATGTAATATCACATCCGAAGCTATGGTATCTACCACCTGATAACGAGCACCGAATCCGCTGCCATACCAGCGACCATAAATATCTGCAAGTTGCACATTCAGCGTATCTGTCCTGCTTATCGAATTATCTTCGTAGCATACTTCAACCCAAAAATTACTATAAATGTAACTGTTTGAATGACGCAATGCCAAACATAAAGTTCCTCTCGCTATCGAGTCGCCAAATTCAGGCGAAAATACAAGGGTATCTCCATACGCCCAACCTTCGGCATTGATATTACGAAAGTCGCTATAATCATTGTGCCCGGGGGCGCAAGCCACCAAGCACAATATTATAGATGATATAATCAGAAGTTTACGCATCAACATCCTGTTTCGGTGAATTATTCTGTTGCGCAGGCTTATTATTCTGCTGTTGCTGAGGACGCGGCTTTCGGTTTCCGCCATTGTTGCCTCCGCCTTGCTGACGATCGCCGCGATTCTGACGGTTTTCGTTTCGAGGCTTCTGCTCCTGACGTGGTCGTTGCTGAGCATTTCTATCTCCATTGCCACCGCCGCCTTTCTTCTTCTTTTTCTTCTTTTTGTCGAAACGTGTTAAGTCGTCCTGACCGACGATATCGCCAAACTCTTTAGCCGCAGCCGGTTTTCGTGAGCCTTCAGCATCGAGTTTTTCAGGTTTCTCGCCGCGCTTGTTCATTTCAATGATTTCAAATGCACGAGCTGCACTTATGGTGACAAGATTTGCCGGCACCGACTTATCGGTAGAATACGTGATTTCTCGCTTCAATATATCGACCTTAAACTGATAATATGTAGAATCGAGAGTTTCCAAGCGAGCGTCCTTTCCGGGCATACGCTTCACATTTTCCACATATGAGTCCACCTCAAAGTTAAGGCAACATTTCAGTTTGGCACATTGTCCCGCAAGTTTTTGCGGATTGAGCGATATATCCTGATAGCGGGCGGCACTTGTGGCTACGGAAACAAAACTCGTCATCCAACTTGAGCAACACAATGGTCGTCCACACGGTCCGATACCTCCGATGCGACCGGCTTCCTGACGGGCACCGATTTGCTTCATCTCTATACGCACCTTGAACGTCTCGGCAAGCACCTTGATAAGTTGGCGGAAGTCTACACGCTCATCGGCTATATAATAAAAGATTGCTTTGTTTCCATCGCCTTGATACTCCACATCGCCGATTTTCATATTGAGCTTCAAATCCTCGGCAATTTTGCGCGAACGTATCATCGTATCGGTCTCTTTGGCCTTTGCCTCTTCAAACTTTTCGAGGTCGTTGGGTTTCGCTTTGCGGAATACTCGCTTCAACTCCGTATCATGACGCGAATTGACGCGCTTCATCTGCACCTTGACCAACTGCCCAACAAGCGACACAGTACCGATGTCGTGTCCGGGAGAAGCCTCCACAGCCACCACATCACCGATTTCGAGCGGCAGATTATTGCTGTTCTTGTAGAATCCCTTACGGGTATTCTTGAACTGCACCTCCACAATATCGCAATCGGCATGTCCTCCGGGGATGTCGGCCAACCAATTGTAGCAATGCAACTTTCCGCGAGGAGCTTCACACTCACAATCGGAGCGACACTTCCCGCAATTGCACGAACAATCCGGCTGCATATCTTGCGACATCTCGGAAATATTGCTGTTGTCTTGTTCTATTGACATACCTACAGCGATCTATTATTTTGCAAAACTTACGGCGCGAGTTTCGCGAATTACGGTAATTTTCACTTGTCCGGGATAAGTCATCTCATCCTGAATGCGTTTTGCGATTTCGGCAGAGAGCTTTTCGGTCTCTACATCGTCAATCTTATCAGCACCGACAATCACACGCAGCTCGCGACCTGCCTGAATAGCATAAGTCTTGATTACGCCGGGATATGACAATGCAAGTTGTTCGAGGTCGTTGAGACGCTTGATATAAGCTTCCACTATTTCACGACGTGCACCGGGACGAGCACCGGAAATAGCATCACAAACCTGCACTATCGGAGCAAGCAATGTGGTCTGCTCCACTTCATCGTGGTGAGCACCGATAGCGTTGCATATTTCAGGTTTTTCCTTATATTTTTCTGCCAACTTCATACCAAGAAGTGCGTGCGGCAATTCAGGCTCCTCATCGGGCACTTTACCTATATCGTGGAGCAAGCCGGCACGACGGGCCTTCTTGGGATTAAGTCCAAGTTCTGACGCCATGATGGCACAAAGATTTGCCGTTTCGCGAGAGTGTTGGAGAAGATTTTGTCCGTAGCTCGAACGATATTTCATCTTACCTACAAGACGTATCAAATCGGGGTGCAAACCATGAATACCCAAATCGATAGCCGTACGCTTACCGGTCTCTACGATTTCTTCTTCAATCTGCTTGCGCACTTTTGCCACAACCTCTTCGATGCGGGCAGGATGGATACGACCATCAGCCACAAGTTGATGCAAAGCAAGGCGAGCGATCTCACGACGCACGGGGTCGAAACCGGAAAGCACAATCGCTTCAGGGGTATCGTCTACGATGATTTCAATACCGGTAGCCGCTTCAAGAGCACGGATGTTGCGACCCTCGCGACCGATAATGCGACCTTTGATTTCATCGGAATCGATATGGAACACTGTCACCGAGTTTTCTATTGCGGTTTCAGTTGCCACACGTTGGATAGACTGCACTACGATTCGCTTAGCTTCTTTGTTGGCAGTCATCTTCGCCTCATCCATGATGTCGTTGATATATGATGCGGCGGCAGTTTTTGCCTCATCTTTAAGCGACTCGATTAATTTTTCTTTAGCCTCTTCCGACGACAATCCCGATATATGTTCGAGAGCCGTTTGAGCTGCACGATTCAACTTGTCAAGTTCCTCCTGCTTCGATTCCACTACGGCCATCTGAGCATCAAGATTGGCTTTCATGCCGTCGATTTCATTACGACGGCGAGCTATGTCACCCTGCTGCTGATTGAGTTGCTGCTCACGTTGTTTGATACGCTGTTCCGATTGTTGCACTTTGGCAAGACGCGAATTGGCCTGCTTCTCTGCCTCGGCTTTTATCTGTATCTCCTCCTCTCGAGCTTCGAGAATTTTGTTTTTCTTGATAACTTCGGCTTCACGGTTAGCTTCTTCAACTATCAACTTGGCGCGGTTGGATGCCATACGTCGTTGTATGACAATCGTTCCGACAATACCTACTGCCAATGCAAATAGCCCTACTAAAATTGGTAATATTGTCATTTTTGTGTTACTGTTGTTTATTAAACTTTTATTTATAAAAAATGCACTATCAGACGCAATGCCACGAAAGGCTCTACGACCGGTAGTGCAGGAATTTTTCTATTAAATGGTTGTCGACAGTAGTCGTAACTGACTCTCTGCGATTGTTCAATCGACTTTGAGTAAAATCTTATCCAATTCTTCCTCAAAGTCGCTCAATATCTCTTCCATCGAAGAGGCCTGAGCCGAAATCAAGAAGTAGAGTTTGGCAAACTGGAATGCCACCATACCCATCACCTCCTGAGGGGATCTATCCTTAAAGCGACCGCACCATTTGCGCCACAATTCATTGACGTTGTATTCCGCATTTCTTATCAATTCCTCGTCGGCGCGATTAATCGATAACGGAAATGGAGCCAAGTCGGCTATTCGTATAGTTATATTCAGTTTATCAGTCATTGCATCAATCGGTTAGGTCGGCGATGCATCTGTCGATTTCCCGCACTAATCCGGACAATATGGCTCGACTGCGTTCTACATCTTTTCTATCGGGTGCGATAGTGGTGGCAATTCGTAAGTATTCAACTTGCGACTGAAGAGTTTCAATAGTCTTCTTCATCTGCGCTACCTGCTCCGAAAGTTGCTCGACTCGCATGTCGGCTTCCTCCTTTGCCTTGAGCAATGTGGCGTATTTTTCGACAAGAATTTTCGCCTTATTGTTTACACGCTCAATTGTCTGCTGTAGATTGCCGGCCATGTATATCCAAATTTTTACAAATGTAATTGTTTTTTCTTATATTTCCACCATCACACCCCGTTTTTTTTCATCGAAATTATAATTTAATTCCGCCAAAACAGGGCAAAATGGAACAAACGGCTACAAAATAGGACTTAACAACCTCACTATCGATTCCTTCGCCTTCTCCATTGCGGGGCGTCGACGCCATTGCGTAAGTTTCACCCTCGTACACTCTTTAAGGTCATCAAAAAATATCTCCCGCATGTGGGCATTAACCTCCGTAGAGTATATAAACATATTGCTTTCAAAATTATGCTCAAAACTGCGGAAATCGAAATTAGTCGACCCGATGGTCACAAATTCATCATCCACTATCACCGTCTTGCTATGCAACATACCGGCCTCATACAGATATATTTTGATTCCGGCACGCAGACACTCCTGAATATATGAGAATGAAGCCCGACGCAACATCACCGAATCGCTACGACTCGGTATCATGATACGCACATCCACATTGGCAAGCGCAGCACCTTGCAGCACCTTAAGCAGACTTTCAGTCGGCAGGAAATATGGAGTCTGGATATACACCAACCGCTTGGCATTGGCAATTGCCTTAAGAAACACCATTGCAATATTGCCCCATTGACTTATCGGTCCACTCGTAACAAGCTGCATACCTGCGGCCGCATTATCATCGCAATCATAAGCCACAGTCTCCTCATTAAGCACCGGCTGTCCCATAAAGTTCCAATCGTAGGCAAACGTATATTGCAATGCACTCACAGCCGGTCCCACTAATCGAATATGCGTATCGCGCCATATCCCATAGGTAACACCTTTTATATATCTGTCGGCAATATTCATACCTCCGATATACCCTACCCGACCGTCGATTACACACAATTTCCTATGATTGCGCCAATTTACCCGAGTGGCAAAATGAGGGAATGTCACACGAAAGAACGGATACACTTTGATTCCCGCCTCTTCCATCTCGCGGAAGAAGCGTCGCTTTACATGAATCGAACCGATATGGTCGTATATCACACGCACCGCTACACCCTCGCGGGCTTTACGGATGAGAATATCCCGCACCGTATGTCCGATTTCATCATCCTCGAAGATATAATATTGCATGTGGATATATCGCTGCGCCGATTCTATATCGCGCAACAACGACTCAAACTTCTCACGTCCCGACGTGAATATTTCCACCTTATTCCCCGGATAATATATCGCCCCCGTCATCGAATGGGCCAATCGTATCTGCTGCACACTTTCACGCGACAAACTCAGCCGCCCCATATCCACTCGACGCATCGTCTCGTGTTTTTTGAGTCTGCGCTTATTTTTTCGCGACACCATATGGGTATTTTTAAGGCTGCGCCCGAAAAAGATATACAATATCAGCCCGACAAATGGCACTAACAGCAACACCATCACCCATGCAAGCGATTTCAGCGGGTTGCGGTTCTCCGATATTATAACGGCAACAGTACCGAGGATGGTGAGCACATACAGCACCATCAACAGCCAATACACCCAAGAGACACTGAAAGAAAGTGAGGTCATTATTTATCGGATTAACTGCGCTAAGATAGCAAATCTATCGCACAAAATCCAATATTAATCTACAAATTTTCTCAATACGCCACGAATTGCCACCTCCGGTAAAACAAAAAAGCACCCTGCTGTAGCAGAGTGCTTTCATTATTGAATTTTCCGATTATTATTCAGAAACTACTTCAAAAGGAATTTCAACAGAAACTTCCTTGTGGAGTTTAAGAGTAGCGGTATAGTTGCCAACTTCCTTTACAGACTCCTTGATGTAGATAACCTTGCGATCTACATTGTGACCGAGTTTTTCAAGAGCTTCAGCGATTTGGATATTGTTAACCGAGCCGAAGATTGTACCGGTAGAGCTGGTCTTTGCACCGATAGTGAGAGCAACGCCTTGAAGAGATGCTGCGAGAGCTTCTGCTTCAGCCTTGATTTGAGCGAGCTTGTGAGCACGTTGCTTTTGATTTTCAGCAAGAATCTTAAGAGCCGAGGGAGTTGCAATTACGGCTTTTCCTTGGGGGATGAGGTAGTTACGACCGTAGCCGTTCTTTACTTCTACTACATCGTCCTTGTAACCAAGATTGGAAATGTCTTCTTTAAGTATAATTTTCATAATTATTTCTCCTTAGCTTTAAGTTATTTCATCAAGTCGGTTACATAGGGAAGAAGAGCCAAGTGGCGAGCACGCTTCACTGCTTGAGCTACGCGACGTTGGAACTTGAGAGAAGTACCGGTGATACGACGGGGAAGAATCTTACCTTGTTCGTTGAGGAACTTCTTGAGGAATTCGGGATCTTTGTAGTCGATATACTTGATTCCGCTTCTTTTGAAACGGCAGTATTTCTTCTTCTTTACATCTACCGACAGCGGAGTGAGGTAACGAATTTCTGATTGTGCTTGTGCCATGACTTAGTCCTCCTTTACTTCTTCTTTAGGTGCATTAACTTTTGATTTGAGGCTACGACGCTTTGCAGCGTATTCTGCAGCATACTTATCGAGACGGAATGTGAGGAAGCGAAGCACGCGCTCGTCGCGACGATATGCGGTTTCGAGCTTCTTAATCACTTCGGGATTAGCATCAAATTCCACGAGAGTGTAGAATCCGGTCGACTTTTTCTGAATGGGATATGCGAGTTTACGCAAGCCCCAAACCTCTTCGTTCACAATTGTAGCACCCTTATCGGTGAGGTACTTAGTGAATTTTTCTACCGCTTCCTTCATCTGAGCTTCAGACAAAACGGGAGTTAAAATGAAAACGGTTTCGTAATGATTCATTTTATTATTAATTTATTTAATATTGTGTATAAAAACGCCTGCAAAGGTAAGCATTTTTTCGCTCACACGCAACACCCCGACGAAAAATATCGGTATTTTTTTCATTTCAAGCCGGATACATCACTCTTTAGGAGTATTGGCATTGACGAGTGTCGCGCCTTTATATTCTCCGGTGAGAGAGTTCAAGAAGTCGACGATTTGCGCCACTTGAGCATCATCAAGCTCCACACCCGATTGATACCGAGCCATATCGCGCACAGCATCCTCCAATGTAACGCGGGTTCCATCATGATAATACGGCCACGTAAGTGCCACATTGCGCAATCCCGGCACTTTGAAGCGATGTCGGTCGCGCTCTTGACCGGTCTCTTTAAATCGTCCGTTATCCTCATTGGTGAGTTCAGTGCCTCGCTCGGTGAAGTAATGACGACGCAATCCCATCAATTCATAAGATTGACCACCGAGATTCGGTCCGACATGACATGTTGCACAATCATATTTCTTAAACAGCTCGTATCCATCCTTTTGCGCATCGCTTATAGCCGTGACATCTCCGCGCAAATACTTATCAAACGGAGCATTGGGAGTAACGAGTGTGCGTTCAAATTCCTCTATGGCATCGGTAATGTTTTCTTGCGTAATACCATCGGGATATACAGCGAGGAACGACTTGGCAAACTCACGGTCGGCTTGCAGTTTGGCAATAATTTCGTCAAACGAAGTCGATGCCATTTCCACCGGATTCAATGGAGGACCGGCAGCCTGCTCGGCGAGAGTCTTTGCGCGACCATCCCAAAACTGCACAAAATTATAAACCGCATTATAGACCGTAGGAGCATTTACTCCACCGAATTGCCCTGCCACACCCTCGGAATATTGACGATTGTCCACTCCGACCGTCTCAAGACCGTGACAAGAAGCACACGAAACAGTATTGTCGGTCGACAGACGCGCATCGTGATATAGGCTGAATCCGAGAGCCACTTTCGCCGAGTCAATATCCGTAGGCGGAACAATTGGGCGCACCGGCTCTCCTGCCATATCACCTTCAAGGCCGTCGGCATAATACTGCGCACGCATATTTTTCGCCCATGCCAACACTATATCTCGCTTTTCATCGGTAGTAGTGCTACCCCAATGCACCAAATAATATTCAGGCATCGGCATTCGCCCGTCTTTAATCACCTTTTCAACCTTTGCAAGGTCAACAGGATTAATTTCTCCTCCCGAAGCCAAAGCATCTGCCAACGGCACAATATCAAAGGCGCGATACCCCGAATCGGCATCAGCCTTCACCATATCTCCGGCTATCGGCCATGACGCATAGAACGGGAGCTGAGGCGTTGCCGAGTGACAACTCAAGCATCCGCCATCATCAAGAATACGGCTCACCTGCGCAGACGGTGACAACAAAGCATCGGGAGCCGAGTTCATCATACGGTAGACAACCGCAACAGCAGCCACTGCAACCAACAGCGCTACGATGACAATGGTACTTTTCTTCATTTTCTTCATGTTTTATATTGGTTAACGATTATAAATATGAACACTATGTTGAGCCGACGGGAGATAATCGATGCCCCACCAACACATTTGTAATGCGACAAATGCAGCAAGAAGAATGCCGCACAGCAACCAACGTCGCGCACTTCCATACCGACGCCAATGTATATACAGCAAATATATCATCCATGTGGCAAGAGCCCACGTCTCTTTGGGATCCCAACTCCAATAATTACCCCACGCTTGTTTTGCCCATATCGCACCGGTAAACATTCCGATGGTAAGAAACGAGACTCCGGCATAGACAAGACTATCGGTAAAACGCCATAAAGCAACAGAATTTTTCAGCGATGCACTAATCGATGTTATGGTAGTGCATGCAAGCACGGCATAAGCCATCATATAGACTGTGACATGTGGGATAAACCACACACTTTGCAACGCCGGCATAAGTGTGCGATCGTGCAATTCGGGCTTAAAACAATTAATTGCGAGAAACACTATCGACATCAATGCAGAGAAACTGAATATCCACCGATAGCGGTATCTTATATACACAACCAATCCGGCTGCCAGCATAAAGAATGAATACCACAATCGAGTCTCACCCATCGTGCGCATCGGAGGACGAGAAAGAGAATACCACAGCAGACCGATAAAGCAGCCCATCACCACCATAGACAGCGTCATGACCACAATTGCCTGACGACGACGATTACACCATGCACAGAGGGCAGCCACAATCGACAAGACAGCCACCGATATAGCAAATGCCGGAAGATGAGTCCACGTAATCATAGGCATTTTCGATAAATAGGTCCGACAATAAAAAGCATTACAGCCCCGGCAATCATCAGAATGATTCCGGTGAGTTTCACTCCCGACCATGGATCGCTGACCATATCCACCATACAGAATCGCGTCGCGCAGCCGGCAGAAATATCATAACTCCGCAGATACAATTCGCGACCGAAATCCAATCGATAAGGATGATTGACCGTCAATTTCACCTCCATAGAGTCAACACTCAGCATTGCCGCATAATACGACGGAACATTTGTTGAGTCATGATAATTTACGATAAAATCGGTCAGCAACATATCATGTCCAGTATATACGACAGCTCCTTTTTCATTTATGCCATACTGCGATACTTCATCTCGCGATACTTTTATCTGTACCGTATCGCAATCACCCGCGCCCCAAAATGAGGCACAAATCGCGATTAACAATCCACCGTGTAATAGAAAAAAGCGTATTCCTTCCACCATCTTGCCCGACTTTCCGAAGCGAGAAGACACTCCGACCAACGTCACGACAAAAAGACAAGTCATCACATACAGCATCACCGCCGCATACAGCCACGACCCATCAAAATCATACAGTCCCAACCTTTTGGCCACCCCGGAGGATATTTCCGCTTCCATATGCTGCGGCAACTGCGGAACAAACCCTATCACCAACGCAACAACCGCCACCATCACAATCGAAGTGATGACCGCCCGTCGCGATTGCATATATCTGACAAAAAATGAACTGCGCTCCCTATAATACAACACCAAGACCAACAGCGTCCACACGCAAAATAAAATCACATTAAGCGGAAACGACAACAACCATTCGTTGATCACGTTGCCCGTGACACATTGCAGCATAGCGGCAGCAGCGATATAAAGGGTTAAAAATCGTTTGTCGCTCATGGTTGTTATTGTATTAAATCTTATGCAGACAAAGATAGCGAATTTAATTTACAAATCATAATCTTTTCACCCCCACAAACGCGAAAGTTTGGACATTGCCATCCGCCGACAATCAAGTATCAATATAATTTACTACCTTTGCAGTATAATTAAAAATCATTTTGTCAATGAAATAAACAACAGATTTCACATATTAATTAACTGCGTTTGCTAATATTCGATATACTCTGAAAATTTGGCGATTAGATGAAGTATAGACTCGAATAAGTTCGGTAAACGTCTGCGCTATGCGTGGATGGAACTTATCGTCTATACGGGTCCGCCAAATACCTCAGAGTATGATAAGTGAAGTCCATGCTTCTTTTTTATCATGCCCTGAGATATTTGTGTGCGAACCCGTACTATCGAAGAAATAGTCCGCGCGCAAAACTTAGCGTAGATGAAAAAAACATTTTTCGCGAAAGGCTGCACTGTATCGCTATGCATCCTTTTGAGTTGTAATGTGCACTCGACTGCACAAACAGAGACCGACAGCCTGTCGCTCGTAGTACCGCAATCCGGCATCTCCGACGACACTCATCGACTGTCACTCACAGAAGTTCTAATACCGACTGCCGCAATCGGACTATCCGCCCTTTGCGTCAACAACGGTTGGCTCGTCAAGCAACGAAACTGTATCCAAAACTCACTTTCCCCCGGCGGTGACCACCGCATAAAAATCGACGACTATCTTCAATACTCCCAGATGGTGGCTGTTTACGGGCTCAATCTATGCGGGGTCAAAGGAAAACATTCATTCGTCGACCGTACGATAATGCTTGCCATGTCGTATGCAACGATGGGAATACTCGTCAACTCCATGAAATACACATTCAAAGAAAAACGTCCCGACAGCAATGCCCGAAATTCGTTCCCATCGGGGCATACAGCCACTGCATTTATGGGAGCCGAGTTTCTATACAAAGAGTATAAAGATGTATCGCCACTGATAGGATATGCCGGGTATGCCATAGCTGCCGCAACCGGATATTTACGCATCTACAATGACCGGCACTATCTCAACGATGTAATCGCAGGTGCATGCATTGGAGTTTTAAGCACAAAATTCGCCTATTGGCTATATCCCAAATGCTTCAAGAATGCTAAGTGCAATCAACTCGCATCGATTGGCGGAATTCCATATTACATTCAAAATGAAATAGGAATGTCTGTTTTCATCAGATTTTAACCACTGAAAATCACCATTATGTACCACCTCAATATCCGTCCGCCATAGGTCGTCGAAAAGTTCGACTGATTCGTCCTATCATTCGACACTAATCATTTTATTCCCTCCTCTATTATCAACTAATTTTGCACAGAAATTCAAAAAAATCATTTTAACTATGTACAAATCATCTAAACTTTTAACAATTCTTTTTGCCACCCTCTTTATGGGCATCTTCTCATCTTGCTCCGACGACGATGAATCTCAATACAACCTACTCATCGGCGAATGGGAAGAAATCGATAATGACAGCAATCAAAATCCTTCTCATGTTTGGACTTTTAATTCCGACGGCTCTTTCATTTGGGGCTATAATAATGGCTACGAAGATGAGGAGGGAAATTGGAAACTCCAAAATGGTGTAATCGTCCTTTTCGATGACGATGAATACTACAAAATCGTCAAATTGGACAAAACCTACCTGATTGTCCAAGATATCGAAGAGGGGCACGAAGGAAGAACATTGACATTCATCCGCGTACAAGAAGACAGCGATGAAGATTAATCGTTAATCCCATTCATACCTTTATTGAAAAAGCCGGCGGAACGATAGAGATTCGTTTTCGCCGGCTTTACTGTTTTTCGTCAATTCATCATCATTCCTCCGAGAGAGCAACTCATCTGCGCTTCAAAATGATAAACTCGTGCAAACTGTTTTAGAAAATCAATTGTCGCACGACGAGGTTTTGATTGCGACTTTACGCGAGATGATGATGTGACTGCATTTTGGGTTGGAGTAGAATTTTTTTGCATAGGCATTATGATTTTGCATTCTATACAATTAACGACCGACCATTTATAATATTGTTTCATCTTTCCAACATTTTTTGTATCTGCCCTACAACGAAAAACTTCTTATTTATTGTACCATCACCCATAATTATTTCACTTTTTCATTACTTTTCTTGCAAATATCGTCCCAATGCCTTAATTTTGCCACATAACACTGAACAAAATTAATTGTAAAACCTAAAAACAACTTGCCTATAGCCGATCATTACTCTAAAATTAAAACATTAAAGTAATGCAAACATTCGCTCAGCACACCGACGAACAGTTGGTCGCGGCTTTTGCTTCGGGACAAAACGAAGCATTTGATACCCTCCTTAGAAGACATCAACAACGTGTCTACACTTATATATTGCATATCGTAAAAAACAAAGATCTTGCCGAAGACATCTTCCAAGAGACCTTTGTCAAGGCTATCATGACCATCAAGCAGGGTCGATATACCGAAAACGGCAAATTTTCGGCATGGATTTCACGCATAGCCCACAATCTGATTATCGATTTCTACCGTCAGGAGAAATCGGAAAACAACGTATCGTGCGACGAAACCGAGACCGACCTTCTCAACCGTCGCGACCTATGTGAAGACAATATTGAGGACGTGATGATTGTCGAACAGATACACGACGATGTGAAACGCATCATCAAAGCTCTACCAAAGAATCAACGCGAAGTGCTCATCATGCGTTATTATCGCAATATGAGTTTCAAAGAGATTGCAGACGCCACCGATGTGAGCATCAACACCGCCCTCGGACGCATGCGCTACGCTATTCTCAATATGCGACGCATAGCCGACGAGCATAATATCATTCTCACTTTTTAAGGCGTCGCACTTTGATTCCTAACCATGCCACCGCAAGAGTCATCAGCGGGCTGGCAATATTAAACACGCAATACGGCAAATAGGTCAGTGTCGGCACTTCCAACACCGTAGACTGCGTGATTCCGCATGAGTTCCACGGAATCAGCACCGAAGTCACCGATATCGAGTCCTCGAGTGTTCGACTTAGCAATCGCGGCTCAAGACCATTGCGTTTATAGATGTTTTTGTAAATATTCCCCCCGATTATTATCGACAGATATTGGTCGGCAGTAGTGGCATTGAAGAATAATCCGCTTGCCACAGTGGCACCCACAGTTGAGCGCGGAGTTTTCAACTTTCGGGTAAACGACCGCGAAATCGTCGACAACATACCCGTGCCAAGCATCATTCCGCCAAACACCATTGCACACAACACCAACCACACGGTAGGCAACATTCCCTTCACGCCTCCGGTATCCACAAGCGAATTGAGCAACTCATGATGCGTATCTATCGATGTATCGACAAAAAGAACCCTCAATCCCACCATCACGTGACCGAGCAACGAATCACATCCTTCGGAAAGAACAGATACTACCTGTGGCTGAAACACATACATTCCCACCAAACCGAGCAAAGTACTCACAGCCAAGGTAACAGTCGTATTCACCCTGAAGCATATCATCGCCACCGTCACCATCGGTATAATCAACACCCATGGAGTCAGATTAAATGTCGCATGCAATCTAAAAATCAATTCATCGGCATGAGCCGTGCCTTCAACATTAACAACCAATCCCACTATGGTATATACCACAAAAGCCAATGCCAACGACGGAATTGTAGTCACCATAAGATAGCGAATATGGGTAAACAGTCCTACCTCGCACGTCGATGCAGCCAATACAGTCGTGTCAGACAGCGGCGAACACTTGTCGCCGAAATAAGCTCCCGAAATCACAGCGCCGGCAATCCAAGCCTCATCGTAGCCCATCACCGTCCCGATTCCCATAAACGCCACCCCGATAGTAGCCACCGTGGTCCACGAGCTGCCCGACAGCACCGAAATCATAGCACACACAGCGCAAGCAATCAGCAGAAACAACCGTGGCGATATTATCTCAAGTCCATAATCAATGAGCGTAGGCACCACGCCACTCAGCATCCATGTAGCCGAGATTGTGGCAATCAACAATAATATCGGAATCGAAGGCAGCACTTGTCGCATACCTTTCACCATCCCCGACCATATCACCTTAATACGTCGTCGCGTAGTCAATCGGCAAAGCAAATAAGCCACAACAGATGCTCCAAGCAAAATCATTTGACTCATCAATTGCACCGCATCCGCACCTTTTATCACAATCACCGCCACAAGCGCCACTATCAATACCCCTATCGGGATAAGTGAGATCCCAAGCGACGGATCGTTTGATTTATTCATCTACAATAGTTTACAACATTAATCTTTTTTTCAGCCTGCAAAGATAGACAAAATATCCCGTACTCACAGCTCCAATATGACCCGTTTCGTTATATTACCGATATTCCGATATTTTTTAACCAAATTTTCACCCACGATTATTGCAAATGCCGACAAAAGCCATTAAATTTGCAGTCCTTATACAATTTACCCCACGGGGCTGACCGGTTTTGACAGCGTGTAGAGGTGGTGTGTAAGCATGCAGAGCAATGATGGCTACGCTCTTTAATCTGGGACATCAAAATTTCAAATGGCG
>JBGUUQ010000020.1:0-36300 GCA_045133615.1 Muribaculaceae bacterium | reverse complement strand
GATGAGTGAATGGGGAGGCTATTTGCGGCAGGAGGAGCAGATGCCGGTGATAATGTAGTTGGTGTGCTCGATGGTGAAGCCGTCGGGGATGGTGACGGAGGGGATGTGTTGGTTTTTAAGGCAGTAGGTGCGACCGCATTTGCGGCAGTAGATGTGGACGTGTTGGCAATTGTTGTGGTGGTTGTGATCAGGGCTTATGCATAGACAATATTTGCGCTGTCCGCTGCCGTCGTCGATGTTGTGGAGCAGGTGATGTTCTTCAAAAAGGGTGAGAGTACGAAATATGCTGCTACGGTCGATTGTGTCGAGGCGGGTTTCGAGGTCGCTAAGTGAGAATGCGTAGTTAAGAGCGCTGATTGTGCGATAGATGAGAAGACGATTGGCTGTGGGCTTTATCCCATAGTCGGCAAATATTTTTTCGGTGTCGGTCATGGTTGAAATCTCTTTTGATGGTTCAAATATACGTGTTTTGCAACTTGGTTGCAAGTGAGATGCGTTAATTTTGCCCTATAAAAATGATTTAACTATGAATGAGGTGTTTGAATTGGTGAATGAGATGTCACCGTATCTGCTGTTGGGATTTTTATTGGCCGGGCTTATGCATGCTTTTCTGCCAAAGACGGTGTATGGTCGATATTTGGGTGGAAATTCATTTCGGTCGGTGGTCAATGCGGCTTTGATTGGTGTTCCGCTTCCGTTGTGTTCGTGCGGGGTGATACCGACGGCAATGTCATTGCGCAAGGAGGGTGCATCGAAAGGTGCGACGGTGTCTTTTCTGATTTCCACGCCACAGACGGGTGTGGACTCGATGATTGCCACATATTCGTTGATGGGGCTTCCTTTCGCTGTGATACGTCCGATTGCGGCTTTCCTGACGGCTTTGTTCGGGGGGAGAATGGTCAATGTGTTTGAGAAAGAGGGGGAGGCGAGTGCGGTCACTGATAATCGAGAAGAGGTGTCGGAACATAAGACGTTTGCACAAAAAATGCGCGAGGCTTTGCAATACGCGTTTGTGGAGATGATGCAGGATATAGGGAAATGGCTTGTAGTTGGCTTGGTGGTGGCCGGGTTGATTACGGTGTTTGTCCCGCAAGAATTTTTTGCCCTGTTTGTGGATAACTCGCTGTTGAGCATGCTGGTGGTGTTGGCGTTTGCCGTGCCTATGTATATTTGTGCCACCGGTTCGATTCCGATTGCCGTGGCTTTGATGCTGAAAGGGTTGTCGCCCGGAGCGGCTTTGGTATTGTTGATGGCAGGACCTGCGGCAAATGTGGCTTCTATCTTGGTTGTGAATAAGGTGATGGGTGTGCGTGCGTTGGTGATTTATCTCGTGTCGATAATCGGCGGGTCGATGGCTTTCGGATTGTTTGTCGATTATGTTTTGCCTCGGGAATGGTTTGTAGAGCCATTGCGACAAATATCGGCATGTCATGATTGCGGGGTGTCGTGGTTTAACATGGCATGTACGGCATTGCTAGGAGGATTGTTGATAAATGCATTGGTGCGTAGATATATCCACAAGGGAGGCTGCTGCTGTCATCATGGTCATGAGGAGAAGCAAACGGAGCATGTGCATGCACTTAATGTGACAGTGATGGGAATGTCTTGCAACCATTGCCGGAAAAATGTGGAGAAGGCAATTGCAGCAGTGGATGGTGTGGAGTCGGTAACAGTGGAGCTGTCGACCGGACTTGCCACTATCGTAGGGAGTGCGAGTCGCGAAGCGATTCGAAAAGCTGTTGATGAAATCGGGTTTTCAATAAAGGAGGAATAAAAATAACGGAAAACGGGTATGGGATAAAAAATATTTGTATATTTGCATTGACTCAGAGGCCCGGAGGGGCTGTGGGTTGATATTTTTTGAAAAAGGCGTTTATTAAGCGATTCTTTCCGGACTCAGAAACTTCGCAACTTTTTGAAACCTATCGGAAGAAACAGCAACATAAGCGTCCATGTAGATGTTTTTATATACATCGAGTCGATGATTCTCATTTAGATGGGAATATATTGACGTGGTGTCATGTATACACATCTTGGCGTGGGCTGACTGAGTTGCTTATCTTGATAGGTGGGCAATGCGAAGTGCCGGAGTCCAAGATGAGCGAAAATACAGACTCCCACGTCCTTTTTTATTGGAAAAACAGCCAAATCAGGGGAGTCTATAGGCAGTATGTTCCTATATGAAGAATTTAAATGATTAATTTCTAACAAAATAACTAACCACAAAAAATGAGAATCAACTTACTTATAATTATTGGCATTTGTTGTGTGATACGAACAAATGCAGACAGTATTACGAATCTTGTCGTTTGGACAACTGATGGAGATAAAGTAGCGTATGCTTTGTCTGAAAAGCCTAAAGTAACTTTTTCCGATGAATATTTGGTTATTTCTGCCGATGATATGGAGGTAAAATACGAAATTGAAAAGATGAGTCGGATTACGTATGAATCGGTGGATATGTCTGAAATTACTGATATCGAATCGAATGATAAACCGTTCAAAATCGGGCAAAATTTATTGGTATTTCCGGATATGAAGGCAAACAGTGTAGTGTCTATTTATGCTCTTGATGGTACGCTTGTTTTTGTCAAAGCCGTTGATTGCAACGGTGAATATGCATTTCCTCTTGCGAAATTGAGAGCCGGAGTGTATTTAGTTAATGTGAATGGTGTGACATATAAGATTGAGAAACGATGAAAAGGTTGATTATTTATGTGATTACAATTATGGCAGTCTCTATTGCCATGTCCCAGAGTAAGGACAAATATAACTCAATATGCTTTTATATGCCGACATCGGCAGAAACTTATGTTAATTCCCATATCGACAGTATAACGTTTGAAATCGGGGAAACCGATTCGGTATATCAAAAGGTTTGGATGAATAATGCCAGTGAATCAATAGCGATTTCTAAGATTGACAGCATTTATTTTTATAACCCTTATGTCGAAGGTATATTGGAAATAGAACAAGATATTGATTTTTGGGAAAAGGCATGGGTAACTCCCATTGGGTATTTTTGCTATAAATCATCATTGCCGTACGAAAGTGAAGGTGTAGAAAGTGATATGTATGAAATGCTTTCTTTTGTTGATTTTGAAAAATTACAGAGAGCGTGTATTGTAGTATCTAAGGACAGCAAGCTTCCGGTTTGGCTTGTGGTGGATTCGCTATATTGTTACTTTAATTATCGCGATGAAACCAAATGTATGGTATCAATTGGCGACGATAAGAGTATTATAGGAGATTTAGATTTTGCTTATGATGCATCAATAGTTTGTTCCGATAATGAATATTCTGAAAATCCACTTAAACGAACGATATGGGTTTTGACATCGTTGTTGTGTGGCAATATGGATGAATATGTCACGATTTCGGAGTTGTTGAATAAATTTAAGTCGCTGTTGTCAAATAATAAAGAAGAGGAAATTTACGAAGCAGAAAAGTACCCTAAATATAATGACACGTTTACGTTTCCGGGTCATCTTTATTCACAAAAATTTATTGTGGGAGAAATATATTACACAGTCGTGATGATGACCGGTGGCGCCTATAATATCGGTGTCACGTCGGCTGATTTGGAGGGATGTGTAAGATGTGCCGGTTCTCAATACCGCGATGCCGGAACTTATGGTATAATATGTGACGAAAATCCCGAAAATTTGACTCTTGAAACAGCCCGATACAATGTTAAAGGAAATCAGGACGGATTATCGCTAAGTTTTAAGGTTGGTGTATCTAATCTTAAATGTGATACAGAATATTATTATCGTGCATATTATAGGAAATCGGGAGCAAGTGATGTGGTTTACAGATATGGGAAAGATATTACGGCTAATGCAACGTATGGCACTGTAAAAAGGTTCCGAACTTTAAGCCCAAGTGTAAATACTGGAGATGTGTACGATATCACTGATAAATCAGCAATTGTAAAATGTATATATACAAATGTTCCCGAAGGAGCAGAGTGCGGTGTAATCGTATCAACTGACGATAAGACCTACGAAGTGACTGCCAATGATTCTGATGGAGAATGTGAAATAGCTCTTACCGGATTGTCACCTGTTACGACGTACTATTATCAAGCATATATCCGAATTGGAGAAATGCTCATAACGGGTGATGTAAAACAATTTACTACATCTGTCCCTGATATTTCCGGAACATGGGAATGCACTGAGACGCATTATGATGTGAAAGGAGAACCGTATTATGAAACTTATAATGTAACATTGAAACAAGACGGCTCGGTTAAGACCTCTAAATCAGAATCGTCGATAGTTAGTAGTTCGTGGTCGTTAAATGCATCCGGCGATGTAGGGATAACGGTAGTGTATTTTGCTACAAATACGATGACATCCGGAGAAAGTTGGACCGGAACACTTGATGATATGAATAACCCTACAAGAATAACCGGATATAGGAAGAATTGGAATTATAATCAAAACGGATACTTTTCGGGAGATTCTTTTGCTATAGTAATGACAAAATAAAATATGAAACTGAAAAAAATGAAAGCGATTAAATTTTTGAGTATCATGCTATGCCTTGTGGCGAGCATGTCGGTAGCTGCTTGTGGCGATGGAGATGATAGCGATGAACCGGATGGATCAGGAGGTTCCGGCTCGATGGTGAGTTCGGAGATAGAACGTCTATCGTCGAAATTATTTGGAACAAGTTGGCAACACAGTCAAAGTAAATATTATACAACTGATGGGCGATATTCACATATGAGCAGCAGTATTGTTGATTGTGTGTTTACATTTTCGGATGAGATATTTGGTAATGATAAGTATGAATTGAAGGTTGATGGGACTGGCAACTATGCTTATTGGTATATTAATGAAGAAGGATTGACGTTTAACGCTTCAAATTATGGGTATATGGTTCTGAAGATGGATGCATCTACGGTTGGCGCTTGGATGTCGTGCGGAGGATGTGTATTTGATGCAGAAATTTATGAGCTGACAAGTGACCGATTGGTAGTAAAGGAAATGTATTCTAATGGGGTTGATTATGTATTGCACTATTACAATCGAGCATCGTCGGGTTCCGGAGGTTCGTCCGGCGGAACTTCGAGTGATTATGAGAAGCCCGACATCGGTTTTTATGACTTTACTGCAACAAAATCTTCATTGAAAGTACAGTATAAGATATATAACCAAGATGAAGCAAATGTGACGAGTGCAAAAATATATTATGGTACGAGCAGTAATCCTACTCGAAGTAAAACGGCAACCGTGAGCGGACAATATATAACCGCAACCATTACCGGGTTGGAATCGGGTACCACTTACTATGTAAAGTGTGAAGCATCCGGTAAAGGTGGAACAGCGACAACTTCTACGACAAAATGTATAACCAATTATTAGTCCAATTAATAAAAAGCAAATGAAAATGATTATCAGTAGGCGTGGCAATTTGCCGCGTCTACTTTTTTTGTCTGCAAGGGAATTGGTGGCGGGATTTGGAATGTTGGGTGAGTTTTTGTAACTTTACAAGAAATAAACCCTGAAGAATCGTGGCAAAAAAAATCGTTGAAACTCCGCTGATGAAGCAGTATTTAGAGATGAAGGAGAAACATCCTGATGCAATATTGCTGTTTCGTGTCGGCGACTTTTATGAGACGTTTTCCGACGATGCCATAGCGGCATCGGAGATACTCGGTATTACGCTTACCAAGCGAGCAAACGGAGCTGCACAGCATGTGGAGCTTGCGGGATTTCCCCATCATGCGCTTGATACTTATCTGCCGAAGCTTGTTCGCGCGGGGAAGCGTGTGGCGATATGCGATCAACTTGAAGACCCGAAGCTGACCAAGAAGCTTGTGAAGCGCGGCATCACGGAACTTGTGACTCCCGGTGTGTCGATAAATGATAATATACTTGACCATCGCGAGAATAATTTTGTGGCGGCGGTGCATTTCGGTCGCGGTGTATGCGGCGTGGCGTTTCTCGATATTTCTACCGGAGAATTTCTGACTGCGGAGGGAACGACGGATTATGTGGATAAGCTGCTCGGCAATTTTGCGCCGAAAGAGGTGCTTGTGGAGCGAGGAAAACGCAGGTTGCTTGAAGATGCCACGACAGCGCGATATTTTACGTTTGAACTCGACGATTGGATTTTTACCGACGATGCTGCAAAGGATAGGTTGCTTAAACAGTTTGAAACGAGCAATCTGAAGGGTTTCGGTGTGCACTCGATGCATGCGGCGATTATTGCATCGGGGGCTATACTTCACTATCTCGACATCACCCAGCATACACAGACGGGACATATCACTCGCCTTGCGCGGGTGGAGGAGGACCGATTTGTCCGTCTCGATAAGTTTACGGTGAAGAATCTGGAGCTGGTGGAGTCGTTTGGCGAGGATGGTAAGAGCCTGCTGAATGTGCTCGACCGGACTATCAGCCCTATGGGTGCCCGACTGCTGCGTCGGTGGATGCTTTTCCCGCTGAAAGATGTTAAAGCTATCAATGCACGGTTGGATGTGGTGGAGTATTTCTTCCGCCATCCCGATGAACGAGAGGAGTTGAAGTCGTCGCTCGAACAGGTCGGTGACCTCGAACGATTGATTTCGAAGGTTGCCGTGGGGCGTATCACTCCACGTGAGGTGGTGCAATTGAAAACGGCTCTTACGGCAGTGGAACCAATCAAATCGTTGTGCAGCGATGCCGAGTTGGATGCTCTTAGAGCGATAGGTGAGCAACTCAATCCATGCCGGTCGATGCGCGACAAGATAGAGCGTGAGATTGTCAACGATGCTCCGTCGGCCTTGGCGCGTGGAAATGTGATTGCCGATGGGGTGGATGCCGAACTCGATGAGCTTCGCGAGATAGCGTTTAAGGGAAAAGACTATCTGATGAAGATACAGGCTCGAGAGGTGGACGCCACGGGCATTACGAGTCTGAAGATCGGATACAACAATGTGTTTGGTTACTATATAGAGGTGACGAACGCTCACAAAGATAAGGTGCCTTCGGATTGGATACGTAAGCAGACACTTGTAAATGCAGAGCGATATATCACTCAGGAGCTGAAGGAATATGAGGAGAAGATTCTTGGAGCGCAGGAACGAATTGCCATTATAGAGACTCGTCTTTATAACGACCTTGTGGCTCGATTGGCGGAATATATTCCGGCGATTCAGCTTGATGCGTCGCTGATAGCCCGACTTGATTGTCTATCGGCGTTTACGCGTGTGGCGATGGAAAATCATTACAACCGTCCGGTGGTGGATGATTCGTTGGATATTGTGATTACAGAGGGGCGCCATCCGGTGATAGAAAAGCAGTTGCCTCCGGGTGAACCGTATATTTCCAATTCAGTGTCGCTGTCGAATTCCGGACAACAGATAATGATGATTACCGGTCCGAATATGTCGGGTAAATCGGCATTGCTAAGACAGACCGCCCTCAATGTGCTGATGGCACAAATAGGGTGTTTTGTGGCTGCCGACAGTGCGCGAATCGGTATTGTTGACAAGATTTTCACACGTGTCGGTGCGAGCGATAATATTTCGCTTGGTGAGTCTACTTTCATGGTGGAGATGAACGAGGCGGCATCGATACTCAACAATATGAGCCAGCGGTCGCTGATACTTTTCGATGAACTTGGTCGCGGTACATCGACCTACGATGGTATTTCGATTGCATGGGCCATCGTAGAACATATACATGAGCACGGCTCGGAGCATCCAAAGACGCTGTTTGCCACTCACTATCATGAATTGAACGAGATGGAACACAGTTTCTCGCGAGTGGTAAACTACAATGTGTCGGTGAAAGAGATAAACGGCAAGGTGGTGTTTTTGCGCAAATTGCAGCCGGGAGGGTCGGAACATAGTTTCGGTATCCATGTGGCGAAATTGGCGGGTATGCCTTCGGCGATTGTCAAACGCGCCGACCAAGTGCTGAAGCATCTTGAGACCAACAATCGTCAGGATTCAATCGGTAAAGATTTGAGCAGTGTGGCAGAAGAGCGTTCGGGGGTACAACTGTCGTTCTTTCAACTCGATGACCCGGTGTTGGCCCAAATACGCGATGAGATACTCCATACCGACATCAACAATCTCACACCGATGGCGGCGTTGAACAAGTTGCATGATATAAAGAAGATAATAACAGGAAAAGAGTAGAATCAGCGTTGCTGCGGATTGCGGGCGCGGACTACAGCGGGGTCTTCCCACTTGTATAGTTTGTCGCTGGGGCGTATTTTGGTGTCGACTTTGATAGAGAAGCGGTCGCCTTTGACGGCTTTTTCCACCGGTTTGAGGTCGACGCGGATTTCGTCGACGGTCATGATTATAGCTCCTGTGGTGGGACCTGTGATTACGATTTCATCACCCACACACAGTTCTCCGCTTTCCATATGAAATTCTGCGACTCCGATATTTGAGAAATAGCGGATGCCTTTGGCTACATATACTTTGGTGCGTGTGGCAGAAGAGCCGTATTTGCTCGACCACTCACCGAGTCGTTGACCGAGATAATATCCGTTCCAAAAATCGCGGTTGAAAATCTGTCGTAGTCGATTGTCCCATCCGGCAATGAGTTTGTCGCTAAACGAATCGTTGCAGAGCGATTCGAGCGCCTCATGGTAACATTCGACGGCTATTTTCACGTATTCCGCTCCGCGAGCACGACCTTCAATCTTGAATACCGATACTCCGGCATCGACCATCTTGTTGAGGAAATGGATTGTCTTGAGGTCGCGCGGCGACATGATGTATTGGTTTTCGATGTCGAGTTCGTCGCCTGTTTCTCGGTCGCGCACGGTGTAGCTGCGTCGGCATATCTGAGTGCATGCTCCGCGGTTGGCGCTGGAGTTCATCTCATGCAGGCTTAGATAGCATTTTCCGGATACAGCCATGCATAGCGCACCGTGGCAGAACATTTCGATACGGATAAGTCGTCCGGCAGGACCGGTGATGTTTTCTGCGACAATGGCATCGTGGATGGTTCGAACTTGGTCGAGGTTGAGTTCACGAGCAAGCACTACAACATCGGCAAACTGCGCATAAAATTTTACGGCTTCGATGTTCGTGATGTTGACTTGCGTGGAGATGTGGACTTCTACACCGACAGAGCGGGCGTAGGATATGGCTGCGATATCGCTTGCTATGATGGCCGAGATGCCTGCCGCTTTGGCGGCGTCAATGATGGCGTGGCAAGTGGCAATGTCGGTGTCGAATATTACGGTATTGACCGTGAGATAGGTTTTTACCTTTTCGGCTTCGCAGATGCGTGCAATTTCAGGGAGGTCGTCGATGGTGAAGTTGTTGGCTGAACGCGAGCGCATATTGAGCCCTTGGATGCCGAAGTAGATGGCATCGGCATGGGCGTTGATGGCAGCATGGAGCGATTCCCAACTGCCTACAGGAGCCATTATCTCAAAGTCTTTGCGGTTCATATCGTTATTGTCGATTTTTATGGTACAAAGTTACGGCAATGGGGCGGTTTTTCCAAATTATGAACGGCCGGCTTGTATAATGATGAAAAATGCCTATCTTTGTAGTAGGTGCAAAAATAAGATTGAAAACTAACCAAATAGAATTCAAACAACCCTTAAAACGAGAACCATTATGAGGAAAATTTGTATGGTATTGGCGGCATTCGTCATAGGAGTGATGCTGCAAGCAAAAGACATCGTAATGAATACACCCGGGACTTCGCTTGTGCTGAAAGCAGAAGAGGGCAAACCTCTTTATATCAGTTATTACGGAGAGCGAATAGCAAGTGTTGATGAGGTGTATATGGCATTCAGCCTATGGGAAGAAGCCTATCCGGCGTTTGGTCGCGGATGTCAGGATATCACGGCATTGAGTGTGCGACATGCCAACGGCAATATGAGTACGGAATTGGTGTGTACGGGAAGCTCTGAAAAGCAAGAATCAAATGCAGTTTTGTACACGATTTCACTCAAAGACAAAGTGTATGACTTCTATGTGGATGTGTGTTATCGAGCATATGACAATGCTGATGTGATAGAGACATGGTCGGTGATTCGCAATGAGGAAAAGAAACCTGTGACATTGCTTAAATATGCCAGTGGATTCATGCCGGTGCGTCAGGGCGATGTATGGTTGTGTCACGAGCATGGAGCATGGGGAGCGGAAGCGCAGTTTTCAGCCAATCCGTTGACTCCCGGTATCTTTGAGGTGCAAGACCGCAATGGGGTAAAAAATGCCGTAGTTAATCGGCCGAATATCATGCTTTCGCTCGATGGGAAACCACAGGAGAATGCCGGGCGCGTGATGGGCGCTGTGCTTTGTTGGAGTGGTAATTACAAAATGTCGGTTGAGACACAATATAAGCATGTGCATCGCTTGGTCGCAGGTATTAATGAGGAGAATACCCAATATACTTTGGCTCGTGGCGAGTCGCTCACCACTCCGGAATTGGCGTTTGCATATAGCAATGAGGGTATGGGTGGTGTGAGCCGTGCATATCATCGTTGGGCACGTCTGAACAATAAGGTACATAATGGTACGGCAATGCGTAAGATTTTGCTTAATTCATGGGAAGGTGTATATCTGAATGTAAGCCATAAAGGCATGGTGGATATGATGGATGGCGTGAAATTATTGGGAGCTGAATTGTTTGTGATGGACGACGGATGGTTTGGCGGGAAATATAAACGCAGTGTTGATAATTGCGCATTGGGCGATTGGGATATCGACACCGATAAACTTCCCGACGGAGTGCGTGTGTTGGAACAAGAGGCAGCCAAACGCGGGTTGAAGTGGGGAATTTGGATTGAGCCGGAAATGACTAATCTGAAAAGTGAACTTTATGAAAAGCATCCCGATTGGATAATCTGTCACCCCGACCGTGAACCTAAACCCGGACGCGGAGGCACACAGATGGTACTCGATATGAGTAATCCCGAAGTGCAAGACTTCGTTTTCAAGGTTGTAGACAATGTGATGAAAGAAGCTCCGAACACTTACTACATCAAGTGGGATGCCAATTATGAAATACAGAATTTCGGGTCTAATTATCTTGGCGATGACAAGCAGAGTCGACTCTATGTTGATTACCATCTCGGATTGCGCAAGGCATTGGAGCGTATTCGTGCAAAATATCCCGAACTCGTGATTCAAGCCTGTGCAAGTGGAGGCGGACGTGTCAACTACGGCTTGATGCCATATTTCGATGAGTTTTGGGTGAGCGACAATACTGATGCAAAACAGCGATTGTTTATCCAATACGGCACAAGTATGTTCTTCCCTGCATGTGCGATGGCACAGCACATCAGTGCATCTCCCAACCATCAGACCGGAAGAGTGATTCCGTTGAAGTTCCGCACGGATGTGGCTATGACCGGGCGTATGGGTATGGAAATGAAGCCGAGCGATCTTACTGACGATGAGGTAAAGTTTGTTCAGAATGCATTTGCTGCTTACAAAGAATTACGTCCGATAATCCAACAGGGTGATTTATATCGATTGATTTCGCCATACGACGGAGGAGGATATTGTTCGCAGATGTTTGTCGACGATGCAAAGAGTCAAGCCGTGTTCTTCGCCTATAAATTTGAGCATTATGTAGACTTTGCCCGTCCGCGATTCTATTTTGCCGGACTTGACCCTGATGCCACCTACACATTGACAGAGGTAAATCGTATTGGCAAAACGGATCATTGGGAAGGCTCTTCGTTTTCGGGACGTTTCTTGATGCAATCGGGCATAGAGATTCGCTTAAATGGAGAATATGCCAGCAAAGTAATCCGCCTGACGAAGATATAACGAATTAATAATACTATATGACTAAAAGGGTTGCTTTTAAAGGCAACCCTTTTGCTTTCTTTGTTGTATCTTTGTAAGAATCATAACAACGACTTTACGATGAAGAAGATTCTGATAATGATGATATGCCTTTTGATGGCGGTGGGGGCTGTGGCGCAGAGTGCGATACGCACTCCGGTGGTGCCACGAGTGATGCCTGACAGTGTCGACTTGGAGTATTACGGGCGAAAGAAGCCATGGCAGGCTGCTGCTACTGTGGTGGGGCTTAATCTTGGGGTATGGACATTCGACCGTTTCATTCAGAAGGGGGACTTTGCATATGTGACGCTCAACTCTATTGAGGATAATTTCAAGCATGGATTTATCTGGGACAACGACCAGCTTGGGACCAACTTTTTCCTTCATCCCTATCATGGCAATCTATATTTCAATTCGGCTCGCTCCAACGGTATGAATTATTGGCAATCGGGACTGTATGCCATCGGTGGCAGTGCGATGTGGGAAATGTTTATGGAGTGTGAATATCCGTCGACCAACGATATTATTGCCACTCCTATCGGGGGTATGGCTATCGGTGAGGTCGCTTTTCGCGCTTCTGATATTATCCTAAAGGACAATTCGACGGGATGGGAGCGATTCGGTCGCGAAGCCGCAGCATTTGTAGTGTCGCCTATGCGTGGGCTGACGCGCATCATCAACGGTGACGCATGGCGAAAGCGTGCCACAACGGGACGACTGTTCGGTATCCCTCGTGTGAGCATTGAATTTTCTGCCGGTATGCGATGGCTTGAATTTAGAGATGAAATTTTCGATACGGGTACCGGTGCGGCGGCTGAGGTCAATATCGAATATGGCGACCGCTTTGAGATAAAAAGTTCGCAGCCATACGATTATTTCCGATTCCGCGTGGCACTAAACGGTCACGGATCGCAACCTGTGCTCGGACAACTCAATATCATGGGGCGTCTGATAGGGCGAGAGATTCTTGACGACAAAATCCGTCATCTTAGCGTGGGGATGTATCAACATTTCGATTATTATGATTCCGATACTATTTCTGATGTGTCGGCAAAGATTCCATATAAATTCTGTACGCCGGCGTCGGTTGGCTGCGGGTTGCTGTATCGTCAGGATATGGTGAAAAACTGGCAATTCGATGCTTATCTGCATGCCAATGGGTTGCTGCTTGCCGGTGTGCTTAGCGATTATTATCGGGTGAACGACCGCAACTATAATGTGGCGAGTGGGTTTGGCATAAAATCGGGGGTGCACTTTGTGTTTCGGGAAGACAAGTTTTCGATAGGAGCTTCTCACGAGTTTTATCGCACGTTTACGTGGAACGGTTATCCGCGCGACATGGATTGGTCGGACTATGACCCGCGCACGCTCGATGCTCAAGGAGACCACTCACAAGCATCGTTTCATGTGGTGGAAGCGCGTGCCGATTTGCGCGTGTGGCGCAAGTTGTATCTCACCGGGGCGTTTGCACTATATGTGCGCAACACTAACTATCGCGACTACGAAAGTGTGCACTCCACAACCTCCGAGACCCGCCTGATGTTAACCTATAAATTGTAACATCATTATTGCACTGATTTTAGGCTATTCCAAAATTTCGCATGATTTTTTGGAATATAATCCAAAATTTACTGCTAATTTTTGGAATAGGGACGTTGTTGAGATGAAATTGCAATCACATTATGGGCGGTTTATTTGATTGTGATGCCGGGGTTGATGAGGTGGAGGCGTGTTGTGGCGCGTGTTGTGGCGGTGTAGAGCCAGCGGTAGAAGTCGATGCCCTGTGCTTCGGGGGGGATGTAGCCCATGTCGATGTAGACGTTGCGCCACTGTCCGCCTTGGGCTTTGTGGCAGGTGACGGCGTAGGCGTATTTTACTTGCAGGGCGTTGTAATAGGGGCTTTTTTTGAGGAAGTTAACCCGTGTGGTTATCGGGGTGTCGGGGTCGAACTCGTCGGGGTCGTTGATTATGCGATTATAGAGTGCATCGATTTTTTCTGCCGGCAGTCCGGGATGTTCGGAAGCAAGCGATGCCATGAATATTTTGCAATCGACATCGAGTTCGTGGTCGGGGAGATGGAGCGATACATCGGCAAAAAACTCGCCGTATTTCACTTCTGTGCCGTAGACTTTGTTGACGATGGCTACGTCTCCGTTGGCGATGAAGTCGAGCCCTTTGACTTTGGTGCTCCAGAAGTAGTTGTTTTTGGCTACGAGAAGTCGCTCGTCGGTCGATAGGATTTCTTCGCGATAGAGGATTGTGGAGCGTATCGCCATGTTGAATTGGGATGCGCGTTTGTTGGAGCGGGTGATAAGTATGGTTTCGCCCAGTCCGTCGCGATTGTAGGCGCTGCCGAGGGATTCGGCGAGGTCTTCGGTGGTGACGGTCTCTATATCGGAGAATGGCGATGCGTAGAGTTGCGGCACGGGGAGCGGGTCGACGCGCATGGCTCGACGTAGGAGTGTGGCGTTGTAGAGTATTCCGGATGAGTCGGCTTGGCGGGCTGTTTCGGTGAGGATGGCACGGGCTACGCGCAATCCGTAGAGTCGGAGTTCCTTTACGCTCATTGCCGGGCTTTCGCTACATCCGACGGGGGGGAGCTGGGCAGTGTCACCGAGTAGGATGAGGCGGCAGTTGTCGCCGGAATAAACGTATTGGATGAGATCGCCGAGCAGATTGTTGCCGGAGTCGGATGATGAGCCAATCATGGAGGCTTCGTCGACGACGAAGATGGCGTCGTGATAGCGATTTTCGTTTATGGCCACTGTGGCGGATATGCTGCCGAGATTGTGTGACCGATAAATCATGCGGTGGATGGTGTAGGCCGGGTGTCCGGAGTAGGCGGCAAATACTTTTGCCGCTCGGCCGGTGGGGGCGAGGAGTACGGAGGTGATACCGACTTCACGCAGGGTCTTCACCAATGCTCCGGTGAGCGATGTTTTGCCGGTGCCGGCATAGCCGTTGAGGAGGAAAACGGAGTCGGAAGGGGCATTGCGCGAACAGAAGCGAGCGAGCGCGGCAATGAGTTGCACCTGCTGGTCGTTGGGAACGTAAGGCAGGTTCATCAATACTCGTTCGGCAAATTCTCGCGTAGTCATGGCTAAAAAACACGCAGATTACGCAGATTTTACAGAATTTTCATCTGTGCCGTCTGTGTAATCTGTGTGAGAAGGTTGGATTATTGTTTGAGGCTCCACTCGAAGCCGTCTTTGGTGTCTTTGATGTCGAAACCAATCTCTTTCAGGCGGTCGCGAATGAGGTCGCTTGTCGCCCAGTCTTTACGGGCTTTGGCTTCGGAACGCATCTGAAGGAGGAGGTCGACGGCTCCTTCAAAGGGCTTGAGGGCGTCGGCGTTGCCTGCTCCGGCGATGATGTCGGTACGGATGCCGAGAATATCGACGAGGAATGTCTTGAAGAGGTCTTTGAGCTCGTCGATGTCGGCTGCCGAAAGGCGTGCGTTGCCGTCGTTGACTTGGTTGATGACACGGCATGCATCGAAGAGATGGGCGATGACAATCGGTGTGTTGAGGTCGTCGTCGAGTGCTTCGTAGCAAAGTACGCGATATTTCTTTACGTCGGCGGTGCTTTCGTCGGCAGGAGTCAACTCTTGGAGACGTTTCCACCCTTCGAGCATACGTTGCAGCGCCTTTTCGGAGGCTTGTAGGGCTTCGTTGCTGAAGTCGAGAGTGCTGCGGTATTGTGCTTGAAGGATGAAGAAGCGGATGGTCATCGGCGTGTAGGCCTGTGTGAGAAGCTTATGTGAGCCGGTGAAAAATTCGTCGAGTGTGATGAAGTTGCCGAGCGATTTTCCCATTTTCTGCCCGTTGATGGTAATCATGTTGTTGTGCATCCAGTAGTGTACGGTCTCGTGGCCGTTGTGGGCTACGGATTGGGCGATTTCGCACTCATGGTGGGGGAACATCAGGTCCATACCACCGCCGTGGATATCGAATTTCTCGCCAAGATATTTCTGTCCCATCGTAGAACATTCCAAGTGCCATCCGGGGAATCCTTCGCTCCATGGCGACGGCCAGTGCATGATATGTTCGGGCGCTGCTTTCTTCCAGAGGGCAAAGTCGGCGGGGTTGTGCTTCTCTTGTTGTCCGTCGAGGGCGCGTGTGGCAGAGAGCAGTTCGTCGATGTTGCGTCCGGAAAGTTTTCCGTAACGGAAATCTTTGTTATACTTGGGCACATCGAAGTAGACTGAGCCTTCGCTGATATAGGCATATCCGCTTTCGATGATTTTTTTTACATATTCGATTTGCTCGATGATATGGCCTGAAGCGTGGGGCTCAATCGACGGGGGGAGAACGTTGAGTTCGTCCATGGCGCGATGGTAGCGGTTGAGGTAATATTGGACGACCTCCATCGGTTCGAGCTGTTCGAGACGGGCTTTTTTAGCGATTTTGTCTTCGCCTTCGTCGGCATCGTGTTCGAGGTGGCCTACGTCGGTGATGTTACGTACGTAGCGCACTTTGTAGCCTAAATGCGAGAGGTAGCGATAAACGATGTCGAATGTGATTGCCGGACGGGCATGACCAAGGTGTCCGTCGCCGTAGACAGTGGGTCCGCACACATACATCCCCACTTTCCCTTCATGAATGGGGACAAATTTTTCCTTTTGACGGGAAAGGGAGTTGTAGATGGTCAAGTTGTTGTCTATCATAATTGAAAAGAGTTGTTTGAGATTAAGCTTTGCCGCCGGTCATGAACGGATTGGGAATCTCTCCGTTGCCGCCTTTGTTGCCGTTGTTGAGGGGCTGTTTGCGCTCGATGGTACCGAAAGTCTGCTCATACTTCATGATGTTGTCGCGGAGAGCGAAGAGCAGATTTTTGGCGTTTTCGGGGTTCATGATGATGCGGCTCTTCACCATAGCTTTAGGCACGTTGGGAGCGGCAGTGATGAAGTCAACGAAAAATTCGTTGGCAGAGTGAGTGATCATTGCAAGGTTGGAGTAAATACCTGTTGCAACTTCGGGAGTCAACTCGATTTGTATTTCGTTCTTTTTATTTTCCATATTTATTTACGTTTTAATTGGTTGTTATTCAGTGGATTTATAAAATGTATAAGTGTTCTGAGGAAGATTGGAGTCGTTGAGGTGGACTGTCACACCGTGGCACGATGTTTCGCTCCAAAGTGATGAAATGTCGACCGACAGATAGGCTCGACGTGTGAAACTTTGAGGCTCGCCAAGAAGATTGTGGACGAGATAGAGCTGCGGAATGGCGTCGTCGCGCGTCGCGCGGTCGACCATCAGGATGAAAGCACGTTTTTCGTCGGAGTAGCTTACGCGGCAATAAATATTAATGAAATTGCCTGTGCGCCAGATGCTGTTGAGATATATGGGGTCGCTATCCCATGCGGGTATGGAGTCGAGCGAGGAGATGCGGAGCACATCATTGTTGATGGCGCTTGCGCCTGTCAGGGTGATGTCGCCTGATGTGTATGGTTCGCCCGATGCCGGTATATAGCCGATAAACACACGTTTCTCCGGCTCTATTGTTTCGGTGTCGACTTTGGTGCCACGCGCAAGGAGCGATACGGCGGGGGCGTCATCTTGTCGCAGCAGAGTGAATTGTGCTCCGGAATCGGTGTTGCCTTCGAATGTGACGATGTCGTAGAGCGTGGCGTGGTCGTTGTAGCTTTCGTCGTCGCTGCATGATGTCGTCAAGAATACGAATAGGGAGGATAATATGAGGAGCGGGCGATTCATCGATTCTTGTTATATGAGATTTCTGTGATTGCCCCGTCGTTCATGCGGACTATGCGGTCGGTGTCGGCTGCAAGGGTTTCGTCGTGGGTGACGATTACGAATGTCTGTCCCATGTCGCGACGCAAGTCGAAAAAGAGTCGATGCAGCTCGGTGCGGTTGTGGCTGTCGAGGCTGCCCGACGGTTCGTCGGCAAGGACTACGCGCGGACTATTGATGAGAGCACGTGCCACGGCTGCACGTTGGCGTTCTCCTCCGGAGAGCTGCGACGGACGGTGGTCGACGCGAGCCGACAATCCGAGGTAGTCGATGAGCTTGGATGCTCGTGCAAATGCGTCTGAACGGCTGTCGCCTCCGATGAGTGCCGGCATGGCAACATTTTCGAGTATTGAAAATTCGGGAAGGAGCTGATGGAATTGAAATACGAATCCGATGTTGCGATTGCGAAATCCGGCAAGGCGGTCGTCGCGCATCTTCATAATATCTTCTCCGTCGTAACTGACAGTGCCGGAATCGGGACGGTCGAGGGAGCCGATGATTTGCAACAATGTGGTTTTTCCGGCTCCACTGGGTCCGACAATCGACATTATCTCACCATCGATGATGTCGAGATTTATGCCGCGAAGGACTTGCAGAGAGTCGTAGCTTTTGGTTATGTTGCGTATTTCAATCATTTTCTTGTCATTACATTGATGGCATGGGCTGCAAGCATGCATCCGAACATTGCCGGAATCCATGCCACAGTGCCGTAGCTCGATGCTTTGTTGGCGATTTCGTCGGTCATCATCAGTGAAGCTCGACGCGGCGCCTCTTCGCTGAACACGACTTTTACTCCGCGGAGGATGCCGAGTTGTTTGAGTCGTTGACGCACCACGCGGGCAAGTCCGTCGTGAAAAGTCTCGGAGATGTCGGCATAGCGCAATTTCGAGGGGTCGATACGCCCTCCGGCTCCCATCGACGAGATAAGTTTGATGCGCCGACGATAGCATCGCTCGATAAGAGCTACTTTAGGGGCAATGGTGTCGATAGCATCGATGACGAAATCGTAGCCTTCGTCGAGTAAAGCATCGACCGCTTCGACGGTGAGAAACTCACGTCGTGCATCGATATGGCATTGGGGATTGATGTCGTTGCAACGGCGAGCCAGCACGTCGACTTTCGGTTCTCCGAGGGTGGAGAGCAGCGCGGGGAGCTGTCGGTTGAGGTTGGTGATGCCCACGTTGTCGGCATCTATGAGTGTCAGGTGTCCTACGCCGGTGCGCACAAGCATTTCGACCGCATAGGCTCCGACTCCTCCAACTCCAACGACAAGCACTCGTTTTCCGGCGAGTGCCGCAACCGCTTCATCGCCGAGAAGCAGAGCCGTGCGTTGATACATCGAATCCTGTTCCATTAGAAAGCGAAGTTACGCATTTTTCGTTAAATCGCCAAATTGAGCGCCGTGGAGCGCAGCGGATTGCTATAGATTTTGTTATGTGAGGGCGGTAGGGCGGAATCAGTTGGCTTGGGGTGATTGCCAAAACCATGAGTCGTCGTTGATGATTACGGATGAGTGTGTATCGTAGTCGGGGGTTATGCCTGTGGGGGCAAGGAGGATGTAGCGGGGATATTTAGAACTCTCGGTACGAAATCGGTAGTTGTCGCAGGATTGGATATAGTAAAGATTTTTTGCCATATAGCTATGGAGATAATCGTCGACAGTGGCTTTTTCGCGATTGTTCCAATTGGCATCGTCGTGGAGAATGAGCGGTCGACCATCGATGATGCGTTCACGGACTTCTTGTACACTCAATGGGGTGTCGTTTTCGTCGTAGACGAGTGCGTTCCAAGTCGGGTCGACATACAGCCATTTTTGGAGTGTAGAGGAGTAGACGGCATTGATGACGTGGCAGTCGTTGATAAAGGTGCGCGGGTAGCAGGTGATGAATCGTGACGGGATGCCTACGGCGAGATACATTTCGTTGAGTACGGTAGCCAATCCGCGGCAGTTGAGTCCGCGAGAGCCGTCGCGGCAAGCGTCGTACATGGTGATGGCATCAGCGGGTTGTGGGTTCCCGTGTTGCCCGTCGTGGCGGATGTTGTCGTGAACGAAGTTGAGAATGTTTTTGATTCGTGACAGTTCGTCGCCTGAGCCGGCAATACTGTCGAGGTTGAAGTATCGGCGCAGATGCGTCAATGAACTGTCGGAGGGTGCTGTGTATGAAAATGAGGGGAGTGTATCGGTCTGATTGACGGTTGTATATCCGGGGGCTTTGCGTAATATATAAAGGAAGTCGAAGTCTTCTCTCATTTTGGCTGAAAGTTCTTGAAATTTGCTGTTGGATCGGATATTGTCGAGGTCGGTATCGGTGGTGAGTTGTCGATAATTATCATATCCTGTTTGGTATGCTTTTTCGAGCGATTGAACTGCAGATTCTTGCTTGTTCTGTATAGATTGGTAGCAGGCTATATTGTAATATATGCTTGGAGGTAGAAAGGAATATTTTTGTTGATATTCGGAAGGGAGGCTATAAAACCAATCGACATAGTTGTATAAAAGACGTTCGGCACGGATATAGTCTTTGTTGTCGTCGTAGATTGATAGTGAATCATTAAATTCTTTGGATTTTTGGAAGAGATGTTTTTCGTACACATTGTCTTGGGCTATGCCAGTTGCAATGTTGGCGACGATTAGGAGCAGCGCAATGATAAAATTTTTCATAATGGATAATCTGTAATGATAAGAATGAATGACATATTTTCCTTTAGACGAATATGCAGATCGGTTTGTTGCAAAATATGTGTGATTTTTTTGGGGGAGGATTAAAAAGAGCCGCGACATCACCCTGTCGCGGCTTGGAGTATGATGTGGATTGTCGTTTTTTAGATGGAGAGGCGACGGAGGGTGTTGAGGAGTTCGCGGTTGATGGGTTTGTCGTTTTTGATGGCCTTTGAGAAGGGAACGTAAACAATCTCATCGTTGTGGACTCCTATCATTACGTTGCGCTGGTCTTCGAGAAGTGCGTCGATCGCAGCAGCTCCCATGCGTGATGCGAGGATGCGGTCGTGGGCAGTGGGTGAGCCGCCTCGTTGGAGATGTCCGAGAATGGAGACGCGCACGTCGTAGCCGGGATATTCGTTTTTAACACGTTCGGCGAGTGCCATAGCACCTCCGGTGATGGGGCTTTCTGCAACGAGAACGATTGATGAGTTCTTTGACTTGCGGAAGCCGTTTTGGATGAGTTCGGCAAGTTGGTCGACTTCGGTTGATATTTCGGGGATGATGGCTGCTTCGGCCCCGGAAGCGATGGCTCCGTTGAGTGCGAGGAATCCGGCATCGCGTCCCATTACTTCGATGAAGAAGAGGCGCTCGTGAGATGTTGCGGTGTCGCGAATTTTATCGACACACTCCATGATGGTGTTGAGGGCGGTGTCGTAGCCGATAGTTGTGTCGGTGCCGTAGAGGTCGTTGTCGATGGTTCCGGGCAAACCGATGATGGGGATGTTGAATTCGTTTGCAAATATGCGCGCACCGGTCAATGAACCGTCACCACCGATGACTACGAGAGCATCGATTTCGTGGCGTTTCATGTTGTCGTAGGCGAGCTGACGACCTTCGGGAGTCTGAAATTCTTTGCATCGAGCGGTTTTAAGGATTGTGCCGCCCATCTGAATGATATTTGAAACGTTTTGAGTCTTGAATTCCTGAATTTCGTCGGTGATGAGTCCGCGATATCCGCGATAGATGCCTTTGACTTTTAATCCACCGAAAATGGCCGCACGGGTAACGGCGCGGATGGCTGCGTTCATACCCGGAGCATCACCTCCTGAGGTGAGGATTCCGATACACTTGATTTCTGCCATTATAGTATTGTATAAATTAGTTGTTACTTAATTCTTGTTTGCAAAGATAGCTATTTTAATGAAGATTGGTAGCTCCAAATCATATAAATTTTGGCTTATCGGGATGATTAGTTGTCGATGTCGCCGGCATGTTTGCGGGAGAAGGATGCGACGACACAGGTGGATGCTCCTCGCCAAGGCAATGAGCCGTAGTAGCGACTGAACGAGACAGTGACCTGTAGCCCGGAGTCTTGGAATTGTTGCAGCTGTCGAGCTACTGTGGTGTCGGGGATGGAAAAACTGAAGTCGCTTCGATATACGCGAGTAGTGTCTCCAAACGAGCGTTCGGTGACCATTTCACCCTCAAATGTTTTGAATAAAAGCCCGCGACGCTCCACCGATGTGATGTAGCCTGTGGCTATGGCGTCGGTAGCATAAGGATTGAAATATCGAAAATAAATGAATCCGCAGAGGGATAGGATGATGATTGTAATTGCATATCCTATGATGCGACGACTGAACTTTTTGCGAGGTGAGGGGGATGCGGGGGTCTGCTCCGAAACAGAAGCGGCATCGGGTTCAACGGGAGTGGTGGTGTCGTCGTTGTTTTCGAGAAAATAGTCGCGATGGTCGTCCATGATGAATCAAGCGGTTGGAAGTGAGCGACGCTTTTCGAATGAAATGGCGATGAATGTGTATATGCCGAGGAGAATGAGCAGAACTGTCTGTGATCCGAGTACGAGATTGGCAAATGCAAGCGAAACGCCGTCTTTGGGCAATCCGTATATGCTTAATCCGAAGATTATAGCCCATTGCCACGGCCCGATTCCGCCGTTTGACGGAACACCCATGGCGATGCTCGATAGAACGAAGCACACCAAAACGGCTATGACACCATGATTTTGAATTACGGAAGCTGTCTCTTCAAATGCAAAAAATGCCACAAACAGTTGGAAAAAGTAGCAACCCCACACCGCGCAGGTGAGAAGAAGCCATTTCCCTTTTCCTTTCATTTTTGCTATGCCGGCAAAGCCTTCCCACAATTCTTTTGCGAAACCGGTGATTTTGATGACTAATTTGTTGTCGCGTTTATGTGTGAACACCCACCATACAGCAGCACAACATGCCAAAATGGCTCCCCAAAGCCACGGAGAGGTTAAAAGACCGAGCATTTTGGTGTATCCTTCCGAGTTTTGAGCGAGGTATTCGGAAATGGCTCCGCTTGCGAGCAGAAAAGTGACCAATGTGAGCAGCAGTACGGTCGCTGTGTCGGCAAGGCGGTCGGCAACCATAGAGCCGAATACAGTGGTGAATGGTGCGCGTTGACGGCGGGCGATGTATCCTGTGCGCCACACTTCTCCGAGACGAGGGAAAACGAGATTGACGGCATAAGTGCCGAAAATGCTGTAAACCAACGACGAAAGCGGGGCATCGATATTAAGTGCTTGAAGCTGTATGCGCCATCGCATAGCGCGGAATATGTGGGAAAAAATGCTGATAAACAGAGCTAATCCAATCCACCAAAAGTTGCATTGGTTACGGATGATGGCAATCATTTCATTGAAATCGATACCGGTGAAAAGCAGGTAGCAAAGCCCGATTGTGATTACGAGCGGAAGTCCGTATTTTAGCAGCGGTGAAGCTATTTTTTTGATGGTTGAAGTCTCCAATGTTGCGATATTTATATGATTAATGTCGCAAAGTTAGTGAAAAATAACTGCATAATCGATAATGAAATGTGCATAAATACGTCGGCGAGTTGTTCCATAGAATTGAAAAATTGGTCATTTTGTCTTAAATTGCGACTAATAGGGTTGTGGATTGTCGTAAATGTTGTATTTTTGCACCGGTAAATAGTAAAAAAGATAGCTATGAATGAAAAATTGGTGGACTTATCATTAATAACGCACCTTCAACGATATTCAAACGATTTCAGTAGATTCGGCGATAGTTTCGTGTTTTCTCATATGACTTCACTGGAGAAACAGGGGTCAATCGATATGTCGATGCCTATACGTTTCGGCGGATTGATGTTCACATTGTGTTTTTCCGGAGAAATATCGGTGGATGTCAATTTGAATACTTACCTGATGACGGCCAATACGGTGACAATCGTTGGTCCTGATTCGATTGTGAAAGTGAATGATGCGGCAGCGAATGTGGATGTCTATACGCTATTTATTTCACAGGAATTTATTCGGGATATAAATATTGATATAAATACGTTGAGTCCGAGGATGTATTCTCATCCGCGTAGTCCGTTATTTAAACTGTCGGTCGATGAAATGGCGTTATTGAGACGGTATTTCGAGCTTCTGCATTTCAATGCGAAAGAGAATGAGGAGGATGTGTATTCCAAAAATATATCCCGATGCCTGATAGCTTCGATTCTTTATCAGATGATGCAGTTTGTAAACAAGAAAAAAGATGATGAAGCGGAGGTGGATACGACAAATTTCTCTCGTCGAATGAATTATGTTCAGGAATTTATAAGATTGGTACATAAGTATCATCGCTCGGAACGTTCGGTGGGATTTTATGCCAATAAACTGTTTATTTCGCCGAAATATTTGTCGCTCATAGTAAAAGAGGCCACAGGTCGCTCGGCTGCAGAATGGATAGATGAATATGTGATTCTTGAAGCGAAAAACATGCTTCGTTTTTCAGGTAAAAATATTCAGCAAGTGGCTTATGAACTTAACTTTACCAGCCAATCTTCGTTTGGAAAGTATTTTAAGCATCTGACCGGAATGTCGCCGTCGGAGTTTATGAAAATGTAGATACATTGTCTTTCAGAGGATAATCAATAATTTTGTTTTGATTTCTTGTATTGACTCCATTATTTTAGAAAAGACAAAGTCTTGGTTTCGCAAAGTTCGGACTTTGGTTACTTTTTATGAACGAGAGGCAGTGTTAACACTGCCTCTCGTTCGTTTATCATATACTATCATACGGTTTTTGTAGTACGTGCGTCCGAATTAATCTATCTTTAGCTTGAAGTCAGGATGTTCTTTTTCTCCCGGAATCCACATGTTTTCGACTATAAATATTAAATCGGCATCTTTTGCCACAGTCACATTGCGCGATGAGAACGCATTAATCCACATCGGATTCTGCTCTGGTATATGTATTAAATAAGCCAACGATGTAGGATTGGTAATGCTTACTATGCGACGACCATTGCTGTCTACATGAATAACGTTTATTTTTACGCTTGCCAAGAAAAAATCTCTTACAAGTTGCTCGTCACCTGCAATCGAACCATGAGAATATGCCAACGTGCGATGCGACAGCAAAGCTTCTTTAAGGGACTCAAGCGATCGATCTTTAGCCAAAATAAACGTCATATTACGATGATGTCCTATTCCGTTATATTCCATAGCCGTAGTGTAATGGATGTCGGTATTTGCCGACATAAACAATCCATATTCTTTAGCTCGGGTAACTACCGATGGATAAAACTCCGGACCGTTCATTATCTCTACTCCATCGATTAGACCGGCTTTGTACACCTTTTTTTCAAAATCAATCATATTAAGGCTCTTGCGAATCCATCCCGGGTGATTATGCATAATCACGGCTCCTTGCGCACGTGCATTGCGAATAGATTGTTCGGGATCATCGTCGAAAATCGTATTGGCGTCTTTTACAAACAACGCATTATAATGCCCTATAGTGCCGTGATTGCGGGTTATTTCGATTCCCGGGATAATCGTCAGTCCATATTTCTCAGCATAATCTATCGATAGCTTGTTGGCGAAATTAAAATCCACCTTGATGTTTTCGTTGGTCGAAGCTTTAGTTCCTTCAGGTACATGTCCTTTCAAATATTGCAAAAAATGACTCTCCCAGCGGCGATATTCGATATGTTCTGTACAAGCCATCACATCAAGTCCATCCATCCAAGCTTCATGCACACGATATTCGGGAGTCGTGCCTCCATCGGAATAGATTGTATGAGTGTGGAGGTCTGCTTTGTAGACATTGTAACCATTGACCTGCGGCAATATGATTTCGGTACGATGCGCCTCATTGCGAAGTGTGTGACGAGCCATATCCGCATTTTGTGCATCTTGATAATAAATGTGAGCCGAGGTCCCGAACGATGCGGTCAAAGCGACGGCAAAAATAACTGCTTTTCTCATAATCTATTAAATATAAGGTTAGAATTATTGTTTCAAATTTCGTTGTTTTAATCCGTTTTAGCGGGTAAAAATATTCAAAATGCGTGTAAAATTGTTCAAGATTGGCAAAATCACTGCAAAACATCATTCTTTCGACAATATCATTCCGCTAAATTGTTGTATCTTTGCAAATTGAATATCTTTATTAACGTTATGGAAACCGATAAAACCCCGATAAAGCGAACAGTACTCGATTATAATGACATAGCCGAAATGGTGCCGAAATTGCGCGGAAAAGAAAAGCTCGTGAATTGTCTACTCCGTTGGCTGTCGGTTGACAAAGTCAATTGGATTCACGATCACAATTGTGATACACCGGGAGAACCGTTCGTGCAAGGGTTGCTCAAAGATCTTGATATAAAGTTGCGGATAGACAATGAGGAGATTATCGACTCGATGCCGCAAGGTGCGTTTATTACCGTCAGCAACCATCCTTTTGGCGCACTCGACGGCATTACGCTCATATCAATTGTAGCCAAAAGATACCCGAAATTTAAGGTGATGGTCAATATGGTGCTGAATTATATATCGGCTATGCGCCCCAACTTTATTGCCGTCGATGCTCTTGCGAGCGATGACCCGGCTAAAAAGGCGGTGTCGATGAAGGGCATAAAAGAGGCTATCATGCAAGTGCGCCGCGGTAATCCTATCGGATTTTTCCCGGCGGGAGCGGTTTCCAAACTTCGATGGAACCTGCGCTTTGAAGATCGCGAATGGCAACCTACCATCATCCGCCTCATTCAGCAACTCAAAGTGCCTGTAGTGCCAATATATTTTCATGGACACAACTCGCTTTGGTTTACGATACTCGGTATGATAAGTTGGAAATTACGTACGCTTCGCTTGCCGGCCGAGGTGTTCCGTCGCAAGGGTGATACTCTGCATATCTCTATCGGAGAGCCTATTTCGGTTGAAGAGCAAGAAAAATATGAATCTACCGAGGCTCTCGGAGAATTTCTTAAATCAAAGACTTACGCCTTACGCTCATGCAAATAAATCAAGAAATATCGCCTGAAGTGCAGCAGGCTAAACTGCGGCTCGGCATAGTCGGAAATGCACCTGCGCTGACTGCGGCAGTGTCGCGTGCCATACAGGTAGCCCCAATCGACTTGTCGGTACTTATCATCGGTGAAAGCGGTACGGGAAAAGAGTTTTTTCCGAAAATAATCCATAATTTCAGCTCCCGCAAGCATAATAAATATATTGCGGTCAATTGCGGTGCAATACCTGAAGGAACAATCGATTCCGAATTGTTCGGACATGAAAAAGGCGCGTTTACCGGAGCGGTATCATCGCGTAAAGGATATTTTGAGGAGGCTGACGGCGGCACTATTTTTCTTGATGAAGTGGCGGAGTTGCCTCTCACTACGCAAGCTCGACTTCTGCGTGTGCTCGAAAGCGGAGAGTTTATAAAGGTCGGTTCGTCGACAGTGCAAAAGACGAATATTCGTGTTGTGGCAGCGACAAATGTCGATATGGCCAAAGCTGTGGCTGACGGACGATTCCGTGAAGACCTTTATTATCGCTTATCCACGGTGCTCATTACCATCCCGCCGTTGCGCGACAGAGGAAACGATATAGTGTTGCTCGCTCGTAAATTTGCCGCGGATTTTGCCGAGAAATACAATACTCCGGCTATTTCATTTGATGATACGGCTCGTCGGTTGCTGATGCAGTATCGCTGGCCCGGCAATGTTCGTCAGCTTAAAAACGTGGTAGAACAGATTTCGCTGTTTGATGCCGGTCGGGAGATTGATGCAACCGACATCGAGACATACATACCGGTCAATGCGACGGTCTACACTCCTACGGTGACAACCGAGCCAACCCACAGCTATGCCAAAGAGCGAGAGTTGCTGTTTAATATGATATTTCGTATGCAGCATGAAATCGACGCTCTCAATAAAAAAATCGAACAGTTTTCAGCTCATAAACCGATTGCATCGCATACGGTAGATTATAAGCCCACAACGCCATTTTCCGAGGTGTCGTCGCATTCATTGGTGAAATACAATCATGATTCCCATAATGTCACCGATGTAACCCGCGATACCGTTGAGACAATTCCGGTCGAAGAGATAGAGGCGACATCGGCCTCCGGAAAGACTCTTGAAGAGACTGAGCGCGAGACGATACTGCAGTCGCTTGAACGAAATGGCGGACGGCGCAAAGCAACTGCCAAAGAGTTGAATATCTCCGAACGTACATTATACCGAAAAATTAAAGAATACGGACTCGAATAATGAAATCATTTTTGAAATCCATAATATCGGTCAAGGTAATTGCCGTAATAGCTATGCTCGCTGCGTGGCAAAGTTGCTCCATAAGCTATAAATTCAATGGAGCGGCTCTTGATTACAACGTCTATAAGACCATCTATGTCTCCAATTTCCCAATTCGAGCAGCTCTTGTCTATCCTCCATTGCAGCAAACATTTGAAAACGAACTTCTCGACTATATCACCCGCAATACTCGTCTGCGAGTAATCGATACGGCAGCCGATCTCCAACTTGAGGGGGAGATTACGGGGTATAATCTCACTCCGCAAGCGGTGACCGAAGATGCTTATGCTTCGAAGACACGTCTGACAATCTCGGTCAGGGTAAAATATACCGACAATAAGGATGAGGGTAAGGATATAGACCAGACGTTCTCGGCTTATCGCGATTTTGACAGCTCTGAGATGATTACTGATGTGCAGGACGAGCTTTGCTCGCAAATATCAAAAGAATTGGTGGACTTGATATTCAATGCCACTCTTGGAAACTGGTAATACGATGAGCGACTCTGCACTACAACAATTCATGTCGTTGCTCGACGAGCCGACGAGTCAAATCCCCGTTGAACTCGTCGATGAATTGGCTCGTTGTTATCCATCGTTTACTCTTCCGGCAACCATCATGCTTGCCCGCGATAAAGGGGTGCTTGATGCCGATACCCGTCGACGCATAACCGAACGACTTGCTCTTAACGCTCCTGACCGCAGTACGCTCTATCGGCTGATAGAGCCTGACGGCAATCGTTTTTCCGGCTTTTATCCGGATGAAAAGCGACCGGAGCCGGTGTCGACCAACGATGCAATAACCACATTCATCAGTAATTACGGCACACAAGACCCGAAAGAGGACGAAATGCTTGAGCGTCTTATATTCAATCCCACTCCCGACTATGCGCAATTGTTGGCTCAGGAGGAGGAGAAGAGTATTCCAGATTTGTCGGAGGCTTCCGACGATTCGCAAGATGCTTTAATCAATGCATTTATTATCAAAAGTCGTGAACAAGCCGGGCATTTCCCGTCATCGTCCGAGCAGGAGACGGAAGAACCGCCGGTTATATCCGACGATTCGCCTATTAATGCGCCCAAAGTAACGGATGATTCACTTTTAAGTGAAAGTCTTGCAAAAATTTACATAAAACAACGCCGTTACGCCAAGGCGTATGAAATTATATCCAATTTAAGTTTGAATTATCCGGAAAAAAGTATTTACTTTGCAGACCAATTGCGTTTTTTGCGCAAACTTATCGTAAATCAGCAACATAATCAGTCACAAAACAAATAAATTCAATTAATATGTACGTTGCACTCATCGTATTAACAATCCTTGCCTCTCTTCTTCTAATTGGCATAGTTTTAATCCAAAAATCAAAAGGCGGCGGTCTGTCGTCGACGTTTGCAGGTTCCAACCAAATCATGGGCGTACGTCGTACTACCGATTTCGTTGAGAAAGCTACTTGGTATCTCGCAGCATTCATCTGCGTTGTATCAATTCTTTCTGCATTCGTTATGCCCCGCGACCTTGTGCAAGCTACTCGTGTACAAGCAGCTCCCGTAGAGCAAGCTCAACCGGCCGACTTCAACACTGAAGCACCTGTTGCTACTCCTGCAGCTGACGCAACTGCTCCTGTAGCCGAATAATAAGCAGATTAAATCACTCCATATAGGGAGCACCCGCAAGGTGTTCCCTTTTGTCGTTGTCGGTACTTCGCAATGCATTAAGCCGAGTTGTCGTAAAAAAATGTTACATTTCAATACGATGAACTTGAATATAACGAATCTTTGCTATCTTAGCGTAAAATTCCAAATTGATAAGCATCATGAGTAAGCAATTGAAAATATATTGTACGAATATCAGAGAATATGTAGATATTGCCGGTGGAGAGTCGCTGAAGGATATTTTTGAGCGATTACGCGACAGAATAGATATCGAACCGATATGTGCCCGTGTCAATAACAAGACTGAGGATATGCACTATCCGGTATTTTCTCCCAAGCAAGTGGAATTTCTTGATTCGCGCTCGGCATCGGGCAATCGAGTGTATATCCGCTCGCTGTGCATGATGCTTTATAAGGCTATTGCCGATCTCTATCCCGGAGTGCGCCTGCGTATCGAACATTCGATTGCTCGTGGATACTATTGTAGGATGCTTGGCGATATTACTGTCAGCAATGACGTTGTGACCGCTCTTAAAAATCGGATGACTGAACTTGTCGATGCCGATATTGAATTTGAACGTAAAGAGCGACTTACGGCAGATGTCATAAAAATTTTTGAAAAGCAAGGGCTCTCGGATAAAGTGCGCTTGCTTCAATCCACTCATGAATTATACACGGTCTATTATCGTCTCGACAACATTTGCGACAGCTATTATGGAAATTTAGCTCCGTCGACCGGCATGCTCCGTGTTTTTGATTTGGTGCCTTACAAGGATGGATTTTTATTGATGGGAATCGATTCCGAAAATAAAAACGTTGCAGCAAAACCGGTAGAACAGGAGAAATTGTATCGAGCATTTACCGATTATTTGGAGTTTAACCGAATAATCGGCGTAAGCAATGTAGGGGAATTGAACTCGGCCGTCACCCGTCGCGACAGCGGGATGCTTATCAATGTGGCGGAGGCTCTTCATGATAAAAAACTTGCACGCATTTCCGATGAAATAACACGTCGCTACCATGAGGGAGGTGCGCGAGTGGTGCTTCTTGCCGGTCCGTCATCGTCGGGAAAGACTACCACTACCAAACGACTTGCCATCCAATTGATGACCAATCACCTGATACCGCAGATGATTTCATTGGACGATTATTTTGTCAATCGAGTGGATACTCCGCTCGACGAGGATGGCGAGTATGATTATGAATCGCTCTATGCTCTCGATTTGGAGCAGTTCAACAAGGATTTGAATGCGCTGATTGCCGGTGAAGAGGTGGAGTTGCCCACTTATAATTTTGAACTCGGATGTCGCCAATATAAGGGTAAAAAGCTCAAACTCGGAGAAAATTCGGTGTTACTGCTTGAGGGTATTCACGGACTTAATCCGGAGCTTACGGCCTCGATTGCTCCGGAGATGAAATTTTCCGTTTATGTATCGGCATTGACCACGTTGTCTATCGACGACCACAATTGGGTTCCGACAACCGACAATCGCCTCTTGCGTCGCATAATCAGAGATTATAAATATCGCGGAGTATCGGCTGCCGACACGATTCGTCGTTGGCCGAGTGTGCGTCGCGGTGAAGAGAAGTGGATCTTCCCGTATCAGGAAAATGCCGATGCCATGTTTAATTCATCGCTTATATTTGAACTTGGTGTAATGAAAGAGCTTGGGGAGGAAATCCTTAAAAGCGTGCCTCGCGATATACCGGAATACGGAGAGGCCTATCGTCTGCGCTCATTCTTGAATTATTTCGAGCCGATAGGCGACCGCATCGTTCCGCCTACGTCGCTCCTTCGCGAATTTCTCGGCGGCAGTTCATTTCACTATTAAAGTTCTTTCGTGAAGAAAATTTCGGTGGGATAGTGGTCGGAATAGCCGTTTAAGAATACTCCGGAGGCGTATGTGCGTCGCGGGTATCCTTGACGGTTGCCTTCTGTGTCTCTCAGAAAGTCGCGGTTGAAGACTTCGCATTTCCAGTATTTCAATCCTCCTTGTTTTTTGCCGAGGAGATTGCCTGAGATGATGATTTGGTCGAATAGATTCCATGCACCTTTGTATGCCAATGAGCCTACCCCCTTGTCGAGCACTTGCCAAAATGGGTTGTAAAAGCCATGCTCGCCATCCACATCTTTTGCATTTTTCTTGGCTCCAAGCACCTTGGCGCACGACTTATCGTGGGGGTCGTCGTTGAGGTCGCCGAGAATGATAATACCGACTTCCGGGTCTTTGCGCCATACCGAATCGGCAATTTCTTTTGACAGAGCAGCTGCCGCTTCTCGCAGATAGCTTGACTGCTCCTGTCCGCCAAGACGTGAGGGCCAGTGATTTACAATAACTGCCACTTTTTCTCCGGCAAGAAGTCCGTAGACACACATTTGGTCACGAGTACGGAAATCGGGTTTCCCCTCGATATGGAGCGTGTGGTTTGTCACATTAAGTAATCTGAAAAAACGCGGATTATAAAGCAATCCGACATCTACTCCACGACGGTCGGGCGAATCGTGGTGTACGACTTGAAGTTGCCACTTTTTAATAGCATCGGCACGAACAAGGTCATCGAGTACCGTTTTGTTTTCAATTTCCGATACCCCGATTATTGCCGGTCCCATCGGGGTGGTTTTTGTGGTCATCTGCGATATGGCATACGACATGTTGCGTATTTTTTTCCAATATTTATCGCCATTCCACTGACGCGCACCTTCGGGGGAAAATTCCTTGTCGTAAGAGCCGTTGGAATTGATAGTGTCGAAAAGATTTTCAAGATTATAGAAAGCTACGCCGAGTACCATCATTTTCTTCTCGCTCTTTTGAGCCGAAGCGGATATACAGGCAATTATGGCGCATAACAAAGCTATGCCGAGTCGTTTCATAATGGGACAGTATTAATGTTAGCTAATTTTGCGCTAATTTAGCTATAAAAATTTTTAAGACACAAAGATATTGAGTCGGATGATTGGATATTTACAAAAATTAACCATCGCATAAGCAGCTTTTTGTCTTGTTGCTCTCAGTCCAAAATCAGCCGGAGAGGTTTGTCCGTTAGCGGGATTATGGTTATATTTGCGAAAAATAAAAAGAAATCAGGATGTTTTCAGGAATAGTAGAAGAGGCTGCCCGTGTGGTGGCTATTGAACGCGACGGAGGCAATGTGCATCTCACGCTTTCATGTTCGTTTACCGACGAACTTCGTATAGACCAATCAGTCGCTCACAACGGAGTATGCCTTACGGTAGTGACACTCCCCGGCGACGGTACATATACGGTCACTGCAATTCAAGAGACTCTCGACCGCAGCAATCTCGGCGATTTAAAGGTGGGTGACTTGGTGAATCTCGAACGCTCGATGATGATGAACGGACGACTTGACGGTCATATAGTACAGGGTCATGTGGATTGTACTGCTACATGTCAGGAGATTGAAGATGTAGATGGCAGCCGATATTACAAATTTGTCTACGAAGTAGATTCTGCAATGGCACTTAAGGGATATATGACAGTGGAAAAGGGTTCGGTTACGGTCAACGGAGTAAGTCTCACCGTATGCAATTCCGAACGCGACAGTTTCCGCGTCGCCATTATACCTTATACATTCGAGCATACGAATTTCAAAAACATCGAAGTCGGGAGTCGTGTCAATCTTGAATTTGACATTATCGGCAAATACCTCGCCCGATTAGCTGAATTTGCTCAATAGACGCTGCATGCAACCTATTTTTCTCATTGGCTATATGGGTTGTGGAAAATCGACCCTCGGACGTAATGTCGCGGCAGCTACCGGCATTAGATTTATCGATCTCGATCATTATATCGAAGCTCGATACCACCACACCGTGCGCGAAATTTTTGCCGAACGCGGAGAGTCCGGTTTTCGCGACATAGAGCGCAATCTGCTTCATGAGGTTTCCGATTTTGAGGATGTGATAATAGCGTGTGGCGGCGGGACTCCGTGTTTCTTTGACAATATGGACTATATGAATGCCCATGGTACCACCGTATTTCTCAATACATCGCTCGACAAACTTCATTCGCGCCTTATGAGAGGTCGCCATAAGCGTCCGCTCATTGCCGATAAAGACGACGAAGAGTTGCGCCGATTCATAGTCGAAGCTCTTGAAAAGCGAATGCCTCACTATTCAAAAGCGCAGATTTCGTTTCAATCAGATTTGCTTGAAAATGAATGTGAAATATCCGATACTGTAGCACGGTTTCGCACGCAACTTTCCATATAATACTCCTCCCGATCATGAATGCCGAATTAACCCCTGCCGAACAGCCGTCGGCCACAGCAGTTTCTCGCCGAAGCCTGTCAATCGGACTGCCTAAAGGCAACAGTGATGCCGAGCGTCGCTTCCCATTGACCCCGGAAGCGGTGGAGATGCTTGTCGAACGGGGCTATACGATAAAAGTCCAGCAAGACGCGGCATCTGTCATACACTACACGGATGGCAATTATTCCCGTTGCGGAGCGCAGATTGTCGACCGTGATGAAACTCTGCGATGCGATATTGTGATTCATCTTGCGCCATTGTCGCCTGTTGAGATAAAAAAGATGAAACGGGGAGCGTTGTTGCTGACTCTGCTACATGCCAATCGCCAAACGCGCGAATCGGTAAACGCGCTTCTTGAACGTGGTATCACATCGATTGCAATAGATTTTATTAAAGACGAGCGAGGCAACACTCCGTTTGCCGATATATTGTCGGAAGTCGATGGGCGTGCGTCCATTGCTCTTGCATCATCGTTGCTCGCGGATGCTACTCATGGCAAAGGGATATTGCTTGGCGGAGTGTCGGGCATCGCGCCGTGTGAGACGGTAATCCTTGGCTCCGGTATTGCCGCACGTGCCGCAGCTCGTTCGGCGGCAGGACAAGGGGCTTTGGTGAGGATGTTTGACAACGATGTGTATCGTCTCCGCACCGCCTCCCAAGAATTTGGGGCCAATCTTGTGACATCCGTGCTTCATCCGAGAGTACTCCTTAATGCTTTGCGCACGGCTGATGTGGTTATTGCCACTGATGTCGCACCGCTCTATACAATCAACTCGGATATGGTTGCGGAAATGAAGCGCGGAGTGGTGATTTTTGACCTTAATCACGACAATGGGGCCACGTTCCCGTCGCTACTTACTGTCGATGCTTCGTCGCTCGGACAACAAACGCCACCGGCTACACGTGTATGTTACAATAATGTGGGCAATGCTGTCCCTCGTACGGCAGCAATGGCGTTGAGCAATACATTCCTCACATTGTTTGACCGCATAATATCTTGTGAAGGGGTCAATAATACAATCAAATTGCTTCCCGGTATGCAATGTGCCGTCTGTACATTCTTGGGAAAAGTGGTAAATCCGCGAATTGCACGAATCATCGGTATTCGCCATGTCGATATAACTCTCATCCTCACATTCTCCTAATCACTCTGTAAAAATGGCAAGACGAAAATTTTACGTAGTTTGGGCGGGACATAGTTCCGGTATCTATGATTCTTGGGAAGAATGCAAGGCACAGGTAGAGGGATTTCCCGGTGCACGCTATAAAAGTTTTAATACTCAGGAAGAAGCCACAGAAGCCTATCGCAACGACCCTGACGATTATATAATACTGCAAAAAATAGCATCTCATCGCCCGCAGGTGGTCAACTATGAGGCTTTTCCGGAGATTGTGTTGGATAGCATTGCCGTCGATGCGGCGTGTTCTAAAAATCCGGGACCGGTAGAATATCGCGGTGTCAATGTCCGCACCGGCGAGACGATATTTCATGTCGGTCCGCTTGAGGACGGAACCAACAATATCGGAGAATTTCTTGCCATAGTCCACGCATTGGCGCTGTTGAAGAAGTCAGGAAACACTACGACGCCAATCTATTCTGACAGTCGAACGGCTCAAGCTTGGGTGCGTAATCGACAGAGTAAAACGACGTTACAGCCCACTCCACGCAACGGTCGTATTCTTGATATGTTGCGTAGAGCCAACGCATGGTTGGCAACCAATACTCCCGCCAATCGTATCATCAAATGGGAAACTGAACGCTGGGGGGAAATTCCGGCAGATTTCGGTCGCAAATAATCCGTTATATTTTATCCCATGGTATTATCGAGCCTTGTGTTGCGGTAAGTTGTTGCTGACCGCCATACACTTTATGTAAAGTCTAAAATCAAATTTTGAAATTACATAAAATCTATGCAAAATTAAAATCTGATTTTAATTTTGCATAGATTTATTGGCGATGATATTTGCAAAGGCGATAAAAAAGGCCGGGGCGAAACGCCTCGGCCTTGCTGTATGAATGTTATGGGCTTATGATTAGCCGTTAACTTTCTTCATGTGAGCGATGAGTTCGAGTACTTTGTTAGAGTAACCGATTTCATTGTCGTACCAAGAAACAACCTTAACGAAGGTGTCGGTCAAAGCGATACCAGCCTTAGCGTCGAAGATTGAAGTACGAGTGTCGCCGAGGAAGTCAGAAGAAACAACAGCATCTTCAGTGTAACCAAGTACGCCAGCGAGTTCGCCTTCAGCAGCAGCCTTCATAGCAGCGCAGATTTCAGCGTAAGTAGCGGGCTTAGCGAGGTTAACGGTGAGGTCAACAACAGAAACGTCGAGAGTAGGAACGCGCATTGACATACCGGTCAATTTGCCGTTGAGTTCGGGGATAACTTTACCTACAGCCTTAGCAGCACCGGTAGAAGAGGGGATGATGTTGCCAGAAGCAGCACGGCCACCACGCCAGTCCTTCAAAGAGGGACCGTCAACGGTCTTTTGAGTAGCAGTAGTAGAGTGAACGGTGGTCATCAAACCATCGGTGATACCCCAGTTGTCGTGCAATACCTTAGCGATGGGAGCCAAGCAGTTGGTAGTACAAGAAGCGTTAGAAACGA
>JBGUUQ010000019.1:0-21407 GCA_045133615.1 Muribaculaceae bacterium | reverse complement strand
GTTTTTGCAACGGATTGCGTAGATTTTCCGTACAATATTAAGGACACAACGACCTTGATGCTTGAATGTAATTATACAATCGAATTGTTGCAGGCATCGGCTGAAAGTGGCGAAGCGGTCATAGCTGGCAACGAGCATCACATGGAAATTAAGCAATTTCTTAAAGTCGTGCGCAGACTAAATCAGCCATCGTTACAAAGAGTGGTGCTTTTGCACTTGTCAGACAGATTTAGCTGTGAGCATGATTATATAAAGCAGACAAAGGACATCGTAGGCGGAGTTGATGTGTATGCGGCCAACTGTGGCGTTGACATCCCTTTAGATAAGAGCGACTTTTGATATGACAGCCAACGATATTATAAATCAATTAAGATTACAGCACGACAAAAATCTATCCCTAATATTTGATGGTGCTTGCGAGGAATATCGCAAACGTTTATGCCATCAGTGGAATCTTAATGTTTCAGATTCGTGGTGGATTCCATCAGACCGCATAGGTGAAACCCTTGCGCTAAATGACATGGAATATTCGCTTGGTATGGAGGATATTCGATTGCTCGTCGATTTGAATATTAAGTTTGAGGACTTTTGCGAATGGTGGAATTACAATCTGTCCGCGCAAAATCAAGTTAATTCGTATAATTGGTTTTTAAAAGGATTTAGACCCAAACTATGCAGATAAATATAACCCTTGAAGATGCGCTTAAAAAAACATCGCCACAACTGCGAGAAAAGATGCAATATAGCGTAGACTTGTTGCGTAAAGCAGAACCATTAGCGTTGAGATATTCACCCGACGGATTTTATGTGGAACAAAAATTGCGTAAACGATTCAAACTAAGTAACAAATTTCATGTTTTTAAGTTTCACGGTGGTTGCTATTTGATGCAATTTTGCTAACTTTGTGGTATGAAAACGTATATAGGTATAGACCCCGGAGAAGAAGGCTTTTTAGCCGCCATAGGCGATAGCATCAGGAGCTACATAAGCATTAAAGATACACACCCATTAGACATTGCAAAATGGCTTGAAGAATTATCGCATGACGATTGTTTTGCGGCCATAGAGGATGTACATGCTTTATATGGAGCGTCTGCGGTAAGTACATTTAACTTCGGGTATTGCAAGGGGTGGCTTGTGGGCCTTCTGACTGCGTTGCAAATACCATATACAATGGTAGCCCCTAAAGATTGGCAAAGAGAAATATGGGAGCGGTGCGATAAGGTTATGGACGGAAATAAGGTCGTGACGAAAGCGACATCTATAAATTGTGCCAAACGATTATTCCCGTATGTAGACCTGCGCCGGACAGAAAAATGTAAGAATCCCGACCACAATAAAGCTGATTCATTACTTATATTAGAATACGCACGACGAAAGAACCTATGAAGCCAACATTACCAAGATTGACTGAAATAGCTGCAAAAGCGGTAAAGACGACCCCACGCAAGATTAGGGGTATTGCCAAAGAAGAATTAGTAATAGATGTCCGCGATGCTATCGTTTGGATAGCCGACAACTTCGGGTATAAAACAATCGACATTGCCGAAGAATTAAGATTGACGCCCAAAATGGTTGATAGACTTTGGCAGCAGGCTAAAACAAAACGTAGCATACCGCGTTTTGCTCGGGTATTAAGAAATGTGCGAATAGAACTGAAAATGAATGGATATGATATTGACATGACACCTACGAAGTCAACGCATAGTCCATTCCCCGAATATACGATTGCTGAACGTCGTGCAATGTATAATGCAATGAAATCAGCAAAAGCATTTATGAAGGGTTTTGGCAAAGGTAAAGTGCCGTTTGATTACGAGCATTTATATTTTCAGGGACGTAAGTTCCTATAAAGGTTTATGGGTTAATGATTGGGGCGACTTTTTGGCCGCCCCTAATTTCACACCATAATTTCTTCGGCGAAAAGCATTAACCATGCTTGTGTGTCGATGGGCTTAGGGCTTCCGTCATCATTAACAAACAGGTGCGTGTTAACCGTTTCATTTTTCATTGCTTCGGCCACAATATCTCCAAATGTCGATTCAGATAGTCCGCGTGGCGTAGCCCCACAGTCGGACGCGGCGAGTTTTTTAAGTGACTCTTGTTTAACGTTTTCGTCGGCATCTTCACCGTTAATATCAGCACTCGATTTATTAAACGATTCTAATGTTCGCTTGTAATATACACGGAGTAATATCACTTCGCTAAGACTTGCTGGCTGCAACGTAAATGCAGACACGTCAGATAGCAGGATGAGTTTCTTAAAGGCGTTATCGTATGTCATTCGTGGACTTCATTAAAGACGTTTTCTACAAAGTTATTTATAGCCGCGATGATTTGTTGCGATTCGTTAGTGGTGTTGAAATCGCATGACATCATATTAGTATCGTATCTGTTGAATGTAGCAAGATTGTTACCTTCTCTTGATACCCATCCGTTAGGGATGGTGGTTACTGCACCATTAGTTACGACTACATTAGCCTTAATGTCATAGTCACGCGCAGCGTCGCTCGAATTATCCACAAGGACAATCTGCGAAATAGTCTTGATTTTCTTTATTTTATCCATATTGCAAAGTTAGTCAAAAGTTATTGTTCTGCAAAGGCCGTGATGTCGTTTTCTGAAACGATTGTTTTGTTGCAGATTATGGCATCGCGAGTTTCGTCATACCACATCTTAGCTTCACCCCACATACTTGCACCTTGGTTTTCGTCGAAAGCCGAAATGTCATTGTACGAAATTATCTTTTTGTTGCAAATGATGCAGTCGTTGGTCGCGTCGTACCACATGCGAGCGCCGCCCCACCAACTTATGACCTTACCGTTAGGCATACTAAGACCGCGAGCTATGACTTGGCCCTCGGCATTGATTCCATTGCAATAAAGCGACGCCATGACATTTTTTCCTTCTGCATCAACGCCATTAAAAGCAATGGTGTTAGCTGTGCCGCCTTGCAGCTGTATGCGTACAGATTCCGAACTGTTTATGCGATTTAACGAAAAATACGGCCAGTTGCCTGTAAGCTTCATAAAATCCGCCATTATGCGCATAGCATCGTCAGAGGTCTTGAACTCACGGCATATAACGCTTGTAGATGCGGTAATTGTTGTGGCATTAGTTAACGCGCCCGATATATTGCCCGTGCCGTCGAATGATTGGCCCCAAATAGACCTTGCTGTATGAAGTTTAGTGGCACTTGCGACATTTCCATCGGTAATGTCCGACAAATGCTTACCGTCGAGCATGTCTGCGTTTAGCCCTGTGCAAAGTCGATTATTCGCCATTGCAAAGGGTTTTGTGACGTATATATTATCATATGTCGCATTGTATGCCAAATCGGCCTTATAGTCAACATCAAGGAATATTGGATGTCCTTGTGTGCTTATTTGGCCGCATAAGAGGTCTGCTTCGGGGTATGTGTTATTAGTGGCGTCATAGTATCGTAGCGCGATGCCCCTGCCGCCATCGGTAGAGCCAATCCTTGTTTGATATGTTCCACCGTATATGAATATTGTGGGATTGGTGCCTGTGCCAAATTCAAACTTCTCGTTTCCGTCAGCGTCATTCAATCCTAATGCAATGTTGTTCGCCGATATATCAACGAATGATAGGAAATTCTTTTGCCCAGTTATGTTTTGTTGGGTTGTTAACGTTACATACCCGTCTGTTGGTGTAACTGTACCTAATGGCTGATACAAAGTATCTGCGACTGGCTTTGTCAGGTAGTTGTTGTCCGTTAGATACTTTTGCAGTTCCGCGAGGTCAATGCCACCACCACCCGACGGATTATCCGACCCGCCAACACCAAACGCCGTAATATCTCCACCCGAATATAAACCGTGGCTGAGCTTGAACATCTTGCGTTCTGAATCCCATTCAATAGTGCCGTAGTCATTCTTTAATCCTAATCGGATATTACTGAAAGTCGTTGATGGTGTTATGTAATTGACTTCACTAATCTCCTTTGCGGTATTTGGGTATATTTGAAATAGCGCGAGGTTTAGGCCGACGTAATTTTCGCCCACAATAAACGTCATAGGGTCTGCAAACAGGTTGCCGTCCGCATCCCACCAAAAGTTGCCGCCTGCGCGGTATCCGGTGCCATCCATGCGGTCAACCCCTTGCGCGATACGTGCTGCATCAGCTTGAGCTTGCGTTATGCCGTTTTTAAGCTTCCACTCACGATTTACGGAATCCCAATCGTAGTAATCTTCCAAGTCGGCCATATTGCCGCCATACCACGCCGCGATTGAGTGATTACCCTTATCCTCTGAAACGATACCGTTAATACCGCTCCATGTTGTGCGTTTTGAAATGTCATCCGGGGCGTCAGGGTCGGCAATGCCGAGCGCAATGAGCGAGGTCAGAAATAGCCCGCCCTCGGTTATGGACTTTTGTGCAAGTGCTTCTTTAAGGTATGCGTAATCATCAATACCCTCAAAAAGACTATTGATGGTGTTCCCACCGACCGTAGACTCTCCCGATATGCGGCCCTTAATCTCTACACCGCCAGCTTTAGTGAATTTAAAGTATGACTTATCATCACCAATAAAGCCATCGCCGAGGCATTTAAAGAATGCCCTCGATGTCGAAGCATCGACGCCCATTGCAACCATATCTTTCTCATTGAGCGAGTATGTTGTAATATTGCTATAAAGGGTTATGCTTGGTGCGCTGTTGTTAGTTGTCGAAAGGCATATTGCGGAAGCTCGGTGTCCACCGTTTTTATGGCCTAACTGGATAGTGCTATCTCCATTCAAAGGCGCATCGCTACCAGTCGCGCAGTTGGTTATTTTTAGTTCAAAATTCGATGCCTTGTTGTTGACCGCTACGACCTCGCGCCAAAAGAAGTGCTGTTTTGTGCCTTGTATGTTGAATGATTCACAGCGCACAAGGTCGCCGACTGCGTATCGACAATCAATAACATCGTTATCCTCGCTGCCCTTATAATAGCACCGATATACGCCCTTGTCCTCGTCCTTTTCGACAAATGTAATGGTGATACCGCCGCCGGGCGTTATGTATTGCTCGCCGCCAATCGTTTTTGCCGATGCAATCTCTAATTCTTGGAATACCGCCTTCATGCGGACATGTAGCCGGTCAACTTCAAGTACTGATTCCTCGGTATCCTCGTCCTTTCCAAAGAACCCGCCCGAAGCACCCGCAAGATAGTTGCCGACTTCAAATGCTTTATCCGTCTTAACGGTATGCGGTGTGTAGTCATCCTGAATCTTGCTAAGATACCGAGCATCGGTTATTGCGACGTTAACACCGCTACCGCTACCGCCTATATTACCACCCATCGTCGTTGCGTTGGCGATAAGTGATGCGGCGCGTTGAGCCACAGATTCAATGAAACTTTGGCTCGTCGTTAGTTCCTTGTCTACGGTCAGCTTGATAGACGGCAGTACGTCGGTACTGCAATCCATCTCGAATGATGATATATACAGTGGATATGTAACACCGTCGTACTTGACTTTGATTTTTACATATTCGTCAATCGCATCGAGTATGTCGGGCCGTTCGGTAAAGAAAATGCGTGAGCAGTCAATGTCAAACGTGAACGACTCCGAATTATGGTCGAACATGTATCGCATCATTTCTTGCTCGGCTCGCTTTTCTGCGGCTAAGATATACGGCTGTGGCAGGTCAATATTGATAATATTGAATGTATCGTTGGCTGCAGGCAGGTATTCGTTAGAGCGGTTAGGCATGATAACGCCGAACGTATCAACATCCTTTTGAACACATATCCAAATGCTGTTTTGCTCGCTATTCTGTTGCCATTGTTGAATATTGTTCTTATTGACCTTATCAGTGTAGTTGCCACTAAATATATTCCCGTTCGGGCCGTCAGTTTGAACTGGATTTTTCCATACTTGCACTCCGTCCTCGACGGTTTCCAATGCCTGAATTTTAAATTTGCACCCACTGCAAGGTCCGGATGTCATTTGAATTGTCATCGGCGCGGTCTGCGATGCGTGCGTAAACAGGTCGAACCCATAGGCGCCGTCGAAACGATTTAACTTTATGTAGAAAAATGAGTGTTCGTATTTATCGTTGTCATCGTCCGAGCCAATTTTCAGATAATCGCTATCATCGGCATCGAAAGCCACCGCAGCGATAGACCCAAGCAACTGCCCCGAGGCATTTGTTACGTCCTCTATTGTGGGTTTAATATCTTCATTCTCGTAGATATATTCTTTTGGATTACCTTCGGTATATGGGTTGTCAAATTCGTAATATTGTTCGGTATCGGGGTCGATGTATGCTTCTTTATGTCGCGTACCATCATTGCCAACATACGCATCCGATTCGGGGTCATTCGTGGCGTTGTAGAATCGCTCGTCGCCATGTGTGTTGCGGTATATAGGCGGCATAAGATTCGTTTGCGTAGGGATTCGTCCGCTTGAAGTCCAATAGATAGAATCGCCCACCGCATTGCTCGATAGGTTGCCATTGAACTTCAATCCAACTTCCGAAAGGTCGTTGATAACCCTATCGCCAATTTTCCAATAGTAGCCATGTATAGCAGTTATCTCCCATTTGAAATCGTCGAGTATTTGCCACCAAGCATTTTGCGGAAGCCCCGCAACACCAATCGACAAAAGATAGTCGCCTTCGGGAGCTTCGTCGAACATAAGGCTACCATCGCTCAGTCTGCCCTTATATGGTATATTGCGGTCTGTGGGGATGCCTCCACTTGTGGTTTGTACGAGCGAGATACTTACAAGCCCATATTCTGAGCGGAGCAGATTAGACGTTGTGCCGGGTGATGCCGAATCTTGCGTCCATATCCCCATTGGTATATAGCTTAATTGGATTGGTGCGGTTTCGTTCGACCTAAAACGTATTTGCAGTTGCAGGTCATTCTTCGGCGTCGCAATCCAATCCCCCGGCGCATATTCATGGAATAGCCCTTGTTCGTCCTGAGTGCCAAGGTAATAAGATATACCTAACAATGTTGCGCTACCGCCAACATAACTTGCATTATGCCGATATGTTATTTTTTCGTCTGCTCGCACATTTGCGAGTAGTTTCGACATATTGATAATGGATAATTTATCGGATGTAACGACATTGTTCCCACTTGTTGCAGCGACGCTTACATGGCCGTATTCAGTTTCGTTAGGGTAGTAGTAGGGTATATTTTCAGTGCCACCTTTGAATGTGATGCGGTTGATGAGCCGGGCGTTTACGTTGTTTTTCTTTACCGACAGTAGCGCGTTCTGTATGCCGTACTCAAAAACGTAATTAAGGGTTGTGGAGATGGCTCCGAATATTATCTGTTTGCCACGGAACTCATACGGTATCTCGTATTGTTCGTAGCCATAGTTGAGCGCGTCCAATATATATTGGTTGGAAAACGACAATTCTTTAACTTCGGTCAAGTCATATTCGCTGACCTGCGAAAGCATGACACAATATCCATCGCCCACCGGTGTATCTGCCGTGGTGAGATTTGTTTTTGTTTTAAGTATGCTATCGCCTACGCCTGCATAGAGTAGAGCGCAATTTAGTCGGTCTATAAACTCTGCGATTGGCCCATAGAAAGCGAAGTCAGTAGAATTGCTTGCCGGTTTATCCTGTGTGTCTGATTTTGATGTTACAACATCATAAAAGAATATGTCGGCAAGCTGCTCGCGCTCGGACTTAAAAACAAGTTCGTGCTTATACCTTACATCCGAGTTGTCCTTTGAGGATGTTGGGGTGTCGCGGATAAAGAATTTCTCGCCTCTCAGTTCTACATACTCGTTTAGCTTCCACTGCTTATCAAGGCATTTCTTGTGCATAAGCGTAGCGGTAAGCCGGGGCAGCCCCATACGTGCAGTCGTAAGATTGTAGTTGACAATCTCCAAGCCGATAACATCATCAACCGTGGTATCGTTATCCCTCTTTATGGTAAGAACTTCCCTTATCATTCTGTTTCTATGGTTTCAACGGAGGTTGATTTGTTTATTTGAGCCTCACGTTTTTGTTGTTCGAGTTGTTCGGCTAACATTTGCTCACGCTCCTTTTGCAGACGTGCATTTTCGTCCGGTGCGCTTTCGGTGTTCTTTTCGACGAGCGTTTGAGTTGATATGCCACCTGCGCCTTTAAGCGTAACAAGCATCTGATTGTATTCTGCATTGGATTGAGGACGCCATACAACAAAGGATGTTTGAATGCTGAGTGCTTTGAAGTCTGTAATTGCCGTTTCGTATCGTTTGTCGCCGCTATTGTAAAGTTCTTTTGCAAGGCCCTCTTTAAAAAGACGCATTGCTTTGGATGCAACATTCTGCCAGTCAATGACGCCTTGATTTGCGGTCTCAATATCCATCTCTTGTGTCAGTTGGATGGCAACACCCGATGTATCACCCGATATTTTAATATCTTCGGGGAGCAAAAATGTAGTGCCACATGCAATCTCAATTTGATTTTTGAGTGTCTTGATGGTTTCCATCATATTATCGGGCGTAGGCGGTGCTTTAAAATCTGCGCTGCCATTGCTGTCGGGGTTAGTGTCGTTGAGGACGATTGCGCCGGCCACACGTTTGCCCTTATTCAGAATCTTGCCCTTGATATAAAGTATGCCTTGGCCGTATCGGTTTTGGATAACAACGAATGTATTAAGGGTGCGTTCCAAAACTTCAATAATGGGTTGCCCGTCGTTCCATGCAACCGGCCCGCGTTTTGTGATAAGCGGACACTCGCTGAATCCATGCAGTTCAGGGTCAGCCATACTCCAACCGCCTCGCGTTGTTGCGGGCGTCTTGCTGTCATAGCTTAGGCGATAGATATATTTATCATCGTAGCAGTCGATATGCTTGATTTTGTCCTTCTCGTAATAAAGACATTCAAGGATATGGTCGCCGTTATCATCCTTATGTGAGATAATGCGGAATTGATTCTCAAAGGAAACTACACGCGAACGGATGCGGCCGCGATGGTCGTGATAGAATAGCCATCCCATATCACCGAAACTCTTTTGTGCTAATACGGCTTGTGTGCGCGTGCCGTCGATATTGCGTTCATCCCAATATTGCTTTATGGTAATGAAGTCCTCCTTTTGCCTTTCGCTGGGATTGGTGTTGAGCAATATATGACACATTTTATTGCCGCATAGGTGCTGCACCTGCTTTTTCAGTATGCGCTTTTGGATAGGGAGCGCGATGCGTTGGTTAAAGTCGTGCTGGAACTTATTCGGCACGCCCTTAAAAGTCAAGCATGGCACGTTATCATCGAACAATACGCTATGACTATACACATCAAGTTCTTGCGCAAATTCGGACTCAGTAACGATATTAACGCCTACATTTGGGATTGTGGCTTTAATCTTCTTTCCAAGATCAATTTTGCCAAGGTATATTTTAGGCAAGTCCGCAATCTGCGTGATACCTCGGTAGAAAGGCTCTTTTTTTAAAAGCTTCTCGTCCGGGTTGTTGAGCAGGTCTGAAATTAGAGTATCTACGTCGGTCATTGTTTAAAATTGGGGTCAGGTATTAGGTGCCATTGTTTCATGGCAAATTCTTTCGTTTGAAGCCAACATTCCTTGTGGGTCTGTTCGCAGATATGGTTAAACTTAGGGGCTACGATAATAAACTGGTCTTGCGACTTTTCTGCTGCACCGAATTTATCATTCAGTTTTACGCGCAGGTCGGCAATGATTTTAAGCCCTTTGTCGGTGTCGATTTTGTTTTCTTGGAGTGCTTTTTCAGTTCTGTTGATAAGTTCAATCATGGCCGCTTTATTCTCCTCGAATGTTATGTCGGCATCGGCGGTAGCATCAGACCTCTTGGATATAAGTTCCAATATCTGTTCTTGTTCTTTTTGCTTAGATTGCTTATCATCAACTAATTCCTTTTTAAAGAAGTCGCACAAGAATTTAATCAACCCAGACTTGTCATAATTCGCTATTGCCGAATCGTTTTCCGGCGGGCCAAAAACCACCGTATATGCAATTACCTTATCATCAAAGCGAACGCGCAAGAGCGCATAGGCCGCGTCGCGTATTCGGGCCTCAAATCCGCGTTTGGATGCCAAATTCACTATTTCTTGTAAACTTTCCATGCTTAACACCAAATTGAATCATCATATATATCGACCTCATCTCCAATATCTTCCTCGTCGTAGTTGCCGTTGCGCTGAGTTACCTCGCCGCCATATTCATAGTCAAGGTACGGTATCATAGCCATAGCGATTGTGTCGAGCAAGTCCATTGAGCGTTTGCGGCCGAGCATCCTGTTCATTTCGTCCTTTTTCATAAGGATTTTGCGTCCCCATGAATCTTCGGTGAAACGGACAACTGCGCACTCGTCACAAAACTCTTGGCCTACCGTTAAGTCGCTAATACCTTTATGTATGTAATTGCTGCTCCATACTTCGTGCGAGAAAGATATGAGGTTGCTATTTACGCATTGCGCCAGTCGGAAATAATACTCCGCCTTTAATTTGGCAAAGTCCTTGCGATACATGCCGCGAGGCATTGCGTTTGAATATATCGGCTGTGCGTCCGGGATATAGTCAAGGACGTATGCGGCACGTTGCGCATCATACAGAATGTGAGAGTCCCCGACGCTGTGTTTTCGTGCCATCGCCGTAATGCGGGTGCAGTTCATTCGTGGGGTGGAGTAGGGTATAATGTCAATATCCATGACATGAAGCCCATCCATCGCGATTATAATGCAGTTATCCTTACCTGTGTCTGCAAGGTCGGCGATGATGTATCGTTTGCCATTTGCTTGACAATCGTTATTCTCGACTTCGCGGGTCTTTGCCGGGTCGATAGGCATATCCTCTAAATCGTCGACGTCTATATTCCAGTTGCCTTCAAGGAGTGCCGCGCCCTCTTTACCTGAAACGCTACCCATGTAGTTGGGGTTATTTTCGAGTAGCGTCACATTCTCAGACAGACTACCGAGGATAAACGTAAACGATAATATCAGATTCTCGTAAGTGGCGCTTGGCCCGAGTTTTTCAAGTTTGCGGTCAATCTGATACTTTGCCTTCTTGTAGACTTCTTCTTTGGTATCGCCCCAAATAAGGCCGTCTACGGTCGTAGCATCGTCAGCAAGATAGAAATACCTTACGACGCCGCTCTTTTCAGGTGGTATAAAACCATCCTCGTTGATATACCAATCGAGCCATTTGTGTACCCAATGCTTTTTAGATGGGTTGGTGGTGGCGCGTACCTTGCCGCTCCATTTCGCCTTACCACGACAACGAGTGCGCAGATAGTTGAATGTATTGAACGTGTACCCAGTCAATTCTTCAAAGAATATAGCGTCTGCCTGCAAACCCTTAAATGTTTCACGCACTTTCGCGGGGTTTTCGTCAGCAATTTGGCGACACTCAATCCATGCGCCAGTGCTACGGAAAGTCATTCGCGGATTTTCAGACTTCGTAATGCTTACAGCTTTGCCGTATGCGGCCTCAAAGTCATCGACAATGCCACCTGCTGTTTTTAGTTCGCCTAAAGTGCGACGGAAGAATACAGCACGGTATTGTGAGTCTAACGAAGGCTCTGCATTAGCCAAAATTGCGCCGAAGGACTTCCCGCCTCCAAGTGAGCCTCCGAAAAAACACACATCCACATTCGTGCGGATAAATGCTTCTTGGCCTCCGGGGTGGGGCTTAACTATCTTGATGCCGGGATTCTGCTCCATACCGCAAAATTACCTATAAATATATGTGCTTATATCTATGCAAAAAACAAAATCTTGTCGCAGTGACATGATTACGATTATTTAGTAAATGTATGCGCGTAAATGGAAAAGTAATTTTGCGAAAAAATCTAACCAATAGTTTTAATCAATGAAGTTTACCAAAGAACAAGCGATTGAAAGCCTCAAACGCGAACTGACAAACAACGATAGGAAAACCCTGCGTATGTCAGAAAAGACTTTGAACAAAGTGGTAGAAGCCCTGCTGCCGAAGTTTACAGATGATGAAACTGGTTTGCCCGATTTTATCAAAGACGCGTTGGAAATTCTTAACCCCGTTAATGACAACATCGGAAACGACAAATCAGCTTTTATCAAACAATGGAACATTGAACACCCTGAGAAGAATCCCAGCGAGGGTGAGACCACTCCACAAAATGAAGTTAAGTCGTCGCCCGAACTTGAAGAGCTGCGAAACGAAATAGCTGCGCTCAAAGCAGCTAACGAAAAAGCGGCTAAGGAATCTGAACGAGCCACTAAGCGTAAAAGCCTTATTGACAAGATTGCCGAAAAAGGCATTAGCGATAAAGAGTGGACTGAGATGTTTATGGCCGAGGTAGACATTGATAAGGTTGAGGACATTGAAGCAAAGGCAGAGTCAATCCTTAAATTTTACAACAAAAGTAAGGCTGACGTGAATCCCCGAGCCGTTCCCGGCGCACCCTCTAAGGGTGAGAGCGATGGCGAGATACCCGATTCGATTGCCCGAGCTAAGAAGATGGCCCAAGACCTCAATAAACTTAGGGGCGAACAAACGAAACAATAATTAAAAAATAAAAAGACATGATTACACAAGAAACGAATGGTGCTTTCCTTGGTCGTGTGATTGGTGCTAAGGCATCAAAGCAAGGCGGTGTCCGTCACGTCTTTGCGCAGATACAGGGCCTAAAAAACGACCTTGTATTCTTCCCGTTCGGTTCAAAGCTGTTCAATCCTTTCCCCGGACAGGCAAAGATTTACGCTGGCGACCTGCTCGACTTCCAACTCGACGAGAAGGCTCAGAACCCCAAGATGTATGTTCTCAAAACATACGAAGTTCACAGCGCGACCGGCACTACCCTCAACCTTGTCCGTGACGGCTACCATCACATTCCTTTTGTGGGTGATGTAATTGGTATTGCCCCCAAGAAGATTGGCGGTGAAGTTGAGGAGATGACCGTTAATGCGGTTTCCAAAGCCACTATCGGCGGCAAGAGCGTATGGACGCTCACCCTCGCAAAAGCTCCTACAACCGCGCCTAAAACAGGCGACGTACTTGTTGAGGCCAAGGACGGCAAGATGCTCATTAAGCGCATCAACGCCGTAGCCCCTTGCGATTACGACTTCTGCTATGCACCCGTAGCCGACCCCACCGCAGATGATAATGACGGTGATGCTATCTATATGTTTACCCCCGTTATCGGCGGTATTATGTACACACATCGTATGTCTGTGATGCCTCAGTGCGTACTCGACCTCAACGAGTCGAAGATTGACGGTATCTTTAAGATTAACGCCCTCTAAAATAAATAAATATGCCTAAGTTTAGTTTTGATAACAGTGTCTACAATAAACTTTGGGATTCTAACGAAGGCCGCACACTTCTCACGCAGATTGTGAACGACCCCGACCTTGTAGGTATAAAACCCCACTACTTTCCCACCGCGTTTACCGTAGACCCCAACCCCGTACCCACTAACGAGAAGGGTAAGGCATCATTCACTGTCGAGGCTAAGTACCCCGAACACAGCGAAATGATGGATATGCGTGCGCCTCTTGGTGAAGGCCGCCTCGGCGAAGAAGGAGAAATCTCGCAATACTCCGGCTCTATCCCCGACTTCATTGCTCCTACTTGGAAAGAGCAGGCAATGGAACGTCTGTACAAGCAGCGCATGTTTGAGAAGTACGGCGATGACGCAGCCATCATCCAAGGCTTCGCCACCGACCAAGTTGCACCCCGTATCGAGTCTGGTTATCAGACGCTCGATAACCTTGCCCTAACCGTAGAAACAACCGGTAAGTGTTACTACAATGAGGGCGTAGGCATCAAGTCGCCTATCTATACCGCAGACATCCCCGATGCCAACCGTATCCCTGCTGGCGCGAAAGCATGGGCCGACCCTGACTGCGAACTGCTCACTCAGATGGCCGAAATAGAGCAGTATTTCAAAGAAGATAAATGGGGTGTCACATTCGGTATGCAATGGAAGTTTGACGAGGACTTCGTTAAGAATGTCATCCTCAAAAACAAGCAGGTGATTGACACCATCAAAACGAATTGGCTTGCCGACAATGGCCAACTTATCGACCAGACCAGTTCTGTTCCCAATTCGATTGTAACCGAGGACGCATTTAATCGTTATGTGGTAGGCCGGTTCCCCGGTATTTCACCCATTCGCATTGTTAAGTCGCGTCAGATCTCGAATGGCAAGGTTATCAATCCTTGGCCCGACGGCGTTGCCGTATATTGTCCTGCTGGTTTTGCAGGTCGTATTCTGCGCACCGAAATCCTCGACGAAGAAGTTTACAGCCTGTTTGGTAACAAGGCTTGCGACTTCTCGTTTGCCCGTTCGCTTGACGGCCTGATGCTCGTTATGAACTCTGTATTGCCTAACGGCTCGCTTACCGAATGGCAGATGAAGGTAATGATGAGCGCAGTTCCCGTGATTGAGGATTACCTCTACCGCGTTATTGTCAACACCAAGACCGCAGGTTCTATCAAGAAATAAAGATGGCATCATTCGACATCATCAGTTATCTTGGCTCGCTTGTCGGATACCCGGTAAGCAAAGAATCGCTTGAACGCATTGCGACCGAGCGAGGTCTGCGCGACGTCACTGATTGGACGGAGATAACCCGCAGGCAGCGCAATCTCGTAATCGCGGATATTCTGTTTATATTGTTCACAAGCCCATCGAATACCGGCAGCACAACAAGGTCACATGGCGACTTCACTGTTACGGTAGGCGGTGTAATACTTACAGATAAGAGCGATATGTATGCCTTGATGATGAAGCTCTACAATAACCCCGACGGAGAATTGTACGAGATGCTTGATGATGTCGGCGGATGCGAATGGGGTGAATGACATGGCTGTAATTGATAACATCGATATGACCGAATATCCTTACGAGGGTGCATTTTACACCTTTGAAAGTGATGCGTCCTTGCCCCCCTTGGAGCAATCCACGCAAGAGGTCGAGGTGTTCCGTACAGTCTGTGACATTCAACGTTCAGCAAAGTTGCATAACGGCACATTGCTTGGTGCTGATTACACTGTGTATTGGCCTTTGGAAGAAAATCCCGACGCGACCGGCTCGGTAGACAAATACATGCCGATAAAGGTTCGCCGAGGGATGCGCTTCCGGGGTATATTCTATGGGTATGAGGTAATAGGTGATGTGGAAATTGTGCGGCCATCGCAATTAGGCGGTTGTTCGTGTGATATAAAAGTTGTGACCGAAAATGGGTAAGTTGTACGACATGTATTACAAGCAGGTTATAGACGCCCTTTCAAAAGAGGGCGAACGACTTGCGACCGAAGCCTACAAGACTAAGGAAACAAAAAATCGTACATTTAACCAAGCGGATGCTTTCGGTTATGCGGTCTACCACAATAAAGATTTGAAAGCGAAAGGATATGCAAAACCTACCCGGCAAGCAACAAAGATGCACAAGGGATATGGTAGCATACCAACTGGATATGGGCGAGATTGGATCGATAGCTACTTGCTAAATTTCAAACCCGAAAGTGATGGATTTGTCCTTGTGGTATTAAACGCAACGTATTATACGAAATTCCTTGAAGAAGGCACAAACGCCGCAAAACGCAAGTTCGCCGTAATATCGCAGATATACGATAAGATGGATGAATTAGCGATTAAAGGTCGTGGTACACTGACACTTATTTGATTTGATATGGCAAAGAAGTTGACACACCGAAAACAGACAAATGAGGTCGTTGCTGTGCAAACAGCATTAGCCCCAGCAGAGAACACGATGTCTTTTAGCCTGTCGAAGGTCGAGAATTACATATACACGCTGCTTTACGGAAAAGTAAGCACGAATGTGTACCTCGGTTCACTTCCCGCCACGTTGAATACAGACGAGGAAGATATGGTGTTAATCGACTGCGGCCTAAAAATTGATGACCGTGATGCTTATGCCAAAGGGCCAATTAACATTTTTTTGTATGTGAAGCCATTAGAGCGCGGACGCAAGAACATCAAGCGTATGCTCGAAATGGAAGATGCCCTGCAAGACATCATACGGAATCAAAGCGATGACAATTATATGCTGAACATCCTCTATACGTCTGCGGACTATGATTCGACATATTCCATGCACTTCAATATTTACGCATTAAATCTAATAATAAAATAATATGGCACAAAAGAAAACCATTTTCACCAAGGCGAAAGAGATTATAGTTGCAGTATGGGAGGACGATGGTTCTTCCTATCCTACTTCCGGCGACGCCCTTAACTACGTTATCGCAGATTCGCTGTCTATCACTCAGGATGACCCCGACGAGAACTCGATTGATTGCGAAACCTCCGACTCGCCTATTCTGAATAACCTCGTGGCCGGTTCGGTGGGCGTTGACCTCAACAACGCCTCGATTGATTCCGAATTTCTCACAAAGGTACTCGGCTGGGTTGAAACCACTACACCGAAGGGTCTTATGGCACCCGATAGCTTCTCGACCCGATATATCGCGCTTCAAGTGAAGTTTGAGGGTACCGGTGACGGCACAAAGTATCTGTTCCTCCCCCGCATCGCCGTTGCACCTAAGCTTGTATTTGAGTCGCTAAAAACCAATGTGGCCTACGGTACACTTTCGGGTACTGCCGAATCATTCGAGGTAGGAGGCAAACGCGGCCCGATGGGTCTGTTTGATGCAGCCATTCTCACCAAGACCGGAGTATAAAAGAAACCGCTGTTGAAATGTGATTAGGGTGGTGAGCCATTAAAGCCGCCACCCTATTCTTTAAAAAGCTATGGACGAAAAGATTACGTTAGACCTGCAAAGGCGATTGGCCGAGATAATGAATGATTCGGCCCACGTCGTTAAGTTAGGCGGAAAAGAATATGAGATAAGGGCATTGAAACCCGGTGCGCAATGGCTTATAGCGGAAGAAAGCTGTAAAATAGCCAAAGCCGAGGAAAATAATTTTAGCGACCTAATCAAGCAGTTTGCAATGAGCAAGCCTGCGGTAGTGCGGTGCTTGTGCATTGCGATACTGAACGACAAGGCAAAGATAGAAGGCCCTGAATACCAAGCACTGTATGACACAATAATGTGGGATACCAACGAAAATGAGTGGATGGGTGTATTGGTAGAGGTGCTACAAATGCTCGACTTAGAAGGTTTTTTTCGGCTTACCTCGGCAGTGGAGATGATACGGAAGATGGCACTGACGAGGAAGAAGAAAGCAGAACGGAAACAATCTACTCACAAACAGAATGGGGCGAAATGATAGATTTTCTGAGGGCAAATCCATTTGTTACACGCGACGAATACATGTGGAAGTGGACATTGCCACAGATAAGGATAGCGGCGAGGGATTTTACACACATAAGATACCTTACCGAAAGGCAGGTAGAAGCCCGGAAGCATAGCCCATCTAAGGACGTGTACGATGACCCGAATAGTTTTATTAATGACTTGGGATTCTCGATGTTATGAAAAACTACATGATGATAATAATTTTCGCGTTGGTAGTGGTTGTATGGGGCATGAGTCGCAACATACATCAGCTACAAGGCGAGCGAGATACATATAAAGCCAATCAAGCGGCGTTGTTGTCAAAGGTTGAGTATTACAAGGCCGAAAGCGGCAAAAGCGCGGCATCCGTAGCCCGTTTGCAGTTGACGAATGACGAGCTGGTTGAAAACTATACCCTGTTGAAAAAGACAGCAGAAGAATTAGGTATTAAGGTGAATCGTATGCAATCTGCATCGACAACGGCTACGCAGACTAACGTGCGAATAATAACGCAAGTACGTGATAGTATAATATACCGTGATAGACATATAGACAGTATCAAATATTTTGTATGGGCCGACCCGTGGATTGCAGTTGATGGCAATATACGTAAGGATTCCGTTGATTTGAATGTTGAGTCACGTGATACCTTGATTCAAATTGTGCATAGAGTGCCACATAAGTTTTGGTTTATCAAATGGGGTACAAAAGCCATACGGCAAGAGGTGGTATCAACAAATCCACATACGGCAATAACATATAATGAATATATTGAATTAAAATAGGATGAGTTTAGAAGCAACAGGGGCGATATTAAGCATCCCGGACACAGTTCTGAAAGATGTAGCGAAGGCCGAAGAAAAACTTGCAAAATTGGAGGCCAAATCGAAAACTACGGCCGAAGCGGTAGCAAAACATTGGAATACCATTGCGTCCGGCGGCATGGATACATTTATTCAGAAGATTCAAAAGGCGAGCGACACATTGGCGGCTATGAAGATGCCGACGATTGACGGTGCGAAGTTGGCCGAGAGCGTAATTGCAATAGCCACATCAATGGCATCGCTTGACAAATCATCGACTACGGGCGCAAATCGTATCGGTAGGATTGCGGATAATTTATCCAAACTTGCCGCGTTACCGCCGATGGGCGCTGTTTTCAGAGAGATTGCCGACGGCATTACGATGATTGGCAATACATCGCAGGCAACGATAGCAAATGTCTCGACGCTTGCTACGGCGATGGCAACGCTTGCAAAAGATATACGCACTGTTGCTGCGGCCCGCGATGCGGAGGCCAATAAGACTGCAAAAGCCGCAGAATATAATAAGCTGTATAAGGAACAGGTATCACTCGTGCAACGTTTGCACGAAATACAACGCAAGGGTGGTTCCATAACGGCCGATGAGAAAAGAGAATGGATAGCTATATCCAACCGGCTTATGGAAATTGACGCACAAATAGATAAGCTAAATCGGAAGAAACAGACGGCAGCGTCAGACCTTGCAAGAATAACAGGCGAATCACGTTTATCCAATGCCACCACACGTTCGACTGCGGACGGCGCAATGGCCTATGCCAAGCAAGCGAAGTCGCTGAAAGAATTGCAAGATGCCTACAAGAATCTGAAAGCGGTAATGGCTACCGTAGACCCCGAATCTAAGAAGTGGCAACAGCTAAACGCGGTATTCCAGCAGACGAAAGATCGCATTGAGAATATAAAGCGACAGATGGGCGACCTAAACACGCATACCCGTCGTGCGCATGATATGGCTGCACAACTCGGCAATCGTTTGGCGGCGATGTTCTCTATTGCGGCAATAAGCGGGTATATCAATAAACTTGTCGAAGTCCGCGCACAATTCGAGTTACAGCAGACAGCATTGCGAGCCATCCTGAAAGATAAAGACGAAGCCGACAGAATCTTTATGCAGGTTCAGCAGATGGCATTACAATCGCCATTCTCGATTATGCAAATGAATACGTTTGTAAAGCAGTTGGCCGCGTACCGTATCGAATCCGAGAAATTAGTGGGTACGACAAAAATGCTTGCAGACGTTTCGGCTGGTTTGGGCGTCGACATGCAACGCCTAATCTTAGCTTATGGCCAAGTGAAATCAGCAAACTATTTGCGTGCTTGCCTCGGCCGTGGAACACAGGTAAAGATGTTCGACGGCACATTCAAGAACGTAGAAAACGTTATTATTGGCGATGCCCTTATGGGCGATGATGAGCGGCCGCGATACGTCAGCAAACTCTATCAAGGCGAGCAGCAAATGTATCGTGTAAGCTATGATGGTGGTATGTTTAGGTGTAATGAGCATCATATCCTGACCGTGTATGATGCGCTAAATGAGCGCATCGAAGATGTGCTTGTATTCGACTATCTCAAAGAACCGCATCGTTATCAGGGTGTGCGTCGCATTAAAGGCGAATATAAGACGTTCCTAATGAAAGTCGAAGCCGACAATATAGATAGGTATTATGGATTCTCCATTGATGGCAACCGACGCTTTATCATTGAGGATAATGTGGTAACGCACAATACCGAAGTCCGGCAATTTACCGAGGCTGGCCTGAATATTGCGGGTGAGCTTGCGCAATACTTCTCCGAGTTGCAGGGTAAGATGATAAGCGCAGGCGATGTAATGGAAATGATTACAAAGCGCATGGTACGTTTTGAGGACGTCGAAGAAGTCTTTAAGCGTGTTACGTCGGCCGGTGGATTGTTCTACGATATGCAGAAAAAGCAGGCAGATACGCTGTGGGGCCAATTACAGCGTATTCAGGATGCAATGTCGATTATGATGAATGAAATAGGTCAAAGTAATCAAAGCACAATATCAAGCGTGCTGACAGTCATTCGTGAACTTATGACGAACTGGCGGACATTTGCAACAGAGCTGGAGGCGGCATTATATCTATTAGGTAGCTATAAAGTTGCAATGATGTTTGCGAAATTAGCCACGTCACAATTCGGCGCATCCTTAATGGCAGCACAGGGTAAATTCGGCAGTTTCCTATTTTCGTTGGCCGACTTCTCAAAGAAGGCGACGATTGCAGGTAAATCTATGCAGTTGCTCAGAAACTCGCTCGTGGGTTTAAGCGCTGCGGCAATACCACTTGCATTAATTACCGGATTAACGCTTTTGGTACATGCTTTGATTACGGCGCATGAAAATGCCGTTAAATTGCACAATGAACTTAACAATATAGCCATAGACAACTCTGCGGAAATGCAAAAGTCCATAGATAACTACCAACGGCTCGCTCGCACGGTCGCAGATGTGACAACATCGTATGAGGAACGTAATGCGGCCCTTGAAGAATTGCAGCGTACCTATGGCGAAATACTTCCAAAGCAAGACATAGAACGCGAGGGCATCGAGGCTATGGCGGGCAGTTATGATAGAGCTACCGAGGCCATCAGGACATATTATGATGCGAAGCGACAAGAATCACAAATTGGCGCAGCCGAGAAAAGTATTAGCGAGAATATCATGAAACTCGTTAATAAAAACATGGCCAATATAAATAAACTTGTGCCATCCGCCACAGCAGATATAGTTGCCAAATTGTATGAGGAATCTATCATACAAGGCATTAAAGATGGTAATACGTCAGGCGGATATATAATGAAAGTATGGGCTAAGAAGATGGGCGAATATTACATTGGGCCGGGCATTTCGCTTTCATTGCAGGCCGTGTATGATAGTCTTGATGATATGTTCGATACTAATTGGGGCGGTATATCTTATAAAGACATCATCCGCGACCAACGCACTCTAAATAGCCTGCGCGAAAGAGGCGTAGCGATCTTTGAAACAGCAACAGAGGCCGAAAGGAACGAATTAATCGGGCTTCAACGTCGATTGTCAGTGTGGGAGGAACGATTAAATTCGGTGACAAAGGCATACCAAGAATTATATCGCATTAAGTCAAAAGGCAACCTATATACGGATGATGGTGGGCTTACGCAAGTAGGTACCGACGCCTTAAATTCGCTTAATGCCGCTCGTCAGGCATTAGGAATGGCAGCGGTGCAACAAAGCGAACTGAATAATCTTTTGCTTAATCAGGAAACGGTATTAACCAATATCGGTACGATTACTCGCAATGTATATTATTCCGCTCAGAAAGAGATTAAAAGCACTACCGATGTTGCCAATAAGTTTAAAGAGACGTTGGGCTTCAAGAAGCAAGGTGCGGAAGGTACCGCGTTGCAAAAGGAGTGGCG
>JBGUUQ010000018.1:0-6384 GCA_045133615.1 Muribaculaceae bacterium | reverse complement strand
CAACTACGAAGGTGGTTGCTACGCTAAGGTTATCAACCTCGACAAAGAAAGCGAACCCGATATCTACAACGCTATCCGTCGCAACGCTCTTCTCGAAAACGTAACTGTTGACGCTGAAGGCAAAATCGACTTCGCTGATAAGAGCGTGACTGAAAACACTCGCGTAAGTTATCCTATCGACCACATCGAAAACATCGTTAAACCAGTTTCTAAAGGTCCTCACGCTAAACAAGTGATCTTCCTTTCTGCTGACGCATTCGGTGTACTTCCTCCAGTTTCTATCTTGACTCCTGAACAAGCTAAATATTACTTCCTTTCAGGCTTCACTGCTAAATTGGCTGGTACTGAACGTGGTATCACTGAACCCACTCCCACATTCTCTGCTTGCTTCGGTGCTGCATTCTTGAGCTTGCACCCCACTAAATACGGCGAAGAATTGGTTAAGAAGATGCAGGCTAACGGTGCTACTGCTTACTTGGTTAACACTGGCTGGAACGGTACCGGCAAACGTATCTCTATCAAAGATACTCGCGGTATCATCGACGCTATCCTCGACGGTTCAATCGACAAAGCTGAAACAAAAACTATTCCTTACTTCGACTTCGTAGTGCCCACCGAACTTCCTGGTGTTGATACCAACATCCTCGATCCTCGTGACACTTACGCTGACGCTGCACAGTGGGAAGAAAAAGCTAAAGACCTCGCTGCTCGTTTCATCAAGAACTTCGCTAAGTTCACCGGTAACGAAGCTGGTAAAGCTCTCGTAGCTGCTGGTCCTCAGCTCTAATCCTCCGCGTTTTTCGAAGGAAATAAAAATCCAATAAATAATGCGAGCCGTTTCCCTTGAGGGAAGCGGCTCGTTGTTTTCAGTGCCGTTTGCATTCTTTGGGATTTATACTTAAATTTGCATCTGTATGAAACCAATTTTTCTCATCGGATTCATGGGTAGCGGCAAGTCAACTCTTGGTCGCGCTCTTAGCGATGCCTCCGGGCTCGACTTTATCGACTTGGACACATACATCGAACGTCGGTTTCATGCCAACATACGCGATATATTTGCCACAAAAGGCGAACAGGAATTTCGCAATATTGAACGACGAATGTTGTTGGAGGTGAGCCAATTTGAGAACGTCATCATAGCTTGCGGCGGAGGCACACCATGCTTTTTCGACAATATTGATATAATGAATCAGGCTGGGACCACTGTTTTTCTTGACGCATCACACTGGCGATTACTCGAACGACTAAAAGTTGGGCGCCGTCGCCGACCACTGATTGCATCTAAAACCGATCAGGAGCTCTCCGACTACATCACCGAAGCGCTCAATGCTCGCTTACCTCACTACACAAAAGCCAAAGAAACATTTTCGGCCGACAGGCTCGACAACCTAGAGCAACTCACAGAATCGGTCAGCGAGTTTGCCCGTCGATTCAATATTCCGCTTACAAACAACATATAGACCATGGCACACGACTCTACCACGCCCACACCTCTTGAACAGACTGCCGCCATAGCATCGGCTCGACGCAGCCTTTCCATAGGACTACCGCGATGCAACGATGCTGCTGAGCGACGATTCCCACTGACGCCTGAAGGTGCAGAGATGCTTGTGGAGCAGGGATTTGACCTCTATATGGAGCGTGATGCTGCCTCTACAATCCACTATCCCGACAATAGATACACCGCAGCCGGAGTACATATATGCCCGCGAAATGAGGCTCTGGCATGCGACATTGTGATACATCTGGCGCCCCTATCCCCCGACGACATCAAACGTATGCGCCGAGGCGCAATGCTCTTGACCTTATTGTCGCTCAATCGCCTCACACGCGAATCGATAGAAGCGCTGCTTTCACGCCACATCATCACCATAGCCATCGACCTAATCTCCGACAACAAAGGCAACCTCCCATTCGCCGACATATTAGCAGAAATTGATGGCAGGGCAGCAATGGCTCGTGCAGCATCACTATTGGCCGACTCTGTTCACGGCAAAGGCATCTTGCTGGGTGGTGTCACCGGAATCACCCCTTGCGAAGTCACTGTTATCGGCTCAGGGATTGCCGCTTGTGCAGCTGCAAAATCGGCAGCCGGTGCAGGAGCGTTGGTCCGAGTGTTTGACAACGACGTGTATCGACTACGCCAAACCGAACGCGAACTCGACAACCGAACAGTAACATCGGCCTTACACCCACGAGTATTTGAAAATGCCCTTCGCACAGCCGACGTTGTGATTTACACCGGCATCGATCCGACTCCGGTAATCGACAGCCACACTGTGAGCCTGATGAAACGTGGAGTGATAATATTTGACCTATCAAAAGATTGCGGCAAAGCCTTCCCCAGCGTCCCCACCATCGACCTTGCTCTGGCATCGCCGCTCGACATATCGCTCACTGAGCCATCGAGAGCCTGCTACATCAATGCCGGCAATGCCGTAGCTCGAACAGCCGCTATGGCTTTGAGCAACACATTCGCCACTATGCTTCACTCCATCACCGACAATGCCGACGGATTCAATTCTGCTCTGCGTATGGTCCCCGGATTGCAATCGGCAGCTTTGACATTCCTAGGCAAACCAACAAATGCTGATATAGCAGCCCTTGTAGGACGTCGTTGCATCGATATAGGCATTTACCTAACCCTATCCTAAACGCAAAAGCAAAATGCAGCAAAATAAGAAATATTATGTGGTATGGGCCGGACACAGCACTGGGGTGTTTGACTCTTGGGAAGAATGCAAACTCCAGACAGAAAACTTCCCCGGGGCTCGCTACAAAAGCTTCTCATCAAAAGCCCAAGCCATCGAAGCCTATCGCGGAAATCCCGAAGACTACATGGCTCTTTATCGTGGCATAGCCGCTCGAAAACCTAAAAACACAAACTACGATGCCATCCCGGGCATTCGTCCGGGTTCTATAGCTGTAGATGCAGCTTGTAGTCGCAATCCCGGCCCTGTGGAGTATCAAGGAGTTGACATCACCACTGGCACACGCCTATTCCATGTAGGACCTCTTGCAGATGGCACCAACAATATTGGCGAATTTCTTGCCATAGTCCATGCTCTTGCATGGCTCGACAAAATCAATCGTCCCGACATAGCTATCTATTCAGATAGCCGCACTGCACAAGCTTGGGTTCGAAACAAAAAGGCAAAAACCACCATCACCCCCACAGTCAAAAACGAAAAGATACGCCAACTCATCACCCGCGCCGAAGCTTGGCTTGCAACCCACACTCCGAAAAACCCTATTTATAAATGGGACACCGATAATTGGGGAGAGATCCCTGCCGACTTTGGCAGAAAGTAAGAGCCCACCCTAAAACAGATAAAATGAGCCGCATCACAGCATTTGTGACACGGCTCATCTCTTTATTTACCCTTAATGATAATTACTTCTTTTCAGCCTGCTGTTTGAGCAAATCGCGGATTTCAGTCAAAAGCACCTCTTCCTTTGATGGAGCGGGAGCAGGAGCCGGCTTTTCCTCCTCTTTCTTCTTGAATTTCATGATTACCTTCAATGCCACAAAGATACTCATGGCGATAATAAGAAAATCAACGATATTCTGAATGAACACCCCGTAATTGACAGCAACTTCAGCAACAGCGCTAGCTCCCTCAGCAGTTGCCTCACGAGCCTCCACAATTACGTACTTAAAGTTTTTCAATCCATCACCGCCAGTGAGAATTGACATCACAGGCATAATAATATCATTGACCAACGAGCTGACAATCTTACCGAAAGCTCCACCAACAATCACACCGACTGCCATATCGATGATATTACCCTTCATGGCAAATGCCTTAAAATCCTTAATAAATGACATAGTTTTATTATTGTGTTAACGATTGATTTTTCATTTTATTCGGTGTATTAGCTCCACACCAACACATCTTCGCCACACAAAGCTACTCAAAAAAACACACACATCAAAATCCACTCTCTAAAATCAGCCAAAGATACTCAGATAATAGATTCTTATTTTTTTGGGGTGAGAGGAAATAATGACTACATTTGCGTGAATATAAATTCATGTGCGATGACTTACGAATATGATTATCTCGTGATAGGCTCAGGAATTGCCGGCATGAGCTTTGCGCTGAAAGTGGCCGGTGAGGGCTCAAAAGTAGCTTTGGTGTGCAAAACCACATTGGACGAAGCCAATACAGCTTTAGCTCAAGGGGGGATTGCTTCGGTTACTAATCTCGAAGTTGATGATTTCGACAAACATATCCACGACACCATGGTGGCAGGTGACTGGCTCAGCGATCCTAAAGCTGTGGAATTGGTGGTTAAAAATGCGCCGACAGAAATAGCCCAGCTTCTCGAATGGGGTGTCGATTTTGACCGACAAGAAAATGGCGAGTTTGACCTGCACCGCGAAGGGGGACACTCGGAATTTCGCATCCTCCACCATGCCGACAACACCGGGTTTGAAATCCAGGAAAGCCTTATTCGCAAGTTGCGCGAAAACCCCTATATCGATATCTTCGAAAATCATTTTGCCATCGAGATTATCACCCAACACCATTTGGGCAAAATAGTGACTCGTCGCACCCCGGGAATCACATGCTATGGTGCTTATGTACTTAACCCGACTACCGGCGGCGTGGACAAATTCCTCGCACGCATCACCACAATGGCCACCGGTGGAGCAGGTGCTGTGTACACCACAACTACCAATCCTCTCGTAGCAACAGGCGATGGTATAGCAATGGTGTATCGCGCAAAAGGAACAGTACAAGATATGGAATTTATCCAGTTTCACCCAACTGCCCTATACCATCCGGGCGACCGTCCTTCATTCCTAATCACAGAAGCCATGCGCGGATATGGCGCTGTGCTTCGCAACCTCCGTGGCGAAGAATTTATGCACAAGTACGACGAGCGCCTATCCCTTGCACCACGCGACATTGTGGCACGCGCCATCGACTCAGAAATGAAACTTCATGGTGATGACCATGTGTATCTCGACGTGACCCATAAAGACCCTGAAGAGACTCGACATCACTTCCCGAATATATATGCCAAATGTCTCTCTTTAGGCATTGACATCACCAAGGACTATATTCCTGTAGCTCCTGCTGCTCACTATCTTTGTGGAGGCATCAAAGTGGACCTCAACGGACAGTCATCAATCTCACGACTCTACGCCGTTGGCGAATGCTCTTGCACAGGCCTTCACGGGGGCAACCGCTTGGCATCAAACTCATTGATTGAAGCCGTAGTCTACGCTGAAGCCGCTGCTCGACATGCTCAGGCCGCTATAAATCATTACGACTTTCGCCACGATGTACCCGACTGGAACGACGAAGGCACCACACTCCCCGAAGAAATGGTGCTCATCACACAGAGCATCAAAGAAGTGGGGCAGATAATGAGCTCTTATGTGGGCATTGTTCGTAGCAACCTCCGACTCGACCGCGCTTGGAACCGACTCGACCTCCTTTACGAAGAAACCGAACAACTCTTCAAGCGTTCGAAAGCCTCACGCGAAATTTGCGAGCTTCGCAACATCATCAACGTTGGCTACCTCATCATGCGCCAAGCCAAAGAACGCAAAGAATCACGCGGACTACACTATACTATCGATTATCCCCACACGGCCAACAATCAGTGACGAAAGTACTCTTCATCTTCATATCTCTTATCTGCGCTCTCGGCATTCATGCCGAAGAGCCGGCTCTGCTTCACATCCCCACCCCCGGTGATGGCCGCATAGACTATGCCAAAGGATATTACTATACCGAGATAGATGGCGAAGAGGTGAAGATGATAGTTCTCAACGAAGTAGTGGTCTATCCCGAACTGAAATTCAAAAACAAAAAGCAGGAGGAATTCTACTGGCGCACTGTGCGCGATGTAAAAAAAACGCTCCCCTATGCCAAACTCATCTGCGAAACACTCCTCGAAACATACGAATATATCGAAACATTTCCCACAAAAGAAGAGCGAGACAGATATCTAAAGCGCATGGAGGATGCCATATTCAAGCAATACAAACCCGTGCTGAAATCCTTCACCAAATCACAAGCACGAATGCTCTGCAAGCTCATCAAGCGCGAAACCAATCAATCGGGCTACGACATCATTAAAGCCTTTTTAGGCTCATTCAGAGCCGGCTTTTGGCAAACATTCGGTCGCTTCTTCGGTGTGAATCTTAAAGTGGATTACAACCCCAACAAAAACAGCGACGACGCCATTATAGAGCGTGTAGCCGTCGGCGTTGAGCTCGGCACAATATAAGAAACACCCGCCATCAATGACGGGTGTTTTCTTATGTAAAAATGATTATTTTTGCATTTACAGGCCGGTAGGCTTCCAGACATAGAGGCGATCGGAGGGGCGGATTTTCTCGGCAATTTTAAATGAGAAGCTATC
>JBGUUQ010000017.1:0-2535 GCA_045133615.1 Muribaculaceae bacterium | reverse complement strand
TGTATTGTTGACAGCGCCGCGCAGGTTCTGAGCGATGATTCTGATAGCTTCAAGATGGAACATATCCGAAAGTGCCCATGCGCCCTTTGTGATGTAACCTTCAATTGCGTGTGTGAGAGCGTCCATACCTGTTGCCGCAGTGAGACTCTTGGGCATTGAAGCCATCATATCAGGGTCAACTACCGCCACAACGGGGATGTCATGCACGTCAACGCAAACCATCTTGCGGTTCTTTTCAGCGTCGGTGATAACGTAATTTATCGTTACCTCTGCGGCTGTGCCTGCCGTGGTGGGGACGGCGATTATCGGAACACATTTATTCTTGGTGGGAGCAACGCCCTCAAGACTTCTGACGTCTGCAAATTCGGGATTTGCCACGATTATGCCGACAGCCTTTGCGGTGTCCATCGACGAGCCGCCGCCTATTGCGACGATCGCATCGGCGCCGCTTGCCTTGAATGCTTCAACGCCGCTCTGAACATTTTCGATAGTGGGGTTGGGCTTGATGTCGGAGTAAATTTCATAAGGAATTTTCGCTTCATCAAGGATGTCCGTCACCTTTTTGGTCACATTGAATTTGATAAGGTCGGGGTCGGAACATACCATGACCTTGGTAAAGCCTCTGCCTTTGATCTCGTCAGGGATGCTCTGAATAGCGCCTGCGCCGTGGTATGATGTTTCATTAAGCACGAATCTGTTTGACATAATATATTTCTCCTTTGAAATAAATTGTATTGTTACGCCGGGTCAAGGTGACAATCTCATCCGAGCTTGTCTTTGTAAGTATTATACAATATATTTCAACAAATTTCAAGTGATTAATATAATTTTTCAGAACTTTTTTATAATATCTTAAAAAAACAAGGCGCACCTTGGTCAAAAAACCGATAGGTGCGCCTTGGTCGATATTAAATTAAGCTGCCGCGTGGGGAACATCAACCCTGCCATACGCGATAGTTGCGCTTAGTGGACTTTTTAACAACATAAAGCGCGCTGTCGGCATTTTTGAGTGTCTCGGTGATGGCCGCCATGTTGGAGGTCTTGGACGTCGCTATGCCGATCGAGCAAGACACGCGGTTTTTCTTTTCCACGTTACAGTCACGCCCCATCTTCGCCTTGATAGCATCCTCAAAACCGTTAGTTTCATCCAGCTTTCTGTAAATCGAGAGCGCCAGATCAACGCCGGCATCTTCGGTCGCATTGGGCAGAACCACGAGGAATTCGTCACCGCCGTAACGCACGCTGTATCCCTTGTCGTTAACAAGCGACTTAAAGAGTTTCGAGAATGAAACCAACAGCACGTCGCCAATATCATGTCCAAACGTATCGTTGTAATACTTGAAGTTGTCCAAGTCGATATACATTACAGTCGTCGGAATGTTGTTGCCGCCTGTGGATGACATTCTGGAGAATTCCTCCTCCAGATATTTGGTGAAGCCCTGACGGTTGAGCAGTCCTGTGAGCATATCTGTAACCGCTGTCTTTTCCAGCTTAGCGTTCATCTTCTGAATCTCCATACGGGAACGCAGACGGTGGCTTGCATCTATAAGCTGACGATAGGCAAACTTGAATATTGTCAGAGAATCATCGTGGAACTGTATATAGTTGTGAGAGAAGTTATCATGCGATTCGATGTATGTGAGGAAAAGATGCTCAAGTCTGTTATCCTCATACATGGGCACACAGACCATCGAGAATACTTTGTTGAGACCAAACACATCAAGCAGCGGTGCATAGTCGTAAAAACGCTTTTCGCTGCGTGTGACGGTAAAGCTCGAATGATGACCGCTATTGAAAAAGTCAACTATCGCGTTCACGCGCTTATCTGTAAGAGTTACGCCCTCGTCGGCGAAATCCACATTGATCTTATCCTCATGCACGCTGAACATGTAGACCTTATCCGTGGCAAAATTTTTCTTGATGAAGCTCACTGACTTCTCAAAGAGCGTGCCGACGTTTGTGATCTCGTCGTTATTCATCAGCTTCTGCCAACCCGAAAGGAATCGTATGCTGCGGTTCTGTGCATTAAGCTCGATTTCCGAACCGACACGGCGGGCAAGCTCGATAAGCTGGAATGTGGTGATATTTTTCAGACCGGCGTTTATCTTAGTGGTTGCAACGCTCTTGTTGTTGAGGATAGTGAACAATCTGTCCGCTTTTTCATTACAGCCGTGATTTTTGAAGTGGTCGATACATTTATTAAGCACCTTTTTGAATTCTTCCATCTGATTTTTTTCTTTGTAGAAAGCTGCCTGTTCAATGGCAAAAATCATATAAATGAAGAAATAAAGGTCATCGGCGCGTTCCATGTGGTACTTCGCCTTATCAAAATACAATTGTGCCTCGTCGGGATTCGTTTTCTTGATGAGCAGTCCCTTTGAAATATAATAAAGGAACATTTCGTTATCCCATGAATCATAATCGGGGGCATCCTCGCTGTAGATCAGATGATGCAGGATGTACTCCATTTTATTGAGGTAGAACTGCGCATTGTACTCGATATTCAGCTTATAATTGCAGTAAACCAGCATACCG
>JBGUUQ010000016.1:0-12039 GCA_045133615.1 Muribaculaceae bacterium | reverse complement strand
TTTTTTAATTTAGTAGCCCATAGGAGAATCGAACTCCTCTTTCAAGAATGAAAATCTTGCGTCCTAACCGATAGACGAATGGGCCATCAACATTCCGCTGAAATGCGAGTGCAAATTTACTGACTATTTTTTTATTGTGCAAATATTTTTGAAATAAAAGTGTGATTTTCGGTAAATTTGGTGTTTTATTGCTATCTTCGTGATGGAATTACCGATATGCTCAAGGCTCTTCACTGCATCGCATTGCGCACAATAAAGTATAATGAGCGCAATAATATCCTGACGGCTTATTCGCTTGAAGCCGGGAGGGTGTCGCTGCTGACTTCTGCCGGAGCCGGTCGGGAGGCTGTGCGTCGGAGGGCGATTACGATGCCTATGAGTGTGTTTCAATGTGTGGCTGATATGCGCCCCGGACGTGATATATATAATATTCGCGAACCGCAGACGTATATGGCATTGCATGGAGTCTATGCCGATCCGATGAAGAGTGCGATTGCGATGTTTCTTGCCGAGTTGCTCGCTGCGGTGCTGAAAGAGAGTCAGGAGGACAAAGCATTGTTTTCGTTTCTGACCGATGCTATTGCCCGCTTGGAAAATATGCATCGCGGGATAGCAAATTTTCATATTGCATTTCTCTACAGGCTTGGTCGGTATATCGGTATAGAACCAGATATCTCGACTTATATGCCGGGACGCACGTTCGACATGCGTGAAGGAATTTTTCGTGTGTCACCGCCACTTCATTCGCATTATCTCGATAGCGCTGATGCATCGGTGTTGGCCACGCTTTCGCGTATTTCGTGGGAGAATGCTCATGCCTACGTCTTTTCGCGTGCCGAGCGACAGCGGGTGTTGCAGTTGATGCTCGATTACTATACGCTTCACTATGAGTCGCTGGCAACGCTGCGCTCGCTTGATGTGCTTCGGGCATTGTTTGATTGAGCGGCTTGCTTACGTCGGCGGAAATCATTAACTTTGCGGCAAGAAAAAGGAAAAGCCCCGATAGTTCAACGGATAGAATAGAAGTTTCCTAAACTTTTGATAGCAGTTCGATTCTGCTTCGGGGTACAGAATTAGAGGAATTGTTTTTTCCTCTAATTTTTTTATTGAGAAATATTGCTATCTTTGCAATTATAGCATAATGATTATGGATGGCTTTATTTTTATTTTAGTATTTATAATCGTCCCCATTATAATTGGCAAATTAATGGCGGGAAAATCATATAATGCATCGAGCCAAAGTATATGCAAAGACAAGGATGAAAGCCCAGACGAAAGTCCGAAAGAACGCACTCGTCGCATTCTGGGTGATGAATTATATGAATATCAGCGAAAGGTGGTATCTAATGTAAATGAAACACATAAATATGACGAAAGTATAATCGTACGAATTTCAACTGTCAATGGAATTAGTGTGGAAGGGCAAATTATATTATCGAAAGTCCTTCCCGGGGATAAAGTAGAATTGAATTGGAATAAAAAGAAGTCTGTGATTAGGGTTGAAAAAGTAGGGGTATGTATAGGGCATGTTTCCGATTTGTCGGAAGAAGAGGTCGGTCAATTAATTATGAATAATAAAATAACAGGAGTATATATTTATTCACAAGATTCGTATAATCAATATCCGTCAAGTTGTTATTTCGTAAAGCTTATTATATATTATAGACAATCCGATGGAAGAGATTCGGAGGATTTTAATATCATTACAACTCTTACAATAATGAGTGCCTTAAATAAGTATAGCTCCACTCCATCATTAAAGAATAAAGAAGAGCGTGCTGATTAAATAGTACGCTCTTCGCGAATTTATGGCAGTATAAAAGGGTCAGTAGTCGGGGTCGGAGAGTATGCGCATTGCTTCTTCGTAGGATTGTCGGCAAAGGAATACGTAGGATTTGTATTCATCGCGTCCCGGAAGGTCTATGTGGACGCGGCATTTGTCCTCGAATTGCTCGATGAATGCGAGATGCCGAGTGTTGATAAACCGCTTTGTCCCGTTGATGTCGGTGAGTTGAATGAATCTGGTCATAGTAGGCTGGTGTTTTGATCGTATAACATTTAAGGCTGTGATTAGGTTTATGCAAATGGTATAAAGATTTGGTTGTTCGACAAAATGGTATTTCGCGGATGTAATAGGCAGATGAATAAACGTAAATTGAAATAATAAAACGAGACTGTAGCACATTTTTGATACAGTCTCGTTTCATACTCTCATTGTTTTTTGATAATTTATTTGTATTTTCTAATTATTCCGAAAATAATTAAACCCACGCATATAATAGTCCCACTCCAAGTGAGTTTCTGTGAAATATCGACTCCACAGAAGAAGTGTAATATCACTTGGCTTATTATGACTAATATTGCAATAATAATTACTCGTAAGATAGACGATTTCATTTTTTAATGTAGTAGAGGAAATTAATACTGAAAATAGTTATTTTATTGTGTATTGTTGTTTGTTTCAATGCCGCAAAATTGGAACATTCGCCAACATTTTCAAATGACATATAACCTCAATATGACTAATTTGTGTAATGTATTCGCAATAATAAACCGATAATTAGGGTTTTATGCTTCTCAAAAGATGCTAAAATATAACTATATCAGGTTGGTCCTATCGTCAAGGATCTCTATGAAACAGTGGATGAATTGTCGGCTTGTGATCTGATAAAGAGGATGAGTTGGTTATTTGCATTACGTGATTGTCTTGACATACGAAATGTCGGATGAATCAAAAATACGGAGAGCCGGCCCTTCACGAGTCGGCTCTCCGAGGAGTTATGAAGAATGTTTTATTATTTTTTTTCTGTTTTGCGACGACGGTCGATGAGGTAAGCAACGGGAGATGCTATGTAGATGGTAGCAAGAGTACCGATGATTACACCAAACATCATTGCAAAGATGAAGCTGCGGATTGAATCGCCACCAAGGATGAAGATACAGATGAGCACGAGCAATGTAGAACCGGAGGTCATGATTGTACGGCTCAATGTGCTGTTGATAGAGCTGTTCATCGTGGTGAAGAAGTCCTGCTTGGGATAAAGTCCGACATTTTCACGCACACGGTCGAATACTACCACGGTATCGTTGATTTGGTAACCGATAACAGTAAGGATTGCCGCGATAAACGTCTGGTCAACTTCCATAGAGAAGGGAAGGATGCCCCAGAAGAGCGAGTAGAATCCGACGATGGTGAATGCGGTGAATGCAACGGCTGCAAGAGCGCCGACAGAGAATGCGATGTTGTGGAAACGAGCCAAGATGTAGAGGAACATGGCGATAAGAGCGAGTACCACTGCAATGTAAGCGTCGTTTTTCATATCGGCTGCTACAGAAGGACCAACCTTTTGCGAACTCATGATACCTACGTTTTCGTTGGTGGTAGAGAAGTCTTCCATGCTCATTCCGTTGAGTTCGTCTTGGAGACCGTTGTAGAGGATTTCGGTGATTTCTTTATCCACACCGTCGGTTTCTTCATCAATCTTGTAGTTGGTGGAGATACGCACTTTTGTGTCGTTGTCGATGGTGATGACAGAAAGAGATGCATCGGGGAAGAGTGGTGCGAGTTTCTCTTCGAGTTCGTGGGTCTTCACTTCGTGGTCGAATTGAACGATGTAGTTGCGACCTCCGGAGAAGTCGATACCTTGGTTAAGGCCACGCACGAGGAATGATGCGAGGATAACAACGATGATGAGACCTACGCAGATGAAGCTTGTTTTACGTTGACCGATGAAATTAATCTTGGTGTTGTTGAACATATTCTTCGATGCGGCAGTCACGAAGTTCATCTTGGCAAACATCTTAGTGTTTTTGCACATTACGAAGATGATGCGTGACATATATACTGCGGTGAAGAATGAGCAGACAATACCGATGATGAGGGTAGTTGCAAAGCCCTTGATAGGACCTGAACCGTAGAGAAGAAGGATTACACCGGTGATGATTGATGTCAAGTTTGAGTCGAAGATTGCAGAGAATGCGTTGGAGTAACCGTCTGCGATAGCTTGATGGATGTTCTTGCCTGCGCGAAGTTCTTCTTTAGCACGCTCGAAGATGAGCACGTTGGCATCGACCGCCATACCGAGAGCAAGCACGATACCGGCAATACCGGATAGGGTGAGCACCGCTTCAAATGAGGCGAGGATACCGAATGTGAAGAAGAGGTTGAAAATGAGGCAGACATTGGCAATAACGCCGGGGAGAACGCCGTAGAATGCAATCATGAAGACCATCAAAAGCACGAGGGCGATGATGAATGAGAGGAATCCGTCTTCGATTGCTTGCTTACCGAGTGACGGACCGATTACGGTGTCGGAGATGATTTCTACCTTAGCCGCCATCTTACCACTCTTAAGCACGTTAGCAAGGTCCTTTGCTTCGTCGACAGTGAAGTCGCCGGTGATTTGTGAGCGACCACCTTCGATAACAGAGTTTACGGTGGGGAATGAATATACGTGTTCGTCAAGAACGATTGCAACGCTCTTGCCGAGGTTGTTTTGAGTGATGCGTGCCCATGCTTTGGCTCCGTCGTTGTTCATTGTCATTGATACGACATTGCCTTGTAGTTGCTCATAATCGCTTGAAGCGGCTACAACTACGTCGCCGGTGAGGGCGGGCTTGCCGTTTGATGTCTTGAGGGCGATGAGTCGATAGAACTCTGCTTTGTGTTTGCCGAGTGAGTCGGTGTATTCAACCTGCTGCGGCTTAACTTCCCAACGGAGTTTGAGGTTGGCGGGAAGAATGCGTTGAGCAGTGGTGGAGGTGAGGATTGAGTCGATGACTTCACGATTGGCAGAGGGAGCCATGGCTACGATGGGGGTGCCTGCATAACCGCCGGCAGCGAAAAGGCCGGTGAGGCTCTTCACTGTAGAAGTGGAGTCGGCTGCGAGAGCTTGGTCGAGAGCCATGATTTGACCTTGGATTTCGTCGAGGGTGTATGTCTCGAAGAATTCAAGGTTGGCCGATGCTTTAAGAAGGTCGCGTACACGGTCGTGCTCTTTAACACCGGGAAGTTCGAGAAGAATCTGACCATCCTTTTCGAGGGCTTGGATGTTGGGAGCAACGACACCGAATTGGTCGATACGATTGCGGAGTACGTTGGTAGAACTTTGAACGCGATCTTTTACTTCTTGCTTGATGGCTTGCTCAACTTGTTCGTTGTTGGAACCGCGGTCGACATGGTTTTTGAATACGACTGCAAGGTCGGCATTGGGGTCGATCTTGAGGTGTTCTTTGCAGAATGCTCCTACGTAGTCTACGGTTTTGCTTTTTGCAACAACCGAGTCGGTGGCAGCGATGACTTTGTTGAAAGTTGAGTTAGCATCTGCGTCTACATTTGCCATAGAGCGAAGGATGTCGGGGACGGAGATCTGGAGGGTAACGTTCATACCACCCTTGAGGTCAAGGCCGAGGCCGACGCCCATCTTTTGCACTTGATTGAATGTATAGCCGAGATACACTTTTTCTTTACCGATCGAGTCGATGTAGTTTTTGTAAGCCTTTTGGTAGGCTTCGGAGTTGGTGTCACCACCGGCAATGAGTGATGCCTGCTCTGCCGCTTTGTCTTCGTAGTGGTTGGTCACTACAGAAAATGAGAGGTAGAACAAACACACGAGTACGAGGAAAATCGCAATAATGCCGGAAACGACGCTTCCTAAAATTCCTTTGCTTTGCATGTGTTAGATATAATTTAAGTTAAAAATATTTTTCGATAATTTTTCAGCTTGCAAATATAACACAAATTTTCTGTTATCGAGTTATCACTCATGCGGTTTTTTTGAAAAACAACGGGATTTTGGTCGGATTAGGGGTGTATATTTTGCTGTGACGGAGGAAAAAGCGTAATTTTGTGTATATAAAATGAATAATATGGATGGCTTGAAGAAATCGCTGATAGGAATGAATATCGAGCAACTTGGCAGAGTGGCTGTCGAGGCGGGATTGAAACCGTTTGCTGCCAAACAGATGGCGCAGTGGCTCTATGAGAAGCGTGTCACGGATATAGATCAGATGACCAATCTCTCTCTTAAGGCGAGAGAACGATTGAAAACTGACTATACGATAGGGCGTCGTCGTCCGAAACTCGAAGCGCGTTCGCAGGATGGTACGGTGAAGTATCTCTTCGACGGAGTCGGCGGGCGCGATGTGGAGGCGGTGTATATACCTGACCGCGACAGGGCTACGCTGTGTGTGTCGTCGCAAGCGGGTTGTAAGATGAATTGCAAGTTTTGTATGACCGGAAAGCAAGGTTTCCATGGCGATTTGTCGGCGGCCGATATTATAAATCAGGTGCTTTCAATTCCCGACAGTGAGAAACTGACCAATATCGTGTTTATGGGGATGGGCGAGCCAATGGACAATCTTGATGCGGTGCTTGCCGTGATTGAAATCCTTACCGCCAAGTGGGGATTGGCTTGGAGCCCGAAGCGCATCACGGTTTCGTCGATAGGTAAGATTAAGGAGCTGCGAGTGCTGCTCGATACTACAAAAGTGCATGTAGCGATAAGCGTTCACTCTCCATATTCGGAAGAGCGATTGAGCCTGATGCCTGTCGAGCGGGCATATCCGGTGCGTGCGGTGATGGACTTGATGCGCGGATACGACTTTGCTCATCAGCGCCGCTTGTCGATGGAATATATCTGTTGGCGCGGATTGAATGACGATGCTCGTCATGCCGATGCGCTCGTGAGATTGCTTCGCGGACTTGATTGCCGCGTAAATCTTATACGTTTCCATGCTATTCCCGGTGTTGATTTGGAATCGTCGTCGGAAGAAAATATGGTGGCATTTCGTGATCGTCTGAATGAACAAGGAATTACGGCGACGATACGAGCCTCGCGCGGTGAGGATATTATGGCAGCCTGCGGCATGCTTGCAGGCAAAGACCGAAAAGAGTGAAAACAAATCGGGCGGAACTAAAATCCCGCCCGATTTCTTATGATCGTTTTTGAACAACAAATTTATATTTGTCTCCGGTGCTGTTTGAGTAATTAATTACTGCATCGTTTCCATCAAGTGATTCGAACTTGAAATATTCTGTTATTGGGTCAATAGTTGTTCCGACAACCGTATTCCCTTCTATTTTATATGTTCCGATATAATAATCGCCGAATAAAACTACTTTATACGAATAATCGCTTTTAAGGGTGATATACGCATATCCTTGAGGTATGGTTACCGTTTCGCCATCAGCGGTGGCTGAGTTAATATCCCACGTTCCCACAACAATACTTTTAGTTAGCTCAATGTCTGGTTCGTCATCATCAGAGCAGGCGGTAAAAGTTAGTACGGTCGCAAAAAGCAACATTAAAGAAAATAATTTTTTCATGATTTGATGTGTTATAAGTTAATAATCGCGACAAAGGTATATAATAAAAAATAAAAAATCGGGGGGGGGGTAAAAATATGTTAATTGGATGAATTTTCAGCCAAAAAAGAATTGCTCAAATTTTTATGACTAAAAATTATTTGCGTCATATGGATATAAAATGGCTCTATGTGTAGAGGGTTGTTGATAAAAATTCCAAGGATAGTCACCGATTCAAATATGTAGGTCTTTCGATTAGCTTCATATTGTGCATTATTTAGGGGTTGAGTTTCAAAAGTGTAAAATTTTTAAAGTTTTGAAACCGGGAAAACGACAAGAGGCTGCGCATTGCGCAGCCTCTTGCTTTTATGGATTGATGGGGGATTAGTCGAGTTTGGCTTTGATGGCTTCGGTTTCCTTTTCGTAGCCGGGTTTTGCAAGGAGAGCAAACATGTTGCGCTTGTAGTCCTCTACGCCGGGTTGGTTGAAGGGGTTAACACCGAGGATGTAGCCACTGATACCGCATGCTTTCTCGAAGAAGTAGATGAGTTGACCGAGGTATTCCTCTTTGAGAGCGGGGAGAGTGATGCGGAGGTTGGGTACGCCACCGTCAACGTGAGCGATGCGAGTACCGAGTTCTGCCATCTTGTTTACTTCGTCAACGCGCTTGCCTGCGATGTAGTTGAGGCCATCGAGATTGGCTTCGTCGGCGGGGATTACCTTTTCGTGAATTTGTTCTTCAACAGAGATTACAGTCTCGAAAATGGTGCGTTCACCGTCTTGAATCCATTGACCCATTGAGTGGAGATCGGTAGAGTTGTCGACAGCTGCGGGGAAGATGCCTTTGAGGTCTTTTCCTTCGCTTTCGCCGTAGAGTTGTTTCCACCATTCTCCGAAGTAGTGGAGTTTTGGGTTGTAGTTTACGAGGATTTCAATCTTCTTGCCGGCATTGTAGAGCGCGTTGCGTGTCTTTGCGTAAATTTCGGCGAGATTGTCGGCTGAATGTTCGGCAGTGGCGTTTTGCATATCGATAGCACCTTGCATGAGGGCTTTGATGTCGTATCCGGCAACTGCGATGGGGAGAAGTCCTACGGGGCTGAGTACTGAGAAGCGACCGCCTACGCTGTCTTCGATGACGAAGGTCTTGTAGCCTTCTTCGGTGGCGAGCTGACGAAGTGCGCCACGCTTGGCATCGGTGATGGCTACGATGCGCTTAGATGCTTCAGCCTTGCCGATTTGCTTTTCGAGTTGTTCCTTGAGAAGGCGGAAAGCGATAGCGGGTTCGGTGGTGGTACCGGACTTCGAGATGACGATGATACCGAATTTCTTATCGTTGAGGAATTGTTGAAGTTCGTAGAGGTAGTCTTCGCCGATGTTTTGACCTGCGAAGAGGACTTTGGGACCGTTGCCGGCGATATAGGCATCGAATGAGTTGCCGAGAGCTTCGATTACGGCTTTTGCACCGAGGTAGCTACCACCGATACCGATTGCAACTACATAGTCGCAAGCTGCGCGGAGGTCGTCGGCAGTCTTGATGATGTCGTCGAGGAGTTCGGCAGAGGTACGGGTGGGGAGGTCGAGCCAACCGAGGAAGTCGTTACCGGCGCCTGTGCCGTTGTGGAGTTTTTGAAGACCGTCGGCAGCAGCTGCGTCGAGGGCGTTGATGTCGGCTTCCGAAACGGTGCCGAGCACGTTCTTGATGTTTACTTGAATCGTTTTCATCTTTTTTATTTCTATAGAAATTGTATTGTTTTTTTATACGAATGATTCTGCCATGCGGGCAATCTCTTTGGCGGCCGAAGCTCGGTCGTAGAGTATGCGGTAGACTCCGTCGAGTATCGGCATGGGGACGCGATATACCGAGTTGATTTCGGAGATACACTTGGTGCCGTAGTAGCCTTCGGCGGTCTGTTCCATTTCCATCATGGCCGCTTTTACTGAATATCCGCGACCAATCATCGAACCGAAGTTGTGATTGCGACTGAATCGGGAGTAGCAGGTGACAAGGAGGTCGCCGAGATAGACTGAATCGCAGATGCGACGATGGCATGGAGCCACGGCTTGTAGGAAACGTTCCATCTCTCGCAATGCATTGGAGACGAGCATCGCGAGGAAATTATCGCCATTTTTAAGTCCGTGAACCATTCCGGCTGCTATGGCGTAGACGTTTTTGAGTACGGCTCCATATTCGATGCCGTCGATGTCGGTAGAGGTGACAGTCTGCATTGACGATGACGAAAGTCGGTCGGCAAAAGCTTCGGCATGGGCGCGATTGCGACAGCCGATGGTGAGGCATGAGAGGCGGTCGAGCGCTACTTCTTCGGCATGGCATGGTCCGCCGATGACGAGCATCCGGTCGGGCGACACGTTGTAGTGCCCGATCATGTAGTCGGATATGATTTCATTCTCGTCGGGAACGATACCTTTTACAGCCGAAACGATGAATTTTTCGCTGATGTCGGCTGTGACTTTTGCCATGTGGCTTTTGAAATAGGGGGAGGGAGTGGCGAGCAGCAGGGTGTCAGCTTGGGCGCAAGCGAGGTTGATGTCGGAGGTGAATTGGATTCGGTCGATGTCAAACTCGATGTCGCTCAAGTAGGTGGGATTGTGTCGGAGCCGCTTGAAGTCTTCAATGCGGTCGTCGCGACGCATATACCAAATGATGCTGTCGCTATTTTTGAGCAATAGTTTAGCGAGTGCGGTGGCCCAACTGCCACCGCCCATCACTGCTATTTTGCCGGGGAAATTCATATCGTGAATAATAGGCGTCGGTCTAAATCAGATTATTTTGCACTCTCAATCCATGCGTTAACGTCGTCGAGCGATGGATTTTTAAGCTCTAATTTGTATTTTTTGTTTATGCCGCACAATTCTTGGTGGAGTTTGCCGGCAGTGGCTGATGAGAGTGCTTCGACGGTGAGGATTCCTGCTTTTTGGAGCGGAGCCACCCATTCGGTCGGAACGCCGATGGCGGTGTAGGCTTCCTCTTTGTCGCGACGTGCAACCTTTTCGGGGCGCATCTGCGGGAAGAGGAGTACTTCCTGAATGGTGGTTTGACCGGTCATAAGCATTGTCAAGCGGTCCATCCCGATGCCCATACCTGAAGTAGGGGGCATGCCGTATTCGAGGGCGCGGATGAAGTCCTTGTCGATAATCATGGCTTCGTCATCTCCCTTTTCGCCGAGTTTCATCTGTTCTACGAAGCGTTCGTATTGGTCGATGGGGTCGTTGAGCTCTGAATATGCGTTGGCAAGTTCCTTGCCGTTGACCATAAGCTCGAAACGTTCGGTGAGTTCGGGGTTGTTGCGATGACGTTTGGTGAGCGGCGACATTTCGATGGGATAGTCGATGATGAATGTGGGCTGGATGTAGCGACCTTCGCATTTTTCGCCGAAGATTTCGTCGATGAGTTTTCCTTTACCCATGGTTTCGTCGACTTCAATGTCGAGTTGACGGCACACGTCGCGGAGTTGCTCGTCGTTCATGCCGGTGATGTCGATGCCGGTGTGCTCTTTGATGGCATCAATCATGGTGACGCGCTTATAGGGGGCCTTGAATGAAATCACGTTGTCGCCTACTTTGACTTCAGTGGTACCGTTGACGTCGAGACAGATCTTTTCGAGCATCTTTTCGGTGAACGCCATCATCCAATTGTAGTCTTTGTAGGAAACGTAGATTTCCATGCAGGTAAATTCGGGATTGTGGGTGCGGTCCATACCCTCGTTGCGGAAGTTCTTGGAGAACTCGTAGACTCCCTCGAATCCACCTACGATAAGACGCTTGAGGTAAAGCTCGTCGGCGATACGGAGGTAGAGGGGGATATCGAGTGCGTTGTGGTGGGTGATAAACGGACGTGCCGAAGCTCCACCGGGAATGGACTGTAATATCGGGGTTTCAACTTCCATGTAGCCGTGGTCGTTGAAATATTGGCGCATGGAGTTGAATATCTTTGTACGTTTGATAAAGATGTCTTTCACTCCGTCGTTGACAACGAGGTCGACGTAGCGACGACGATAGCGGAGCTCGGGATCGTCGAATGCATCGTAGGTCACACCGTCTTTCACTTTTACGATGGGGAGGGGACGAAGAGATTTGCTTAAAACGGTGAGTGAGGCTGCGTGAACGGAAATTTCGCCGGTTTGGGTGCGGAATATGTGACCGGTGATGCCTACGAAGTCGCCAATGTCGAGGAGTTTCTTGAATACTACGTTGTAGAGATCTTTGTTTTCTCCGGGACACAATTCGTCGCGGCTGATGTAGACTTGGATTCGTCCGCGAGCATCCTGCAATTCCATGAACGAGGCCTTGCCCATAATGCGTCGGCTCATGATACGACCGGCTACGGAAACTTGTCGCAACGGTGCATCGTCTTGGAAAGAGTCTTTGATTTCGTCGGTGTAAGCGTCGACTTTGTACTCGGCTGCGGGATAGGGGTCTATACCCAATTTGCGCATTTCTTCGAGACTATTGCGACGCACTATTTCTTGTTCGCTAAGTTCAAGTACGTTCATAATAAGTGCAATTTATCAAATTGGTGCAAAATTAGTCATTTCTTGTGAATTACGAGCAATTTTCTATAGGAATTAGCCAAATTTTGGGGTATATACAAAAAAAGAAGTCTTCCGATTCGCGGAAGACTTCTTAGTGGAGTGGGCGTTGACGGATTCGAACCGCCGACCCTCTGCTTGTAAGGCAGATGCTCTAAACCAGCTGAGCTAAACGCCCGTGTTTCT
>JBGUUQ010000015.1:0-35860 GCA_045133615.1 Muribaculaceae bacterium | reverse complement strand
TATGGCTGGGATAGCTGGATTCGAACCAGCGTGCTGCAGGAGTCAAAGTCCTGTGCCTTACCGCTTGGCGATATCCCAATATAAAGTGAGAGTAGTCGGATTCGAACCGACGGATAGATACTGTTTGCAGCACCGGCCTTACCGCTTGGCTATACTCTCGAATTTAAGAATCAACTGACAGTCAAATAGAGCTTCGCGAACCGGACGCTTCTGGATTCCATACCAGATTCACTGTCAAGCATCACAGTGTGGTGTGCCAATGCTTAACGCCCAAGGTTCGTTCTCGGTTCTGATTTGTTGTTGATTACCCCGCTGGGTTGCAAGCCCCTCACGCTATGCGTGATACCAAGACCGTTGTAAGGCGGGGTGATGGCGGACAGAGTGGGATTCGAACCCACGCGACCGGTAAAAGTCCTAAGCGCTTAGTAGGCGCCCCCCTTCAACCGCTTGGGTATCCGTCCGTGTTTATAACTTTGTTGATAATACGCACAGCGTGCAACTGCCTTACGGGCGAAGCCTGAAATTACATACACCGCAATGGCTCCATTTCGGGGCCATGAGGGATTTGAACCGCTTCTTCTGCGTGCATTATCAGCACCACCGTATTAGAATATACGATAGACGCTATTTAACACCCGTGTGATGGAAATCACATGGTGTTAGTTCAAACAAAAACCGGGGTACGTGTGTACCCCGGAGCATGTTACATATGAACTATACAGAATCATACGAACAATCCTGTTCGTTTTGATTCTCTTTGATTTGCCGCAGCAAATCATCACCCATTGATGGGAGTTTGCGGGCGGATTTTTGTCCGTTTGCAATATTCTGCATCAATGTCATAGCTTCAAACGCCTCTGTGTTGGGACGAATGGGAAGTTTTGAAATATCAGCTTTCCGCAAATCGTCCATTGAACCAGAGAACACAGGAATCGTATAACTTCCATCTTGAGGCTCATGTGCCTTGTAATGTTCGTCAGTTACTTCTCCCATGTATGCTTCGAAGTTTATGGTCGCAGACCGCAGGTCATACCGTGACATAATTTCGGGAATCTCCGCTTTCAGGTCATCAATATAATCGCTGTCATCTGTCTGGTTGTCAAAGTTCACAATGTATCCACCGGGTTGATGTGACGGTGATATCAGAGTCAAGCTATTCACTTTTGGTCGTGATTGTCGTGACATAGTAATTGCCGTCCTTTCCGGTAAGATTTGTCTTTTGACAAAATTATTATACCTGATTTTTTAGGATTTGTCAACACGATTCGTGGTTATTTTCACTCATTTACCCATTGGGATACGTGATTTACCTGTTCCAGAAACTTATCGATTTTTTCGATAGTTTCATCGTTCAGTTCACCTTTGACGGCTGTCATCCAGAGGATGTAAATGTTATAGGCGTCATGAACGCTGGGGTAAACACGGATGCACATGGCATTGGTGAGTGTCTTTCTGTCTGTATCGATATCGATTCCGACGGAGAATACGCCATGGAATGTTTCTTCGACCCAGCGGCAAATGACATCGTTTCTGTATTCAGCATTTGCAATATTGCTGGGCAGGTCGATATAGATTACACGACCGTTGTTGAATTCAATCCGAACCAAATCAGTTCGGTGATTGCTTAAATTTGCGATTTTCATTGATATCACCTCTGGTTATTCAATGACTTCGATACCGAAATGAGCAAGTCGGTCAAGTGCGACGCTTCTTGCGATGGGGTCGCTGCCGGTGGCGCAATCATGGGTTACCATGAATTTCGCCAATTCGGCAAGTGTTTCGCCAGTTTCGGCATAATATTTCGTTCTCATTTCGTCACGACGGCGTTCGATTTCGTTTTTCGCCGCATCAGCGGAGATAAACAGGTCGGCACAAGGCTTGTTAAGTGGGGTGTCGGGGAACACCCGCAAACAAGCCAAAGGAATATTTTCCTTGAACGATTCGAACAGAAGCGTAATTGTGCCAGAGCTGAAATTCTCCTCGGGATATTCCCCGGTGAGATAGTAGACTTTCTGCTGGGGCTTGAAGCCTAAGAATTTGTTGTCAGGCATGATAATTCTCCTCTCATTCCAATTTTTGGAATGTCGATAGGTTGGTTTTGATAATTTCGAGGGGCATGCTCATGGAAATCATGTTCATGCGGGCGTGGTGTTCCGACATGGTGGGCAGAATGGTATGGATGTCCATGTTGTCGATACTTGATGTGGGATATTCCCGTTTAATTGCTCGAATGATTTCAAGCATGGTCTCAACCGACCGACTATAAGTATCAAAGCCGAACTACACGGTTACAGTTTTGCCGTCATATTTACCGTTTCGGATTTGCTGCAAGGTTTCATTGCGAATGAGCTGCATGAGTTTAGGCATCTTTTCGACCTCCGTTCTTGATAATCGGAATCAAATCTTTGGGAATGCGCTTAGCTTCGAACCTGTATTTCTTGGCATTGTCGCCAATCTTCTGGTATAAACGGGCAACGGCCAGCATAGGCGTGTCTTCGACGATGCCGAACTGGAACTCTTTCTTCATGGAGTTCCAGATGCCGTATTGTTCGCCCGGCTTACCATGATAGTACAGGCTTCTTTCATTTCTATTTGCCATATCGGGTCAACCCTTTCTATGTGGATTATACGGTCTTGATTTTATATACGACCGTGTAGTTCAGACCGTGCTGTGTTACGCTGATGATTTCGGCGCCGGTCGCGTTGATGACGTCGTCAATGAACGAAGACAGATGTGCAAAGCCAGATGCCAGATAGACTTTATACATGATTATCGTCTCTCTTTCTGATTGAAAATTAAGCCCGTGCGAACACGGGCTGTTTGATAACGGTGGTATCCGGCAAAGTGACGCCGAACATATCTTCGATGGTGTCACGCATGTTGAACCAGTCGGTGTTATTGGCGTTGCCTTGGCAAATCATGCCGTTGCGAATCAGTTCAGCAAACATGCCTCTCAGGACGGCGTTCTCGCCTTTGTAGTTGAATTCAGGTTTGTTGTCTGCCATGATTGGTGATTCCTTTCTGTTTGTATATTTTTAGGACAGGGGGTCGACCTCGTTGCCGCCATTTCTGATATTGTGGGCATACCGGAGTGCAACACGGCCCAGATATTCCAGCGTATCGGGGTTGGTGCATTCGGTCAGCCAGTTGAAAATATCATTTTCGTCCAGCTCGACCTGTTCCGTGGTGGTTCTGGTTTTGAGCAGGGTGGTCTTGAAATGAACATCCGGCTTAGTTGCTGCGGGCTTGCTGTTTGCAACAGGCTGATTTACTCGCTGGGATTCCATGACAGCCAGTTCGTCACAACGATTGTTCATGGGGTTGTCAGCATGACCCTTGACCCAATGATAGGACATTTCGTTGGGTTCAATCAGACTCAGCAGGATTTCCCAGAGGTCAGCGTTTAGCGCGGGTTTTCCGTCGCTCTTTCGCCAGTTGTTTTTCCGCCAGTTCTCAGCCCAGCCTTTCTGCAGAGCGTCGAGGACATACTTGGAGTCGGAGAATAGTTCGATGTGGCAGAAGCCGTGGCGGTCCATGATTTTACGAATGCCAGAAATGACAGCAGTCAGTTCCATTCGGTTGTTGGTGGTGTCGGCGGCACCGCCAGACAGTTCGGTCTTTTGACCCATGTCGTCGATGATGGCACCCCAACCGCCGGGACCGGGATTGCCGGAACATGCGCCGTCGGTATAAAGAATGATATGTTTCATTATAGGTAATCTCCCCTTTATTGCATTGTGTTGAATTCTTGAAATTCACCCGATGCAGATGTCTGCAATTCACAAACCTGTTTATTCTGAAAAACAAGGGACGCGAATGCGCCCCTGTTTTTATGCGTACGGCTGGCAGAAGCCGACCAGAGATTCCATCAGGTCGGAACGGATGTAGGCTTTGTTGCCATGCTCGATGTCAGAGTCGGGTAATCCGTAGGTCATATCGCCAAAGAACTTGTTCCATTCTTCGCCGCCGATGAAGGCCATTCTGTAGCTGATATGAACCATCGGTTTAATCGTATAGCTCTGGAAGGTGCCAGTCGGATATTCGATGTTGGGCAGGCTGCCGTATTTGTTGTGAAATTCGGATGGAGTGAGCGCATACCGCTCATAACTGCCCTTGTAATCGCGTTCGATGATGATTACGGGCGATACTCTGATGTAATCAGGCAGTTGCATAGTCTCTACCTTTCGTATTTGAATGTCGTCCCCACACCATAGGTTATATGGCATGGGGACGGTTGTTTGTTTATGCTTCGGGCAACTGAGGCATCCAGTTCTCGACGCTGGGGATTCTCAGGTGTTCCGGCACGCATTCATAGAATGCGGAGTTCTCGGCGATAGCCATGTCGATAATCCAGAAGTCATCGCCGTTCTGCATAATGTCAATGCTCCACTGACCGTGCAGATTCAGGTCGGGCAGGATGTTCTTGATGTTTTCAAGAACTTTGTCCTTGTTTTCGTGATAGCGGTTCATGAGGGTTTCCTCGTGAGCTGCGTAAATCACATAGTCATGAATCTGATGTGGACTGTTGGCGTCCTCGCTGTGGGCGAACCGGTTCTTCATTGTGTCGGGTTCCCAGTAAGGGGTGACACCAATGACAGAATTGTTATCGCAGTCCACGAATACGCGATATTCTGTGTGCAGAGGCATACCCTTGTAGATGCACGGATTGTTTTCTTTGTCGGCGATAAATTCACGCACGACCCATTCGTTGGTGGTGGATACACCGTAGATGGTGGGTGTGCAGAGAGGACTTGCCATCTGCAGAGCCTGATAGTGGATGAACAGCAGGTATTCGCCGAGTTCCCGCACTTCTTTTGCACCGTGAACATGGGCGTTGCGGAAGTCAAACTTGGAAGAATACGTGCCGGTCTTGATGAAGTAATCCTTTGCTTCGTCCAGACCGAAGGCTTCGCATGCCCACTTGTCCACGATTTCCAGCGTGGTTTTGGTCAGTTCCATGTATTCCTGCCGAGTGAGCTGTAGCATGGTCATAGGCACCTTTGCAATGGTCGTGGCAGGAATCTTGAAGAAGTCCTGACCCATGCAGGCATCGACCAGTTTGGGGAACCAGTTACCCATGGAGTTGGGGTTGGTGCCGATGATTTCGTAGGTCAGAGCATCCAAATCCAGAATGTCCAGACCCTGGCGGAACCGATGATATGCACCCTGACGAACCGTGGGGTTCCGGTGGTTCTTGTACTTATCATAGCACCACAGCAGGTGGGGTGCGGTAGGTGCCGCAATATCAACCTTCATCAGATTGCCGGAAAGCTGAGGTCTGACATGAGCAGGAAGCTGATTGATGTCGGCGTTTTCGACCATGGCCGTACCTGCGGGCAATGCCTTGCGGTTTTCGATATGGACCAGCTTACCGTCGAATCTATAGACTTGGGTCTGCGCAAGCAGTTCCTGCACGATTCTGTCCACCAGTTCGGTAACGCTGTCGGAATCAACTGGAGCTTCGTTGGGGTCAATCGCATGGATGTTGCGTGCGGCCTGCCGGGAGTTCATCTGGAAGAAATCGTTGGACTCCTGAGACAGTGCGTTGGTTGCATATGCATTTTCAAATGCTGCCAGTGCCTCGGGGCTGACTTTCAGCATCTTGGCAATGGCGTCTTTTCGCATAATGGGGTCATCGGCCTTGGTCATGCCAAATGCTTGCAGTAATTTATCGAACATATCGCTACCTCCTGTAGTTTCGGTATGATTATATCATAGCTGTAAAAGAAAGGGAACCCCGAAAGGTTCCCTTTGCTGGTTTATGCAACCTCGGATTCAGCCTCAGCCTCGGCTGCGGGCAGAGCGGCCTCGCATGCCTCATGGGTGAGGTACAGCTCGGACAGGTTGCGCTGCAGCTTCTTGGTGACGGGCTTACCGCCGTTGTTGTTGAAGAAGGTGTACTTGATGGTGGCCATGTCGCCCTCGATAGCGGCGATGGTGGCGGAGCCAACCTTGCCCTTCTTGGTGGCATAGAAGACCTTGGCGCCGACGGCCAGTTCGCCCTCAGCGGCGGGGACCTCAGCCTCGGACTCAGCGGCAGCCTTAGCCTTGCCGGTGTAGACCCAGACATTCTTGACCAGCTTGCGGAACTCGATGGTGTTGCCATCCTTGCCGGTGCTGTTCAGCACGGCCATGGGGCCGAACTCGGAGTCGACGATGTCCTTGACGATAGCACGGTTGTAGGAGCCAGCCTTGGTGCGGTAGCAGACTTCGGAGCCGATAACGACGGCGGGCTTGTTGGTCTTGGTAGTGTTCTGATTCTTCATGATTGCATCCTCCCAGATTGCATAATTTATTTTGTTATTTGCCCTTTGTTGAATTTGGGCATTTTTTCAAATTGACACCCGAAGACTACGGAGTAGTCTCTCTTGGCGTGCCGATTGGCAAGCCTCGTCAGTCTTCGTTCTGTCATGAACTCGCCCGATGCTGCGAAGCTGCAGTCGTATCGGTTTTTGTTCAATAGCAAACCCGGGGTGGCGGAGCCGCCGCATCGTCCGCTTTGCGGACCGTTTCCCCGTATTTGTTCAAGAGATAACTCGGGCGATGAAATCGCCATTCGTGAAATTTCAAATTTGGATTTAGTAAATCTCGATTTGTTGAAAAGATAGGCAGACCCGAAGGTCTGCCTGTTGTTGGTTATCTGGATTAACCTTGCAAAATGCCATTGATTCGAATTGGCAATTTGGTGTTGGATTCTGCGACCAAAACGGCATCGTCCCAATCATAGGTGCCGGTCGGCTGGTCTGTATGACATGTGAACTGTTTCCATTTGCCATTGACCAGAACCTCTCTATGGCAGGTCTTAGTGCTGCGGTGATTTTCGTGGTTCCATGCGGCTTTGGAGTACCAGTATTGGTTTTTCATGATGACGGTCCTTTCTTATGGCAGTTTGATGTTGATAAATTCGTTATGCTTTTCATCGAAAACCCAAGGTGTCCTTATGCCAGACATAGATTTTTCGAAGTTCACGGGTTTGCCAAATTCCATGGCATGGAGTCGGATGACCGTTCCGTTCACCGGGTCGCTTTCGATGTCTTCAATTCTGGCCGGATGGTAACAGACGGGCCGGTTGCTCCAATAGTACACGGTATCGCCAATGGCAATCCGCTCGGGCTTAGCGAAGATAATCAGCTCAGACAGCAGTCTGTGGAAACTCACGACGGTCTTATCTTTCTTGGTGAATGTCAGTTCAGCGGTATCACCCTTGATGGATTTGATGACTGCGTAATGATATAGACCGGATGTTTTTCCGGTGTATCGGGCATCACAGCCAATTGCAGTTTGCATATTCATGATTTTCTCCCCTTTTTGTTTTTGTGATGCACTTGCTGTCAGGTCATGACAGTCACAGGCGTTTTATTTTCAGGTCGCACAAAAGAAAGGGAACCCGTGTTACGGGTTCCCCTGAGGCACCTTAATCCAGTAGAACTGGTTGTAGACCTTCTCAGTCGGTACACCCATGCCGCTACCAGAGTTGATGAACGCCTCACATTCTTCTGCAGTTGCGAACAGTTCGTTCACGGACCGGACAACCTCACGAACTTGGTTGATTTGCCGAGTCTGAATGCGGTATTCCAGCACAGCGCAACCACCGGCGATGCTCTTGATGACACCTCGACCGGCACGGTTGTTCCGTGTTTTGTAGTACACGGTTTTGCCGACCGCAAGAATTCTCTCTGTCATATATATATCCCTCCGTAGATACAACCCATTGTGTTTATCCGTTCAATGCTGAACTCGGGGTAATGAAATTACCGATGTGCCTGTAGTTGCAATCTGTTATCGCACCCCGATGTATTGACTCAGTCATCCGTTGTCTCGACTGAGTGTTTCAACGGCTAACCCGGGGAATGAAATTCCCGGCTATAAACAAAAAAAGACAGACCCGTTGATAACAGGTCTGTCAGTGTGGAATCAAATCTTAGCCAGCTTATCCAGCGTGTTTGCCAGCGCCCTCTGGAACGCTTTTGCGGTCTTGTCCGTGTGTTCTTCCATGAAATAGAACAGAGTATCAGGCTTGATATACAGAGCATCTGCGAGTTTCTTGGTTTCCGTGTCATCCGGCATGTAACAGCCCTCACAGATGTTGTAAATCTTATCCTCGTCGATGCCGGTCTTTGCGGACATGTCCGCGTCGGTGAGCTTGCTTGCGGTCATAAGATTCGCGATAACTTCACCGAACATCCGCATTTGTTCCGGGGACGGAGCAATGTCACCGGCCTTGATTTTGTCAGTGTTTGCACACAGTGCGTCATATGCTTCGTTGGACAGAAGCACCATGCTCGCCCGGCCCTTGTTGGTCAGGAAAATCGGTTCGCCCGTACGGGCATCCCTTTCAATGTCTTTGAAATGATTCCGTAAATCGGAGCTGGGTCTGATGATAGGCATAACAACCAACCTTTCTCTATATCAATATCATATCAACATATTATCATTTAATTGATAATATGTCAATTATAAAATCGAAAATTCATTGAATTTGTCGATATGTGTCTATGGGGCGCCCAGATGGCTTGTGCGCGACATTTATGTACATGATGCCTGTATCGGCATTTTTTATAATTGTCGCTGAGTGGCCAGCGAGCACGACGACAGGCATGGTTTTTACCGTCGGTTTCGTTGACGGTATCAAGTTTCGTTATAAACGAGCCAGATGCCGGGCGTTTCACAGTCATCTGCATGGATGGACGAGATTTCGGCGATATCGAAATAGTTTGCCAGCTTCGTTCGCAGTTCGTCCTCGTCGACATCGAGCATATCGGGGTTTGAGTATGACAGCCCGTCAAGGCTGCAGTGGACATTTGTTCCGGGCATGACGGTACGAACGATTTGTTCGAATTCGCCCAGACCGAAGACAATGGCTTTGCAAAGCTGTGTGGGCCTCAGATTTTTCATGAGAATCAGTCCTTTCTGCTTGAATTAAGAAAGAACCCGCCCTTTCGGGCGGGTTGACTTAATTTTATTTACGGGTCAGTGGCGGGGGTTAGTCATCGTCGTCATCTGACCGGTATTCCTCTTTGACATAATCGTCATCGAATGGCGACAAGTCTTGTTCGTCTTCTGGAACATAGTCGTCGTTCAGATGACTTTGTTCTTTCCATTCGGGGTTTCCGAGCAGGCTGGGCATTGGAATCACATCCTGTTATGACAGATTTCATTCGGGGATTTCGCCATCCCAATCTTCTGCGTCTTCGGGCGCATTCAAGACAGGCATGACCCGAGGGGTGTATTCCCCCTCGGTATCAATCAGTTGGATGATGTCTGCTGCCGCACGGTTGCTGACGCCGAAGTGCGCCATGAGCAACTGTTCGGCTTTCTGGCGGTATGTCACTTGAAATACAGGAAGTCAACGACAGCGCGCTGGTTGCCACGAGCTGCGTTCAGGACACTGCCACGGAACACCATCGTGGAGCTGCCGCCGCCATCCAGAGGCACGCCGAAGATACAGCCCTTGGAAATCAGATATTCGGCCATCTGATAGCCGTTCAGACCGGCGGATTCACCGTCGTTGTAACGGCCGTCGGAAACAACAATCCAGATATCGCCGGGGTTGCCGTTGGTTCCAATGAAAGTTCGCTGTGCGCGTCCGTAGGAATCAGAACTGCACCAGTTGGAACCGCTGGACAGAATGGGTGGACCGAAGCTGAAATTATCGGTAACCGTACCATCGGCAACGAGTTCTTCGAAGTTGCCGCCGGAGACACCGGGCGTTCCATCAGATTCCCATGCGCTGAGCAGCAGGCCATTATTTTTGCTGTAAACAGCAGGGCACCATGAGTTCGGTCTGCCTGCGCCTTCCCACAGAACACCGTCACGGACGGTGGTATATCCCAAATCTGTGGAATGGTATGGTCCGTTGACACACAAAATGGCGCCGAGGCGGCTTGCTGCGCCGGATGTGGTTTCATATCCGCAGCCGTAGCTACCGTTGGCACAAGAAGTTCCCAGACGGGTATAATCCGAGAATGTCACATGGGCTGCGTAGCACCATGCGCCGTCGCTTCTCTTGCTGTCATCGCCATCGGCATCCCACCATTCGCGATAAATTGTGATGGTACAGGAGCCGTCGGAATAGGACATGGGGTAATTGCCCGTGTTTGCGACAGAAGGCTTTTCCTTCTGGATATAATCGCTGTACATATAGGCCGTCTGTCCGTTGTATTCCACGCGGTCCCAATTGCCGGAACCGATGCCTGTTCGGGTGATGGATTCGCCGTAATGCAGTGTGCCGAGCTTTTCGTAATTTGAGCCGGGGCCGCTTCGGATATTTACAGTTGTGTTGGCGTATACGGTTTCGTCTACATCCTGATAGGTGTCTGCAGGCGCCGTGGGCTTTTCAGTGGGTTTGGTCTCAGGTTCAGTCGGTTTTTCCGTAGGTTCTGCAATCGGGTCAGTCGCCTCCGTTGCAGGCGCGGGTGGTTCTGTAGACACGGTAGGCGCCTCGGTGGGATTGGTGGTTGCATTCATATCCGGTTCGGTTTCGGGTGCACCGCCGTTTCCGATGTCATCCGGGCCGTCAGGTGCGGTGGTATCATCGGTAGGTTGGGCGAACGAGGGCATTACGTTTGTAGGGTCAGTGGTTTGCGCGGTTGTGTTGATGCCGCAACCGATGCAGATGATGCAGAGACAAATTGCGAGCAGGATAGATGTAAAGCGCTTCATCATAATCTCTCTTTCGTTGTTGAATTTTTTGATTATACTTTTTTGGGCGATTAGTGGTTGCAAGAAAGCTCGACCTGCAGATTTTGCAGACCGAGCAGTTCTGTTGCTTTTTCGACGAAAACCGCACGTTTATTTTCAATTTCATGAATTTTATGCGGGTCATCGATTTCGACATTGAACGACTGGCCGGAGACATCGTTGTTCAGTACGAAGTGAATTAGGTCTTCGACAGAGTTGATTCTGTTTCTGTAGACATCCCGTTCCGATTCGGTCTTGATGCGAATCCAGTCTTTCAGCTCTGTGAGTTCATCACAGCAGTCTTCTGCATTGACCGTAGCTTGACTGTATTTCTTGTTGACAGGTTTGCCGATGGTGTTGATGACATAAATGTCGTCAAGTCCAAGCATTACTGCTTTGGTCTGACGGTTTCGGGATATGGATGCGATGGTGCCATAGCACAAATCGCCATCCATTTTATCCTGAAAGTATACGGTTTGGTCGAGTTGGAAGTTAGGCATGGTCGGCCTCACTTTCATGCATTCGGGCCGCAATTGCGGCTTCGGGCGTGAAATACAGGTCTTTGAACGGCACACTCATGGTGATGGGTGTGTCGGCAAGCTCGGCGCCTTTCGGGATAAATGTCTCACCGGTTTCTTCGTCTATGAGATGCTGCAGTTTTCCGATGGTTACGGTATTGTCATGTCCGGTTGACATGGCGATTAAATCACCACGAACGATGCGGAGATTACCGGCTTCGTCGCTGCAGTTGAAACAAAGCGAGTCATGAAGCTGGAACTCGTGTCGGTTATCGATTGTTGGACCACTATTCTCGGTCAGCTCGTACTTGATGCAAGGTTCGTCCTTGTCGTGATAGTATGCGCCGGAGTCGATGGTCACGATGGTTTCGTGGTCGGTGTTGCATCCGGGAGAGCATCTCAGTTCCGTATGGTCATCGTTCAGCCAGACGGGATGTGTGGTCGGGTCATCCGGGTTTGCGTTTTCAGCCATGTCGATATCATATTCGTACTGTAGACCAGCCTTCGCTTGTTCCAGCGTGGCGTAGGTGTTCAGTACGGCGACCTCGATGATGGCCTTTAAGCTGATGCTTTTGGTTAGCATGAGCAGCACATGTGCATCATGGCGTGGCATGTGACGGTCTCCTTTCTGGAATCAGCGGGATGGATTGGTAATTTGTGATTTGCGGGTTAGCACAGCTCGGTCTTTGATTTCAACGACCGTCAAAACGATTGTATTGACTGTGATGGCAATGATGACGACGCCGCAGGCGACGAGCCATAGCATGTACAACCAATGGTTTGATTTTATGACCGCGTATACATCCAAGCTGTGACTTGTTCCGATACCGGTGTAATTTTCGTAGAATATGACCAGCCGGGCATTGACTTTCAGCAAGTCGCTGTTTTTGACATCGGCTGGCATTACGAAGCTATCCGTTTCGGTTGTGACTAGATAATAGGTATTATCGCTTATAGGTGTGATATCCTGCATCTTGATTTCCGTGCGTTGGCTGTAGCCAGCATCGATAGCTTCGTTTTCCAGCTTGTCAATTTTTTGGTTTGTCACCAGTAGGAACGGGGTGATGCAAGACAATATCATCACGGTTACGAACAGTTGTACCATGGTGACCCGTGCTGCTTTATATAGCAGCATGAATCGAGTCATTTTTTGTATGATTTTCTTCATGCCATCAGTCCCATTCGATGGTTTTCTCGTTGATGTCATTGGTCTCGGCTTCGATGTCAGCGATGTCATTTGCGAGTCTTGTCTGTAGCTTGGGGGCTGTGGCGACCAAGGCTTTGACACTTTCGATGTTTCTGATTTTGGCATCGTCCGTGCATACGCCATGGCCATGTTTGATGATGCTCATAGCTGGTCATCCCTTTCTGTTGAATTTCGGGTCAGTCGCTATAGACACGCGCGTTCTTGATTTCTCGCGTCTTTATGATGAATTTGCGGTAGGCATCATAGGTTTTGAACTGCCGGTATGTGCCTTTCAGCACATCAAAGCAGTTTTCGCCTCGGGCCATTTCGTAGGCGTTTGCCGATACGATGATATAGATTTCAGAATTCGGGTGTAGTTCTTTTTGCCGGTTGGTGATATACTGGAAAAATTCTTTCAGGTCGACAATATTGTCGATACTGAATCCAGAATCAACAGCGTCGAAGAACAGCCAGAACTCTTTGGCATCATCGGGGATGTTATGGGACTGGTAATGGCCGACTTGCTTTGCGAATTGGGCGATATTCATGTGAATATTCTCGCCCTCACTGGACGCCATAGCCAGTGCCGCAAATTCGTAGTCCCGGCGGTAAAAGGCATTGGCACGGCCATGACTGCCGCCGGATTTCAGATTATCGAAATGCAGTACCGGTGTGTCACTTTTTTTCAATTTCTGAACCAGTTGTTGAATCAACGTGGTTTTGCCGATGCCGTTGCATCCGACGAAGACTGTTACGCCGGGCTGCAGCGTGATTCTCCCCTTCTGGAAGATATCACAGCCAAGACCGTTCCAGTCTTTTTCAATTTTGAATGTTCGCATCGGGTATCACCTCGTTAGGCTCGAAATGGTTGGTGGTCAGAATGGCCTCTCGGTCTGCGGCACGCAGAAATTCGTTTTGATTATAGCGCTTTCTCACAAGCGCGGTTACCGTACCGTCGGGCTGGTCGTCCGTCTGCAGAAGCTCGCAAGGTTCACCCTTGCGAGCCATTTCTGCGAAGTATGCGTTGAAGCATATTTTGGACGGAAATGAAATCAATTGCTCGACGGCAGCTTTTTCAATCCGCCACGAGTATGCCATAGGTCAGATTCCGACTCCGCTGGTCATAACGCCCTCAGGGGTGATGCCAGCCTGAATGTCGTCGATACATGCCAGAGCGGCGGTCAGAGAACCACGCACGGTGATGGGCGTATCATCTGCGGTTACGACGCAGAATCGGTTCTTCTTGGTGTTGGTGTTGACGAAGTAGCCTCTGTAGTTCCAGCGGGGGCGGCCGTCACGGTTCTTCTTCATCGACAAGGTCTGTGCGGTGTAGCGAGTGACAACGGCCTTGGTCTTCCGTTCGATGATTTCGATGCAGTTGTCGCCGACACGCTTTGCGATGTAAGCGTTCATGATGGCATCATCGATGCAAGACAGGTTGCAGTTGTTCAACGCTTCCAGTTCGTCCAGCGCGGCGCTTTCGATGTTGTCCATCGCGATGTTCAGCGAGGTGTGTTCGTGAAGCAGATGCTGGCGGTTGCCGCCGATTTCAATCAGGATATGAAATCGGAGACCGGGGTTGGTGAGGTCAGGTGCGTTTCTGTAAGCAGGACACATAATTTCGTTTTTCCTTTCTCTATGTGTTATATGCCAAGCTGCTGCTTTTTCTCGATAGCAACAGCATGAGCGATGGGGTCAGATTTGCAGTCATGATTCAGCATGAATGAAAACAGGTCGTCTTTTGTTTTCACCCTTGCGCCCATGATTTTTTTCTGCAAATCAATATGGCCTTTGGCCGCATCTTCGGGGGTCTCATAGATGTCGCACAGTTTTTTCTGAGCGGACCATTCGATGATTTTCGACCCCGGATTTTCCTTGATGTGGTCCATATGGACAATACTTGCCACTTTGGTTCCGGGTGGCTCACAGACGCATTGGATATGAACAATGCGTCCGCAGACCACCCGACCGATATCATCGGTAAAATACACGAAGCCATTTTGCATCCAAATGTCTTTAGCTTTTTCGTATGAAATCATTGGGATGTCCTTTCTGTGATATGATTACCACAAGTCTTTGGCTGAGATGTTAAGGAACTCATTCGCTTTTTCAATAACGACTTCTCGTTCTCGGGGGTTTGCTGAGTCTGAAATAACATCATGTGTAAGCAGAAATTTCACGAGGTCTTTCGTAGTCTTGATTTGATTACGAACGGCATTTCGTTCTGCTTCCTGCCGGTCATAGATTTCCTTGCGACAGGCCGCCTCTGATGGATGTAGATTTGTTAGTGGAACATACATTGGCTGTTTGGCGTGAATATCTGTGTTTAGCTTTTTTGCATCTACGATTTCTATCATGATGCGTGCGGGTGTTACGGTTTCGTCCTTATACATGCCACGTACGCGACCTGACAGGATGGATTCTTTGACAGCCCAGAACACGATATCGTCAAAGTTTACTGATTTCATAGAGAATCACCTCACATATCGGGTTTTATCCGAAGAAGCTGTTCTTCGGTTAAACCCAGCAGTTCCAGCGCTTTTTCCGTGACAACGTTGCGGGCTTCCGTATCGCCGTATTCTGAGTCCGAGACATCGTGGTTGAACATGAAAATCACAAGGTCGTTGACCGTGGTGATTTCATTGCGATATTCGTCTTCGCGCTTTTTAGCAAATGCCCTGCGGTCGTCACGAACTTCCTGTTCTGTTTTACGCAGATTTCCCAGAGGCTGTAGACAGCCGCCGGGTATAATCGTGCAATGCAGGGATGCCCAAGGGCGGCCTTCGAATTCACGGAATTCGAGGATGGTGGCCTTTTCGATATGACCCGCATCGAAGTATACAGTGTCGCCGATTTTGAATTCCGGCTGGGTTTTGGCAGATTCACTCATGGTTTACCATATCCTTTCGTCGGGTTTCAGCAAATGTCTTCGGGCATCTTGACGACATGTTTGTTCTTCAAGATGTCCTTTGCTTTTGTGTTCCAGTCGTTGGTGGCGGCATCTATGGCATCGGATTGGATGTCCGATGTGAACTGTGATTTCATATGTGCCCGTCCGATGACGGGCTTACATATGATGATTGCTTCAAATGCGGGCGGTTTCAGAAACCGAGTCCGTTTGATAAGTTTGGCTTTCGGTGCCTTGCCGCAATGCGGACAGATTGATACACGAATTTCCACAGCAATCACGCTTTCTGATTACACCATGGGTTGAATGGGCGTGCCGTCGATGTCATAAAAGTCATCGTGAATCATGAACTTATCGGCACCGTATTTTTTGGCCAGTGCCAGATACTCGTGCTGTCTCAGATTATGTGCAACCAGTCGCATCATGGTTTCGCTTTCCAGCGCATAGGATTCGCCGTAGGATTCGAATTTCACGGCACCGGGTTTTCCCGTAATGTCGTCGATGAAACTCGGATTGTTCTGGAATACCAGCTTGTTTTCCAGAACCATAATTGCCAGACAGTTGGGGCAAAGTTCGATGGTCTTTGCCGCATCGGTCAGTGCAATCATAATGCCCGGATGACGGGGCTGATTGCAGATTTCGCAGATTTTCATGGTGTGAGTCTCCTTTCAGGATGCGTTCAGAAGCATCCGGTCGATGTATTCCAGTGCGTTCTTCAACGAATGCCGGACGACACGCTTGCCATTTTCGGCGGGGATATAAAATCGATTCCTCTGGTCGTTATGCTGAATCATAACGCCACGATACTTGTAGTAATGCGTGTAATCGGCCTCGTCAGTGTGGTCAATTTCTTCGATGGGATTGAGCAACCAACGGTCGGTTACGACTTTGTTGTGCTGACAGTCCCAGTAGAACACTTCGGCCTTGTGGTCATAGCCGAAAAATTCGTGATGCGGGTCCGCCGGATTGTTATTGTGAATACCGGCTGTAATGCGAACTGCATTGTCCATAGCAGCAAATGCGTCGTCATATCGGTTATACTGTTCGGGGTAGATGTATAGCATTGGCGACCCGTCATGGAAGAATTGCGGACATTCTTGAATCAGTCGGTATTTTGTCTTGGTGATATTCATACCGATTCTCCTTTCTGTGCGCATACCAGTGGGTTGGCTTTTATGGCCGTCAGTTTCTGCCTCATGGTCATGACTTTTTCGGCGGACATTTTGTGTCCCGGATTGCCGTAGACTGCATTCAGTTGCAGTTTGGTGTTGGTGATATCAATGAACTGCAATGCTTCAATGATGGTCGGCTTGAACGCCAGCATCTGGTTGTCCTTTATGACAACGTAGCTCATAGCCGGGCCGTGAGTTCCATCAGGATTGTTAGTCGTGGTCTGCCGAATCTCATATCCGTCATGCACCCAGCGGAATGTACCGTCTTCGTCCTTGACTTCGGACATGTCCAGAAGATACGCAGTCTCGTGCTGGTATTTTTCCGCACGGTTGATGTCCTTCTGTGTGATAATGGCGAGTCTGGAATTATCACTGTTGTGATACAGGTCTGCCAGCTTGACATTGGTTGCAATTTTGTTGGCTTTGACTCGGGCGAGATACTGGGCACGGGTCTCCTGACCCTTGCGATAGGTAATTGCATCCAGCGCGGCGATGATTTCATCATCGAAGCCTTCCTCACGAAGCATATCCAATGTGATTTCGGTGTCTTCGATAATGTCATGCAACAGAGCCACAGTCTGTTCCCGAATGGTTGTTACAGAATGTGCGACCTGAATTGGATGCATGATGTAGGGGTGGCCGCCCTTATCAAGCTGGTTCTTATGGGCGACGATTGCGATTTCCAGCGCAAGTAATCTCATATCCGTCATGTTTAATATCACCTCATGTGTTTTTCGTTGAGCAGCATTTGGTCAATGTCGGCGAATACATCATCAATATGATGGCGTCTGACAATCATGTGATTGTCTCGTATGGCTTTGAACCGGTTTCCTTTCGGGTTGGCAATGATTCGACAGTCACGATAATCCCATTCGTAATGGTCATCTATATGATGTCGCATTACGGGGAAGATTTCGTATGTCATTTTGTCATTGTCGCCGAAAGCATTCAGGTCAAGCGCCTGTCGATGTTGGACCGATTGTTCTGCTGCGTGTTTATTAGGAAAATGGTACAATGATGGCATGTTGATAAAACCAATGCCGTTGTCGTCGGAACAGCGCATTGTGTGTACAACACGCCATTGTTTGTCAGGCAGTTTCATTTGTTGGCATCCTCGTCGGTGTATTTTTGGTCGATATACAACAATGCATCGACCAAAGACTCTGTGTCAATAGAGTGGCCATGCAAATTGACACAAAATTTGCCATGGGTATTGGTTGTGATTTCGCAGCCACGATATACCCAGCGTTTCGCTGGGTTTTGTTCGGTCGGGTAATAGACTGTCAGTTGAAAAGCCATGTACCGGGCGACCGTTGTTATGACATTGGATTCCATATCGTGATGTTCTATCGTGGCGATTGTGTTGCTCATGAGTTTGGTTTTGAAATTCGCTCGATAGTTTGCGTTCTGAAAATCAGACATGGATTTTGCATCATGTTGATTGTTCAGCCGTTTCAACTCTTGCAAAATTTGTTCTGTAGTATTATAGAACGCGGAGATATGACCCTGATATTCCCAATCGGTATGGGTTTCAATCTGAGGAAGTCCGTTGTTATCATATCTGATAACGACCTGTCGGGTTGAAAAGTCGGAGTTTTTTGATGTGACAGTTTCCCACATATCAAATTCCTCCGAGATTCAAGGTTGCGATTAACAAATGCTGGTCAATAGTATCCAGGCATTTGTTTAGCGTATAACGAATGGCTACGAATTGGCCTTGGCGGATAATCTTGAATCGGTTTCCCTTCTGATTGGTGTATATCCGGTAGTCCCGGTATTCCCAGTACGACTTTTTGTTTCCGTTCTCGTCAAAGCAAAAGCCTTGTTCCACAGGGTGGATTTCGTAACGGGCGACCAGTCGGTCACGAAGACCCAAATCGGTCATATGAATTTCATCGTGTTTGCGATGAAATGGAGGATTGGTTGCCGTACCGTTGAGCCGATTGAGTTGGTCGGCGATATACTCGTCGATTTTATCTTCGGCGGCGTCGCAGGTGTCATGTTGCCAATGCGTTGGCGTCTTGACATACGGCAATGATTTGCCCTGCTCGTAACCCGTGATAATCACGCGGTATTTCGTTTTCTCAATTCGGCCGTGATACATCATTTTTCACCTCTGTCTCTTTGAAATTTCCACGGTTGAGCCGATATGTCCGTTTACAGCACAGACATTTATGGAACCGATGTAGAAGCAGTCTGTTTTGGTCAAACAGAGCTGCTTGTCGGCAGGTGCAGTTCGGACATTCGGTGAATCCGAATTTCAACATGTTGGTCTCCTTTCGTTTTCACCGGGCCATGAATCCCATGGATTCGAGCAATGTCATAGCCCCATCATTGGTGTCATGGTGAATGGTTGTATTGGCCCGCTGGTTGTCGATGTAACTGAGGATTGCGCTGAGACTGCCTCTCCATACAGGCTTTTCATCCTTGAAGGACATGATGTAGATATTTTTGCCGTGCGCTTTTCGGGTCATATGTACGCCACGATAGTACCAATGTGTTGTGCCATACTTATCTGTAAATTCTGCAAGGCCGAAAATATCAAAGGTTGCGACAGGTTCGGTTGTTTGTTGCATGTAAATGGCTGCGGTATGAGAACTCAGGATGTCAGACAGGTCGTCAGATTCGGTTGAGAAGTTCGTATTAGGCATGTTTGTACGCAATGCCTGCAGGCAATCAGCAACGATGTCTGTCATATCGTCATATGCCAGTTTGTAGGACGGGAATCTCCACTTGTCGGGAGTTTTGACTTCCGACAATTCGGGTAGATGTGTGGTTATAACATTACGCATTGTGATTTCACAGGTGCAATGTCCGTCCAGATTCACATAACCGAATACCCAATAGGGGTAGCCGTTGTGGGCGTTTTTGCCGGTCAGGATTGCGGTCAGTTTTACGGCATGACCAAAATACAGATTCAGCAGTAAGCTGGCTTCCTGTTCGGTGATGCCGTGGAACAACTGTCTGCCGGGAGTTTCTGGCCAGATGGTTCGAACAGCGGCATAATATTTTTCACCGTTGAGTTCCCACATTCGGTCGGAGTAAACCGCAGAGTTTGTGTTGGGGTCGAAATCATCCGATGCCCATACGATATGTTCATCATATTCGGTTACGGGAACGCCGTTCCGGTTTACCGGCTGCGGGGATATGCGACGCCCGTTGGCGTCCATATAGTATGCATTGCGAATCATGTCGCAGTCCTCTCTTTCTGAATAGGCAGTCGTTAGCCGGATTCTCGCATGTGGACCGGCCACGGTCTGATGTTGGCGGCATAGGTTTCGTGTGGGTCGGATGCGTGGTGTGGCGGCACCTGTTTGTAGATGAAATTGTTTCTGGAATCTCGCCATGAGATTTCCTGTACGATTTCTTTGTAGGCCATGACGCGCTCGCCGTAGGGCTGTGGGCCGGGTTTGCACTCACAACCGACCGTAATGTCACCGAAACCGATAGCCGTTCTGAGGAGCCTCACGGCTTCGTCAGAAGTCTTTGCGCCGACACGGTATCGTCCGGCTGTGTTGCGTTGTTTGTCCCAATGTCGGTGAGCATCGACAAACAAAATGAAGTTTTTGATTGGCTTTGCCATGAGAATACTCCTTTCTTATGGATGATTTTGTTCGGCTTTTTGTTTGTAAGCGTTGCACCAGTCCAGATATTTTTGAATGGTCAGTTCGTAACCAAAGCCTTGTGGTTTGTAGTATACATGACCGTTTAGTTCTGGCGGCATACAATTTGTGCCATCGTAGTGGGCGGGTGTCTGGAAGACATCGGAAACACCGCCGCGACCCAGTTTGTGTGCCGATTTATAGCTTTCATCTTGTAAGAAAGCAGGAATCGGAATGTTACCGGTGGCTTTGACATCGTCAATGGCCCTGCTGAGTCCAACGGCTGCCGAATTGGATTTCGGCGCCATGGAATTATATATGGCAGACATGGCGAGTGCGTAGACGCATTCTGGCAGACCGACGCGTTCGACGGTCAGAAATGCGTTCATCGCAACAGTTAGTGCTTGTGGGTCTGCTAGAGCAATGTCTTCGGATGCACAGACGACAAGCCGTCTTGCGATGTATTTTGGGTCTTCGCCTGCTTCCAGCATGCGTGCCAGATAATACAGAGCTGCGTCAACCTCAGAATGTTTCATGGATTCGATAAAGGCTGAAATGAAATCATAATGATTATCGCCGTTTTTATCGAATCGCATGATTTTCTTTTGCGTGCAGTTTGCGATGACATCGTCTGTGATATGGATATGACCGTCAGACCAAGGGTCTGTGGTTTCGATGGCAAGTTCTAATGCGTTTAGGGCTTGTCGGACGTCACCATCTACGATGTGAGCTAGATATTTGATTACATCGTTCGTAATAATGATATCTCGATTGCCGTAACCGTTGGTCGTATCGGATATGGCTCGACTGATTGCTTTTGCAATATCATCGGCGCTGAGCGGTTTTAGCTCGAAAATGCGTGACCGGGAGAGCAACGCTCCATTGACTTCGAAATACGGATTTTCTGTAGTGGCACCGATAAGTGTAATCGTGCCGTTCTCAACATAGGGTAGTAGGTAGTCCTGCTGGGCCTTGTTGAATCTATGAATTTCGTCGATGAACAGAATTGTTTCTCGGCTGTCGGATTGGGCCAGTGCGATTGCACTATCCACGATGTGTCGCATGTCGGTTTTGCTTGCAGTCGTTGCATTGATTTGTTGAAAATCTTTGCCTGTTGTGTTTGCAATGACATTTGCAATCGTCGTCTTGCCTGTGCCGGGCGGGCCATATAGGATGATGGAATATAATTGGTCCGCTTGAATCATGCGGTACAGCAATGCCCCGGGTGCAAGAATATGTGTTTGACCAATGATTTCGTCCAGTTTCGTTGGTCGCATTCTTGTTGCAAGCGGACTATTTGCCATGGCGTTTCACCTCTTTGTATATGTGCTTAGCCAGCGTGTTGGCTTTTTGTTTGAATTGGCTCGTAGTGCTTTGGGTTTGATGGGTCAAAGGCTACGAATTTGTGATTTTCGTAACAACCTTTGACCGCACATGCATATGACTGCATTTCTTCAAACCATAGCCAGAACCGACAGGCAACGCATTTGTTTATGTCGCAATTACCACCGGTCATGTTTTGCTAACGCCTCCATTTCAGTTTGTTCGTTGCGGGGTTTGTACTTGCTGCCATTGTTACAGCCGCTTGTTGTGCAACCGAAGTAACCGATTTTGCCGTCACCGGTTTCAACTTCAATGGCGTTGAAATGGATGCAGGATTCACAAATACCGCAATTGAGTTTTGCGGGTTCGCAACTGAGCATGAGTCTTCACTCCTTTGTTCTAAAGTAGAACACACCGGGTTTCATGGTGTGAGGTGTGAGTGCTGTTCCGTTTTGGAACTCTGCACGAATCTTCATCAGGATTTTACCCAGCTTGTTCTGGCCCGTGCCGTTGCAGACACCCCAGTAGTGGTCATGCCACCAGTTACCTTCAATCAACTCAGTGTTGCCGGTAGCGAGCAGCTTCTGTGCAAGGTCGGGGTTCTGTGCGAATTTGCAGAGGCAAATCGCGTACATGACATCGTCTTTGATGTAGTCCCAGTTGGGACGCAGTTCGACCTTTCGGCCAAGACGCTTCTGCTTTCCGGGCTGCTGACCCAAGGCAATGAACTCGTCGCGGCGGGTCGGGCACTTCTGTGCCTGAAATGCTGCTTCATTGTTGGGGTAAATACGGCCGTCGAAGTCGACAGGTGCCGGATAGAAGTTGCTGAGGAAAGCATATTCTCCGTCAAAATTATCGATTTTTTCAAGTGCCATTGTTAAAATCTCTCCTTCCAGATTTTCACGTATCGATTAGCATTTCGCCGTTTCAAATAACCCCCGGCGGCGAAAATGCCGCACAATCGAGGATTCGACAAACCATGCTTATTTTAATACAAAAAAAGCCTGTCCGCAAGAGCAGACAGGCTTGATTTATGAGTTTTTTACGGATTGACAAGACCCTTGATGGGGTCGTACTTGAACAGATGGTTGTGGAAACCCTGTCCGTTGGCGCAGTCAGTCACGACAACAAAGCCTTCGCCGTAGTGCGCGGGCATGTGTGTGTCGATGAATGTCTTGAACGCAGGGTCGTGCAGCGGGATGTCCTTTTCGTTGGTGACAACCTCGCCCGTATACCACTTACCGCTGGGTTTGTACACATCGATTCGGATAATCAGTTCAGGCATATTGCTCGTCCTCCTTATATTGGATGAAATTTCAAGCATACACCCGACAGTGGAACACTGATTACGGTGTGGGATTTACAGTACCGGAGTTTTGGTTGTTATCGCCGGTAATATCGGTAATTACCGTATCGGAACCCATAACCTCAGGAAGTTTGCCGTTCCATTTTTCATAGAACATGGACTGCAGAACTTCATCTGACAGAGAATCGCGGAGCTTTGCGTTGGCTTCGGCCTGAGCATCGGCTGCGATACGAATGGCTTCTGCCTCGGCTTCTGCCGCAATGCGCATGGCCTCGGCTTTTGCCTCAGCATTGGCTACCGCAATCTGCTTCTCGGCTTCTGCCTTTTCCAGAGCGGTTTGATTTGCAATACGCTGGCGTTCTTGTTCCTGTTCAGCAAGAGACTTCTGCTGAATTGCAGCATTGTATTCAGCTTCAAAGTCCATGTTGTTAATGGTTACTTTGAGAATATGAATCGTGTTTTCGCCGTAGGCTTCTTCGATAGATGCTTCCAGCTTTTCTCTGACCAGCGGTTCGATTTTGGCTCGATTGGTGACATCATTGACGCCGAGTTCGACCATGGCCGCCTTTGTTGCAGAGGCGACAATTTCGTAAGAAATCAGTTCGTCGGTGTTCGCGACATTGCTGAAAATCCAAGCGGACTTGCCCGAGTCAATTTGATACTTGACGATGATGTCAGTGGCAAATACAGGGGTCTTGTTGTTGGTTTCACCCCAAACTTCGGTGTCGAAGCGAACATCCTGCTGTTTGTTGTTTACGGTCTTAATATCCTGTACAAAGGGAATCTTCCAGCAGAAACCGTTAGGAACAGTGTGAGAATCAACCTGTCCGAAGGTAGTGCGGACGCCGGTATAGCCAGTAGGAATGATTTCAAACGAATTGCCCAGAATCATGACGGCAATGCCTACGATGACCAGTAATGACCAGATGGTGAAGAAGGGTTTCTTCTTCATGGGCGCTTCGGGTTCGGTATTGTCGGTATTGTACGGGCTATAGCTCCGCCGCGAACGGTTGTTTTCTTCACGGATTTTCAGAATGACAGGAATAATACATCCTGCAAAAATGGCCAAACAGCCAATGACAGATAAGACGATATTCATATCAGGTTTTCTCTTTCTAATATATTTTTAGTACAGATATTCAGGCGGAAATCTGGTCACGGCATCAGCCGTACGATATAATTCCGGTGCGCTGTATGCCAGTGTTTTGTTGAAGAATTTCAGTTTGTCGCTGAATTTGGCACGGGGGTTGTTTTGCTTAAAAACATGAAGCAAAACCCATGTGACATAGATGCGTTTTCTCAGCATGAGAAATGTTGTGGTGCAGAGTATCGAAATCATCAAAGCGGCGCCAAACATTGTGAGACCACCTCTTACTCTTTGTCACCAAAACAGTTCTTGCACAGTGCGTATCCCATGTCTTCCAGTTCGGCAAATGTGCCCGTAAACTCTTGTCGATTTTCGGGACTCATGTCCTGCGCGTAGGTGCAGGTTTCGTCATGTGCTTTCTTGGAGTTTGTGTTTAGGATGAAGTCGAAAATCATATTGTCGACATCTTCGGTCTGTTCGGGCGTGGTATCAGCCGGAATGTTATCGATACCCGGAATTGCTGTGTCAATTTGATAACTGTCACCGGTCACATAGTCGATGTAGACATAGGGTTGGACATTATATGCCCAAATGCAGAATACCAGCTTATTATCTTCTACAGAATGTGCTTCCATGAGAACACCGTCTGCAATCAGATTATCACCAGTGTAATATGGTGTGACTCTGTACAGAACATGATGATTTGTTTCGTCAACATAATCATCAATCATATTTTCGAAAGGCAGCATGCCTTCAATGTTCAGATAACGGGTTCCCGTAATCAAATTCAGCTTGTTTGCGTTCTCGCCAGCCAACTGCCAGCCAATCAAGTGGCATCTGTTGTACAGGTATCTGTCAGAGATTACATCGGGGTATGTAGCAGTATGCCAGCCTGTGGGCTTAACCTGTCCGATTTCACCGCGTTCCTCACCGTCTGCGGGCATGATTTCTTTGCAGATATTTGCATATGCAATGCCGCAGCGACCGAGGCTGTCCAGTTCGGAATAGTATTCAAACACTTCGGTTGATGTCAGGTCTTTATCTGTAAAGAATGGTTCGTTGTTGTTGACCGTGATATATGGGTCGCCAGAGTAGGCTGGAATTGTGATTTCGCCGAATTCTCCGGTGATTGTGATATCAGGTCTTGTTGCTGTCGGGTTTGTGTCGGGGTTGGTGGTAGACGGCCCGGTACTGGGTGTTGCGTCAGGCAGACGACATGCGGTGAACACGAAGCTCAGACACAGTGCTAACAGCAGACACAGAATTTGTTTTTGCATTTTTCTCATGTGCGAAAGGTCCTTTCTATGTATTTTTAGGGATATCCAATTCGCTCTCGGTGGTGAAAACACCACAATGAGCGATTTTGTTTATGATATCTGAAAAACCAGTTTATGTAAACGGTTTTTTTCTTGATTTTTCGCAAAAAAATAGGCGAACCCGCAGGTTCGCCCGTAAGTATCGGTATTAGATGCTCAGCTTTTGTAAGGAGTTTTCCAAGAATAGTCCCAGATTTCATAGTCCCCGGCATATGCGTTTCGGAAATAGTTGTGCTGACCATCGCCATGGAAGTACATATAATCCGGCGGAAGCACGCGACCCGTGTCCGTTTCGCCGTTGCGTTCTGCGTTCCATCGGTTGAGTACGTCTTTCGCCAGTTCGTACAGTTCAGGGTCTATTTCTGTGTTTGGATTATACGCAAATGCGTTGGGGTATTCTAAAATTTCAAGAATTGTATCGCCCCAGTAGCCGTCATCAACACGGTTGCAAACTGTCCATGCAACACATGCTTGTTCGGTGACACTTGTGACGCCGCGACATTCGTCGTACAGAGTCTTGGTCAGTGCAATCGTGTCGTCATCGGTGAAATACATGATGACTGCTTCTGCAGGCGCATCGGCATCCGCCATATTATGTTTGGGCAGTTTGACATCGTTGATGTCAACGTCTTTGCTGAGGGATTGGTTCGTCAGATTTATGATTCTGATGTCATAGGAATAACCTTCGGTGGCTGGGGTCACGCAAGGCTGTTCAGCATATGTATCGCCGGTATGGTTCAGTGTGTCTGCGTTTCCTGTGGGTAGTACGGAAATCATTACCAGTGCAGCAGCAATGATTCGGGTGGCGGCCTTATGTATGATTGTATTGGGCATCGTTGTCTTGTATCTCCTTTCTGTTTTTCTCTGTAAATATATTGTATCACAAAAGTTTGGATTTGTACACTGGTTTTTTGTGGAATGCCTTGTTTTTGAGTAGAAATACAAAAATCCCAGCCCGCGATTGGACTGGGATTGTTCTTGATTTCTGGATTTTGTGTTACAGGAACAGTTTGTAAATTGCGTATGCCGTGATGGTGGCCACAACAGCAATGGTCAGTCCTGCGAGGATTGCCGCAAGGCACATGCCCTCGTTGGGCTTCTCAGGCTCGTCATAGGTTTCGTATCTGTTCGGCATGTGATATCTCTCCTTTTGGTTTGTTTGTGGTTTGATTATAGCATAAATTTTGACAACGGTTTTGTATTATATTGCGAAATCAGCAATGCTGGCCGTTGTCAGTTTACAGAGTCAGATTGTGGGAACCGCCAACGATAACGGCTTCGACTTCCCATGCTTTGATGTCGGACATCGGGAGCTTGGTTCCGTGGCCGCGAATGTTAGCGTGGGTTTCGTAGTACAGATAATCGGAACCGATGGTGAATACGCGGGCGCAGGGGATTTCTTTCTTTTCCCCGTTGGTGTATAGGACTTTCAGAATCATGTTGTTGTTCCTCTCGTTAGATATACAGGAAGATAAAATCGGCGATTTGATGTCGAATGTCGTCAATTTCTTCGGCTGTGAGTTGGTCAGACCACGTTAGTGTGTTGTCATCTGTTGACCGGCGCAGGTGCTTACAGCCGGGTTTGTCTCGATGTGTTGCTGTTGCCGGGAACGGAATGCTGACACGGTCGACTTCGCCATATGCTTTGTTGATGACGATTAGACGGAGATGGGTGAAGATGTCGGAGTTGGATGTGTACTGGAATTCGGCTTTCAGGCGAGTCCCTTGATTGAGATTCGCGTAGGCGCAGGTGCCGATGTACTTCGTTGTGTTGATGCATTTCAGGTCATCGAAGAACGGATGCAGTTCGCACCTGATGTCTGTGTTTTCGGACGGTTTGGACATGATGATATACCTCTTTTCGTATTGGATTCTTCCATAACACCCGCTATTAGATATAATGGCGAGGTTCGTACGGCAAGATATTAGAAAAAAATTCCGACCCGCAACCGTATGTTATAGCAATAATCATATCGGTTTTGGGTCGGAAAACCAGTCTGTGGGGGTTGTTCGACCCCAATCGCACCCATGCTCACGCTGTACTGGGCAGGCTGGCTTTTGTTTGGAGCGGCGCTGTGCTGAGGGCAGATATGCAGCTCGCAATAGGGCGGCTCCTGTTTGGTTTCGGTCGGAATCGAACCGACAAATCCCACCTCGGTGAACGGGCAGGTGTTGCCCAATGTAGCTTATCGAAACCAGATTGAAAAATAGATTGATTGTAAATCAGCGGCCCGACCCGGCATGACTGCCACGCTGTATGATAACCGCGCTGGCCAACCCCTTTGGAGTTTGCCTTCATGTGGGTCCGGCGACGGGACGCATGATTTTTTGAGCTTGCTGATTGCCTGTGAGCCGTACTCTCACAAGAGCACTTACCAAGACAATGGGGCTTGCGCAGGACTTATTGTCAGCAATGTTTTTGGGTCTGTCGAGGGCCGTGCAAATATTGTGTCGGTGCCAGCAGACCTGTTGTAAAGAAGGCTGCCGCTGTGCGGCAGCCTTGGGCGCCTCCCGGAACCTGCCGGGGGCGATGCACATAATCCCGTTTTCGCTGCGTCACCATCTTATCGGCGACGCGACCGGAGCACCCACGGGAAACGGGGTTTGCGGCGGTTGCGCATACCAGCCGCGATATTCAGTTCCCCCAAAATGGAACGGGGGAAAAGGGTTGCGGACAATGGAAATTACCCGCAGTATTTTCCTCTGTGCTTTCGGCAGCCGCTACGCGGGGCCATGGCGCCGCCCGGAACTTATCGGGGCGCAATAGACACAGAGGTGTCGCGTCGGTTGTACTTCCCGAACGCTATACAGTAGTGATATTCGGATGAATCACTCTGCAATAGAAATCCCGATGATATGGAATATCATCAGGCAAAGGCACGCCTCCCGTCGGGCTGTGAAGAAAAGGAATCGATGGGCGTAATGCCGTCTTCCTTACGAGATATTTGGTCACCTTTATATGACATCGGACCGTCGTCCGTAATGTCTGAAAGATTTGGCGGTCGTCCTGCCGTCCCCTACCCATCATTGCTTTCCAACCGCCGGTAGGTGCTGGTTCACATTTATATCCCGCACAACAGGACTCCGTGCGGTTGAGGCTTGCGTTCGGTGGGTCTTACACGACTCTCGTGGGTCTTGCCATTTTGGCTTCTGCCACCGACCTCGGGAAAAAAATTGCCCGCCCGGCATACGTCGTACATTTCTTCGGGCGTATGCCAGACACGGGGGCATTGGTTGGGTCGGGAAGACACCTCGGCGCCAACCAGACAAGGTCCAACACAATGTCGGAGTTTCTCACTCTCAATAATAAACTCGGCAGAATGAAATTCTGCCAATGATTCTGCAGATAGAATAACATAAAATTCCTGATAAATCAAGATTTAATCTTGTATTTTGTCGAGAAATTTTGTATAATGATTGTGTTGACAAGAAATAGAAAAAGGTCGTGTGCAACATGAATTTATTGGAAGTTCGGTACGATATGTTTACTTCTTATTTGGATGAATTGCAGACTATATCTGAAAATCCAATTATATCGGACGAAAAAAAGCAATATTTGTATGATAATATTACGAACTATGAATTTTCCTGGCGGGTTGATGTTTATGATGGTGATGTTGTTATTGGCTTTTTTATAATTGGCACAGGTGAAAACTGTCATGCTGCGGCTGATTATTATATTCAGGAGTCTTACATTAAGCCTGAATATCGTCGGAAGGGTCATATGACCCGTGCCATTTCTGATTTTATCAATCGTCATGTTGGCGTGTATTGTCTGTTTATCTTGAATAATAACCAGATTGGTCGTGTATTTTGGCATGTGTTATTTGACCGAATTGGTTATGTGCCGTATGAGTTGGCTGATGTTGGTGCTGCCGATGATGATTGTACGCAATACGGATTTGCGTTGCGTGAGAAGGATTGATATAATATGGCAACTAAAATTTTACATAAAAAATCGGTCGCAATTGTAACACAGGATGTATCATCGTCTCATGTTGTATCAAATCCGGCGCCATGTCAGAAACCGGCGTTGACTAAAACTTTAACGGTAAAGTCCAAACCTGTACAAAAACCGAAGTCTCGATTTGATGATGCAACGCAACGATTGTTAGATGATTATCGGTCAATTTCCGATATGAGTGGCGAACGGTTTGAGGTTTTTTGTGGTCAACTTTTGTCGGCATATGGGTTTGTTGATGTTGAACGAATTGGTCGTACTGGCGACCAAGGTGTTGACTTGTTGGTTACATGGGGTGATACCCGGTATGCAATTCAATGCAAGCGATATAAGAATGCGTTGGGCAATACGGCTGTTCAGGAAGTATTTGCCGGTAAATCGTATTATCAATGTAACATTGCCGTTGTGTTGACCAACTCAACATTTACAAAAGGCGCAAAGGAATTGGCTGCTAAAATTGGTGTTGAGTTATGGGATGGTCATCGGCTTTCTCAATACATGAATATTGTTCTTAGAAATGCGTCAAAAAAGATTGCGGTAGACGGTTGACGATTTCTTAAAGTGTCATTGGTGAAATTCCAATGTTTCAATTTGATACTTTGTGACCGGTCATTTTTTGGCCGGTCTTTTTTATCGTATTTGTCTGAAATACGAATGAATTTTTGTTAGTTTTGTCAAATCTGATATATGAGTAGATTTGTATGTGGCCCGTCTTTTTTTTCGGATTTGGTCGTTGAGATTCGTCCTGTTTTGTTATATAATCATCATGGTGTATGCGGAACGGTGGCGAATTTTGTGTTTGAAAATCTAAAAGAAAGGCTGTGTGAAATAACATATGAATCGTATCAAACGGCTATTTGCTCTGGCCGTGAGTTTTGTTCTGGTCTTTGCGTTTGTTCCTTCAACGTATGCGGCCAGCAATGATAAGCTCGGAATGCCTGCTGTTGGGTCAAATGGTTATCAGCAAATGTCTATCAGTCAAGAAATGCTTGATGTGATTAAAGTCTTGGAGGGTTATAGCGAAACTGCATATTGGGATAATTCCCAGTGGTCGATTGGCTATGGTAGTTGTGCCGGTTACGGTAATGAACCTGATATCAAAAGTGTGACTGTGGAAGAAGCGGAAGCGTTGCTCAGGGAGCAGCTTGCTGCAGATTATGAAAAATCGGTCAATGATTATTGTAAAAAGCTCGGCAAACAGCCGACGCAGAATCAGTATGATGCGTTGGTGGATTTTACATATAATCTGGGTGCTGGTTGGATGCGTGGTTCTCGGCCTGATACATGGTTGCGTAAGCCGACGTCGGAATTGGATTTTGTAAATGCCGTCGGCGTATGGAGTCATGTCAATGGCGATGTGGTGTTTGGTTTGTCGCAGCGACGGATTCGAGATGCGGTTATTTTTTTGCGGGGGGAATATTCGTATCCTGAAAAACCAAATGCAACGCATGGTGTCAAGTCGGATTTGCCTGTGATTAAAGATGGTAATTTACCGTACTTCTGTGGTGTTATGTATTCCACGGAAATTGACCCTGATGTGGTCTATTTTAATAAGGGCGATGTCATTGGTAAGTTGCCGAAACCGAAGATGGATGGCTATGAGTTTCAAGGTTGGAAGATTGTTCGTGTAAATGGCAAAAAGGTCAGTGACGGTTCGATGGTGACACCGGATATGCGTGTGAATGACAATTATGAGTTTGCTCCGCAATGGCGTTATATCGAACCCGACCCTGAGCCACCTCAGACTTCGATTACCCTGCCGTTCACAGACGTAACGTCCGACAGTTGGTATTATGATGATGTGGAGTATGTTTATGTCAACGGCATGATGAAGGGTACGGCCGCCGATATGTTTGCCCCGGGGGAATCCATGACGCGCGGTATGTTTGTGACGACATTGTATAGACTTTCTGATTCTCCGACTGTAGTAACCTCTAATAAATTTACGGATGTGAGTAATAATGCGTATTATGCGGATGCCATCACATGGGCGTATGAGAATCATATTACGAACGGTGTTTCGGATACGGAGTTTGCACCTGACAGAGTGTTGACTCGACAGGATGCTGTGACGTTTATGCATCGGTATTGTATCGAATATCTTGGTATGTCGGATACATCCGATTCGGATTTGACGGATTTCGCCGATTATAAGACCGTTTCGAAGTATGCTGTCTCTGCGATGGAATGGGCGGTTGACAATGGTTTGATTAAAGGAATGTCATCTGGTGATTCTATTTTGCTCGGCCCGATTGATGTTTTGGTCAGAGCGCAATGCGCAGCATTGTTGCATCGGCTGGATGCGAATATTTGTGTATAAAAACAGACCCGTCCCGGGATATCAATCGGGACGGGTCAATTCTTTTGTTTATAAATGAGCATTTCGACTTGTATTCTGCTGAAATAACTGGTATGATATATGTAATAGACACATGCAGAAGGTGGTGATTTTTCATGACTGTATTTGCGTTGATTGCTAATTTAGCAATTGCCATATGTGAGGCATATATATTCTGGCATGTTCGACATAAGTGTGATATTTTGAAGTATTATACATATTTGCAAAATGGCTTGTCGTTGGTATCAAGTCTGTTATTCGTTGGATTTATGGTTTTTGATAATGAAGTTCCTGAAATCATAAATGGATTCAGATATATAACGACTTGTGGACTGGTTGCCACGATGTTTATTTTCGTATTCTTTCTCGGCGCGGGCAAGAAGGTTATGATTACAAATGATGATTTCTTGCCGGGCGTCAGCCCTGCAGTTGCAAATGCCATTTTGCATTATATTTGTCCCATGCTGTCGTTAGCAAGTTTCCTCTTTTTTGAGCGGGAATTTTGCTTGTCAAATCCCATATGGACAGGCTTGGTTGCTTTGCCATCATGCCTGTATTGGGTTGTCTATGCTATTCTGTCTGTCATGAAATTATGGGATGAACCCTATGATTTTACAGATAGTGGTGGAAGCAAAATTCGTGAGGCGTTGCCTTTTGTGTTAATACCCGTATCTTTTATAGCGATTTCGTATGTCATTTGGAATATCAGATTTTGAGAAAAATAGACCCGCCGTTACCGGCGGGCCTTTTGTTTAATCATGATATTGCGGGTATTTTTCGAGAAAGTTTTCGATGTCACGTTGCGTGATTTTGCCTGCTCCATCTGGCCGTCCCCATGCAAATATAGCGGAATCTCGCGAAATACAGTAGTCCCAATTCAGTTCCGAAGCGTCAACAGGACCATATCCGCACAGCAGCATGGCGTGTTTGAATTGGTTGTTTGTGAGATAAACACCTGTATCAGCTTCTACCATATGTTTTAGTTGGTAGCTGTCTTTGATGGTGCAACAATGGGGGTCTGCGTAAATGTTGTTGTCAATCCAGCAAAGAACCGTGATTATATCTTTTTTTGGCATTGTGTCAAGCGTTTCCGCGTCGACGGTGTTTCGTATTGGATGGACTGTTACAGGTCTTGCATGTTCGATTCTGCTGCCCATATTGTGTGGCATCAACATGTCGAGTCATTCCTTTCGTGATTTGATATTGGAATTATAGCATGAATCTCCTGATAAATCAATGAAAGTCGCAAAGATATCCGTTATTCTCCGTTTTGCATAATTTTATGAAAATGTGAGAGAGCAATAATCCTTCTCACGAAATTGAAAAGTCTTCATAAGTCTTTATATCTGACTATGACAATTTTTTGCTACCCCTTATTACCCCTTAGTGAATTTTGCCTATTGGTCATGTTGTACAAATTGGGTTTCATTGTTTTTGAAAATAGGCCCGCCCGTGAGGGCGGGTCTTTTTGTTGTGTAGATTAAACGGCATCGTTGCAATTGCCATTTGCGTCTGCGATGAATGCTTTCAGTTCGCTTTCGTGATATAGTTCGTTGAAACTGAGCTTATTCATGACGGGACGGATGGCATTATCAAATACCTGAAACATTGGGTCGTAGTTGTCAATTTCACCGCCGTAGCTGCGTGTGAAGTAATCTCTGACGGCGCGGATTTCGGCAAGCACCTGTGCACAGGTGTAGAGCTTTTCGTTTCGTTTATAGGACTTAGACATAATCATTTTCACCTCATTTCTGTATTTTGTTCAAATTATCACCCGAGGTCGCTGTGCGACCTGCTGAACGGGAGATGGATTGAACGGGGAAATGGGTTGATTTATGGAGAAATATGGAATATAATGTCATAAAGATATTATATGGGTTGGTGTTTTTTGTGAGTGTGAGGATTGACCGAACCGGGGAAGTATCGATTGCTAATTCTGCGAAAATGTCTATGAAAATAATTGCGTATCGAAATGCGCATGATATTGATGTAGAATTTGCAGATGGAGTAAAGGCTTATCGTTTGTCGTATGATGCTTTCAAAAAGGGTAAGGTGAAATATCCGAGTTCGGAGTTGGTCGGTCAGTCAAGGGTTATGCGGAATGGTCATTTGTGTACTATAATTGCTGCTCGTGGTTATGAGGATATTGATGTCATTTTTGATAATAATGTTGTGAATAATAATCAGACTATGAGTAATTATCGGGCTGGCGTGATTGGCTTTCCGAGGTCTTATTTGGATGGTGTATCAAGAGATTTGCAAAAGTCTCGCGTTGGTATGTATCGACAAATGAATAATGGTTTGGGCGCGACTATTGTTGCATATCGAGATGTAGATGATATTGATATTGCGTTTGATACGGGCGAAATTAAGTATCATGTTCGTTATAGTAATTTTGTTAGAGGCAATGTTTCGACTCGTATTCGTTTTGATAAAACTGGACAATCAAATGTTATGGCAAATGGTATGGTTGCAACAGTTATTGCATATCGTGATTACTCTGATATTGATGTCGAATTTGAAGACGGTAAGATTCGCGAACATGTGGGCTATAAGGAATTCAGAAATGGACATGTTGGGCATGATGCATATGATGAATTGGTGATGTCGCGTGTTGGTGAGTGCATTCTTCATAAAAAGTCTGGCATGATGATGACTTTGATTAAATATCGAAGTGCATTTGATGTTGATATTCAGTTTGAAGACGGTGTTATTGTTACACATAAATCGTATCGGTCATTTCGTGATGGTATGATTCAATATCCAATATCAAATTATGTATCAGTACCTGACCGGGTTGGTACACGATTTATTATGAATAACGGTCTGTTGGCTGAGTGTATAGCGTATCGAAGTTGTCATGATATTGATGTTAGATTTGTGGTTGATGATTCTATTGTGCGTGAGAAATCATGGCATGCTTTTGTTATGTGTAAGATTGCACATCCATATATAAAACCATTTGCCAGTATGTTAGAGCGCAATGTACGTTTGTGTTTGGACAATAATGGTGTCTTGTATAATGCACAAGTTATTTTTAAGAATGATAATTTGTGTGGTGTCGGTGGTAGATATTTGTCTTATGATTTTGCAATATGTGATGATGTTGGTAATATGAAACTTTTTATTGAATGTCAAGGTCAGCAGCATTATCATCCGGTTGATTTGTTTGGTGGAGAAATTCAGTTTGAAATTCAGCAGGAACATGACCGACGTAAGCGGGAATATGCGGAATCAATAGGTGTTCCATTGTTGGAAATTCCATATACTGCAGATACATATGAGAAAGTTGCTGAAATTTTACATCAAGCTGGAATTTGATATTAACCCGTCCCGATTTTCGTTGGAATTTCGGGGCGGGTATTGATTTATGGCGGTTTGTGGTGTAAAATGGTAGTAAATTTGTGGCGAAAGGGTGGTGGATTTTGTGGGTGATGTTACGAAGAATCAACATTATGTTCCACAATGGTATTTGAAATTGTTTATGTGTGATGGTGTTAAATCCTCGGGTGAGGTATATGCAAGTTGGCTAAATGCGATGAAAATGCCAAAAGATATATGCTATGAATTATTTTTGTATGAATTATCAGGTGTTGAAATAAATACCATGGAACATGAATTGTGCGACATTGAAAACAAAGAGTCTGTGAAAATACGCAAGTTTATTAGGCGACTTGATAAAATATCTGATGTTCGACAATTTACGTTGTCGGATTCTGAGCGTGTTATGTTGTATAAGTTTATGATGACGATGGCGTATCGACAGCCCGGTAATTTACCTGATGGTAGATTTGGTGAGGTTTATTTACCGGATGAATGCCGTAATTTTATTCGAAATCTGGATGGATTGCCTGATTATGTATGTGATTATTTGGTGTCTTTGATATCTGATAATCAAGTGATACATGCATTGCGTGAGCATCAGTTTGGATGTAAGAGAGATGGTGTGTATACGGCAAATGATATAAAAGATATTGCATTTATCATATATCGAGCAACAGACAATATTAAATTTGTGACATCCGATTGCCCGTTTAGATTTCAAGATGACGGTATGTTTGCAGTGATGCCTTTGTCAAAGAATTATATGATTGCGGTTACAACAAAGTCTGTTTATAAACGGTATTTTGGCATGGCGTGTATGGTTCAATGTTCTGATGAAAACGTTGTATATTTACAGCAGAAGTTATATAGCCGTGATGATAAAATAATTGCTGATTCTGAACAGACATATGATTTGTTGTTTGGTGTAAATTCAGATGTATAATTTTCATCAATGAGAAGGTCTACCTGTCAAAAGGTAGGCTTTTTCGTGTATATTCTGTTGATTTATGAGTGAATTTGTGTTACAATGTCAGTAACAACACAACACAAGGAAAGGATGTTTCAACATCATGTCAGAAATCAAATGTCCCGAATGCGGTCATCATTTTGAGTTGACTGCATCGGATTATGATGCGAT
>JBGUUQ010000014.1:0-3418 GCA_045133615.1 Muribaculaceae bacterium | reverse complement strand
CCGTAGGAAATATTATCTCCGTAGCATCTTACAAGCTGATTAAACTCGTCATACTCGTAATTCACTTGATACTGAGTAAGATCAGATGTAGACACTCTTAAATTATTATAATCAATTCGAGTAATATTACCGTTAGCGTCGTACTGATACGAATAGTCGCCGAGAGAGTTTTGCACACCCGAAACAAGGGTTGTTGTAGTATTTCCGGTAGTATCTTTGTATGTATAAGTGCTATATAACGAATGTCCTACCGACGGATATACCGATTCGCTTTTAATCCTGCCGAGACCGTCGTATGACCAAGCCTTTTTGGTTACGTCGTTCCACTTGACAGAATAGATTTGGTCGGGCATTTGACCGTTGGCAAGGTTTCCGTAGGTGAAATCGAGCTTATTCGATATACCTAAATCGGGTACGGTATGACTTATGCCGGTAAGATAGTTTGTTTTATCGGCGTAACGGTAGGAAAGAGTGCTTTTAAGCGTACCGAGATTGCCGAGATTTGTACCATTATAGGTATTAGCGGCGACAAGGCGACCCGACAGGTCGTAAATATTACGGGTAAGCTCGTTTTTGAAGATATCGGTAAATACAGAAAGATTACCGTTATTATTATATCTATAACTTGCTACTACACTACCATTATACGACTTTTCGGTGATTCTATCAAGAGAATCATAGGAATAATTTACAAAATTGCCGTTTCCGTAGGTCATTTGGGTCAATTTTCCATAGGAATCGTAGGTATTGGTGGCAAGAGTATAGAAATCGGTGCCGTTTCCTACCCGTGTACGGGTTGTATTGCCAAATGCGTCGTAGGCGAAGTCATATAAGGTGGAATTATACGCATTGATCGACGAAAGTCGGTCATTTTCATATGTATACGAGATCAGATCAGCATTTGTATCATCCTGAATATCAGTTACCCGATTGTTATTATCGTATGCATAGTTGAGGGTATTGCCCTTTGCATCAGTGGCGCTGGTAAGAGTGCCTGTTGCGGTATTATAATTGCTCGTTGAGATATTACCCAGCGCATCGGTAACGGTGCTGAGATAATTGCCGTCAGAGGTGTATGTGGCCGAAGTAACGATTTTTTTGCTGTCGGATTCGACAACTGGATAGAAATACCATTGCTGTGCTACGTCGTTTTCATCAAAGGTTTGCTGACTGATGACGGTGTCATCATCGGTATCGGTGCTGTCGCCCGGCTGACCGTCAACGCATTTTGCGTTATCGCTGATTACGGTAAGAATACGGAAGGTGCAGTTACCGTTGGCAACGATTTTAAACTGCTGTTTATTGGATGTTGACGACGACGCAAGGGTGAATTTAGTTCCGTCACTGCTGTCGGCTACATATAAATATTTGTCGAATTCGACAGATTTCAGCTTATACACGTCCTCGGTATCGGTGGTCTCGATTACCCATTGCTGATTCTTTCTGCCTACTTCGTAATGATAGTTGTTTATGTTTTTATTATCGGTCGTTTGGTCATCGCTGTCAAGAGCATTTCCCGAATATGCATTACGCAGGACATAGGTCTCGGATGTGAGCAGAGTTGTAGTAGGTCGCGACTGCTCTACAGTGCACTGGGTAGCGTTGCCCTTCTCGTCGTAGGTAAAGGTATACTGCTGACCGTCGGTGCTGTTGGCATAGAGCAGGTTGTTGGTCTCGCTGTCGTAGCTGTAAAGATAGCTGCTGCCCGACGGATTGAGCAACATTGACATCTGGTTGCCCTTATATGCAAACGATGCAGTTGTCGAGGCAAGGTCGGTTGAGCTGACAACATTACCGTTTTTATCATAAGTATAGGTTTGTCCGTATTCTTCCTTGTTGCAATATACGCCCGTAATGCTGATGTTGTTAATGTTGCTCATGTATACTACCGAAACCTTTGCATAGGCATAATCTCCTCCTGCAATAGCGCAGAAAGAATTAAACTGCCATGTCTTTACGTCGGGATTGAAGTTCTGTTTCTCGGATGAAACGCTCTCATCGCTTGAATCGAAAAATTCTATTTTGAGGTTGAATTCCGGTATGCAGGTGTCGCCTGTTTTTGTATCATTGTCGAGCGGAGCAGAATGTGCCTTTGCCCATGCTCCGACGGCAAAAACGTCGCCTTTTTTGCCGCTGACATTTACGGTTTGGGTGGCGCAAATGTTTGATGCGGTTACGTCGTCGCTTATTTTCAGCGCCTTGGTGTGACCGAAAAGCTCGCCGTTATCGAGTGAAACAATTTCGGAATTGGTCGCTGTAACCGTCCATTTTGACGTTGTGTTGCCGAATCCCGAATTTTCTACCAGGTTGAAGCTGCCTTCGCCGGTATTCTTTTCAAGCTGGATGTCATCGACCCAAATTGTTCCGCTTGATTCGGTGTAAAAGCCGATTTGCGCAGTTATTGTTTGAGTTACGGTAGTTTCAATTATGGCAGAATAACGTTGCCAATCAGACGAAGCAGAAATAGCCGTTGTGCTGTTTGCATTTGTTGCTGAAAGAGCCATTAACGCGCCGTTACCGGTTAATGCGCCGTTGGTTTTAACATATGCAGAAAGGGTATATGTGCCGGCAGGCAAAGTTACCGACTGGTAGGCATTTACCACTTCACTGCCCGTTGATGCCTTGCTGATTTTTATTGCGCCGTTTGAAAAATGACCAGTATTGCCATCGTAAGAGACGGCATTACCCTCTCCTTCATCAACACGCACGCTGTAATCGGTCATATTGCCTGTTACTGTGGGGTTGGTTACGTAATTTATTATACTGCTTTGGACCTTGGACTCAGAAAGCAGTTTATTTGCGTCACCGTCGGTTGAGTTTCCGGCAGTGTATGAGAAAAACTGCGCCTGACCGTTTATATTTGAAACTATACCGGTTGTTTGGCCGAAATCGTTAAACTGATGCGCTCTGACAATAGTCAACATTTGACGTACTTGGCCAATCCTTTGCCGTTTCGAAAATCGGGTCAACTGTAATAGGATAAGCCCTGTCATCATTGTTGAGCCATTCCTTATCAAGCACCATTTTAATAGAAAATTTATTGTTTGAAGAGCTTACGATCTCTAACGAAACACCGTCGCTGTATTCATCATTTGCATCGGTCATATAAGGCGCACTAATTACAAACACTGTATCGCCGTTTTCATCTTTTACATAAACGGTTTTGTCATCAATTTGCTCAGCTGAAAGGCAAGCTTATAATTTGCAATAAACTCGGTTGGAGCATGAAGGAGATTTATGCGGGAAAAGAACAAGTGATAATGAGAGCAACTCGCCAGAGAAAAGATGGACGATACGAAACACGAGTACAACTCGGATACGGAAGAGATGGCAAAGAAGCGGTAAAAAGCTTCTATGCCACCACCGCGAAAGAAAGCAAAAAGAAGGCCATCGAATTCGTAAACGAATACAATATAAA
>JBGUUQ010000013.1:0-3000 GCA_045133615.1 Muribaculaceae bacterium | reverse complement strand
TTTTATTTTTTGCCAGTGTGACCGAATCCGCCTTCGCCACGTTCGGTGGTAGAGAGAGTTTCGACAGGAAGCCATTGGGCAGTTTCGTGGCGTGCGATGACCATTTGGCATATGCGGTCGCCGTCGTTGATAGTGAATGGGTCGGCACTGAGGTTGACCAATATAACGCAGATTTCGCCACGATAGTCGGCATCGATAGTGCCGGGAGTGTTGAGGACGGTGATGCCATTTTTGATAGCAAGACCTGAACGGGGACGAATTTGTGCTTCATATCCTTCAGGGAGAGCGATATATAGACCTGTTGGGATTAGACGGCGTTCTAATGGGTTGAGTGTGATGGGTTGGTCGATGTTGGCACGCAAGTCCATACCTGCAGATAGAGGTGTGCTGTATTGAGGGAGAGCGTGGCGTGATTTGTTGATGATTTCGATTTGCATAGTTTTTTATTTTTTTAGACAGAATGACATAAGAACAAAAATCTTTTTATTAACTTCAAAGATAGAATGTGTATATTTATTATTTTTATAACCAAATATTTAAGGCGGCGTCGGCTTGGCGGTAGAGCATTGCGAGTCCGTTTTGGGTGGTGGCTCCGTGTTGTGCTCCTAATTGAAGAAAGCGGGTTTCGGTTGGGTTGTAGACCAAGTCGTAGAGTAGATGTCGGTCGGTCAGTTGGTTGTAGTCGATATTGGGTGCTGTGTCGGTGTGTGGGTGCATGCCGAGTGGTGTGGTGTTGATGATGATTGGGGCTAAATCGGTTATTATGTTGGCATCCAATTGTTTGTGAGTCACGAGGCGAAATGGTATGTTGAGTTGGCGGAGTACGTATTGCACTGCTTGTGAGGCACCGCCTGTACCTAATATGACTGCGTGAGTGTGATAAGGTTTAAGTAGTGGCGTGAGAGTGTCGTGGAAACCGATTATGTCGGTGTTGTGCCCGATGAGTTGGTTATCGGTGATTTGTATCACGTTTACGGCACCTACGGCTTGTGCTTCGGGTGATAGATGGTCGAGGTAGGGTATGATTGATTTTTTGTGAGGTATTGTTATGTTGAAACCATCGTATTTGCCTGATTGAATGAGTGTGGGAAATTCGGCTATATCGGGTAGGTCAATCAATTCGTAGTGGGCATCAATACCTTCGTTTTTGAAGCGGGTATTGAGGTAGTCTGCCGAAAATGAGTGGCTTACGGGATGTCCGATTAGAGCGAATTTCATATTAATTAGTCTATAGTCAACAGTCAACGGTTTTTGACCCTCTCCGCTTCGTTCGTCCCCCTAAGACAGGGGGGACAATATGCGGTAATGGTCAACTGTTTTATTTCTTTTTTATGAATTTTTTGATGATGTAGTAGATGGCAACGAGGGCGATGATGGCGAGGATGATGTAGCCCATTTCGTGTGAGTATTGGTTGATGAGGTCCATGTTGTCGCCTACGATATAGCCGATAGTGGCAAGAATTGCGTTCCAGATGCCTGCGCCGAGAGCTGTGAATCCGATGAACGGAAGAAGTGGCATACGAGCTAAACCAGCTGGAATAGAGATGAGTTGGCGGATGCCGGGTATGAGGCGACCAACGAATGTTGCGATTGCGCCTTTGCGGTTGAAATAGTCTTCTGCTTGTCGAATTTTGTCGCTTGAGAGTAGGCAGAGGCGACCGAGGCGGCTATCGGCGAATTTGTAGATGATAGCACGTCCGAGAGATATAGAGAGGAAGTAGTTGACCAATGCTCCGATGATTGCTCCGATAGTGGCGAAGATAATGATTAATAGGAAGTTGAGGTTAGAGTCTTCGCGTACAGAGACTGCTGCTGCTGGGGGTACAACTACTTCGGAAGGGAATGGAATGAACGAACTTTCGATAGCCATGAGGGCCGTGATTGTTCCGTAGTTCATGTGGTCGTTGTACCAATTGGCGATTATGTCGACGTAGGATTTACTCTCAGAATGAGGAATGAGGAGTGAGGAATGAGGAATTGTATCTATAGAATTAGTAGAGGTTATAGAATCTATAGTAGTAATAGGAACTATAGAATCTGATTTATTGGCTTTTAAATTGATGAATGTGCAATTTAGGATGCAGAATAGTAGGATTAGTGTTTTTTTCATATTTATTTTATAAGAGTTTGAGCGTTAGGGAATAGGGATAAGAATATTTCGTCGGCATTAGATATAGTTTCGCGGGCGATGTCGAGGAATTTTTTAGCTTTTTCGGTGTTGCCAAGAGCGAAGTAGTTCATTGACATAAAGAGGGTTATCTTTTCTATAAAAGGATTTTTTGAATAGGCTACTTCGTAGAGTTTTATTGCGTTTTCGTAATCGCCGAATTGTAGGAGTATGCTGGCTGCTTCGAAGTTTAGAGTTTCGTTTTCAGGATCATTTTCGAGGCAGAAAAGTAGGTGTTGAAGCGATTGGTTGAGTAGAAAATCATCGAAATTGGCAGCTGCTAAGTCGGCTTCGATGCGTGACATGCAATAGATGATATGTTGATTTTCTGGGAATTTTTCGTCGGCTTGTTTTATAGTTTCGTATGCTGTGATGAGTCCGTCGATGTCATGTTGGCAAGAAGCGAGACCAATCCAAGCCTCTGGTATTGCGTCGTATATTGCTAATGCTTGTTGGTATAACTCTTTTGCGCGTTGGAGGTTGTCGATATTCTCGTAAGTTTCGGCAAGGAAAGTTATTACGATTGCGTCGTCGGGATGTTCGGCAAGATATTCCTCGTAGGGTTCGATAGCTTCGTTGAAGAGTCCGAGATTGAATAGACAATGTCCGCGTTGTAGTCGAGTGAGAGAGTCGTTAGGTTCGATAGCGAGGGCATAGTCGTAGGCGTGGATTGCCTCGGTGAAGTTGTTTTGGCGGAATAGGATAGAGCCAAGCATGCACCATAATTCAGGTTGGTAGGGGTTGTTGTCGAGAGCAATAGTAAATAGTTTTGCAGCTTCGTCGAGTTGTTCGATTTGTTCGAGTGCAATGGCTTTTTCGGTGATTAGGGTGAT
>JBGUUQ010000012.1:0-3524 GCA_045133615.1 Muribaculaceae bacterium | reverse complement strand
TCCTGCATAGGCTTTATATTCAAAAATCTGTCTCATAAATTTTCGGACATCATCCTGTCCTTTGCGGCGGGTGTCATGCTGGCGGCGGCGGTGCTGGGACTTATCCTGCCCTCTCTCGATTACGGCGGAAAATTCGGATTGATAATCACCGTTGCGGGAATATTCGCGGGCGCGATATGCCTCAACTTTATAGACAAGGTAGTGCCCCATCTTCACAAGCTGATGGGTACGGACACAGAGGAACACCACAATGCCAATCTGAGCAAAGTCCTGCTGTTTGTTACAGCAATCGCAATACATAATCTCCCCGAAGGAATTGCCGCAGGTGTTGGCTTCGGCTCGGGCGACACATCACAGGCATTGATGATAGCCGGAGGTATCGCGTTGCAGAATATCCCCGAAGGCATGGTCATCATCGGGCCGATGCTCGCCGCAGGTGTGAGCACACGCAAGACCTTCGTTTGTGCTATGATAACGGGACTTGTTGAAGTTGTCGGCACGCTGATAGGCTATTTCACAGTGAGTATCGCTTCGGCAATCCTACCGTTTGCTCTCGCTTTTGCGGGCGGTACGATGCTGTATGTAATAAGCGACGAGATGATTCCCGAAACACACGCTCACGGAAGCGAACGCGGCGCGACCTATTCGCTGCTGGTCGGTTTCTGCATTATGCTTGTGTCGGATGTGCTGTTGGGATAAATCAAAATAAAAATTAAGTCGGCAGGGATTTCAAGACATCCTTGCCGACTTTTTGCATACAGATATAAATATTTTAATCTATCGGAGCATCGCTCAATTTAAACAGCAGCTCCGATATCTCCTCAGTGGATTCCCGACATCCGTCGTTGAGCCATTTACGCACAATGGCAAGTCCGCCGTTGCAGAAAAACACTCTGATGTATTCCCTCATATTGTCCGAAAATTTTTTGCATCGGATGTAATCATCCAAAATCTCGCATATCGAGGGAAGTGAAAACAATCGCTCGGAAAATCCCGGGTCATTAATGGAGTTGAGCAGCACGCATAAATTATCACGGTCGGCCGCAATATACTCCAGCGCCTGCTGCAAGGCGTTTATCTTTGACGAAGTATACAAGAGCAGATATTTTTCCAAATCGCTGAAAAAATCGCGCTCAATATCCTTGAGCAGGTCATACTGACTGCCGTAATATTTGTAAAATGTGGTTCGATTTATCTCCGCCGTGCTGCAAAGCTCATAGACCGTTATCTTGTCAATGCTCTTCTCTTTCAATAATTTGAGCAGTGCACTTTTCAGCATCTTTTTGCTGATGCGCACTCTTTGATTTTCCATGCATTCCCACCTCAACTAATTTGTGATTTTTGTTGACTTAAAGACAAATACTCTCGGTTTTGTTTACATCACAGCATTTTAAAATCAACAGTTGGTTGTTTTCAACTCTTAAAGTACAGTATAATATAAGAGTGGCGAAAAGTCAAGATTTTGTGAAACAAGGAGCGTTGATAATGAAAAAAATCGCTGATTTTATCGTAAACAAACGATACATAGTTCTGGCGGCAATGCTGACTCTGTGTATCGCCTGCGGTGTCATGATACCGAGTGTAAATATCAACACGGACATGACAAAGTATCTGCCCGATGATTCCTCGATGAAAACGGGCATGGACATTATGGGCGAAGAATTTGCCGAAACTTCGGTGTCAAACACCATTCGCGTAATGTTCAAAGACTTGACGGAAGAACAAAAAACAGATGTTCTCAGTCAATTGGAAGAAATTCAATATGTTGACAGCGTGGATTATGATGCGGAAAGCGGCAACAAAGATGAATACACTCTGTTCACCGTGAACACATCATATGACTACGGCTCAAAGGAAGAAACCTCGATCGAAGACACTATCGAAAAGGAATTTTCCTCCTACGAAATGACCTACAAAAATGACAATACCGGAAGTTCGGAACTGCCGCTGTGGCTGATATGCCTAGCCTTCGGTCTGATGATGATCGTGCTGTTCGCAATGTGCGCTTCATGGACAGAACCGTTCTTATTCCTGGCGACGATAGGCATTGCGATCGTCATCAATATGGGCAGCAATCTGATGTTCGACAGCGTTTCAAATATGACATTTTCCATTGCGGCAATTTTGCAGGTCGTGCTCTCAATGGATTACTCGATAATTCTGATGAACCGCTACCGTCAGGAAAAAGTATCCTCTCCCGACAACAACACCGCCATGAAGAATGCCTTGAGCCACGCATTTTCATCTATCACCAGCAGCGGCATGACCACTGTTATCGGACTTATCATGCTGGTGTTTATGAGTTTTAAGATAGGCATGGACTTAGGCTTGGTGCTTGCAAAGGGCGTATTGTGCAGCATGATATGCGTATTCACCGTTCTGCCCGTGCTTATTCTTATATTCGACAAGCTGATAGAAAAGACCGCAAAAAAGGAAATGAATGTCCCGATGAGCAAAATCGCGGGCTTCAGCTACCGTTTCCGCCGCGTCATTGCGGGATTTTTCGCACTGCTGTTCGTTGCTTCCGCTTTTCTTCAAGGAATTACAGAAACCACCTATTCCATTTCATTTGAGGACGAGATAGCGGACATCTTCCCCACCTCAAACAAAATCGTCGTGCTTTATGAGAATCAGGACGAAGAGGAAGTTGCGTCTATCGGCGACGACCTCGCGGAAGATGACAGCGTCAACAGCGTGCTGAGTTACACCGCACTGCTCGGAAAGCCATATACCGCCGACGAAATGGCAGACATGGTAAAGGCCATGGGCGCGGACATGAACATCGACTCATCCTTCCTCAAGCTGTTGTATTACAACTACTATTCGGGCGATACTCTGCCGCAGATAACCATGAGCCAAATGCTGCATTTTATTTCCGAAAAGGTCGTCCCAAACCAAATGTTTGCGGAATATCTCGATGCGGATATTAAGGAAAACATAAGTCAGTTGGAGAAATTCGCCGACAAAGACACCCTCACCAAATCAATGAGCTATTCGGAACTCGCCGAATTTTTCGGCATGGACAAGTCGCAGGTAAAGCAGCTTTTCCTGCTCTATTACAGCCAAAACGGCGGTGCAAGCTCAGTTACGATGACACTTCCGACCTTTGCCGACTTCATAATAAATGAGGTCGCCTCCGACCCGACATATTCATCTATGTTCGACGCAGCGACACTCGCGCAGATGCAGATGCTCGCCGCATACACCGATGTAAATGCCGTCACAGCGCCGATGACCTACGACAACCTTGCAACTATGCTTGGTATGGACGCGGAACAGATGAAGCTGTTGTATGTCTATTACTACGCGCAGTCGGGATACACACCCTCGTCAATGACACTTCCCGCTTTCATCCAATTCGTTCAGACCGATATTGCGAGCAATCCTGTCTTCTCTTCGCAGTTTGATTCCTCCGCAATGGCACAGATAAATCAGCTTGCACAGCTCGCCGACAAAAACACCGTGCAGGCACAGCTTCCTCCCGCACAGCTTGCCACGGCTGTCGGCATGGAACAGACTATGGT
>JBGUUQ010000011.1:0-7795 GCA_045133615.1 Muribaculaceae bacterium | reverse complement strand
TCTATCGGATGCCGCATATCGGGCAAGGACAAAGATGGCAAGCCGCTCACTTACTATATCTACAACAACTGCAGCCACGAGGCAGCTTACCGCGAGACAGGCATGCAGGCCGTAAGCTACACCACCGGCGTACCCGCAATGGCCGGCGCAATGATGTTCCTTACCGGCAAGTGGGAAAAGCCCGGCGTGCACAACGTCGAGGAGTTCGATCCCGATCCCTTCCTCGACGTAATCGCCGCCCAGGGCCTCCCCTGGCACGAAGTGTTCCACGGCGACCTCGAAGTCGACAAAATCGACTGATTCCCGAAGAGACTTGAATCTACCCGTATAAAAAGATGTTGCAAAATGCCGCGTCACTTTTCTGACATTTTGCAACATCTTCCTGTATATACATTTCTTGTAAAAGCGCATGGAATATTTTCTTATCGACACCTCTAAAGACACATACTATCCGCGCCCCGAAGGCACACGGCTGATCAACTCTCCGGCGTCGTCACGCAAGCCCCTCGTATGGCTAAGAGGCGCTTGGAGAGCTGTCAACATGACAAATGCGGACGATCTGCTTCTATGCTACCTTGACATACAGGCGGTACTGTGTCACTGGATTTCGCGCCTTACATTCCGCAGGCGCCGAATCGTCGCTATAAATATTCTACTCAAAGACAAACCCACGGCAAAAAACCGTATCGTATCGCAACTTTACAAGAGCGCGCTCTCCTCGCCCGACTTCCATGCCACCGTCACATCTCCGGAATATGGCGACTGGCTCAACAATAAATTCAACCGCCAATTTACATATTACCACCTACCGGATCTCTATGTGTATGACAATATATACACATCGTTTGACAATTCAACACCTGAAATACCAACCATATTCTGCGGAGGGCACAACGGTCGCGACTGGAACAAGATGATCGCCATAGCCCGCGAAATGCCCGGCACCAAGTTTAAGTTCATACTCCCCACAAGCGCATGGGAGTCGATCCACACCCGCTTTCCCGCCAACGTGACTGCCATGCACGACATACCCTACGATAAGTTCATCAGCGAGATGGCCTCATCCAGTCTCGTATGTCTTCCGCTTGATACAGAGGCCCCGGCAGGACTTATTGTGATGTTTCAGGCAGCGGCCCTCGGCAAGCCCGTCGTTACATCCGATACCGTCACCACAAGAGCCTACATCTCTCCCGATATGGCCGATGCAGCCCTCGTGGAAAGCGCCGACCTCGCCGACTGGGCCACGGTAATCAACGATATGCTCGCAAAAAAGACATCGCCCGACTCCACGTCACCGCGCCTTATCGACCGTCTGAAAAAAGAATGCAACCGACATGTATATACACGCCATCTTGAGAATCTGATACAACTTTACGGGCAATAAATCATACATCTCAACGTTTGGTATAACATAACCGTGTCCGAACGTAGATTATGGCGAGCCTGAAGAAAAATTTTTTTTACAGCATTTTTCTCACTACCTCCAGCTACCTAATGTCGTTGGTAGTATTTCCTTATGTTTCTCGTGTTCTCGGACCGGCAAGTCTCGGACTCGTAGGCCTTACCGATGGTGCAGTAGGATGTTTTACCCTACTTGCAACAATGGGCATAAATTCGTTGGGAATAAGAGAAATTGCCAAATACCGCAATGATAGGGAAAAACTGTCGGACATATATAGCAATCTTTTCTCTTTATCGCTGGTTTTCACAGCAATAGGCGTTGCCGGATTCATAATCACAGGATTGCTTGTTCCAAACCTTCGGCAATATCCCGGCCTCATCATATTCGGAACACTGAGTATTGCAGCCCAAGTATGTGTGATAGAATGGTTCTACAAAGGAATGGAGAATTTCAGGTATATCACGGTGCGTGGTGTTATCGTAAAGTTGTGCTATATCATCGCTGTATTCCTTCTCATCAAGAATCCCGCCGACTACCTTATTTATTTTGCTCTCGTTGTCGCAACATATGCAGTCAACGCCATTATTAATATAATATACTCGCGCCGGTTCGCGAGATTCAGTCTAAAAGGACTGCAACTGCGCACATGGGTGAAACCATTCCTGTTTTTAGGAAGTTATACTATTCTCGGAGCATTATACACTACATTCGATCAATTATTCCTCGGAATTGTCACCACCGACACCGAAGTAGGATATTACGCTGTATCAGTGAAGGTATTCACTATTATTTTAGGCGTTTTTACCGCTCTTACCTCCGTACTGATGCCGCGCATGAGTGCCATGATAGCCAACAAACAACGCGACGCGTTCATATCTGATACAACACGCACGATCGATACTTTCGTAATATTCGCCATTCCTTTGACTATCCTTGGAATAGCGTATTCACCGCAGATCGTACTCCTTATTGCCGGAGGAGCCTACCAGGACGCCATTCTGCCGATGCAGATACTGATGCCACTTATTTTCCTGATCGGATATGAGCAGATATTGATCGTCCAGATTCTCACACCGCTTAACTGCGACCGTATAATACTTCGCAACAGCCTTTTAGTAGCGTTGATCGTAATTATACTCAATTTTTGCATTGTAAGCCGACTGGGCGCCATTGGATCAGCCCTTATCTGGACATCGGGCGAAACATTCCTGCTTATCATTTCTCAAATTTACTCTTCCCGACTTACCGGAATTTCGTTCCCCTACAAAAAGCTCATTTCAACAGCAGTCATATGTGCGCCCGGCATATCAATTATTATCGCACTCCGGATTATCATGGAAAACATCTGGATAGAAGCTATCGCCGGAATTATATCTTTTCTGATCGTTTATATCTTCATTCAGATTTATATTGTCAGGAATAAGACATTTCTACTATTTATCGATGCCATCTTGCCGAAACGCAAAGAGATATCAGAAAGATAACAACGATATTCTACCGGCCCATACGCACAATAAACAATAGACCACACACGTTAGGATTAATAATAACTATACAAAAACAGCCCAACTACATATGTTCCATAAGTTACTTATAGTAGTTTTGATCGGTATTCTTTTTACCGGATGCCATTCGCAAAAAGATTTAGCATACTTTGATAATATCAAGGATTCATCGTCAGGCACCATCAGCGTCGGAGAATATGGTATAAAAATAGCTCCCGAAGATGAATTGCTCATCACCGTCACTTCTGAAATCCAGGAAGCCACCAAACAGTTCAACCAAAGCATGTTCAATCCCATTTCCCGAAACGACCTACAGGAAATGGCCGGTACGACCCAATCTATCGCATCAAAAGCAAATACATCCGGATCAAACCGTCTGCCGACCTATATGGTAAGTCGTGACGGTAATATCGATTTCCCCGTATTAGGCAAAATACATGTAGCTGGCATGAACACCTCACAACTTGCCGATTATATCCGCGAACATGTAAGCGCCACCGTAAAGAATCCTCAGGTAAAGGTCACGCTCATCAACTTTAAAGTAAACGTGCTCGGTGAGGTAAGTGCACCACATACAATAAATGTAACTACCGAGAAGTTCTCCATTATTGACGCTCTTGCCGCATGTGGCGACCTTACCGATTACGGTAAGCGCGACAACGTGATCATAATCCGCGAACAGGAGGACGGAACCCGCGCATACCAGCGTGTCAACCTCCATGACACAAATCTGTTTGCTTCACCATATTTCTATCTGAAGCAGAACGACATCATATATGTCGAACCCAACAGCATCAAACAGGAAAACTCAAAATACAACACCAACAACAGCTATAAACTTTCCGCCATTTCAACTGTAGTGAGCGCGGCCTCAGTAATTGCGTCACTTGTAATTGCCTTGACTGTAAAATAAGACATTTTTTAATTCTTGCCATCCAAAACGGCATTGAATAAGATTAGTTCGTCAAATCATGACACAGACACCCAGAACTGTATATCTGGATCTTGCAAAAACCATAGGCATAGTGCTTGTGGTTATCGGACATACACGTTTTTACGGTGATCCTCTTTGGGCTGAACAAGCAAGAAACTATATATATACCTTCCATATGCCGCTCTTCCTTTTTATAAGTGGAATGGTATATTCACGGTATTCCCATTCTGACAATTACCGGGATTTCATCTCAAAGAAAAGTATACGTCTTATTGTACCATATCTCACTGTATCTATCCTGCTTATATGCATAAAGCTTACCACCGATGCCAACATGGAAACTTTTACACCAGTCTCGCATCGCTCTTTTATACATATGTTTTATAAACCTGAAGCCGGATATTTTTTATGGTTTATCTATACCTTATGGATTCTCTTTTTGCTTATCCCGGCCTTTAAAAGCCGACGGGCAAGGATATATTTGCTTGGACTCTCGTTTATCCTGATGTGTATTCCATGCCGACTGCCGGATGTTTTTTGTCTTAATCAACTTAAAAACCTTTCATTTTATTTCATATTGGGTTGTGTAGCTACTGATTATCTTGGCACATTTGAAATCATATTGTCAAAAAAGAAATTGGGCACAGCCCTTTTTCTTATTACCTCAATTATATTCGTATTATTTACAGATACTATTGCGGGGAAGATTGCAGAATGTGCGATGCCTTTTTTAGGTACATTATGGGTGCTGCAGAGTTCACATTATTTTGAACAGCATGTATTCTCCAAGTCGCAACCGGCGTTCATCATTCTCGCATCTTCATCGGTGTTTTTCATATATCTTTTCCACACTCTGTTCATGGGTCTGCAATTCCATATTCTCAAACAGTTAAATTTCAATTCATCCATATTACTGATCACCTTAGGTAATATAAGCATGATTGCAATCGGATTTATCGGGCCTATTGGAATATACTGGTTTATGACTAAACATCCATCACGGATTAATCTTCTTTTAGGTATTCCCACCTATAAAAAAGGAGTTTTAAACTAATACATAAAGTTCGTCAATGTTTGGACTAAACAACATATATACATGTTTCATTGCATTATTGATCCTGATTATGCCAATAGGCATGCAGCCATTTATAAATAATGTCGATGAGGTTGGGTGTGGAATTCTCTTAATGCTCGCATTCTTTGATTCTATAATAAACCGCAAATGGGGCTCCTATAAATTACTTTGGATCATACTAGCAATATTTGGATTTTATATCCTATACAGTCTCTATATCCGTCATTCCAATACCCTTTCATTAATTTTGATGGATGCATTTATAGAAGCGAAACCATTTATTGCCTTTTCTGTAGTTTTTGGAAGCAGAGTATACCCGACCGATCTCAATCGGAAATTGCTTCGGTTATTTGCAGCTGTATCGGCAACATTCATGAGCATTGTTACTATAAACGGGTACTATATGCAAAGAATCGTCGCAGGCCATGCGGCATTTGCCGGCATGTCAATATATGTTTCTGTAATCTTATTCCTTTTATGTTCAATCAATGAATATAATGAATGGAAAAAAAACGATCTCATACTGGCTTTTATTTGGCTGACATGTGGATTAATGTGTGGCAGATCAAAGTTTTTTGCTGAATTTGTCTTAACATTATTCTTCGTACTCATATATAAGCCGGGAATCTTGAAACATTTTAAATTCAAACATATCGTGCTCATTGTATCAGTATGCGCACTGGTAACAATCGTAGTATGGCATAAGTTCTCATATTATTTTATAACCGGTAATTCCGATACATTCGATCCCAATGATGCCGCATCATTTGCACGCCCGGCTTTATACCTGACAGGATTTCTGATTTTTTTAGATTATTTTCCTTTTGGTTCAGGGTTGGCGTCTTTTGCTTCCTATGCCTCAAGCATCAATTATTCTCAGACATATTATGAATACAACCTTGACAAAGTATGGGGTTTGAGTCCAACCTATAATGAATTCATCTGTGATGCCTACTATCCGTCATTGGCACAATTCGGCATAGCGGGGCTGATATTATTCATAATATTCTGGAGATATGCTTATCGGTTCCTATTGAAGTATATCCGGAAATCTGCCATGTACAATCGCAATTATTTTGTACTCGGAACGCTATTAATGTGCTTCATACTGATCGAATGTACTACGGGTACAGGCTTTACCACACCTTTCGGTTTCATGGCAATGATTCTTTTTTCGCTGATTTGCAGAAATGCAGTCGACATATCTACAGCAGCACAAAGTAATGAAGTATATTCAAACCCTTGTGACAATAATTATATCGATTCCCGAAAATCAAAACGACTTAAAATATAATGGAAAAGACTACTAACGACAATTCGCTTGACTTCCGCCGGTATATACGGGAGATCAAACGCCTGTGGTGGGTTTATGCCCTGGCTCTTGTCGCAATATGCGGAGCTGCGGCAATCTACCTTGCCCGTTCGTTGAAGTATAACGAGGCTTCGGCCACCATCCTTATCGAGGAAAGTACATCCGACACTTCCGGCAGCTCAAGCAAAGGCGGCGGTCTGCTCGGCATGATGAAAATGTTCTCGGTCGGCGGTTTCGGTTCCTCGTCGGTAAACAATGAGGTATTTCTGATCGGCGCCCACAATATGGCCGTGCGCACGGTAAAAGCGCTCGGACTGACCTCCACATATATTGAGCGCGACGGTTTGAAAAAGATACTTCTATTCCCAGAAACACCCGTCACCGCAACGATGCCCGCAGGCGTGCTCGACACGCTGAACGTCGCTTTGATGATACGTACACATATCAATGCCGACGGCCGGGTATCAGCAAAAGTAGTCAAAGGGCCGTTCTATCACCGTACGACGCTCAACGAAGTCAAGGATGGCGCACTTCCTCTTACCATAGAGACCAAATACGGCCCGCTGACTCTTGCAAAAGGAAATATGCCGGTACCGAAAGGTGAGGAGCTATCGCTCGACATCATCGTGTGCGGAGTAGATGCAGCAGCCCACAAGCTTGAAAAGAATCTTGATATAGATATCGCCGACAAACTGGCGGACGCCATCGAGATGGAGATAAAAGGGGGCAGCCCGGCCTACTGCAAGACAGTACTTGGAGAATATATACGCCAGTACAACAACCGCCGTATCGAGCGCCGTGCAGAGAATGCGATGGGCGAGCTGAAGTTTTACGATGAGCGCATTGCTGACCTGTTCAGCGACCTTTCGGAATCGGAGGGTAAACTCGAGAAATTCAAGACCGACAACAAAATTGTGGAAATCGGCACTGAAGCCGGCATGCTCGTTGAAAACACAGTCGGCAAAATGGAGGATATCGTACACGCCCGTACGACACAGGATTATTACCGCACGGTGAAGGCGACGCTGGAGAATCCTGCATCGGCAGGCGAACTGATCCCGGTGGTGGAAAGCCTCGGCAACCCGATGATTGCGCAGTACAATGAGCTGCTGCTCGCACGCAAGACCCTCGAGCGTTCAGCCAAGGGAGAGAATCCGCAACTCATAGCCCTCAACGACCGGATAAGCGAGCTGCGCGGCTCGATACTGAAGAATGTCGAAGGGATGCTTGTCGAAGGCCAGAGACAACTCGACGCCATGACCGGACTTATCGGCACAGCCCAGTCGCGCCTCAATAAGATGCCTGCCTACGAGCGCGAATACATCAACCTCATGCGCGACCGCACGATGAAGAACGAGCTTTACATGTTCCTCCTCCAGAAACGTGAGAACGCGGCCCTACAGGTTGCATCGACCTCCACACTCGGATTCGTGATCGATCCGCCCCACACACCTGAAAAGGTTAGCAACACTAAGAACGTCATCCTCATACTTATCGCCCTTTTCTTTAGCGTGCTGTTGCCCACAGTGCTCGCGATATTCCTTGTGCTGTGGCGCAATCGTGTGGA
>JBGUUQ010000010.1:0-56492 GCA_045133615.1 Muribaculaceae bacterium | reverse complement strand
GCGAAAGTTTTGCAAAGTTACTGCTAAATTTTGAATTACCAAAATTTTCTCGAACTTTTTTGAGATTTTTTTGTTTCAAATCTCTTTTGCATCATTTTCACGCTCTATTGCCGAACGCTTTCGGCGGCGTTGCTTTTCAAAAGCGAGTGCAAAGGTAGGTACTTTCGGCGTTCTATCCAAATATTTTTACATCTTTTTTCAAGACAAATTTTGTCGGTTTGAACCAAATCACTATCAGTCACCCGCTTACACGCCTAAAAATTTATGTTGCAAAACATATTTTCTCAACAAAAGTAATTTGAAATAGGCATATTTTTCATATCCACCTATTCCCATACGATAAATTTTTGTAACTTCGTAAAAATTATCACTAACATTACTTTATGAGAAAATTATACATATCAGCAATTACCGCCATTGCATTAATAAGCCATGGTTTCAATGCATCTGCGGGAGAAATACGCTTTCACAACGAAGAAACAGATACTGTTAAAATCAATAATATTTTAATCGACGCCATCCGACTTGACAATACGCCAGAGAAGATAGTACACATTGCAAAACAATTTATCGACACACCTTACGCAGCCGGAACACTCGAAGGCTCACCGGAGATGCTTACTGTAAACCTCGATAGCCTTGACTGCACGACATTCGTAGAAACGGTCTTAGCAATGACTTGCACAACCAATGAAAGAAGAACCTCTTGGCGTGATTTTGTCTATAATCTTGAACGATTGCGTTATCGCAACGGCACGCTCAACGGCTATTCATCACGTCTGCATTACATAAGCGATTGGATCGTCGACAATTCCCACCGCGGCAACATAACCGAAGTCACAAACCGTATTCCTCGCAGCGAATACATCATCAAAAGCATTGATTTCATGACAACCAATAGAGAAAAATATCCCGCATTGACCGATGATTCTGAATTTAAACGCATGAAAGAGGTGGAAATGGGATACCGCTCGCATCGTTTTCCTTATATAAAGCGCGAAAAACTCGCACTAAAAGAGGTGATTAATGCACTACAAGACGGCGACGTCATAGCTATCACTACAAAAATAAAGAATCTTGATGTAACTCACATGGGAATCATTGTAAAAGAAAATGGTATTCCCCATTTACTTCACGCATCTTCTGCTGCCGGGAAAGTAATACTCGACCCTCTCCCTCTATACGACTATGTACGCCGCAACAATTCCAACACAGGTATTCGAGTAATCCGCCTGAATGAATAAGACAAACATCCCTCAAAAAGCAAAAAGGACTGCCCGAAAGAGCAGTCCTTTTTACTTTATAATTGACTGATTGATTAAGCCATCTTAGTGCGCTTGCCATAACCATAAGCAGCATCTTCACCAAGTTCTTCCTGAATACGGAGAAGTTGGTTGTACTTAGCCATACGGTCAGAACGGCTTGCAGAACCGGTCTTGATTTGACCTGCGTTAGTAGCAACTGCGATGTCAGCGATGGTAGCATCTTCAGTTTCACCTGAACGGTGAGAGATAACTGCGGTGTAGCCATTGCGTTGAGCGAGTTCAACAGCACGAAGAGTTTCGGTAAGAGAACCGATTTGGTTAACCTTAACGAGGATTGAGTTTGCGCAACCGGTTTCGATACCTTTCTTAAGATACTTAACGTTGGTAACGAAAAGGTCATCACCTACGAGTTGGCAACGGTTACCGATAAGGTCGGTAAGAATCTTCCAGCCTTCCCAGTCGTTTTCTGCCATACCATCTTCGATAGAGTCGATAGGATAGTTTTCAACAAGAGTCTTGAGGTATTCAGCTTGTTCTTGTGAGTTGCGCTTTGCACCATTTTCTCCTTCTTTCCAAGTATAGTCATATACACCATCCTTGAAGAATTCAGAAGAAGCACAGTCAAGACCGATAGTGATATCCTTACCGGGAACATAACCAGCAAGCTCAATAGCCTTCATGATTACATTAAGAGCATCTTCGGTTCCATCAAGAGAGGGAGCGAAACCACCTTCGTCACCAACTGCAGTAGAGAGGTTACGATCGTGGAGAACTTTCTTAAGATTGTGGAATACTTCAGTACCCATGCGGATGCCTTCTTTGAAGCAGCATGCACCGATAGGACGAATCATGAATTCTTGGAAAGCGATAGGAGCATCAGAGTGAGCACCACCGTTGATAATATTCATCATCGGAACAGGAAGAGCATAAGCGTTGCAACCACCGATGTATTTATACAAAGGAAGATCGAGGTAATCAGCAGCAGCCTTAGCTACAGCAAGAGAAACGCCGAGGATTGCATTAGCACCAAGATTTGATTTGGTCTCAGTACCATCAAGAGCAATCATTGTTTCATCGATACGAATCTGATCGAGTGCGCTCATGCCAACGAGAGCGTTAGCAATCGGACCATTTACATTAGCAACAGCCTTAGAAACACCCTTACCCATATAGCGACCCTTATCGCCGTCACGAAGTTCGAGAGCTTCATTCACACCTGTTGATGCACCGGAGGGAACAGATGCACGACCACGTGCTCCGGATTCCAAGATTACGTCTACTTCTACCGTAGGGTTACCGCGAGAGTCAAGAACCTCACGACCAATGATTTTTTCGATTTTCATAATAATGTTTTTAATAAAAACTTATAGAATAATTGTTTGTAAATTCAAGATTATACTATTCGAGCGCAAAGATACAAAAAATAAGCGTGATAGAAGTGAATTTTATATAAAAAAGGTCGCTTTTCTTAATGAAAAACGACCTTTCTTGACTTTTATCGGACAATCGATTATTCTGCTGCGGTAGCTTCTGCGGCAGGCGCTTCGGTTGCGGGAGTTTCTGTAGCAGGCGCTGCATTGCTCTTGCGAGAGCGACGAGTGCGACCTTGCTTCTTTGCACCCTTTTCCTTGAGCATATTTTCGTTATAGTCAACGAGCTCAATGAAGCAAGTCTTAGCATTATCACCAAGACGGTTGCCGGTCTTAAGGATACGAGTGTAACCGCCATTGCGATCAGCAATCTTCTGAGCTACTTCGCGGAAAAGTTCAGTCACAGCCTCCTTGTTTTGGAGGTAGCTGAATACGACACGACGATTGTTCATCGTATCTTCCTTAGCGCGGTTGATAAGAGGCTCGGCATATACGCGGAGAGCTTTTGCCTTAGCAAGAGTAGTGAAAATACGCTTGCGAAGGATGAGCGCGCATGTCATGTTGGCGAGCAAAGCATCGCGGTGAGCTTTGGTACGACCAAGGTGGTTGAATTTTTTATTATGTCTCATCGTTATTACTCTTTATCTAATTTATACTTTGAAATATCCATTCCGAAAGAGAGGTTAAGATTAGCAAGAAGTTCATCAAGCTCAGTGAGCGACTTCTTACCAAAATTACGGAACTTCAGGAGGTCAGTTTTGTTGAATACCACGAGTTCACCGAGAGTTTCCACTTCTGCACTCTTAAGACAGTTGAGAGCACGAACGGAAAGATCCATATCAACGAGTTTCGACTTAAGTAGTTGTCGCATGTGGAGCACTTCTTCATCAAATTCCTCATTGCCATCGCTCTCAGTAGTTTCAAGAGTGATCTTCTCATCGGAGAAGAGCATGAAATGGTGAATCAAAATCTTGGCAGCCTCCTTGAGGGCATCCTTCGGGAGGATGGAGCCGTTTGTAGTAATCTCAAGTGTAAGTTTCTCGTAGTCGGTCTTCTGCTCTACGCGGAAGGGATCGATTGTGTACTTAACATTCTTAATCGGAGTGTAGATAGAGTCAATCGCAATGACGTCAACTTCATCATTGGGATTCTGATTTTCTTCAGCGGGAACCCATCCACGACCCTTATTGATGGTAAGGTCGATTTGGAAACTTGCACTAGGATCCAAATGACAAATTACAAGGTCGGGATTCAATACTTCGAATCCGTTGAGCACCTTGCTAATGTCACCGGCTTTGAAAACATCCTGTCCTGACACAGTGATGGTCGCCTTTTCAAACTCGGTATCTTCAACAATCTGCTTGAGATCCACTTTTTTAAGATTGAGAATGATATTGGTGACGTCTTCTTTAACGCCGGGCACAGTATCAAACTCATGTCTTACGCCATCGATGCGGATGCTCGAAATTGCAAAACCTTCGAGAGAAGAGAGCAATATACGACGCAACGCATTACCCACAGTTATGCCATAACCGGGCTCCAATGGCTTGAACTCAAACTTACCGAAGAAATTATCGGCTTCCAACATAAGGACCTTGTCAGGTTTCTGAAATGCTAATATAGCCATGGATCTTTGTTTTTAAATGATTACTTAGAATACAACTCGACGATCAACTGCTCCTTGATGTTTTCGGGAATATCTTCGCGTGCAGGAACGTGGAGGAACTTACCGGCTTTTTGAGATTCATCCCACTCAATCCAAGGATATTTGCTGTGGTTGAATCCTGCCAAAGCATCAGCAATTACTTCAAGAGATTTTGACTTCTCGCGTACTGCAATGATGTCGCCAGCCTTTACAGAGTAAGAAGCGATGTTTACGACTTCACCATTTACTGTGATGTGACGGTGAAGTACGAGTTGACGGGCAGCAGCACGTGTAGGAGCAATACCAAGGCGATAAACAACATTATCAAGACGAGACTCAAGGAGTTGAAGCAACACTTCACCCTTTACACCCTTGGTGCTTGATGCCTTCTTGAAGAGATTACGGAATTGCTTTTCGAGAACACCGTAAGTATATTTAGCCTTTTGCTTCTCGCGGAGCTGGATGCCATATTCAGAGGTCTTGCGACGCTTGTTAGCACCATGCTGACCCGGGGGATAATTCTTCTTTGAGAGAACCTTGTCTTCTCCGAAAATAGGCTCGCCGAATTTACGAGCAATTTTGGTTTTCGGTCCGGTATATCTTGCCATTTTTTTAATCAGTTTTTAAGCATTGGGAAGCATTCATCTTAGTGCAGCCGCGACCACAGAGAGGTGATGAAAATTGTGGTCTATTCACATTCGATGAAGCTTGCCGCAACTTGAGTTAAATGAAATTGAGTTGTCTCAGTTGAATAAAATAAGATATTATACTCTTCTTCTCTTGGGAGGACGACAACCATTGTGGGGAAGCGGAGTTACATCGATGATTTCAGTAACTTCGATGCCTGCACCATGGATAGTGCGGATAGCCGATTCACGACCGTTGCCCGGACCCTTAACATATGCCTTCACTTTACGAAGACCGAGGTCGTAAGCAACCTTTGCGCAATCCTGAGCAGCCATTTGAGCTGCATAAGGAGTGTTCTTCTTTGAGCCACGGAAGCCCATTTTACCTGCACTTGACCAAGAGATCACTTGACCTTCAGAGTTGGCTAAGCACACAATAATGTTGTTGAAAGATGAGTGAACGTGAAGTTGGCCGGCGGCATCAACTTTAACGTTTCTCTTCTTAGCTGCGACTGTCTTTTTTGCCATACTAAATTATTATTTTGTAGCTTTCTTCTTATTAGCAACTGTTTTCTTACGTCCCTTACGTGTACGAGCATTGTTTTTAGTGCTCTGACCACGAAGAGGAAGACCGATACGGTGACGGATACCACGATAGCAACCGATATCCATCAGACGCTTGATGTTAAGCTGGATTTCGCTGCGAAGGTCACCCTCCACTTTGTAGTTTGCGCCGATAACTTCACGCACTGCAGCTGCTTGAGCGTCGGTCCAGTCTTGTACTTTAATGTTTTTATCTACGCCTGCCTTCTCAAGGATAGAGTTGGCTGCGCTACGGCCGATGCCGAAAATATAAGTCAAGGCGATTTCACCTCTCTTATTTTGGGGGAGGTCAACTCCCACGATTCTTACTGCCATATCTTATTGACTAATTTTTGTGCAAAGTTAACAAAATTATCCTTGACGTTGTTTATACTTAGGGTTTTTCTTGTTAATTACATAAAGACGACCCTTACGACGGACAATCTTACTGTCCGGAGTGCGCTTCTTAACTGAGGCTCTTACTTTCATATCTTATAGTTTTTTATTATTTGTATCTGAATGCAATTCTGCCTTTCGACAAGTCGTAAGGAGACATTTCCACTCGCACCTTGTCACCGGGCAATATTTTGATGTAGTGCATACGCATCTTGCCGGAGATGTGGGCAGTGATTTCATGACCATTCTCCAATTCTACGCGGAACATTGCATTCGACAATGCTTCCACGATAACTCCGTCTTGTTCTATTGCAGCTTGTTTTGCCATATAATAATTTTAAATAAATCTATCTCCTAATGCTTCTTGAATATAATCAAACGTTGTGAGTATTTCAGTCTTACCGTCCACGATAGCCACTGTGTGCTCATAATGAGCTGAGGGCTTGCGATCCTTGGTGCGACAGGTCCAACCGTCACGTTCAATGACAATATTGCGACTGCCAAGATTGATCATCGGTTCGATTGAAAGACACATACCGGTTTTGATTACCGGTCCTGTCCCGCGACGACCATAGTTGGGCACTTCGGGGTCTTCGTGCATTTCACGTCCGATACCATGACCACACATCTCGCGCACTACACTATAGCCACGCTTTTCGCAATAAGTCTGCACGGCATTGGCGATATCGCCGATACGCTTACCTTCTTGGCAAGCTTCTATGCCTACATACAGAGATTCCTTTGTCGTTTTGCACAATTGCATCACTTCAGGAGCAATCTCACCTACTGCAAATGTGTAGCATGAATCACCGTTAAAACCATTATACTCCACTACAGTATCGATACCGATAACATCACCTTCACGGAGAGTATAATTGGACGGAAAACCATGAACTACAGTTTCGTTGACTTCTATACAAAGCGTACCCGGAAAACCGCAATAGCCCAAGCAAGCCGGACGAGCACCATTGTCGCGGATAAATTCACGTGCAATAGTGTCGAGCTTGATTGTTGTAACGCCCGGAGCCACCCACTTGGCCACTTCGCCAAGTGTGCGGCTGACGAGATCGTTTGCAACTCTCATCTGAGCTATTTCTTCGGGTGTTTTGAGATAAATCTTCATTTATTATAGTATCGAAGTCGATAACTAAAGATTAATAAGCACTACCTGTGGTACGACCTTTGATTTTTCCATCTTTCATCAAACCATCGTAGTGGTGCATCATCAAATGACTTTCTACCTGTTGCAAAGTATCGAGGACTACACCGACCAAAATCAAAAGTGAAGTTCCACCGAAGAACTGAGCGAAGTTTTGGCTTACGCCAAACATACGAGCAAATGCAGGCATGATAGCCACAATACCGAGGAAAATAGAACCCGGCAATGTGATGCGCGACATGATAGTATCGAGATACTCTGCGGTCTTCTTACCGGGTTTAACACCGGGGATAAAACCATTGTTACGCTTCATGTCGTCGGCCATCTGAGTGGGACGAACAGTGATTGCAGTATAGAAATAAGTAAATGCTACAATCATGATGAAGTAAACAAAGTTATACCAAAAACCGTTCATATCTGAGAACGCGGCAAAGAAACCACTGGTGTTTCCGCTTGCACCAAATCCGGCAAGAGTGATAGGAATGAACATGATTGCCTGAGCAAAAATGATCGGCATCACACCGGCCGCATTAACCTTCAAAGGAATGTATTGACGTGCACCGCCGTATTGCTTATTACCTACGATACGCTTAGCATATTGTACAGGCACTTTGCGAGTTCCTTGAACGAGCAATACTGCACCACCGATAACAGCGAGAAGGATGATGATCTCAACAATAAACATGATAAGACCACCCTGCGAACCACTGGCACCCGGAAGGCGGCTGGTGAATTCATACAAGAATGCGCTGGGGAAACGAGCGATAATACCTACCAAGATAATGAAAGAGATACCATTGCCGATACCGCGATCTGTGATACGCTCACCAAGCCACATGATAAACATACTGCCGGCAGCAAGAATCACTGTGAGGTATGCAATAGTCCAAAAGCCCATGGCTGCATGACCACCGGCCGCATTCACTTGCACTTGAAGGTTGATCAAATAAGCAGGACCTTGAAGCAAAAGAATTAGGACTGTAAGGTAGCGTGTGTACTGGTTGAGCTTCTGACGTCCGCTTTCGCCTTCACGCTGCATCTTCTGGAACGAAGGAAGCACCATACCCAAAAGTTGAATCACAATCGATGCTGTGATGTAGGGCATGATACCAAGCGCAAAAATCGACGCTTGAGAGAACGCTCCACCGGAGAACATATCAAGAAGCTGCATAAGACCTCCTGAAGTGAATTTCTCCAAAGCTTCAAGGTTTTGGGGATCGATACCGGGAAGCACCACATAACATCCAAGTCGGTACACAAGTACCAACATGAATGTTACGATGAGACGCTTACGCAGATCCTCGATCTTCCAAATGTTTTTAATGGTTTGAACAAATCTCATCTGCTTTATACTTTAAGGATTGAACCTCCGGCTTCAACGATAGCCTTTTCAGCAGCTGCTGAGAAAGCATTGGCTTCAACTTCGAGCTTGCGGGTTACAGTACCGTTAGCCAAAATCTTTACCAATTGCTTGCGAGAGATAAATCCGGCTTCACGAAGTTCAGCCAAACCGATCTTTTCAAGATTGCGTGCTGCTGCAAGAGTTTCGAGGTCAGAAAGGTTGATTGCCTTGTATTCAATGCGGTTGATGTTCTTGAAACCGAACTTAGGCAAACGACGTTGCAAAGGCATCTGACCACCTTCAAAACCAATCTTACGCTTGTAACCGGAACGTGACTTAGCACCCTTGTGACCACGGGTAGAAGTACCACCCTTGCCCGAACCGGGACCACGACCGATACGTTTTCTATCTTTTGTAGAACCTACTGCAGGTTGTAAATTACTTAAATCCATAGTGATATAAATTTTAAGCGTTGGTCACTTCTACCAAATGACGTACTTTATTAACCATTCCCATCACAGACGGAGTATCTTCTTTAACTACGACGTGATTCATCTTTTTCAAGCCGAGAGCGTCAAGTGTACGCTTTTGAACTGCGGGGCAGTTGATACGGCTCTTTATTTGTTTAATCTTAATTTGTGCCATTGTAGTAAGCATTAACCGTTAAACACCTTGTCGAGTGAAACGCCACGATTTTGAGCAATCTCCATCGGGCTGCGCATTTCTGCAAGAGCTGCGATAGTAGCCTTCACCAAGTTGTGGGGGTTAGATGAACCCTTTGACTTAGCCAAAACGTCGGTCACACCTACGCTCTCAAGCACGGCACGCATTGCACCACCGGCCTTAACACCGGTACCTTGTGATGCGGGCTTGAGAATGATGCGAGAACCACCGAATTTAGCAGCTTGTTCGTGGGGAAGAGTTCCCTTGTGAACAGGCACCTTGATGAGATTCTTCTTTGCAGCTTCAACGCCCTTGGCGATAGCTGCGGTAACTTCGTTTGCTTTACCGAGACCCCAACCAACGATGCCGTCTTCATTACCTACGACAACGATAGCGGAGAAGCTGAATGCACGACCACCCTTGGTTACTTTCGTAACGCGGTTGATTGCTACAAGGCGATCCTTCAACTCTAAGTCGCTGGTTGATTTTACTCTATTACTTTTTCTTGCCATGATTCTTAAAATTTAAGTCCGCCGTTGCGAGCTGCATCAGCCAATGATTTAACACGACCGTGGAAAAGGTATCCGTTGCGGTCAAAAACCACCTCGGTGATACCGGCTTCGAGAGCCTTCTTAGCAACTGCTTCGCCCACCTTGGCAGCGATTTCACATTTTGTTCCACCCTCGATTCCCTTAGAAGAAGTGGCTACGAGAGTGCGACCCTCTTGGTCGTCGATAAGTTGAACATAGATCTGCTTGTTGCTACGGAAAACCGTCATGCGGGGACGAGCAGCGCTACCGGAAACTTTACCGCGAATACGGGTCTTGATCTTATTACGTCTTTGTATCTTCGAGATCATGATTCAGTCTATTTTAATTATTTAGCACCTGCTGACTTACCCGACTTGCGACGGATAACTTCGCCAACAAACTTGATACCCTTACCCTTGTAAGGTTCAGGCTTACGGAGTGAACGTACCTTTGCACAAACCTGACCAAGAAGTTGCTTGTCGCTACTTTCGAGGATGATCAACGGGTTTTTGTTACGTTCGCTCTTTGCTTCAACCTTCACCTCTGCAGGGAGCTTAATATATATTGCGTGAGAGAAACCGAGAGAGAGCTCAAGCACTTGACCTGTTGCTGCTGCACGATAACCTACACCTACTAATTCCATTTCCTTGCGGTAACCGGTCGACACGCCAACAACCATGTTGTTGATCAAAGCGCGATACAAACCATGTTGTGCGCGATGTTCGCGATTGTCGGTAGGACGAGAGATTACTACATGTCCATCCTCGATTTTGATTTCGAGTTCAGGATTTACCTTTTGCGAGAGTTCACCCTTAGGACCTTTTACAGTAACTACGTCATCTTTTACACTGACGGTAACACCGGCAGGAATTGCAATGGGGGCTTTACCTATTCTTGACATATTCTTAACCTCCTATACATTAATAAACATAACATAGTACTTCGCCACCAATCTTCAGGTCTGCTGCCTGCTTGTTGGTCATCACACCCTTTGAAGTGCTAAGGATGGCGATACCTAAACCGTTCAACACTCTCGGCATATCTTTGTAGCCTGTATACTGACGAAGACCCGGACGAGACACACGCTTCAAATTCTTGATAGCGTTAACCTTTTCCACCGGATCGTACTTCAAGGCGATCTTGATAGTACCATTGGGAGTTTCACCCTCTATAAACTTATAATTAAGAATATAGCCTTGTTCAAAGAGAATCTTGGTGATCTCTTTCTTCAAGTTTGAGGCAGGCACTTCAACCACACGGTGTTGAGCCTTGATTGCATTCCTCAATCTTGTCAAATAATCTGCTATTGGATCAGTCATTTTATTGTTTGTTTAAATTGATTCGGCTTTTCCGAACAATATTTAATACTCTCTGTATTGAATAGTCATCACTTCTCGATTACCAGCTTGCTTTCTTTACACCCGGAATCAAACCAGCCGATGCCATTTCGCGGAATTGGATACGCGAGATACCAAATTGACGCATATAGCCTTTCGGACGACCGGTGATGCTGCAACGATTGTGAAGACGTACTGAAGAAGCGTTTTTGGGAAGCAATTGGAGAGCTTCGTAGTCGCCGGCAGCTTTCAAAGCAGCTTTCTTGGCGGCATACTTAGCAACAAGCTTAGCTCTCTTCACTTCACGAGCCTTCATTGATTCTTTAGCCATACTAATATATTATTTAGCGTTCTTGAATGGGAGACCGAATTGCTTGAGAAGAGCAAAACCTTCTTCGTCGGTGTTAGCCGAAGTAACGAAAGTAATGTTCATACCGAGCATCTTAGTGATATTGTCGATGTTGATTTCGGGGAAAATAATCTGTTCGGTGATACCGAGAGTATAGTTTCCACGACCATCGAGCTTGCCTTCGATACCCTTGAAGTCACGGATACGGGGAAGAGCCACACGGATAAGACGTTCCAAGAATTCATACATGCGATCGCGACGAAGAGTTACCATCACGCCCACAGGCATTTTCTTACGAAGCTTGAAGTTTGAAATATCCTTCTTTGAAAGAGTAGCAACAGCCTTCTGACCGGTGATGGCAGTCAACTCGTTGATAGCGGTTTCAATGATTTTCTTATCTTGAGTAGCTTGACCGAGACCTTGGTTGATCACGATTTTCTTGAGGCGGGGCACCTGCATTACGGTGCTGTAGTTAAATTCTTTCTCAAGAGCAGGAACGATGCGCTCCTTATATTCTTTCTGTAGAGTGGTTGCCATTTTACTTTATCTCCTCTCCTGATTTTTTAGAATAACGAACTGTAACTCCCTTATCGTTCTTACGACGACCGATACGAGTAGGCTTGCCACTCTTCGGGTCGAGAAGTGCGAGGTTGGAGATATGAATCGGGGCTTCCATCTTTACGATGCCACCCTGAGGGTGCTTGGCGTTGGGCTTGGTACTCTTAGATACCACGTTGACACCTTCTACGATAGCTTTTTGCTTTGACACAAGCACAGCGAGAACGCGGCCTTCTTGACCACGACTCTCACCGCTGAGCACGCGTACGGTATCGCCCTTTTTGATATGCAATTTCATTGTTGAGTTTACGTTTTTATCTGATTAGAGTACTTCGGGAGCAAGTGAAACAATCTTCATGTTGGTAGCACGCAACTCACGGGCAACGGGGCCGAAGATACGAGTACCGCGAAGTTCACCGGCATTGTTCAACAACACACAAGCATTGTCGTCAAAGCGGATATAGCTACCGTCGGCGCGACGGATTTCCTTCTTTGTACGAACGACAACGGCTTTAGATACAGTACCTTTCTTTACATCCGACGAAGGAATCACGCTCTTTACAGAGACAACGATAATATCGCCTACCGATGCATAACGACGGCCTGTACCTCCAAGTACGTGGATACAGAGAGCTTCCTTGGCTCCACTGTTATCGGCTACGGTTAAACGGCTTTCAGTCTGTATCATAATTACTTAACTTTTTCGATTATTTCTACTAATCTCCATCTCTTAGTCTTGCTCAGGGGACGAGTTTCCATCAGCTTCACTGTATCGCCAACGCTACACTCGTTCTTTTCGTCGTGAGCATGGTATTTCTTTGTCTTGTTGACAAACTTACCATAGATCGGGTGTTTTTCCTTCCACTTGATAGTTACAGTGATAGTCTTGTCACCCTTGTTGCTCGATACAACCCCAATACGCTCTTTTCTTAAGTTTCTCTTTTCCATTTCTTGGGATTATTTATTGTTAAGTTCACGCTGACGCAACTCAGTCTTAACGCGTGCGATCATTTTACGGTCTTTGGTAATCTTAGCAGGGTTGTCAAGAGGCGATACAGAGTGATTTACCACCAATTGGCGATATTCCTTCTCCATCTCCACAAGACGATCCTTCAAGTCCTGAGTGCTAAGCTCCTTTATTTCTTCTTTCTTCATAGTTCTTTACACGTTTTGTGTCGGATCATAGTCGCGACGTACTACAAACTTGGTAATTACAGGAAGCTTCTGTGCTGCAAGGCGGAGTGCTTCCTTTGCTACGTCGAAAGGTACACCTTCAACCTCGATGAGGATACGACCCGGAGTAACGGGCGCAACAAATCCTTCGGGGTTACCTTTACCTTTACCCATACGCACTTCGGCAGGCTTCTTGGTGATAGGCTTATCCGGGAATATGCGAATCCAGATTTGACCCTGGCGTTGCATATAACGAGTCACTGCGATACGAGCTGCCTCAATTTGGCGACCGGTAATCCACTTTGACTCCAAAGTCTTTATACCAAAAGATCCGAATGCCAACTGATTGCCGCGTTGAGCATTGCCCTTCATGCGACCTTTCTGTTGTCTACGAAATTTAGTTTTCTTTGGTTGTAACATTGTTGTCTTGATTCAATACGATTAATGATTGTTTTTAGGTGTGCGGAAACCCTTGCGAGGTCTTCTTTCATTACCGCCGCCACGGTTTTCCTTTGCACTTGCAGTGAATTGGGGAGCGAGATCACGCTTGCCATATACTTCACCACGGCAAATCCATACCTTCACGCCTACTACACCCACTTTAGTGTGAGCTTCTACCAAAGCGTAATCGATATCGGCACGGAGAGTGTGGAGAGGAGTACGTCCTTCCTTGAACATCTCTGAACGAGCCATTTCAGCACCGTTAAGACGTCCGCTCACTTGTACCTTGATACCTTCGGCACCGGCACGCATTGTAGATGCTACAGCCATCTTCACTGCACGACGATAAGCAATCTTACCTTCGATTTGACGAGCGATGTTAGCAGCTACGATTTGAGCGTCGAGTTCGGGACGCTTAACTTCAAAAATGTTGATTTGTACATCCTTGTCGGTGATCTTCTTGAGTTCTTCCTTGAGCTTGTCAACTTCAGAACCGCCCTTGCCGATGATAAGACCCGGACGAGAAGTGCAGACAGTGATAGTGATCAACTTGATTGTGCGCTCGATTACGATGCGCGAAACGCTACACTTGGCAAGACGAACATTCAAGTACTTGCGAAGCTTTGAATCCTCAAGGATGCTATCGGCATATTTCTTGCCGAAATACCAGTTGGAATCCCAACCACGGATTACACCCAAGCGATTGCTAATCGGATTAACTTTCTGTCCCATCTTTTATGCCTCTTTTTTAGCGTTATTATCAATTGTATCTACAAACAATGTAACGTGGTTAGAACGTTTACGGATACGGTATCCACGGCCTTGGGGAGCTGTGCGGAGACGCTTGAGCATGGGAGCGGGATCAACGAAAATAGTGCTGATATAAAGCTCGCCGTTGTCGGCTTTCTTTTCGTTTTTAGCTTCCCAGTTGGCAATTGCAGAACGGAGGAGTTTTTCCACCTTAGCTGCAGCCTCCTTATTGGAGAATTTAAGGATACCGAGAGCTTTGAAGACTTCCTGTCCGCGTACCATGTCGGCTACAAGGCGCATCTTACGGGGAGAAGAGGGGACATTGTGCAATTTAGCAAATGCCTGAGTCTTCTGAGCTTCTTTTCTCAAATTGGCTGAATTTCTTTTTCTTACACCCATTGTATTTATTCTTTCTTTTTGTCAAAAATTATTATACAGGGCCCTTATTATTTCTTCTTGTTACCACCATGACCACGGAAGTTACGAGTGGGAGCAAACTCACCAAGCTTGTGACCTACCATGTTTTCGGTTACGTAAACAGGAATAAACTTGTTGCCGTTATGAACTGCAAAAGTGTGTCCTACGAAATCGGGAGAAATCATTGAAGCACGGCTCCAAGTCTTAATTACAGACTTCTTGCCGCTTTCTTCCATTGCCGACACCTTCTTTTCCAGCTTAACACTGATATATGGGCCTTTTTTTAACGAACGACTCATAGTTGTTACTTAATTAATCAGATTACTTTTTTCTTCTTTCAATAATGTACTTAGAAGATGTCTTCTTCGGAGCACGTGTCTTAAGACCCTTAGAGTAAAGACCCTTGCGTGAACGAGGATGTCCTCCGGAAGCACGTCCTTCACCACCACCCATCGGGTGATCTACAGGGTTCATGACAACACCACGGTTGTGAGGACGACGACCGAGCCAACGTGAACGACCGGCCTTACCGGAACTTTCGAGTGAGTGTTCGCTATTGCCAACTACACCGATGGTAGCCTTGCAAGTTGCAAGCACTTTACGTGTTTCGCCCGAAGGTAATTTGATAATCGCGTAATCCCCTTCTCTCGAAGTCAACTGTGCAAACGTACCGGCCGAACGCGCCATGAATGCGCCTTGACCCGGACGAAGCTCGATGTTGTGGATAACTGTACCAACAGGAATCTTGTTCAACGGAAGTGCATTACCGATTTCGGGTGCTGCATCAGGACCGCTCACAACTGTCGAGCCAACTGCTAAGCCGTTGGGTGCAATTATGTAAGTCTTAGTACCGTCTACATAGTAAAGCAATGCAATACGAGCCGAACGGTTGGGATCGTATTCAATCGACTTCACTACAGCGGGAACACCGTCTTTGTTTCTCTTAAAGTCAATGATACGGTATTTGCGCTTGTGTCCACCACCAAGGTAACGAGTGGTGAGGTGACCTTCGGCGTTGCGGCCGCCGGTTGCAATTTTACCGACTGTAAGAGATTTTTCTGGCGTCTTAGCAGTGATTGTACCTTTAAACACGCCAATAACTTTGTGTCTCTGCCCCGGTGTTGTGGGCTTGAATTTTCTTACTGCCATTTCTTAATTATATGTTGCTATAAAAGTCAATAGTTTGGCCCTCAGCTACAGTGATGAATGCTTTTTTGTAAGAATTGGTCTTACCGCGAAGCAATCCGCTCTTGGTGTAGCGAGACTTGTTCTTCCCACGGACAATGAGAGTATTAACTTCAACGACCTTAACGCCATACATTTCTTCTACCAAGTCTTTGATTTGGTACTTGTTGGCATTGGGAGACACACGGAAAGTATAGCGATTAAGCTTTTCAGTAAGCTTAGTTGCTTTCTCGGTAACGATGGGTTTGATTGTAATGTCCATTGTTCTTTATTTCTCCTTTGAGGTTATTAAAGTTTATTAATCATGTCGAGGCTGTTCTCCGTGAGGATAACAGCTTTATTATTGAGGATAGTGTAAGTGTTTAATTCATTTGCGCTTACAACTTGCACCTCGGGAATATTTCTGGCCGACAAAATTACGTTTTTATTTTGGTCTGCTAAAACCAAAAGCACCTTCTTGCCGTCTAATTGCAAATTTTTAGTAAAATTTACAAATTGTTTAGTCTTCGGGGCTTCAAAGTTGAATTCCTCAACTACTACGATCTGATTATCCTGAGCCTTGAATGTCAGAGCCGACTTGCGAGCAAGAGCTTTGAGTTTCTTGTTAAGCTTGAAACGATAGTCGCGGGGACGAGGTCCGAATACGCGACCACCACCTACCAAAACAGGAGAGTTGATATCACCGATACGTGAGCCGCCACCGCCTTTTTGCTTGTGGAGCTTGCGGGTTGAACCCGATACTTCACTACGCTCTTTTGACTTGTGGGTACCTTGACGTTGGTTAGCAAGATACTGCTTAACATCGAGATATACGGCATGCTCGTTGGTTTCGATTGCGAACACTGCGTCGTTCAACTGAGCCTTACGACCGGTGTCCTTTCCTTCTATATTTAATACTGCGAGTTCCATTATTTCTCAATTAATACGATTGAACCTTTACATCCGGGTATCGAACCCTTAATCAACAACAGATTGTGCTCTGCAATCACCTTCAATACTTGGAGGTTTTGTACGGTTACGCGTTGGTTACCCATCTGACCTGCCATGCGCATTCCTTTGAACACCTTAGCGGGATAAGAACATGCACCTACCGAACCGGGAGCACGCAAACGGTTATGCTGACCGTGAGTCGATTGACCTACACCGCCGAATCCGTGGCGTTTTACAACACCTTGGAAACCTTTACCCTTCGAAGTACCTACGATGTCAACGAAGTCATTGTCGGTAAAGAAGTCTACAGTGATAGTGTCACCGAGTTTGTACTCGCCTTCAAATCCTTTGAACTCGGCCAAGTGTCTTTTGGGAGTTACTCCTGCCTTCTTGAAGTGACCGGCTTCGGGATTGTTGGTGTGCTTCTCCTTCTTGTCTTCAAAACCAAGCTGGAGAGCTTCGTAGCCGTCTTTTTCAGCAGTTTTTACTTGAGTAACCACGCAGGGACCTACTTCGATAACAGTGCACGGTACATTCTTACCGTCGGCACTGAAAACGGATGTCATTCCGATTTTTTTTCCTAATAATCCTGGCATTTCTCTTAAAAATTAAATTGATTGATTACACCTTGATTTCTACATCAACTCCGCTGGGAAGTTCGAGCTTCATGAGAGCATCTACAGTCTTTGAAGTAGAGTTGTAGATGTCGATAAGACGCTTGTAAGACGAAAGTTGGAATTGCTCACGCGACTTCTTGTTCACGAATGTCGAACGGTTTACAGTGAAGATACGCTTGTGAGTAGGCAGAGGTATAGGACCGCTGATTACTGCACCTGTAGCCTTCACAGTCTTTACAATCTTCTCAGCCGACTTGTCTACCAAGTTGTGATCGTAAGATTTTAATTTGATTCTAATTTTTTGGCTCATATGCGTGTGAATAAAATTTTATTTCAATAAGTCTACACGGCCTTGGCACTCAGTCAAGACGTTCTTTGCAATCGAATTGCTTACTTCTGCATAGTGCGAGAACGACATTGTAGAAGTAGCGCGACCTGAAGTGATGGTACGCAATGCAGTTACATAACCGAACATTTCAGCAAGAGGAGCTTTTGCCTTTACTACACGAGCACCGCTGCGGCTGGTTTCCATACCTTCCACTTGACCACGACGCTTGTTAAGGTCAGAGATTACATCACCCATGCTTTCTTCGGGAGTAACAACTTCAATCTTCATGATAGGTTCGAGAAGTACGGGACCTGCCTTTTCAGAAGCTTTCTTGAATGCTTGGATAGCACAAAGCTCGAATGAAAGTTGGTCAGAGTCTACCGGGTGGAAAGAACCATCGATTACAGTAACTTTCAATTGTTCTACGGGGTATCCGGCAAGTACACCATTCTTCATTGCGGTTACGAAACCTTTTTGGATTGAAGGAATGAATTCCTTAGGAATGTTACCACCCTTAACTTCGTCAACGAATTGGAGGTTACCTTCAAAGCCTTCGTCAACCGGCTCAACGCGAACGATGATGTCAGCAAACTTACCACGACCACCGGTCTGCTTCTTGAACACTTCGCGAAGTTCAACAGGTTGAGTGATGGTTTCCTTATATGTTACTTGAGGACGACCTTGATTACATTCTACCTTAAACTCACGACGGAGACGGTCGATAATAATATCCAAGTGAAGCTCACCCATACCGGAGATAACGGTTTGGCCGGTTTCTTCGTTGGTTTGAACACGGAAAGTCGGGTCTTCTTCAGCGAGTTTCTGGAGACCAACACCGAGTTTATCGAGGTCTTTTTGAGTCTTAGGTTCAACTGCGATACCAATCACAGGTTCGGGGAATTCCATTGCTTCGAGTACGATGGGAGCATCTTCTGCGCAAAGGGTATCACCGGTACGAATATCTTTGAAACCTACTCCGGCACCGATATCACCGCAAGTGATAGCGTCTTTCGGGTTCTGCTTGTTTGAGTGCATTTGGAAGAGACGAGATACACGTTCTTTCTTACCTGAACGGCTGTTGAACACGTAGCTACCGGCTTCCATATCGCCTGAATATACACGGAAGAAGCAAAGACGACCTACATAGGGGTCGGTTGCAATCTTAAACGCGAGAGCACACATGGGCGCATCACTTGACGGTTCGCGTGTAACGATTTCATCAGGATTGTCGATTGCGTGACCTTCGATAGCACCACCATCGGTAGGACAGGGAAGGTATGCGCAGACATTGTTAAGGAGGCATTGTACGCCCTTATTCTTGAACGAGCTACCGCAAGTCATCGGAACGAGTTCCAATGCAAGAGTTGCTTTGCGGATAGCCGAGCGAATTTCGTCTTCGGTGATGGTTGAAGGATCATCGAAATATTTTTCCATCAATACATCGTCGAACTCAGCCACCTTTTCAAGCATCTTATCGCGCCATTCTTCAGCTTCAGCTTGAAGATTTGCGGGAATATCTTCGATTACATAGTCAGCACCTTGCTTTTCATCGGGCCAATAGTAAGCCTTCATAGTCACAAGGTCAACGATACCCTTGAATGTTTCTTCTGCACCGATAGGAATTTGAATAGGACACGGATTTGCGCCGAGCACATCCTTCATTTGGCGTACAACTTCAAAGAAGTTTGCACCTGAACGGTCCATCTTGTTTACATAACCGATACGGGGTACGTTGTACTTATCTGCCTGACGCCATACGGTTTCAGACTGAGGTTCAACACCACCAACAGCACAATAAGTAGCAACAGCACCGTCGAGTACGCGGAGTGAACGTTCTACTTCAACAGTGAAGTCAACGTGTCCCGGAGTGTCAATAAGATTGATCTTATATTGTTCGCCGGCATATTTCCAGAATGCAGTGGTAGCTGCTGAAGTAATAGTGATACCACGTTCTTGTTCCTGCTCCATCCAGTCCATGGTAGCAGCGCCATCGTGTACTTCACCGATTTTGTGAGTAAGACCGGTATAGAAGAGAATACGCTCCGATGTGGTAGTCTTACCTGCATCGATGTGAGCCATAATACCGATATTACGGGTATATTTCAGTAATTCGTCTGATTTAGCCATTTTCGATAACGTGTTATTGATTAGAATCTAAAGTGAGCGAATGCGCGGTTAGCTTCTGCCATCTTGTGCATATCTTCTTTGCGCTTGAATGCGCCACCTTGATCATTGAAAGCGTCTACGATTTCAGCTGCAAGTTTATCGGCCATAGTCTTACCGCCGCGCTTGCGTGCATAGAGGATAAGGTTTTTCATAGAGATTGACTCCTTACGATCGGGACGGATTTCAGTCGGAACTTGGAAAGTTGCACCACCAACACGGCGTGATTTTACTTCCACTTGAGGAGTTACATTTTCGAGAGCCTTCTTCCAGATTTCGAGGGCTGTTTTTTCTTCGTTGGGCAACTTAGACTTCACAGTCTCAAGAGCCGTATAGAATATTGTATAAGCAGTATTCTTTTTGCCATCATACATCAGGTGATTAACAAATTTTGACACTCTTACATCATTGAAAACGGGATCAGGTAATACGATCCGTTTTTTAGGTTTTGCCTTTCTCATTTTTTACAATAAAATTGTGTTTTTGTTTGCTTGGCTGCTATTTTCTGACATCTTCAACAGGACTCTCTTGTCCTATTTACTCAACCTGTTTAGCTTTCCAATAAATCAAAAACGAAGTTTAAATACTCTGTTTTAACTTATTTGTTTTGTTTGTTTTCGTCTGCCGGTTATCGACTTAGACTACTTTTTGCCCTTAGCTGCGGGAGCTGCTCCGGGTTTCGGACGTTTAGCACCGTACTTAGAACGACGTTGTGTACGGTCTTTAACACCGCTTGTATCAAGTGTACCGCGAACAATGTGATAACGTACACCGGGAAGGTCTTTTACACGACCACCGCGAACGAGAACGATTGAGTGTTCTTGAAGGTTGTGACCTTCACCGGGGATGTAAGAGTTAACTTCCTTGCCGTTAGTCAAACGTACACGGGCAACTTTACGCATTGCAGAGTTAGGCTTCTTGGGGGTGGTTGTGTAAACTCTCACACATACACCACGACGCTGAGGGCAGCTATCGAGCGCGGGAGACTTACTCTTATCCTCAAGAGCTACACGTCCTTTTCTTACTAATTGCTGAATTGTAGGCATCTTAGTTCTTGTTTTTACTTAATTTTTTATACTTTGGTTGTTATTATTATATTCGTTATTACACACACTTGGCGCACTCCTACCGCGCTATCTTTCAACAGCTTATCGGTTGCGGAGTCCGCTAATAGTCTGAAAAACGTTGCAAAGTTACTAACTAATTGGCTATTTACCAAATATTTTGCACTTATTTTTCTCTACAAAAGAAGAGCGTGCAGTCTTCTTTTCGGCATCTGTCGCCGATTGAAAACCGCACGCATCATATTTGCTTTTTATAGATATTTAACTATTTATATCCTTCGGCAATATTATAAATACACTCAAAAATGCGAACATCCACATCGGTAAGCTCCACATGGCGGCGCGCCATCACGCGACGAGCAATGTCGTAGAACTTCGGGAGGGCCACATCCGAAAATCCGGATGTACCACCTTCGCTGAATGAGGCGACAAAATTACGAGGGAATCCCGAACCATGAATATTGCACCCCACGCCTACCACAGTAGCCGTATTAAACATTGTATTGATGCCGGCCTTTGAGTGATCGCCCATTATAAGACCGCAAAATTGCAATCCGGTACGCAAAAATCTGTGAGCGGGATAGTTCCATAGCTTGATTTCAGTGTAATCATTCTTCAGGTTGGATGCCACCGCACCGGCACCAAGATTACACCACTCCCCTATCACGGCATTTCCGAGGAAGCCATCGTGCGCCTTATTGGAGTAGCCAATCATAACCACATTATTCAATTCGCCGCCGACTTTGCAATACGGACCGATAGTAGTAGCACCATACACCTTTGATCCCATATTGATATAAGCATGTTCGCAAAGCGCAAGCGGACCTCTGACGCATGTACCTTCCATGATTTCAGCATCCTTTCCAATGTAAATGGGACCATTTTTCACATTAAGCACGGCAGCCTCCACTGTAGCCCCCTCTTCGATGAAGATTTTTGGCGTTCCATCAGGAAAATACATATCGCCCACCACTGTGCAGGTTGAGCTCAACGTGAGACTGTGGCGACCGGCAGTCAAAGCATGATAATCCTCTTCGATTGCGTCACCGTTGCCCATGAAAATATCGTAAAGCATATTGATTGACAGCGGAGAATCCACCACTACCTGCTCTCCGCTCCACTGACGAGCCTCGAAACCTTCGAGAGTCCCACGATATGCAATCAGCCCCTTATCAGATACAATCGCCGAATCATCAGGCATCATTTTTATTGCATCTACCAACGCTTTGGTGGGGCATATATTTCCGGCAATGAAAAAGTTATCATCCTCCACTATTGCAGGAAATTTCTCACTCAGATAGTCAACAGTCATATATGAATATTGACCGGGGAACACTCTCTCCCACTTTTCTCGTATCGTAGTAATACCGTAACGTATCGCCGCAATCGGGCGCGTAAACGTAATCGGCAAGAGGTTTTCTCTCACCGTCGAGTCGTCAAACAAAATAATGTTGAGCATACCAAATAAGTTTTTACGATTTTTACAGGTGCAAATTTAGTAAAATTAGCAATACGCTATCCTTTTACACTTTGAAAAAACTTTACAGTTCTATTTTCGGCTTTTTGTTTCGCTGTGTCACACGCTTCTTCATCGACACAAGCTTCATATACCATCCGCGCAAACGCAACCAAATGCCGGTCGGAGCAACATTCATGTCGGTCGACAACGGGTCGACAAATGTGGTCAATGGCACCTCCTCTTCGCCAAACTGCTCCGGATAGAGAACTATCAGATTGTTGCGAGAGAAATATTTCTGCAAAAATCCCGGCATCGCATCCATATCGGAACTGAACGAAACCGATGTGCGACGGGCGCCGACAACGATAAACAAATCATCATCAAGAACGCGATTGGCGAGCAGCACGAAGTCGTCCCACTGCTCCACCTCGCGGAACTCATAGCGAATATCGTAACGTCCGCGACGCAACACTCCGCGTATCAACGACATAGTGTCGGGATGGCAACAGAATATCACCCGGCAGCCGACCTGACGGGTAAGATTGCCCACACTCATCACCCAACGGCGAAATCCGGTTTCAAATTCCGCCTTGGGAGGCACGGAAACCACTATACGCGTCACCGTATTTACCGGGATAAAACAACGCGACATCACAACCATCCGATTGGTCGACTTCATCAACTGCTCAATCTTTGACCCGAAAAAGCTGTCGATAACATTCGTTCTGCGATGCAAGCCGATAAATATCTCCGTTATATCACGCTCCTCGATTGTATTAAGTAATCCGGTGGCTACATTAAGGTCATATCGTTCGATTGTGGTCAACGGCTCATCCACTCCGGCAGCCGTCTGAGCCGCCAAATCGAGAGAATTGCGCCCGATGGCACGCGCACTCGCAGAGTTGTCGGTCCTCACATGCAATGCATACAATTTGTAATTACTACTTCTATCATCGCGCATGAGCAGAGCCAAATCCATCATCGACGTTGCCGTAATCGGATTCGCCACCGTAACCAATATATTGCGATGGATGGCAGGCGCCGACACCACCGCATCGTCCGACATTTCGCGTATCTTTATCTTGGCAGCAGCCCCGGATGTCACTATCGGAGCGATTGCACAAGTGACAAGAATCATCAACACCGTCCCGTTGAGTATCGTTTCATCCATCATGCGATGACCGTCTGGCATAATCATATTGTAACCGATAGTCACCACGGCAAGCGCCACAGCCGTATGAGCAGTGGTCAACCCGAACATCATATCTCGGTCCACCCGCTCCATCTTGTAAATCTTCTGAGCCATCCATGCAGCAAGCCACTTACTCAAAATAGCCACCACTATCATATTGAGAGCCACCACAAGCGTATCCACACTCATAATCACCCTCACATCTATCATCATACCCACCCCGATAAGGAAATACGGGATAAACAACGCATTGCCCACAAATTCGATTCGGCTCATCAGCGGCGATGCATTCGGGATATAGCGATTGAGCACAAGTCCGGCAAAAAACGCCCCCAACACAGCTTCAAGTCCGATTATCTGAGCGAACCACGACGCGAGAAACACCAATGCCATCACATAGACATATTGCGTCACCTTATCGCTGAAATGTTTGAAAAACCATCGCGTCAACCGTGGATACGTGTAGAGTATCACCACACAATATATCGCCAATTCGAGCAGCAATTGCAACAAATCACGCATATCAAACGACCCGGTACGATGCACATTCACCGCTCCGGCAAGCACAAGCAACGCCCCTATCACCGCAATTATCGTACCCACAATGGCAATCAACACCGAAGGAGTTTTCGTCACACCGAAACGCGCCACAACCGGATATGCAATCAACGTATGCGATGCATACATCGAAGCCAATAATACAGCCGTAACCCAATCCACACCGAGTAAAGTCACGCTCGCCAACGTTCCGAGCACCATCGGCACGAAAAACGTCAGCAGTCCGAACAGCATCCCCCGTCGCAAATTTAGCTTCAGGTGATACATATCGATTTCGATACCGGCCAAAAACATCAAATACAATATACCCACTTGACCGAATATCTCAAAACTCGAATCGCGGTCGAGCAAATGGAATCCATACGGTCCGATAAGCACGCCCGCCACAATCATACCTATGATATGGGGAATTTTCAGACGATTGAGCAACAGCGGAGCCAACAAAATAATCACCAGCACTATAAAAAATATAAGCACCGGATTGCTGAATGGCAATGTCACCGCTTGCAGAGTCGTCATTTTATACGATTTTGGATTAGTATTGCAAATTTACTCCAAAATACTCGAAAAAGCAAGAGTGGCAATACTCACGCACCGCCACTCTTTCTAAAAACTGATTTTATTTGTTGCTTAAAACTTTTTGTTCTTTATCATATAGAGAGCAATCTGCACGGCATTGAGAGCTGCTCCCTTTTTGATTTGGTCTCCGACCACCCAGAATGAAAGACCGCAGTCGTCGGTCAAGTCCTTACGAAGACGACCTACATATACGGGATCTTTGTCGGCAATGTCGAGCGGCATCGGATATTTCTTTTCCGACGGTTCGTCATATACGATTACTCCTTCAGCCTTTTCCAATGCTTCGCGAGCTTGCTCTACGCTGATAGGTTGCTCGGTTTCAATCCAAATCGATTCGCTGTGAGCACGCATTACCGGAACACGAACACAAGTTGCGCTCACCTTAATAAGGTCGGAGTGCATAATCTTGCGTGTTTCGTTATACATCTTCATCTCCTCCTTGGTGTAACCGTTATCGGTAAACACATCTACGTGAGGTATCACATTGTAAGCCAACTGATAAGCAAACTTTTGAATCGTCGGTGCTTCACCGCGACCAAGTTCTGCATATTGATTTACAAGTTCGTCCATCGCAGCAGCACCGGCACCCGATGCAGCCTGATAGGTAGATACGTGTACTCGCTTGATGGGAGAAATATCGTTGAGGGGCTTTAATGCCACCACCATCTGAATCGTTGTACAATTGGGGTTGGCAATGATATTACGGGGAGTGTTGAACGCATCGTCGCCATTCACTTCTGGAACAACCAAGGGCACATCATCGTCCATGCGGAATGCGCTCGAATTGTCAATCATGATTGCTCCATATTTGGTGATGGTTTCGGCAAACTCTTTCGACGTTCCCGCTCCGGCAGAGGTAAACGCAATATCCACACCCTTGAAATCATCATTGTGTTTAAGTTCCTTTACGGTATATTCCTTGCCACGGAATGTGTATTTACGACCTGCGCTGCGGCTTGAGCCGAAGAGCACTAATTCATCCAACGGGAAATTTTGTTCGTCGAGAACTCTCAAGAATTCCTGACCTACTGCGCCTGAAACGCCGACAATAGCTACCTTCATAGTGTTTCTTTATTTGTCTTATTGTAATACGGCTGCAAAAGTACTATTTAGTTACGACACACGCAAATTTTAAGCCGCAAAACCACCAATTTGTTAGCGTTTACATCATTTAGCTTGCATTTTTCTTGCTTTTATGCATTCTTTTCACTTACTTTGAACTTAAACTTAAATATACGAACAAATGAAAAAGACCTCAAAAGCCATATTGTTCATCGCGGCTATTGTTTCGGCGATAGTACTTTCGTCATGCAAAGCTTATCACGAACTGTTTTTCGATGATTATCCCTACCATCACGAGGCTCCGCCTCCTCCCAAGCGTCCGCAACATCACCCCAACGACAATCGTCCCGGACACCCCGACAATCAGCCAAACCATCATCCCGACAATCACCCCGGAGGCAACAACGGCGGACACAATGCAGGCGGCAACCGACGTTAGCTACAAAACAAACCCCGACAGTCATCTCGACTTTCGGGGTTTATTGCAATTTTACTATTAGCTATTACTACTTACTTCAGCAAATCGAGCAGAGCAGCTCCGGCTTCAGCGGCTTTTTTAGTTGCCTCAGCAGCCTTTTTCACATCATCCAAGTTCTCTTTCACATCACTATCATCTGTATCAAGAGCCTTTTCGATTGCTTTATCCAATGCATCACTCTCTTTAGCCTTTGGAGTATGTGCTTTCGTAAGTGAAGTAATTCGGAATTTCACCGGTTTGATATCTTTGTCAACCTTCCATCTTATGATTCCGGTATCGTCTGTTTGAAGACCAAACAATGAAATGACATCTTTCGATGAATAAGACCAATCGGAGGGTTGTATAACGTCTAATACATCGCCATCCTCGTCAAGAAATTCGATACCGAAACCGACAAGCATAGTCTTATCCGTACTGCTTTCATTACTGAACACATCGACTTTATCTGCATCAAACGGCAAAGCCTTATCAGTACGCTTCAACTCTACGCTTATGATATCGCCATAGTAGGATTCATACTTGAGCTTATACTCTTTCTCTACCACCTCATAGCATCCTTTCAGGTCGCCCTTCAATTCCGTTTGAGCCGCTGATAGTTTAGTCGGTTCTTCCTCTACGGTTGCTTCCTTTTTGCTTTCACCGCCGCATCCGGTAAGCAACACCGCGGCAAAAAGCATAGACAAAAGTTTAGTTTTCATACACATGTTTTTTTAGAATGAATACATCAGACAGAAAATAACCACACCGACAAGACCGATTATAAGTCCGGCAATAGACGTACCGCGAGGAGCTTTGAACACACCTATCAACGATAGCAACAGGCCCAAGATGGCAATAAAGACACCGAAGAAGTTTACCAACGGAATCAAGCAGAGCACAAAGCCTACGATACCTACAATAAGACCGGCAAGACCAAGTCCATTCTTTTTAGGAGCAATTTCAGTATTTCCCATAATTTTGATTTTTGTGCCTCCGGATTCTGGAGACGGTTAACATTAAAATTTTAATTATCATTCATACGGCGCATCGAATCCTTACAGCCTTGTCGGCATCCGCCGCATCAAACTTGCTACGACAAAATTACGTCCATTTCCCCGCATCTCAATTTGTCTTTTCTTGTCTTTCGATGCCATAGGGTTTTAAGCACAAAATTAAACCAATGCAATCAATTGTCCGACAATACTTTGTTCCCTATAATTCACTCTTTTGTCTCCATTTTTTCACGTTCGAACGCTTCCGCATAATATGAGAAGAAATTATGTCCAAGCACCCGCGACACACGATAAAGCGTAGTCGTATCGATACTTGTCCGACCATATATTTTATAAATATTTGTACGACTGCAATATAGCTTCGAAGCCAACCACGACGCCGACCTTTCTTGGCGCAACATCTCGGTTTCTATCAATTCTCCTATGTTTATTTCATTCATATCATTGTTATAAAGACTACTGCAAATCTATCGGTAATTTCCCTTATTTTCAGTTGTCTTTTCTTGTCTTTTCATTATTGATACCAAGCTCCAAAGATAAGCCATGCTCTCAAATATCCCCCCCCCGTTGTCTCCGATTATTCACCCATTTGTCCCCGTTTTTTCACATAACAAAAGCGGCCGCCCACCTTTTCGGGGAGCGACCGCCACATCTTATTAGGGTTAGTTAGTTCAACTTGATAATCGCGGGAACGAGGGCCTTAACAGAAACCGAGCCTGATACACTTCCACCATTAATAAGGTCGGTACCGCTTCCGCCAATCGACCAAGTAGTATCAATTGTAGAGAAGATAATCATCACCTTATTTCCGGTCTGAGAATCGGTTTTGGTTACTGCAAGCACTTGGCAGTTGCTGGCATTATCCTTCTTGAACTCGCAAGTACCGCGCCACATTGCCGGATTTTCGGCACGGGCTTTGAATGCCTTTCCGATATATTCCTTCAACTGACGTTCGTTGTCATTGCGAGCATCCAAGTGTCCGGATGTGCGCGAAATATTATCATCGGCATTTGAGGTAACACTGCGAGTGTCATCGCCATATTCGTCTCCGTAATAGATAGTACACGGACCGCTGTATGCCGCAAGTACTGCATGACGGAGCATAAGTTGCTTGTAATAGTTGCCGTCTTTAGTGATATAGTCGCCCACACGCTTGATGTCGTGGTTACTCAAGAAGAGGTTGGGCAACACATCGTTGGAGCTATATCCGCGAGTAGTCGGAGAAGAATAAGTCCACTCGATAGACGCTACACCATAGCCGAGACTGATGATATTGTCCTTACCGTCGAAATCAAATGCGCTCTTCAATCCGCCTTGGCTGTACACACCATTGTTGATAGTATTGGCGGGACCCCAGTCTTCACCTACCATGTAGCCGAGAGTACCCCATTGCTTGCCGGCAGCCTTACGCTTAGCGCAGCATGACTCCACTGCCGAACGAATGTCTTGCCAATAGTTACGACCGTTTTGACATACTTGATAAGCTTGGTCGAGACGCCAACCATCCACTTCATAATTTTCAATCCAATAAGTGGCAACTTCCTTGAAATAGTCGAGGGAGTTGGGGTATGAAACATTACCCGGGCTCTCTCCGCGGAAATTATTGGATGTAGTAGAATCGATATATTTTCCGTTGGGAGATGCCGAAGTCACACCGCCATGGTGTCCGAACACACCATCAAGCAGGATATACATACCTTTTTCGTGGCACTTTTGAACGAGTTCGCGGAACTCTGCATCTGTACCGAATTTCGGGTCAATCTTGAAGTAGTTGGTACAGAAATAACCTGTTGCTTGGAGCTTTTCGCCGCCGGTGCCGTTTGTAGAGTCAAACACAGGAGTCAACCAAATTGCATTCACGCCAAGACTTGCAATATGGTCGAGAGCGTTGATTATACCGCGAATATTACCGTTTTTAGTCTGATTATAGGGACCCCACATATCAGAATAACCGCTTGCGCCTCCATCACCATGCTGGAACGAACCCACCATGATTTGGTAGATGGCGAGTTCGCGATGGTCGCCGGTAAGAGTTACCGCAGGAGTCGAATCATCACGAGTGAATGATGCGCTGTAGGTCGAAGTTCCAACGGCGTTTGATGCCTCAATCGACAATGTTCCGGTAGCACCATCGCTTGTAAGGTAGTTGCTTACAGTGATGCTGTTGCTACCTGCCGAAAGCGAAAGACTCTTTCCGTTAAATGTTCCGGAGATGCTTGTAGGAGATGATGAAATATTGATTGTAATCGTAGCCGAACCCATCAATGTACCTCCGTTGGGAGATACACTGATAGTCGGTTTTTGAGGTCCATCGGGATTCTGAGCTGTCCATGTTTTTGTCGAAAGTTTATACCAGCCCTCATTGCCGGAGAAACTCATCGATATACCGGGTTCCTGGTCTGCGGGATAACGTTCGCTTCCGCTTGTGCCTGTATTGAAGATAATCAATGCATTACTTGGGCAGTCAACGCTCAATGTGTACCAACCGTCTGACGAAGCCGTCATCTGCTTACCGGGCCATGCGCCTACATATTCGGTAGCGGTTGCCAACGGAACAATCGATGACACGCTTGAGGTAGTCGCACTTTCCGAATAGATATAAGCATAGGGAGTTCCGCTCCATCCGCCATTGAAATAAATAGTCTTGCTTGTCGATGTAACAGGAGTGTCACTGCTGCTGCCACCGCCACTGGTAGATCCCTGCCCAACGTTATTTCCGGAGCAGTCATAGATTTGACCGTTAACAAATGTAAGGTTATTGGTTTGAGGATTGCCGTTGTCGCTGAAAATAATATAGGTAGGTACTTTGCCCGAAGGAGCGGTCCATTTGTATGTTCCATCAGATTGAAGAGTCATTCCATCGCCGGGCCAAGAACCTGCAGCAGTACAATTTTCGCTCTCAGTCCATGCCCAAACTTTCGGATTGCTCCAATTTGATGTATTCTTAAGATATGCACAATATTCAGTCGTTACAGGGTCATTGCTACCACCGCCACCGCTTACAATATTTCCGGAGCAATCATAAGTCTTGCCGTTTTGGAATGTAAGGTCAGCAGTTTGAGGATTACCATTGTTGCTGAAAACAATCTGGGTGGGAACTTTTCCGTCAGGAGCGGTCCACATCCACAATCCGTCGCTTTGCAAAGTCATTGCATCACCGGGCCATGAACCTGCAGCAGTACAATTTTCGGTATCATTCCATGCCCAAACTTTCGGGCTGCTCCAGCTCGACGTATTCTTAAGATATACATAGTAGCCGGTGGGAGTCGGGGTATCCGACTTAGTGTAGATAAATGTCTGAGTATTGGTGCCACCTTCGCCACTCACATAAGTTTTGAGAGTAGTAGTCTCGGTGAATGTCAACGACGATGTGTAGACATTTGACGATGTCGACGGAGTGGTACCATCGGTAGTATAGTAAATAGTGGTTCCGGCAGGATTTACGCTGAGCGACACAGTGATATTATCGGTAAACGTTTGTCCGCTTGCGGGAGATGCTGTCACGGTAGGCTTGGAAGGAGTCGGAGTAGGATTAATCTCACCGCCGGTAATAGTTCCGTAAGGTTCGATAAGAAGAACGGGACCGGATGCGGTCAAAGTTACTGTGCCACCGCTCACTGTCGTGCTGTTGGAAGTATTATAACCATCCATCACTCTTTCTCCATCAGCAAAGTAGCCGCTCACATTTACAGTATAGCTCTGTCCGGATGAAGTGTTCAAACGGATTACCACAGCATTGCTGAAACCATTTTCAGAGAATTTACGTCCGTAAGTATCAGTTCCAAGTGATGTTTGAGTACCAGCACCTACTGCCGGGTTACGACGACGGAACTGACCTATTAATTGCCAGTGCTTGTTGGTCTCATTGTCCTGTGCGCTCCAGTTCATGTCGCCGCGAGTCACCATACCGGGGTCGTTGCTCGACACACCGGGACGTGCAGTCTCATCGCCATAGTAGATTTGTGCACCACCGGGGCAAAGGAGAAGCATTGTTCCCACTGCCTTTTGGTCGCTCGGACGGTGAAGACCGGTATCGTGGCTCGATACATAGTTGAGAACTTGTTTACCGCTGCTACCGTTGCAGAAATTAGCATAGTATTCCCAATCGCCTGTATTGGGTGTACGACCTGAGCCGCCTTCCGAACCATTGAATGCAAAGTTAATCATAGAGTCAAAGCCACCCGAAGTGAAGTAGCCGGTATCTCCGTGATCCCAGCCCCATGCTTCACCGGTCATCCAGAAGTCTTCATCCCAATTCTTGGCATATTCATCGGCACGATCGCTGTTGCGCCATGTGTTGAGAGCTGTCTTACATCTGTTTTTGAGTTGATTCCAACGAGAGAGTTCCACGTGTTTTGCAGTATCGCAACGGAAACCGTCGATTCCGAAGTATTCAACCCATGCTGCAAGCCATTCGATAATATAGTCGGCAGGTGCACCCTTACCACTTTGACGCCATGTATCTACATTGGGAAGACGATAATTGAGATAATCGCCTGAATTTTCTTTGCTCCACTTAGTCTGGAGGAACGGAGGAATATTTACGCTTGAAGTCTTTTCTGTCACTACGTCGGGAAGTCCGGCGAGAGAAAGAGTCTTGTCATCATTGCCGGATGCAGCGAAGCCTGCACTTTGATACCAGCTTGTGTCGCCGAATGCGCGAACGAAGCCGGTCCACCAATTACCCCAGTTACCTTGTGAGCTTGAATCAAAATAAGCCTGATTGCTTGAGTTCCACATCGAGAAGTTGCTTGAAGGTACCCATCCGGCCGATGCGCTGCCTTTGATGTTACCGAATCCATAATCGAGACAGTCGTCAAGAGTAGCATAACCGGTGTGGTTAAGCACGATGTCCATCACCACGCGGATACCACGCTTATGAGCTTCCGTCACAAATGTTTTCATGTCGTCGAGTGTACCCATATTGCGGTCCATATATGTCCAGTCAAGAGTATAGTAGCCATGGAATGCATAGTGGGGGAATGCGTCGTCCTTACCTCCGGTCCAACCGTGCATTTGCTCATAGGGAGCAGTAATCCAAATGGCGTTGACACCGAGATTGTCGAGATAGTCGAGCTTTTCGGTAAGACCTTTGATGTCGCCACCGTGGAATGTTGCCACATTTGAGCCGCCGGCAGTCTTGTGACGGTGATAGCTTTCGTCGTTTGAAGTATCACCGTTATAGAAACGGTCGGTCAACACGAAATACACCGTAGCATTCTTCCATGTGAAGTACTCTTCGCGAAGCACTTGCGGAGTAGTCACATTCACAGTGTATGACTGTGTCTTCGAGCCGCTTTTCACCGTGCAGACAATTGTATTTTCACCCGACACGAGCGATGTAATCGAGTGATTGGTATAGGCAGTTCCGTTGACAGTGAATGTCACCACTGCGTCCGAAGCAGTCGGGATTGCAGAAAGAGTCACCGGTTTGGAGATAAGACTCTCATCTTCGGTTTCATAGGTATAATTATATGTCGATGAACTGAAATTCTCTACAATATTATTCCAATGATATTCTCTAATCTCAAGACTTTGGAGCGATGCGTCACCACTATTGACTGCGGCTGTCGATACTACAGCTGCCGCAAGAAGCAGTAGCGAGAACATCAGGCCGATTTTATGCCATATATTAAATCGTTTTGTTTTCATTGTTTTCTATCGTTATTACTTCTTGATTACCTTATTGATTATCACACTGCCGTCGGCAGTCACAACTTGAAGCATGTAGACTCCGTTGGCAAGAGAGCCGAGATTCATAGTCAGCGCATTTGAGCCGGCTTCCACTTCTGCTTCTAATGCAACAGAACCATTCAATCCATAAAGAGTGCATGATGCGATTTCCTGACCGAGAGTCACATTAAGCATATCGGATGTCGGATTGGGATATACACGGAATGCCTTGACATCTCCGGCGATAATTTCTTCAATACCGGTGGTATTATACAATGCTTCGGCATTAGGATTTGACTGATTGTTCAATCCGCGAAGAGCGGCATACGACTTGCCGTTTTCGGTGCGCCATTCCCATACACTGCTGAAGTCCCAACCGAGAGTCGATTGATATGTGGATTGTGTTGTAAGTGCAGCGCTTGACGACGCAGTGGCATGGTCGCCATACTCAGTCCAAGCAGCCGAATGAGGCATTTCCGTCCAACCCAAATTGCCGGTCGACTTGTTTTCGCTGTTATTATTACCACCAAAACGTGCCACAAAATTGGCAGATGAATTCACTGAAGCATTCAATCCGACAGAATTAGATACGACGCCATAATTAGCACCGACAAGTCCACCGATATAATCATCGCCCGACACAGAGCCTGTGGCATATACATTTTTAATAGTTCCGCAGTTTTTACCGGCAAAACCGCCTACGGCATATCGGCTGTCTTTCACCTCGCATGATGAATAGCAATCGGTAATGGTTGCGCCTTTGTTTTCTCCAACAAAACCGCCAACACAGATGTCGCCGTCTCCACGTACCGTACCGGAAACAAAGCATCGGTTAATTACACCGGAAGCGGCATAACCGACAAGTCCACCTGCCCAAGTAGCTTCGTGAACATAAACATTCACTACGCCAAGGTCTTTGATTTCAGCTCCATCGATAGCATTAAACACTCCGGCTGTATTACCTGCGCGAGAAATACCGTAAGCATCACCATCTTGGATTCCTATACTTGCATTTTTTATCGAATAACCGGCACCGTCAAAGTGACCCTTGAACGGACTGCTTTTAGATGCAATACCACCAAAATCACTGTCAGCCAAATCAATATCGGCACCCATAACGAAATACACATCGGCATCCCAGTCCATAGAGGTTGCCGATAATTCTTCCAAATCGGTAACTGTTTTCAGCACAAAAGGACTTGATTCGGTACCTTCTCCGCCGGAATAAGCATTTTTACGACCCTGTACTACCGAAACAAAAAGGTCACCGGTCTGTGCCCCGCTTGATGTTTTGGCAATAAAGCCGAGTTTGGTCAACCCTTCCATTTGAGAATCAGTCAACCCATAGAACGATTGAATGTCATCAATCTTAAATTTGTAGGTACCACTCGAACCTGTCATTTGAAATTTCGAGGTGTTCACTCCATCCCATGTAAAGGGAGAGACTTCCGAGCCATTGATATCAGCGCACCATGTATAGCAATACACTGTGCTTCCCATATCACTGCATGTGATAGTAACTTCCAAAGCCTTCGTAGTCACCGCAGGCGATGGGCTTGACGTAATCGCATCGGCAAATGCTGTAATTGACACGAAACACGCCACTAAACTTAGCAAAATTTTCTTCATTGTTGCAGTTCGTAAATGAAACATAGTTAAATTAATAATTAAAATATCTCGATAGCTGTATTTCCTCTTTAAATGCTATAAATCAGGATAATATCCTACAAATACAGAGAATCCACAACTATAAATCTCGCGTAAAATACTTTATTATTCGCAAATATACGGCGTTTCCCACAATATTTAACATCATCAATATATGTTTTATAACACATCGCACAAAAAAAACGGGAGCAACTTGCTGCTCCCGTTCATTAAATTTCGATTGAAAGATGATTTTTTCAACCAAATAAATTTTCAGTTTCACTTAACGTGAGTTCCATTTTCAAGGTTTTCAAGCGATGAAGCCTTGGTGATAATCACCTCTGCCACACCCTTGTCGATTGCGTCAAATGCATTGTCGAGTTTCGGAATCATTCCTCCCGACACCACACCCGACTCACGAAGTTCTACATAACTTTCACGCGTGATTTCAGCAATTACTGAGTTATCATCATTCTCATCGCGAAGCACACCGGCTTTTTCAAAACAGAACACAAGATGCACATCAAAATAGTCGGCAAGTCCTTTGGCTGTTTCACCGGCCATAGTATCGGCATTCGTATTGAGCAAATGTCCGTTGCCATCGTGAGTAAGCGGAGCCACCACCGGCACCACTCCGAGATGAATCAAATCACTTAACACTTTGCCATCTACACGTTTAACGTCACCGACCCAGCCATAGTCAACCGTTTTTACCGGACGCTTATCGCTCAACAGAATACCCATATCGGCACCCGTCATGCCAAGCGCGTTAACGCCCAACGCCTGAAGACCGGCAACTATGTTTTTGTTCACCAAACCGCCATACACCATAGTTACCACACGAAGCATATCATCGTCGGTCACACGTCGACCATCAATCATCTTCGTCTCAATACCAAGGTCGGCTGCTACTTTTGTGGCAGAACGTCCGCCTCCGTGCACGAGCAGTTTATAGCCTTCAATCTTGGAAAAGTCACGCAACAAAGCTTCAAGCGTTGCCGGCTCCTCAACGATTTTTCCGCCTACCTTTATTATAGTAAGTCTCTCTTTCATAATCTTAATTTTTCACCTTTAGTCAAGCGTTGCCGCAAATTCCATCAGATATGACTTTATAAACTCATCGATTTCACCATCCATCACGCCGTTCACATCCGACGTTTGATAGTTGGTGCGATGATCCTTCACTCGACGGTCGTCAAACACATAGCTGCGAATCTGCGAACCCCATTCGATTTTCAATTTTGAATCCTCGATTTTACGTTGTTCGGCAAGACGATGTTGGAGTTCCTTGTCATAAAGGATAGAGCGTAACTGGCGCATGGCATTCTCCTTGTTTTTAGGCTGGTCGCGAGTCTCAGTGTTTTCGATGAGGATTTCCTCCTCCTCACCGGTGTAGGGGTCTTTATATTGGTAACGCAAACGCACACCCGATTCCACCTTGTTCACATTCTGACCGCCGGCGCCACCGGAACGGAACGTATCCCACGACAACCGCGCCGTCTCCACGTTCACCTCAATTGTATCATCGACAAGCGGAGTGACAAACACCGATGCAAACGAAGTCATGCGCTTACCCTGTGCATTATACGGCGATACACGCACCAAACGATGCACACCATTTTCACTCTTCAAGTAACCGTAAGCATAGTCACCGTCGATATTTATCGTCACCGATTTGATTCCGGCTTCATCTCCTTCGAGAATATTGGAGATAGTGGTCTTATAGCCATGCTTTTCTCCCCATCGGAGATACATTCTCATAAGCATCGAAGCCCAATCCTGACTCTCGGTACCTCCGGCACCGGAGTTGATTTTAAGCACGATGCCCATCTTGTCCTCCTCGTGTCGAAGCATATTACGGAGTTCAAGAGCCTCGATTTTAGCCATAGCATCGGCATACATCGCATCGATTTCCGACTCCTCCACAAGACCCTCTTTATGAAAGTCCCAACCTATCGATAATTCATCGACAGCCTTTTCCACTTCAGTGTATCCATCAATCCACTGATGTAAATCTTTCACTTTTTTCATCTGCGCTTGTGCTTCTTTCGGGTGTTCCCAAAAGTCAGGCACATGAGTGCGCAATTCCTCTTCTTCTACTTCTATTTTCTTACTGTCGATGTCAAAGATACCTCCTTAACGCGAGCTTGCGTTCAACGGTCTCTTTTAGCTGTTCCTGTGTAATCATTGTTTTTTACTCGAAACGTTAGTTATACAATTATTTTTCGGCGCAAAGTTAGCGAATATTTTCTATCCCATAAAATCATTTCACCGCTACCGAATGACGATGAATCACCTTTCCGGTGGCATCGACCACCTCCATATCGATTTTTGATGCAGTCACTTTCACATTCACTTTATCGTTATTTGAGTTAACCAGAATCGGAAATTCATTTCCGTAGCTGCCCGCTTCTCGATAGCTATAACTATGATTATGACCACACAACATCACATGCACTCCGGCTTCATTAAGCACAGGCAATAGCAAGCGTTTAAGTTCATTATTGCCATACCATCCCACACCCTTCTCAAACGGGATATGAAGCAACGCAATCTTTACGGGAGCTTCGCGAAATTCATCACTTTCTACAGTTTTCTTAAGCCATTCAGCTATTTTTTCGCGATAAGCATCGTATGCGGCAGTTCCTCCATACTCAATATCACTATCCGGTTTATCCTCTCCGCTATCAAGCACTAAAAATGCTGCCGGTCCCTGACGGAACATAAAATACGGAGTATCTGTAGGGGTCGGAAACAGATTAAGGTACTCGCTGAATCCGGGTCCGCGCGTTTCATGATTGCCTCGCACATAAACCAAAGGCAGATCCGTAGCAAACAGTTCCGTTGCTCGTCGCATAAAACCATCCTCAATATCCTTCATTGAACCCATAAAACTCACCATATCCCCATTAAACACTACAAAATCAAGATTTTCCTCCTTTATATTTTTAGACAGCGCTACCATCATCGAGTCACGACCATGAATATCATTAATCACCGTAAATCTGCATTCCGATGCCGATGCATCCATCGTACGCACCGCATAGGGCTTTTGTGAATAAACATTGCTAGCGCTTATATATCCGCTCGGTATGGGATTGTGTCCGCTATCATCGACTCCTTGCTGATAAATGCGATAGCGATACACCGTACCGGGAGTCAATCCGGTGATTCGTACATGATGTACATTCGACACCACATGCCTTCCCATAAAATCCTCATCATATCGTTTCCGCTTTTCAGCATAGAATGACGTTCCATCGTCGGGCGCAACCTCCACCCATCCCATACAACGATCGGTCGAAGTCCACACAATGGTCATTTCCGTTTCAGTAACTCCTACAACCCAAGGACCACATTGTGTTTCTACTCGCGGAGCCTCAGCTGCAACATATTGCGCTAACATCATAGCGACAACAATAATCACAATTTTATTCATTTTCTACAGTTGTTTGGATTTGAATTCTTTCCCCAAAAATACATATTATTTATCAAACAGACTCATTATTAAAAAATAATAATTGGAAAATAATAATTGGAAAATAATAATTAGCTAATTTTGCCTTCACTATGGACGAACTCTATTACCAAGCGGTCGATTTGCTCAAAGAGCTTATCGCCATCCCTTCCACTTCGCGCGACGAATCGGCAGCCGCCGATTGTATCCAACACTTTCTCGAAGCCAATGGCTGCGAGACTCATCGACATGGTTGCAACGTGTGGACTATTTCTCCCGACTACAATCCGAGTCTCCCAACCCTTTTGCTCAATTCTCATATTGATACGGTAAAACCTGTAGCCGGATGGACTCGCGACCCGTTCACCCCTGAAGAAGATGAAAACGGCCGACTCTACGGACTCGGAAGCAACGATGCCGGAGGTCCGTTGGTGTCGCTCATTGCCACATATCTATATATGCGCAACCGAAGCCGCTCCTACAATCTCATTCTCCTTGCTTCGTGCGAAGAAGAGGTGAGCGGACGCAACGGCATAGAATCCGCCATCCCCTTGCTTCCCCCTGTCTCTGTGGCTATCGTTGGAGAACCGACTGATATGCAGCCCGCAATTGCAGAGAAAGGCTTGATGGTGCTTGACGGCATCATCACTGGCAAATCCGGACATGCCGCTCGCAACGAAGGGATAAATGCAATCTATCGCGCATTACCCGTAGTCGACACTCTTCGCTCATTGAAATTCGACCGCGAATCCCCGACTCTCGGTCCGGTCAAAATCTCCGTTACTCAAATCAACGCCGGCACACAGCACAACGTTGTCCCCGACCGTTGTTCGATTGTAGTCGATGTACGCACTACCGATGCTTACTCCAACATTGAGACACTAAGCCTGATTCGCGATGCAGTTCCCGATTGTGAGCTTACACCTCGTTCCACCCGCCTCAACTCATCACGGATAGAGCCCACACATCCTTTGGTGCAACGACTTGAAATGATGGGAGCAGTGCCATTTGGGTCCCCCACCCTCAGCGACCAAGCCCTCATGCCATGGCAGTCGCTCAAACTCGGTCCCGGCTCCTCATCACGTTCCCATACCGCCGACGAATTTATTCTCCTTTCGGAGATTCGCGATGCAATTTCCACATATATTCATCTCCTTGACGGTATCACGCTAAAGTAATAATTTTCAATCATCGACTCTCGATTTTCAATTAATTACTATATCTTTGCACTCCGAGTAACACCTATATATATTTAATGAAAGATCTGATCATAAGCCAAGAGACTACCGAACGTGCCGTACTCGTCGGTCTCATCACCGTAAACCAAAACGAAACAAAAGCACGCGAATATCTCGATGAACTCGCTTTCCTCGCTGATACAGCCGGAGCTGTTGCCGAAAAAACATTTCTCCAACGACTCGACTATCCAAATCCGCGCACATTTGTCGGGAAAGGCAAACTCGACGAAATCAAGCAGTATATCGACGAGAACGAGATTGGCATGGTCATATTTGACGACGACCTCACATCGAAGCAAGTCTCAAATATAGAAAAAGAGCTTCAAGTCAAAATACTCGACCGCACAAGCCTCATTCTCGACATCTTCGCAAAGCGGGCTCAGACTGCCAATGCAAAAACTCAGGTAGAGCTTGCCCAATATCAATATCTGCTTCCTCGACTTACTCGCATGTGGACTCACCTCGAACGTCAACGAGGCGGTATCGGTATGCGCGGTCCCGGTGAAACGCAGATAGAGACCGACCGCCGTATCATCCTCGACAAAATTTCGCGTCTGAAAGAGGAACTTGTCAACATCGACAAGCAAAAATCCATCCAACGCAAAAATCGCGGAAAACTCACACGCGTAGCCCTTGTCGGATACACCAATGTCGGCAAATCCACACTCATGAATCTTCTCAGCAAAAGCGACGTTTTTGCTGAGAACAAACTATTTGCCACACTCGACACCACTGTCCGTAAAGTCATCATCGACAATCTGCCGTTTCTCCTCACAGACACTGTAGGATTTATCCGCAAGCTCCCCACCCACCTTGTCAACTCTTTCAAATCCACACTTGATGAGGTGCGTGATGCTGACATACTCGTCCATGTTGTCGACATAAGCCACCCGCAATTTGAAGAACAAATCGAAGTTGTCAACAAAACTCTTCAAGACATCTGCGGAGGCTCAATCGACAAGCCGACTATTCTTGTATTCAATAAAGTCGATGCGTTTACCTACAAGCCAAAAGATGCCGACGACCTCACTCCGCGCACTCGCGAAAACATCCCGCTTGAAGAACTCGAAGCATCATGGATGTCCAAAATGGCCGATAACTGTGTATTCGTTTCTGCCCGTCAAGGCATCAACATCGACTTGCTCAAACAAAAACTTTACGACAAGGCAAAAGAGGTCCATCTCTCCCGTTTCCCATACAACGACTTCCTTTTCCAAAAGTACGACGACATCGATGTCAACCAAGAATAAGCTTCAATAACTACAACTACACGCCTGAATACCTATATTTATCAACTTACAAATTAGCTTATCTCTATGAATTACAGAAATCTCACTCCGGAAGAAATATCGGCATTGGAATCACGCCTATGCCGATGCAACGATTGGAGTCTTGTAAAAGCTACCGACGATTTCAATCCTGCTTCATACTACAATGTCACTTTTTCCGGCAACATATCACTTGGTTCCACATCCGGGCATTTCACTCTCGAAGGAGGCATCATCCGACAATCGGGTATCACCAATGCCACTCTTCACAACGTTTCAGTAGCCGATAATGTCTATATCAACTCCATTGCAAATTACATTGCGAACTACGATATCGAAGCAAATGCATATATAGAAAACGTAAATCGCATAGTAGCCACCGGAGATTCCACATTTGGTATCGGCACCGAAGTATCCGTTCTCAACGAGACCGGAGGACGCGAAGTGCCTATCTACGAACGGTTGTCGGCCCAAACCGCCTACATGCTCGCCATGTATCGACACAACCCCAAACTCACCGAGCGACTTCAAGCAATGGTAAAAGCCCATGCCGAGTCCATGCGCTCATCCAAAGGCGTCATCGGAGCCAATGCCACCATCATCAATTCAGGAGTAATTACTGATGTAAATATAGGCAACCATGCCCACATAGAAGGAGCTACACGCCTTACCAACGGCACTATATCAGGATCTACCACTGACCCCGTGCATGTAGGAGCCAACGTAATCGCCACCGACTTCATCCTCGCTTCCGGTGCGCATGTGGAAGACGGCGTGGTACTTCTCCACACATTCGTTGGGCAGGCATCCCACCTCACACATCTGTTTTCGGCTCACGACTCACTGTTCTTTGCCAACTGTACATGTGAGAATGGTGAAGCTTGCGCCATATTTGCCGGTCCGTACACTGTCACAATGCATAAATCGAGCCTGCTTATTGCCGGAATGTTCTCATTCCTCAATGCCGGTTCCGGTTCTAACCAAAGCAATCACATGTACAAACTCGGTCCTATCCACCAAGGAGTAGTGGAACGAGGTTCAAAGACCACATCAGATTCATATATCCTTTGGCCAGCCAAAATCGGAGCCTTCTCGCTTGTCATGGGACGACATGTGTCCCACCCAGACACATCACGTCTCCCGTTCTCTTACCTCATCGAAAGCCATAGTCGCACATACCTCGTACCCGGAGTCAACCTCAAAAGCGTGGGAACGATTCGCGATGCCCAGAAATGGCCAAAGCGCGACAAACGTCGCGATGCCGACCGTCTCGACCTCATCAATTTCAACCTGTTAAGTCCCTACACCATCTCAAAGATGATGGGAGGAATCGAGCTACTCAATTGCATCGAACAGACATCGGGACTTACCGCCGACCGATACACTTATCAAAACACCACCATCGAAGCCCGTGCCCTACGAAAAGGTCGCGAATATTACTCGATGGCAATCGATAAATTCATGGGCAATTCGGTAATCAAACGACTCGAAGGTATTCACTTCACTTCCCCGCAACAGATTATCGACAGATTACAACCCGACAATTCTATGCCCGGCACAGGCGAATGGCTTGATATCTGCGGACTTATTGCACCCAAAAGTGAAATTTCAGCACTTATCCGCGATATTATCGAAGAACGTGTCACTAAACTCGACCAAATAGAAGATCGATTCCGTCATCTTCATTCTCGCTACTACGACATGGAATGGACTTGGGTGACCGAGCATTTCGCTCAATGGTGGGGTAAAGAAATCAACGAAGTGACCCCCGACGACATCGTAGCAATCGTGAATCGTTGGCGTGACCAAGTTGTCAAACTCGACCGAATGCTCTACGACGATGCCCAAAAAGAATTCTCATTAATGTCAAAAACCGGATTTGGAGTTGACGGTGCGGAAGCTCGACAGGAAAGCGACTTTGAGCATGTGCGCGGCACATTTGAAAGCGACCCGTTCGTGCGCATGGTCCTCGACCATATCGACACCAAAACCCGCCTCGGACAAGAACTTATCGATCGTATATCTCCACTTTTATAACAAATGGCAAAATATACACGCGCTTTTTGGACGGCAAACACCGCCGAGTTACTCGAACGCATGGCTTACTACGCCATGTTTATTGTCATAACCCTATACTTATCAAACATTCTGGGGTTTTCCGACATTGAAGCAAGTATTATCTCCGGTCTTTTCTCCGGAGGGCTGTATTTATTGCCGATGTTTACCGGCGCATTCGCCGACAAAATCGGCTACCGCAAGTCTCTGATATTTGCTTTTTCTCTCCTTGCCGTCGGATATTTCATGCAGGGGATTCTTCCCATCATATTGGAAAGCAACGGATTGGCGGAATACGGAGAAACTACCCGTTTCACCGGGCTGCTCGGCAGTTGGCAACGCTATCTTATCATCCCGGCTCTTCTGATTATCATGGTCGGAGGGTCATTTATCAAATCGGTAATCTCGGCATCGGTTGCTCGCGAAACGACGTCAGAAACCAGAGCCAAAGGATATTCCATTTTCTATATGATGGTCAATATAGGAGCCTTCACAGGTAAGAGCGTAGTCGACCCACTCCGCTCACTTATCGGAGAAGCTGCCTATATCAATATCAACTTCTTTTCCGCTGTGCTATGTGCCATAGCCTTTGTCGCCGTACTTCTTTTCTACAAATCCGCCAACACAAGCGGAGAGGGAAAAAGTGCACATGAAGTATTCTTAGGTCTGCGTAAAGTATTTACCAACGGTAGATTACTCATGTTGATACTCATCATCACAGGATTTTGGATTGTTCAGCAACAACTTTATGCCACAATGCCCAAATATGTGATACGCCTTGCCGGTGAGACAGCCCGTCCCGGATGGATTGCCAACGTCAACCCATTTGTGGTGGTGATTTGCGTAAATTTCATTACCCAACTCTTCGCCAAGCGGAAAGCCCTCACATCAATCATCATCGGCATGTTCCTCATTCCTTTGTCGGCGCTCATAATGGCATCAGGCAATCTTTTCACAGGCGACATTCTCGGCTTGCATCCCATCACATTCATGATGATTGCAGGCATAGTGTTCCAAGCTCTTGCCGAATGTTTCATTTCGCCTCGTTATTTTGAATATTTCTCTCTCCAAGCCCCCAAAGGAGAAGAAGGCTTATATCTCGGATTCAGCCAACTCCATTCATTTCTGTCGTCAATACTCGGATTCGGACTTTCAGGGTTATTACTCACGAAATATTGTCCCGATCCGATACTCTTCTCATCCACAGAGCAATGGAATGCTGCCACCGCCCATGCCCACTACATCTGGTACTGGTTTGCAGCAATAGGGCTTGTTTCGGCTTTGGCTCTTATTATATACGCCAAAATCACACGTAGGAGAGATGCATAATTTGCTATTTCACCGTAAAATTGTAATTTTGTGAAGCAAAACCATAACATAACCCATCATGAAAATTCGACATATTGCTGCAATCCTCACCGTAGCAGGACTTTGCAGTTGCAACAGTAATCAATGGAAAGTAACCGGCAACATCTCCGATGCCGACGGCAAGACAATCACTCTCGAAGCTGCCGACAACGGATATTGGTACCCACTTGACTCTGCCAAAATTGATGCTAATGGAAATTTCACCATTTCACAGCCGGCTGCCGGTTATCCCGACATCTATCGATTGCGCCTCGATGGTCGCTCGCTTTATTTCCCCATCGACTCTATAGAGACCATTACAGTAAAAGCCTCCGCATCATCGTTCGATAGCAGCTATGAATTATCCGGCTCAACATCCGCTCAAATGCTTATGGATGTCGAACGGAAAATCAACGAATTGGTCAAAACAAAAGGCATTGAAGCAGCGGTTTCCGACTCCGTCCTTAAACGCGAACTTGCCGGAATGGTTCTCGGCGACCCTGCCGGCATTGTCACCTACTATATCGTAAGTAAAAACGTCGGAGGCAAGCCACTCTATAATCCGGCCAACAAAAGCGATGTCAAAATCATCGGCGCGGTAGCAAATGCCTTTGCTCAGTATCGTCCTAACGACCCGCGCACCAATTATCTCAAACGCCTATTCCTCTCCAACCGTCAGCGTCCGACCAATCCGACCGACACTGTATATGCCACCGAAACTCCAATTTTCGACATTAACCTCATGGACGAAACCGGAAAAGCTCACAGCCTCGTCGAATTGGCAAAACAAGGCAAAGTAATTCTTCTCAACTTCACTGTCTACGATGTGGAAGCATCGGTAGCTTACAACATCGAACTTGCGCGTATCTACGAAAAGTTGAAAGACCGCGGATTTGAAATTTACCAAGTATCGGTTGATCCCGATGAATTCAAATGGCGTCAGTCTGCTAAAAATCTACCGTGGATTACAGTCTACAACTCCTCGGTTGACGGTACCGACAATTTGATTCGTTATAATGTCACAAACTTGCCCACGGCATTTATCATCAACCGCAACGGAGAAATAGCAGAACGCGTCAACGACATCACCAAACTCGAATCGACACTCAACAAATACATGTAATAGAGCGGTCCCCGCGACTGAACTTTTCACTACTGAGATTGGTTATTATCATCGATAATCAATCTCAGTTTTTTAATTATGAAAACACTCAAACTCTTTTTAGTCACATCAGCCCTGATGCTCGGAGCCTTCACCGCCCGACCATGCTCGCGCGTGGTATTTCTCGGAGAAAACAATCTCACACTCGTGGGACGCACACTCGACTGGAAAAATCCGATTCCCACCAACCTATACGTCTATCCACGCGGCATTGAGAAACAAGGGATGCCGAAAGGGCCAACACTTCGATGGCGTTCCAAATACGGCACCATACTTGCTGTATCCTACGACGGAGGAGTAACCGAGGGAATGAATGAACGTGGACTCGTGATGAACGGACTTTTCTGCAAAGGCTCCGTATATACCGAATCGACTACCGGCGATATGCCGGTCATGAGCCTTGCTGTCCTCGTCAGTTACTTTCTCGATAACTTTGCCACAGTATCAGAAGTAGAGCAATGGCTCACCACCAATAAATTCGCCATCTTCGGACAGACATTCGACGGCGGTACGGCAGCAAAACTTCATTGGGCCATCACCGATACCTCCGGAATGACACTTATTCTCGAATATGAAAACGGCAAACTCAACACCTATGCATCACGCGACTATCAAGTATTGACCAACGACCCGCCACTGCCACAGATGCTCGCCATAAACAGCTATTGGGAAACTGTCGGAGGCACCAATATGCTCCCCGGCTCAGTTCGCAGTTCCGACAGATTCGCCCGCGCATCATTCTTCATCAAGCATCTGCCGACAGCCGTAAACGCAACTACTGCCGCAGCCCAACTCGCATCGGTAATGGATGTGGTATCTGTGCCAATGGGCTATACCATAGCCGGAGAGCCAAACCTTTCATCGACACAATGGCGTAGCATAGCCGATACGCAAAACGGCATTTACTATTTCCGATTTGCATCCCAATTTGCGACATTCTGGCTCGACATCAAGTCACTGAATCTCAACGAAGGTGCTCCTGTACTGAAACTCGACACAAGCAAAGACACCTCTATGCACGGCAATGTAAACAAACTGCTGAAACACTCTCAACCCTTTACCCCCATGTGGTAGGCATACATCATGCCTCGCCATGTATGACGAAATGCGTGCCAAAACGTCATCCGTCCGGCTCGCTTCTCTCTCCACGCATTCAACACAATACGCAGTATCGCCGTCGGACGATGTGCCACATACAAATAAGCCCCTTTCGACATAAGTATCCCCGGTTCGGCAACACGGCGTACGCCTGTTGTCGGACCATCATGTCGTGTAATTACAATCGGGAAAAATCTACCGCGAAGTCCCCGTTTCAATGCACTATATAGAAACACGCACTCTTCCCCCGCTTCAAGCACCGAAGCACCAAGCCCAAACAGCTCATTGAATCTCAAATCACCAATGCTTTTGCGTCGGAATGCCAGTTCAAACGACGTCAGATACCACCCTTTACACATTCGACGTAAATCACATTCCTCCTTCGGGTACATTTTTCCATCCGCGCTGCATTCATACTTAAACGCAGCAATATCGAGCGACTCATCTTGCTCAAAAGTGGTCTTTACTGCCAACAATTGTTCTTCCGTATAATTCAAATCATCATCGGCAATAAGGCAGATGTCAGCCACTGCATGCGCCATCGCATTATTTCTATTTCTACTAAGCCCGATGCTGTCAGTGACATAAACCGATATATCCTTTCGCTGCAATGCCTCCGGCAATTCCACGGAAAATCGTCGCTCCGGCAACTGCCACGACACTACATATCTCACCCCCTCCACTTCCGGCAGAGCCATTCGAGCCACTCGCTCTATTCCGTCATTGCGGCAAGTACATATCAAAACATCAAGCGTCATAAATTCTCAAACCTTTTATTCCAAAACTCTAAAAAGCGACGTGCCACCACGTGACTATCATTATGCTTAACCACAAATTCACGACTGCAACGAGCCATCTCCGGCAATCGTTCGGGATGAAATACAATCTCTTCTATCTGACTCGTCAGAACGTCGTCGTCAGGCAACGCATTCACTATCGGATGATTGTCTTCTTCACCGATAAAATCATAATAATCATCCTCACCGCCACTTACCGCTATAATTCCGTACGACATCGCTATGAGTGCATTGGTTGCCGGTGTGTACGAATATAATTGGTCGAGCAACACATGCGACGACTTCATCAGCTCTATATACTCGGCATACGGACGATTTTCCACCACCACCAGTTCTGCTTTATCGGGATGACGTTCCACCACCCGTTTCGCTGCTGCAAGCATTCTATCCGTACCCTTTTCCGTCAAGCGATTGCGTTGCAATCCTATAAATATCCTCACTTTTCGAGGTACGGCATCACCATGAATGAGTTCCAAACGTCGTGTGTCAACAGGAATCCCTCCATAAGCGAGATGAGTACAATCAAATCGTGATTGAAACGCCAAGTGATACTCATAGAGAGCAGACACAACGCCATCTACTTGACCATATATATCTTCACAATGCGTACACAGCGGAGCGCTAAACCAATCATTCCTAATATCTGCATGTTGCAACGCATGAGGCGTGGGCACTCCACCCACTTGCCACTCGCTGTATCGCAATCGCATCGGAGAATTAGCCTCCTCCATATAAGCCGTATCCGTACCCATAGCCGAAAGAAACACAGCACGGTTATCTCGCTTCAAGCAGTCGAAAATTCTCTTTACACGATGAGGACGCAAATTCACGAATACCGGATTATTGATATGCACCACGTCATACCCCCGAAACTTCGAAGACAACGCTTTTAATTTAATATTTAAAGCCAATCCTCCGAGTTTTCCCGGCAAAGGTCGCGACAAATCTATATCTCGCTCGGTATTCATCCATCGAGAACCGTCAGAAGCCACAGTCACCTCATGCCCGAGTTCTCTCAACGCTCCGGCAAGAGTACGATGATAGTTGCTCGAATCGCCAGCAAAAAGAATTTTCATACGCACGCTTATAATTTCCCACAAAAATAGCGAAAATTATAATATCTTAGCCAATCATTTCGTTTATCGAATGAATATGGATGCCGAAATCACAATAGTAATACCGGTCTACAACCGCGCCCACATTGTTGGACGCACTCTCGAAAGTGTCGCTCATCAAACATTGCGACCGCTCGACGTGATTCTTGTCGACAACAACTCTTCCGACAATTCCTATGAAGTGTTGCAAGCATGGAAACAAGCCAACGAAGCTCCGGATTTTCGCGTAACGGTTCTTTCCGAAACCAAACAAGGAGCTTGCGCTGCTCGCAACCGAGGTCTTGCCGAAGTAACTACCCCTTATGTAATGTTTTTTGACTCCGACGATGTGATGCTACCCTGCCACGCGGAATCATTCGTCGACGCATTTCGCCAAGACCGCACTCTCGACATTGTAGGACGCAACATTACTATAAGTTTTCTTAATGGAGCCAAATCCACAAAAAAATTTCGCGGCACTTTATATCATCATATTTTCCACTCATCATTTTCCACTCAAAAATACGCTATTCGCACAGAATTGGTACGTAGCATCGGCGCATGGAACACCCGACTATTAGGATGGAACGACTACGAATTAGGCTTACGAATTCTAACAACTGCATCTCCACGAGTAAAAGCTCTTAAAGGAGTGTCGGTCATTACATATCAACAAAAAGACTCGATTACCGGAACCGATTTTTCCTCTAAACACTCTGTATGGGAATCCGCTTTGGATGAGTGCGAAAATTTAATTCGCAATGCATCATTACCGATTCGCTATATTCGTTATATCAATTTGCGCCGAGTCATCCTTGCCGGTCACTATCGGAAGGAAGGCAGCAGTCATGCCAAGCGTATTATCGATGAAGTTCTGACAAAAGAGCACAACTGCATCCGCCGATTATTCTACCGTTTTGCCTACCGATATGTCGCATCGGGAGGTCGAGGGATTGCCCTCCTCGCGCCATTGGTGCTGAGATAATTTTGCATTTGCGCGAATTTTTCACTACATTTGTAGTGCGCAATGCGCTTTAACCACCCTATCAATATATCATGGCAATAGACGAACTTCCAATCGACACATCAGACTCAACCGAATACATCGAAAATACCGAATCTGCATCCGCGGTCAACTATACCGAGGACGACATCATCACACTCGATTGGAAAGAGCATATCCGTCGACGCCCCGGTATGTATATCGGAAAACTCGGCGACGGAACCAACTCCGACGACGGTATCTACGTCTTGTTGAAAGAAGTTCTCGACAACACCATCGACGAATATATGATGGGATTCGGCAAGCAGGTGACCATTGATGTCGACGAAACATCCGTTTCGGTACGCGACTATGGTCGCGGTATCCCTTTGGAAAAACTCGTCGATGTATCCTCGAAGATGAATACCGGAGCTAAATACGACTCCAAGGCATTCAAAAAGTCAGTTGGTCTTAACGGCGTGGGTATCAAAGCTGTCAATGCACTCTCCACCTCATTTCACATCGTAAGTACTCGCGACGGGTTGAGCAAGACTGTAGATTACAGTTGTGGAAAAATCGTCACCGAGGGGGAGATCGTCCCTTCCGACGAGCCAAACGGCACTCTCGTTCGTTTCACACCTGACTCATCCATATTCCGCGACTATCGTTATCGTGAGGAATTCATTGTTCCTTTATTGAAAAACTATACGTTTCTCAACACCGGACTTGCAATGGTGTTCAACGGCAAACGTTTCATTTCACGCAATGGTCTTGCCGACCTTCTCAAAGAGAACCTCACCACAGAACAATTATACCCCACCATCCATCTCAAAGGCGATGACATTGAGGTAGTAGTAACCCACACCAACCAATACGGAGAAGAATATTATTCATTCGTCAATGGGCAACATACCACTCAAGGCGGAACTCACCTCACAGCTTTCAAAGAGTCGGTTTCACGCACCATCAAAGACTATTTCGGTCGTAACTTCGAATATTCCGACATCCGTAACGGTATGGTAGCCGCTATATCCATAAAAGTGGAAGAACCTGTGTTTGAATCCCAAACCAAGACCAAACTCGGTTCGCGCGACATGGGACCCGACGGTCCGACAGTCAACAAATTCATCTCCGATTTCATCAAGAAAGAACTCGACAACTATCTTCACAAAAACCTCGATATTGCCGATATTATCCTCAAGAAAGCGCAAGAGAGCGAACGCGACCGCAAAGCGATGGCCGGCGTGACCAAAGCATCACGCGAAAAAGCAAAAAAATTAGCCATCCACAACAAAAAGCTCCTCGACTGCCGAGTTCACCTTTGCGATGCAAAAGGCGATGAAGAAAAGAAGAAAGCATCATCAATATTTATAACCGAGGGTGACTCTGCAGCCGGCTCAATCACAAAAATACGCAATGTCGAGACTCAAGCCGTATTCTCTCTCCGAGGCAAACCGTTGAACACCTACGGCATGCCTCTTGTAGAAGTCTACAAAAACGACGAATTTGCCCTTCTGAGAGCCGCGCTAAACATCGAAGAAAGCATCGACGACCTCCGTTACAACAACGTCATCATCGCCACCGATGCCGATGTCGACGGTATGCACATACGCCTATTGCTCCTCACCTATTTCTTGCAGTTCTGCCCCGAACTCATCAAGAAAGGGCATGTCTATGTATTGCAGACCCCCCTCTTCCGCGTACGCAATAAAAAAACAGCTCGACGCATAGGCGCACCTGCAAAAAAAGGAAAAGACAACCAACCCAACGAGACTTATTATTGTTATACCGACGAAGAACGCATCAATGCCATCAACCGACTTGGTGCGAATGCGGAAATCACCCGATTCAAAGGACTCGGTGAAATTTCGCCGGAGGAATTTCGCGACTTCATCGGTCCTGATATGCGTGTCGACCGCGTCACCATGCGTAAAGAAGACGGCGTTGCCGAGCTACTTGAATTCTACATGGGCAAGAACACCGTCGACCGCCAAAACTTCATTATTGAAAACCTTGTAGTAGAAGATGACTCCCAAATCTCCTGAACAGCGTCGGGTAGCAATCTATCCCGGCACTTTCGACCCCTTCACCACCGGTCACCTATCCATCGTAGAACGTGGTCTTGCACTATTCGATGAAATAATCATAGCAGTAGGCATAAACGATGCCAAACGTTGCTATCAGCCCACTGAACAACGAGTGGAACACATCCGCCGCGTCATGCGCGACCAGCCGAGAGTAAAAGTGATTAGTTATGATGCTCTCACCGTAGAAGTCGCTCGCCAGGAAGGTGCAAACTTTATTTTGCGCGGCGTGCGCACAGTCGCCGACTATGAATACGAACGAAATCTCGCATATGCCAATCGAAACATTTCGGGAATCGAGACCGTGCTTCTGTACACCCTTCCGGAACTATCGTATATCAGTTCCACAATGGTTCGCGACCTCGAACGTCACGGCTACGACATAAGCCCTTATGTGCCTGACGAAAAATAACATATCTACACCTTTCTCTTCTTATTAATACAAAACAACAATTTCAAAAGCGATGAAAAAATCACTCCTATTTGTCATAGCTTCAATTGCAAGCATAGTCATGACAGCTCAAATCATGACCCCGAATCAAAAAATTCGCTTGGCGGAAAGTGTCATAGAAAACTACTATGTCGATTCCGTCAACGCCGACCATATCGTAGAAGAAGCCATCAAAGCTATGATTGCCACCCTCGACCCACACTCCGCCTACTCATCTCCCGAAGAGACAAAAAAGCTCAACGAGCCGCTCGACGGCAACTTCTCCGGCATCGGCATACAATTCAACATGCTTCAAGACACTCTCTACGTGCTCCAAGTCATAGCCGGCGGCCCATCCGAGCGAGTAGGATTGCGTCCCGGCGACCGCATCATCTCGGCTAACGATACAGTATTATCGGGTGTAAAGATGGTTAACACCGACATCCAAAAGCATCTCCGTGGTCCAAAAGGAACTACGGTCGACATCAAAGTGCTTCGCCGCAGCGAACCGGATACACTGTCGTTCCGTATCATCCGCGACGACATTCCGCTTTACAGCGTAGATGCAGCATATATGGCCGATGCAACCACCGGCTACATTCGCATATCACGTTTCGCCGCTGAAACACCGAAAGAATTTGAAAAAGCGATGTCTACGCTCAGCAAGAAAGGCATGAAAAACCTCATCATCGACCTCGAAGACAATGGTGGAGGCTACCTTGAATCCGCCCACCTGCTTGCGTCTCATTTCCTCGACCGTGGCGACCTCATCGTTTATACCGAAGCTCCCCGTCTGCCTCGCAGTTCCTACTATGCACAAGCCAAAGGAGACTTCCGCGACGGGCGCGTAGTAGTGATGGTAAACCAATTCTCAGCATCAGCAAGCGAAATTCTGGCAGGAGCATTGCAAGACAACGACCGCGGACTGATTGTCGGACGACGAACATTCGGCAAAGGACTCGTACAGCGCCCCTTCCCGTTCCCCGACGGCTCAATGATACGCCTCACCGTATCACGATACTACACCCCGGCCGGTCGATGCATCCAAAAACCCTACGAAAAAGGGCATAGCGAAGAATATGATAAAGACCTACTCTCACGGTTTGATGCCGGAGAATTAAGCAGCACCGAGAGCATTCATTTTGCCGACTCCCTTGCATGCAAGACCCTTCGCAACGGTCGCACAGTCTATGGTGGTGGCGGTATAATGCCGGACCGTTTTGTTCCTATCGACACAACGTTCTACACCCACTACTACCGCGACCTGATTTCCAAAAACATTCTCAACCAATATTGCATAAACTACGTCGACAACAACCGCGACTCTCTCAAAAATCGTTATCGCGACGAAGACGCCTTTATTGCCGGATTTGATGTATCGTCAGAATTAATGCAAGGGCTTATCGATTTCGGACAAAAAGAAGGCGTAGAGTACAACGAAGAGCAATATATGATCTCGGAAGCATATCTGCGCACACTTGTCAAAGCCGTAATAGCAAGAGACCTGTTTGAAAGCGGCACATATTTCCGCGTAGCCAACGAACTCAACCCCATCTATCGCGAAGCCCTCTCCCTCATCAACTCCCCCGCCCAATATTCAAATCTCCTCTCCGGCAAATAGCTCTCCCCTTCAATATCTCATACAAGGAATCGCTGCGGTCTCACGCCACAGCGATTCCTTTTTTATTATTCAGATAGCGAAAAGAGCATCGGAGTGTCGGAGTTCGTAGCATTGAACAATACAAGACCTATGTATGATAAATGTTTGTGTCCGATAAAATTTTATCGTGGGGGTAGCTTGCAATTGCGAGGGTATCTTCTTATCTTTGCAAAAATTTAAATCTATATAATCATTATGAAACAGTTAGATCGCATTTTAGCCGAAAAGCTTCTCCGAATCAGCGCAATCAAACTTCAGCCTGAAAATCCTTTCGTTTGGGCTTCCGGTTGGAATTCCCCTATATATACCGATAATCGCAAGACTCTATCATATCCCGACATTCGCAGTTTCATCAAAGTGGAACTCTGCCGTCTGATCATGGAAGAGTTTGAAACTCCCGATGCCATTGCCGGCGTTGCCACCGGAGCCATCGCTCAAGGTGCACTCGTTGCCGACACCATGGGACTTCCTTATGTATATGTACGTTCCACTCCCAAAGACCACGGTCTTGAAAACCTAATCGAAGGCAATCTCAAACCCGGTCAGAAAGTTGTGGTGATTGAAGACCTCATCTCTACAGGCGGTAGCTCTTTGAAAGCCGTTGAAGCTATCCGCGCTGCCGGTTGCGAAGTTGTAGGCATGGCTGCCATCTTCACCTACGGTTTCCCCGTAGCAGAAGAAGCATTCAAGAAAGCAGGTGTGACTCTCCGCACCCTCAGCAACTACAATTCAATGCTCGAAGCGGCCCTTGAGACCGACTATATCAAAGCGTCTGACATCGAAACCCTTCGCGAATGGCGCAAAGATCCCTCAATTTGGGTTCCCAACAAATAATCACACTTCGATAAATACAAATGGCAACATATTCCAGTAAGCCGCAGACCACCGATGCTTCCATCGACAAGGTCTACGACCGTGTGAGTCATATCGGCTCACTTCAAGAACGTATCGATTCGCTTCCCGAAGAAATCCGTGCGAAACTTGGCGATGTGAAATTCACCGACGACTCCATTGTGCTTAATGCAGCCCCGGTGGGAGCTATCACATTCAACGTAGTTGAACGCACTGCCCCCACCCGCGTGGCACTCGCCGCCGAAAACAGTCCGGTTCCTGTCTCAATGTCGATCAACCTCACCGCCAAAGGTGATGCGGCAACCGACATCGTCACCTCAATCGACATCGATATTCCGCCGATGTTGCGTCCCATGGTGGGAGGCAAACTCCAAGAAGCCGCCGATAAGTTGGGCGAACTCGTTGGAAAAATCAACTATAACGCATAGACTTCATTCACGATGGCTCAAAAACTTTGGGAAAAAAACGTCACCGTCGACCACGATGTCGAAGCATACACCGTAGGGCGTGACCGCGAGATGGATCTCTATCTCGCTCCGTTCGATATACTCGGTTCGTTGGCCCACATCAATATGCTCGAATCTATTGGACTGCTTACAACCGACGAACTTTCCGCGCTTTCTTCAGAACTTCGTGAGATATTCAAGACCACCGAAGATGGTTCGTTTGTCATCGAAGACGGCATCGAAGACGTACATTCACAAGTGGAACTTATGCTCACTCGCCGACTCGGAGATATGGGTAAAAAAATCCACTCCGGACGTTCTCGCAACGACCAAGTGCTCGTTGATTTGCGTTTGTTTATTCGTTCTCGTATCGAAGACGTAGTCAACGAGATGACCCATCTCTTCAACGCTCTTATCGAACAGAGCGACCGCTATCGCGATGTACTCATGCCGGGCTATACCCACTTGCAGGTAGCAATGCCCTCATCATTCGGGCTTTGGTTTGGAGCTTATGCCGAAGGTCTCGCCGACGACCTGACCGTGATGCGTGCCGCTTATGAAGTGACCAATCGCAATCCGCTTGGTTCGGCAGCAGGCTACGGCTCTTCATTCCCTCTCAACCGCACCAAAACCACTGCACTGCTCGGTTTCGACTCAATGGACTACAATGTAGTCTATGCGCAGATGGGTCGCGGCAAGACCGAGCGCATCGTTGCCCAAGCCATCGCCGGAATCGCTGCCACAATATCAAAATTGGCATTCGATGCCTGCATGTACAACTCCCAAAACTTCGGTTTTATCAAGCTACCCGACGAGTACACTACAGGCTCATCGATTATGCCTCACAAAAAGAATCCCGACGTATTCGAGTTGACACGAGCCAAATGCAACAAACTTCAGGCTCTCCCCTACGAGATTACCCTCATCATCAACAATCTCCCATCGGGCTACTTCCGCGATCTACAGCTCATCAAAGAAAACTTCCTTCCGGCATTCGACACACTTATCGACATCATACGGATGGTCACAGCAATGATTTCTCAAATCAAAGTAAACACCGATATCCTCTCCGACGATCGTTATCGCCTGATGTTCTCTGTCGACGAAGTCAACCGACTTGTGCTTGAAGGGGTTCCGTTCCGTGATGCATATAAACAAGTGGGATTAGCCATCGAACGTGGCGAATTTACAGCTCCGGAATCCGTAAGCCACACTCACGAAGGCTCTATCGGAAACCTTTGCAACGACCGTATTCGTGCCCTATACGACCGCACATATTCGCAATTTAACTTCGACACATACCACGAAGCATTCCGAAAACTGCTTAATCGATAATCGCATGAAACGCTGCATTCTTTTCTCTCTCATTGCTATTATCGGACTATCGGCATGCGAATCAATCGACGATGAACGTATTCCGCCATCAGCCGTACATATCGAATTCAGCAACGTCGGCATATGGAATACCTACGGAGTAGCTGCAGCCCCAGATTATCGTACATTTATCAAAAGTAAAGGCATTCCGGCAGATTTTCCTTATACCAGTCTGTCATATACCGGTTTCGGCGGAATATTGCTCGTGAGCGACTTAAACAACACCCCGGTAGCTTTTGACCTTGCATGTCCTGTAGAGCGAAAAAACGATGTTCGCATCACTGTCGACAAAGAAAACCTTGTGGCAAAATGCCCGAAATGCGGAAGCACCTACGACATTTATGAGCTTGGCGGCTATCCGTTATCGGGAGAAGCTGCTGAGCGAAAGTACGGATTGCAACAATACACCGTCACCCCAAATTCTTTGGGAGGATACACTATTTCGCACTAAAATCAAAGCGAAAAACGTCCCGATACTTGCGTAATCCGAAACAATCCGCTATCTTTGTCGCGGTTTTTACCATCCAAGGCTGCTCGAATGGTGGAATGGTAGACACGAAGGACTTAAAATCCTTTGGCCATTGCGGCTGTGCGGGTTCGAGTCCCGCTTCGAGCACA
>JBGUUQ010000009.1:0-2203 GCA_045133615.1 Muribaculaceae bacterium | reverse complement strand
ATAAGATTTCGTTTGGTATTAACGGTGCCAACAACAGTGATGTATCTATTCAGTGCCGCTATATCATTCAGTGTGCTGGTGATGAGGATCTGATGAAGGGGCTCCTCGTTTACATCAATGGTGTAGCTTATCCTGCACTCAAGTCTTATACTTCCGAATGGACCTCACTTGAAGTAGGAAAGAGCATTACCGACGAAAAGAATATTGAAATCGTTGTTGAGCTTCCTGTTACAGCAGGAAATGAATACCAGGAAAAGACGACTGCCATCAATGTTTTGGTCGAGGCTGTACAGGGGAATGCAGATGTTGATGGTTCTCAGGCAATTGCACAGTTTTTGAATGGTGCGGTTGATCTTAGCAATTTGACGGTTACAGATACTGTTGCTAACTACGGCAAAGTAGAGCTGGTCGGTGGTACCATTGCTGTAGACAACAGTGGCTTTGAAAATTATGGCGATGCTACTCTGACCGACACGACCGTTGCTGCCGGTACCGCAGGTACGCAGGCATATGGATATGCATATATCGGTCGCGAAGGCTCCACCACTGTCCTCAACGATGTTACCGTTAAGTCCGCGAACGGCGCTATCGCAGCCGAGGGTGGCGCACAGGTTACTATGAATAGTGGTTACGTGGAGGTTGATTCTAAGAACACCTCTGGTCGTTATCTTATTTATGCGGTTGGCGATGGAACGGTTGTAACGGTCAACGGCGGTGAGTTCTTCTTCAACAAGACTCAGAACCAGAAGCGCGCATACGCTTACGTAGGCGCAGGCGCGACCCTGTACATCAATGGTGGTAGCTTCGGCACTGCTTCAACCAAAAACGGTTATACCGCAGGTATTCTTACCGAGAACGATCAGGCTAATGTTATCATCACGGGTGGTACCTTCGGTTTCGATCCGTCTGCTTGGATGCCCGCCGGATACGTAGCAGATTATGACACAACCAATAAAACATGGACTGTATATTTTCCACAGTCGTCCTTCGATAATCTGATCAATAATGCAGCTGCCGGTGCGACTGTAGAGGTTCCCGCAGGCAATTTTAAGCTGTCCGGCAATAATGACATTGTTATCGTTGGTAGCGGCGAAAAGACCGTTATTGATATTGATGGAAACATTCAAAATGCTCATATTTCCAATGTAACCATCACCGGTAATAATTCTTTCAATGTTCAAGAAGGAAATACTATCGTATTTGAAAACGTTGTGTTTGATGGTAATGTTGGTATGACTGCACAGGGTGTAGTTAAGGGAAATGCTGCTTTTAAAAATTGCACGTTCAAGGCTGGCTTCCATATTGACCAATCCCTTGATACTGTAAATGTTGTTTTTGAGGGGTGTACATTCGGTGAGCTCGGTTATATCAAGTTGGGCGGATCAGCAAACTATTCAATGATCGATTGTACCATTGAAACGCTTGATTCCAGTGCATCCGGCCCTTGGGGCAAACAGTGGATTATCAGCTATAGTGACATTTCTTTTACCAACTGTAAGATTGGTCGTGTAATCCGTGCGGGTGGTGCCATCACCATCACACTTGATAGTTGTGTGGATACTAACAATGTTGCTGTATCTGAAGCTATTGTACACACTTACAATGCGCCCATAGTTGTTATCAAGTAACAAAAAATACAATTTATTTCTAACGGCAAGGAGGTAATGATGTTCCGTTATAAATCACATAAACAAGCGTTCATTATGACGGCATTGGTCATCCTGCTTTGCCTCGTATGCCTCACGGGAGCGACGCTTGCTCTCTTCACGAGCGATCCGAATGACGGTACGATCGGTATCATCACGACCTCGGGAGATGTCGAGATCGATATCGTGGATACGTCGGGAGCTACGATTCAAAACAGAGCTTTGGACTTTATCACTGCTTCCGGTACGCCGACCGATAGCGGAAATGTTCTCTTTGAGCCGGGCGCGATTTTTCGCACTCAAGGCTTTCAGGTGAAAAATACGGGAGATATACCCGTGAATTTCCGCCTTTCGGTCAGCAAGGACGATAAAATCGACATGGATGAGTTCGACAAAGCATTTGAGCTTTGGATCGTAAAGGAAGGCGACGATTTCTCAAATGCCGAGAAGCTTACCGAGTTTAAGGTGAACGGCTTAGCGGCGGGAGAAAGTAGCGACACTTATTACTTATTTATTAGAATGAAGGAATCCGTGGGCAACGAATTCCAAGGCAAAAC
>JBGUUQ010000008.1:0-5826 GCA_045133615.1 Muribaculaceae bacterium | reverse complement strand
TGCAGTCTGATTTTCTACGTGAGATGTATTGATTGAAATACCGCGCACTTACTCTTCAGGAGCATTTTCGATAGAATCAAATGAACGCTGTTCTGAAAGACCTTTCTTATCCAAAACCTTAGTGATAGCAGCATTAAGAGTAGTCTTACCGTGATCCACGTGACCGATAGTACCGAAATTCACGTGCGGTTTGGTTCTTTCGAATTTTTCTTTAGCCATAATTTTGCTATATTATTTTGATTAATGATTAACTTGATCAGTGAGAAGAAAAGTATTCGAGCCAATGGCGGGATTTGAACCCGCGACCTCTTCCTTACCAAGGAAGTGCTCTACCCCTGAGCTACATGGGCGGTCAAAAACTGGAGCGGAAGACGGGGCTCAAACCCGCGACCCTCAGCTTGGAAGGCTGATGCTCTATCAACTGAGCTACTTCCGCATAATTGCAAATTGTGGGCGAAGATGGATTCGAACCACCGAAGGCATAAGCCAGCAGATTTACAGTCTGCCCCATTTGGCCACTCTGGTATTCGCCCTTTGAGAGCCTCTTGTCGGATTCGAACCAACGACCCCGAGATTACAAATCACGTGCTCTGGCCAACTGAGCTAAAGAGGCATATCAAACTTGTTTTGCTTTTTAGTGACACCGCTATCGGTTGTCAAGCGAGTGCAAAGGTACAGCGAGTTTTTGAATCCACCAAATATTCCGACTTTATTTTTTCAAAAAAATTTAATCGATTTAGTCTCACTCGCTCATTTTCTTGATTTTAGCTCCGCAAAAAATTTTCAAAAATATTTTGGATAGGATTCCGGACGCTCCTGCCGATGCCGATAAAATCGGAAGTTTTAACAATATAGAACGCGGGCAGGCGGATTTTTTTTCGTAAGTTTGCATTCACTAAAATGCGATATAAACTTTAATATATAAATGACCATGCTTAAAACGACAACCGAGCGCCTCGCCGCTCTTCGCGAAAAGATGACCGCACATTCAATCGATGCGGCCATCATCTACCACACAGACCCCCATCAAAGCGAATATATCGCCGACCATTGGCAGGTGCGTCAATGGCTGAGCGGCTTTACCGGTTCGGCCGGGACACTCGTTGTCACATCCGACAAGGCGTTGCTATGGACGGACTCTCGCTATTTTCTTCAAGCAGCCCAACAGCTCGAAGGGAGCGGCATCATCCTAATGAAAGATGGATTGGCAGATACGCCATCAATCAGCGACTATCTGTCGACAACGCTTCCCGCCGGAGCAACAGTCGGCACTGACGGCATGCTACTATCGATTGCAGGAAAGGCTTCGCTTAAAGGGACGCTCGACAAACATGGGATAGCACTTAACACCGACTTCGATGTAATCGATGAGATATGGAGCGACCGTCCGGCACTTCCGTCGGGCAAGGCATTCGTGCACGACGAAAAATATGCAGGAGAAGCAACAGCAAGCAAAATCGCGCGTGTACTCGAAAATGCCCGCAAACAAGGGGGCAACTCGACGTTCATATCCGCTCTCGATGAAATAGCATGGGTGCTGAACATACGTTGCAATGACGTTGCGTTCAATCCTGTAGCCACAGCGTTTTTATACTTGTCGGATGAAGGGTCTACCCTATTTATAGATAATACGAAGGCAGATGATGCTTTACGCAATTACCTCTCAGACAATGGTGTCGCTGTTATGCCTTACGATAATATGGTAGTAAAGGAATTTTTAGCGTCTCTCGGCGAAGAGAAAAAAATTGTGGTGAACTCGGCTTGCACGGCAGCGAGCCTGACACCGGCACTCGGCAGCAAAGCTGTGCTCGGCAGCTCCGTAGTAGCTCTTCCGAAAGGCATCAAGAACGATACGCAGATAGCAGGAACTCGCGCAGCAATGGAACGCGACGGCGCAGCATTAGTGCGCTCATTCATCGAAATAGAAACCCGATTGGCCAACGGCACGAAAACGACGGAAATGGATGTGGCAGAAATACTGACACGCTATCGCAGCCAACAGGAGCTATATTTCGATGACAGTTTTGACACCATCGCCGGCTACAAAGATCACGGCGCAATCGTGCACTACTCGGCAACTGAGGAGACCAATTATGAAATCAAGCCGGAAGGGATGTTGCTCATCGACTCCGGAGCGCAGTATTTCGACGGGACAACGGACATAACCCGCACTATCTCTCTCGGCAACACCACTCCGCAACAACGCAGAGACTTCACTCTTGTGATGAAAGGTCATATCGCATTGGGTACGGCTGTATTTCCAGCAGACACACGCGGTGCGCAACTCGATGCTTTGGCTCGCCAATTCCTTTGGAAAGAAGGATTGAGCTATCTGCATGGCACCGGTCATGGCGTGGGACATTTCTTGAATGTGCATGAAGGTCCGCAGAACATTCGTCTGAATGAAAATCCGGCATTGATGACACCCGGCATGATCACATCGAACGAACCGGGGCTGTATCGCACGGGAGAATATGGCATACGTTGCGAAAATCTCGTATTGACCGTGCCGGCAATGTCGACGGAATTCGGCAACTTCAATAAATTTGAGACGCTCACATTGTTCCCCTTCGACCTCAACCTGTTTGACACGTCGATAATGACTGACGAAGAGATTGCTTGGGTAAACAATTACCACAACGAAGTACGCCGTCGCCTGTCGCCACTACTTAATGCCGACGAACAAGCATGGCTCGCAGCAAAAACAGAAACATTAAAACGATAACCGATATACATTATTATATATAAATATGGCTCTTGTAAAAACATTAAGAGGTATCACTCCGCAAATCGGACGCGACTGTTTCCTCGCCGACAATGCCACCGTGATAGGCGATGTGGTGATGGGCGATGAGTGCAGTGTGTGGTTTAACACAGTGCTTCGCGGAGATGTAAATTCAATCCGCATAGGCAACCGTGTCAACATCCAAGATGGCTCGGTGCTTCACACTTTATATCAAAAATCGACTATCGAAATCGGCGATGACGTGTCGATCGGTCACAATGTGACTATCCACGGAGCTAAAATCCACAATCTCGCTCTTATCGGGATGGGCGCCGTGGTGATGGACGATGCCGAAGTGGGCGAAGGAGCCCTTGTGGCAGCGGGAAGCGTAGTGCTGTCGCGCACAAAAATCGGTCCCAACGAATTGTGGGGCGGCGCACCTGCCAAATTCATCAAGATGGTGGACCCGGAGCAAAGCCGCGAAATCAACCAGAAGATAGCCCGTAACTATCTCATGTACTCAAAATGGTATAACGACTCCGAAATCGTCGACCTCGGAGAGAAATAAAGACATCATACACGCTATCGCGGCAAAAGTCGCGATAGCGTTTCGCTTTTTTGTTGCAAAATACTATGAGGGTCAAAACCATAAAGAGCAATTATTGTTGTAATTGCCGAAAAGCGTTTAATAAAAACAATTTTTATTTGAATTAAAAACTACAATTTATGAAAAAGTATCTCATTGCACTCGTTGCGTTGGTTGGGATAGCCTCAGCAGCGACCGCACAAACGACAGACATCACCGTAAGCTACGGTGGATACACACAAATGGACGCCTGTGATAATCACGACGGTTGGCATAGTGTCAACAATGCTTGGGGCGCAGTCAACGCCGGAGTAAACTTCAAAGTAGCTCCGAAATTCTGGATTGGTCCGTCGTACACGTTCTCAAGCTGCAACACCAAGGGTGGCGAAAACCACTCAAGCATCGCTTATCATGCCATCATGATGAACGGTCGCTACGAGTATTTCCAAAACCGTACAGTGACTCTTTACGGCCACTTGGGAATCGGTGCGCTTATCTCACACATGATGCCCAAATGGGACGATGCTTACAACTGCACCTATTTCGCATTCCAAGCATCACCTATTGGAGCACAAGTGGACTTGAGCCGTGAGTTTACCCTCTTCGGCGAACTCGGCTTCGGTGCGCAAGGTCTTCTCCAAGTGGGCTTCCGCATCAATCTCTAAGATTCACGAATAAAATAAAGATTCAGGAAACCTCCGGCCGACCCTCCCGGAGGTTTCCTTTTTTTAGCGGCATATACTGCGTGGAAATGAAAAACTTTAGGTATTGCAATAAAAATGAGACGAAAAAGTTTTGAGGATTAAAAAAGTATGTGTAATTTTGCCCCGCAAAATGTAAAAACGAAAACATTAAAAACAAACATAAAAATATGATTATCGTACAAGTAAAAGAAGGCGAAAACATCGAAAAAGCTTTAAAGAAGTTCAAGAGAAAATTTGAAAAGACCGGAATCGTAAAGGAACTCCGTTCACGTCAGGCATTTGAGAAACCCTCAGTAGCCAATCGCAAAAAGATGATGAAGGCAGTCTACGTTCAAAAACTCCGCAGCGTAGAAGAATAATCGCAATTTTTCTTTCGATTTATTTGGAAAAATAAAAGAAAAAGCATAAATTCGTAGCTAAGGAAGCCGAATCAGATTCGGTGAGAGAATTTATGCTAATCAATTCTTTTTTGACATATATACGGTGTGAGCTGAATTATTCGGCACACACCGTTTTGTCATATAGTAAAGACCTTGAACAATGGCGTGAATTTTCAACCGGCGGGCATCCGGACCGATTCAGCCCGACAGATGTAACAATGTCGGACATCCGCGTATGGGTATCTCATCTTGCCTCAACGGGACACAGTCCCCGCACGATACGTCGCAAAGTGCAATCGCTCCGTGCATTTTATCGCTACCTGATGCGCTATCACGGAGTGAAGAACAATCCGGCAGCCGACATCACGCTGGCTAAGGCTGACAAGCCTCTTCCGGTATTTATCCGCGCCGGAGAGACGGCACAGGTAATCGATGAGAGTTTTGATGAAGATAATTTCACCGAATTGCGCGACAAACTTATCGTGGTGATGTTTTACACTACGGGAATCCGCTGTGCCGAACTTGTGGGACTGCAAGACAAGAATGTGGACACGTCGATCGGTGAACTAAAAGTGCTCGGAAAGCGTAATAAAGAGCGAATAATCCCATTCGGAAATGAACTCAAAGAGATGATTACGAAATACCGCTCACTACGCGACGAGTTAACCGGCGGAACGACCGATGCGTTTTTCGTCCGTCCGTCGGGGGAACCGATATATGGCAAAATCGCATACGATGCCGTGCATACGGCTTTTGCCGGGAAGGCTCATGCGACACGTCTCAGTCCGCACGTGCTACGCCACTCGATGGCCACCGATATGCTCAACAATGGTGCCGACCTTACAGCAGTACAACAAATCTTGGGTCACCAGTCGCTTGCCACAACGCAACTGTACACCCATATTACATATCGTGAATTAAAACAAAATTATGAACTCGCACACCCACGTGCACTAAAAAAAGGAGGCTATTATGGAAGTTAGAATTCAAGCAATCCATTTCGACATCGCTGAAAAGCTTACAAGTTTTATCAACAAGAAAGCAGAACGTCTTGCACGCCACAACACCAGCATATCCGATGTCGATGTAACCCTAAAGGTTGTAAAGCCTGAGACAGCAATGAACAAAGAAGCATCGGTGAAGGTAACCACTCCGCAACACGAAGACCTCTTTGCCTCCAAGATCGCCGATTCGTTTGAAGAAGCAATCGATCTATGCCTTGAGGCTATCGAACGTCAACTTGAAAAGAAAAAGAATACCAAATAACCATCTCAAATTCGCTTTTAAGCTAAAACGAGCAAAGCGACACAAAACACAAGAGCACCCGCGCCGGGGGGGGTGGTCGGTTGGTTTTGTGGGGGTTGTCGCGGGCTTTCAAAACCCCAAGATTGTCTTGGAGGGTGTATCGGTGGGGGTGGGGTCCTTCTTCCA
>JBGUUQ010000007.1:0-1832 GCA_045133615.1 Muribaculaceae bacterium | reverse complement strand
GTCTTTATAGGTCGCGAGGTGTACAGAATCAGTATCACAATAGCAGAATCCGGTAGAGGCGTTAACGCCCCGGTTTAATTCCCGCCTGGCGTATGCTGTCACAAATGCCGCAATTGCAACGTTATTACATTTATCATGCTCAATCTTTTTGTCTCCGCTTTCGTCTTTCATGGTCGGATACTTGACGATTTTATTTTCAGCATCATAAACGGCCTGCTTTCGGCACCGGTCCGGGTTGAGGCCGAATTTTCCATAACTGGAATTAAGCATCAACTTGTCAACCTGACGGAGACCTCCGGTGTCCTGCTGTTTCCTGTCTCCCCAGTATTTAACGAAATCATGAAACAGTAAATCGTCTGAGTGTGCCCAGCGGTAACCCTCGATGAATGTTAAATCATCTATCCTATAGTTTTCTATGATCGTCTCATAGTCGATTGAGGTTATAGTAATAATGCCGTCATAACTGTCCTCGACCCATTGATTATTTGCTCTCAACGTCGGGAGTTTACCGTTCAATTTCTGACCACGAAACGTAAAGGACGCAATCCATAAATACCCGCCGATTTCTGAAAAATCGTGCATTTTCGTCGGATAATATACCGGATACGGGTAACGATCCATGACCGAGGGATATAAACTATTCACATCGTATACAACCCCGGCCCCTACTTCCTGCTCTTGAATATCCGGGTTCACCCATGAGATACCGCCGCAGTAGGCCCGGCGGCAGAACGCCTCAACTTCGTCATGGTCCCGCATATACATGATACCCAGTTTCCGGAAGTTATCGCAGACAGTCTTTTTTAGCATTTTGAACGCATCCGCAGGTGCCGTGAGTTCGGTCAACCCTTGGTCAAAATGGATTTTCAAGGCCCGGGCTACAATCTCGGTGTCATTATGGATGTATGCTAATTCCGTCTCGTTTGGGATATAGCCCTCGGGCCGGGGCATGGTATAGTCTATCTCACCCTTTAAAATCGGCAGTTTATAAGACTGGGCGATGACTTTAACCGACAAAGGGATTTTTTTAAAGGAATCCCGGAATTTGATTTTTACGCCTGTTTCGGTTATGATCTTTCCTGTAAACCATATTCCCGAATCGGTAATCAAAAAGTTCATAGTCTTTGGCAGTTTCACAAAACGAGATTCCGCAACCCATTGATAACCGGAGCGGAGGAGATAGTCGAGGATGTAAGAGCCGTCAAATTTGAGGTTGTGAAAATAGAGGGTTGTGTCCTCCGTGATGGACGACAGCCCCTCGTCGATGCTGGTGAACGTTTTGTGCTCCAGCGTGTATATGTCGCAGAGGTCGAACAGCCAAACGGCCATTTCATCCCCACGCTTGATTGTCTCAAAATCCCCGACTAGCTCCGCCATTGTTACCACTCCAAAATATTCTGAATGACTGTCCCTCGGGCACCTATCTCACCAGAATAATAAACGTCCAGGCTTTCCCCGCCTGATTTACGCATAATCCATTTTGCGGACCTTTTTTCTAATTTCTTTATGGCCTTTGATACATCACTTTCGGGAAACGCGCTTTCCGGGTTGTTGCGTAATGCCTGTATGAGGTTTGCGGCGTATTGCTCGGCCTTTTCCTTTAATGCCAGTTTAGGCTTATCAGCCAGTCGGGCCGCGATGTCCTCTTGCATATACTGGAAAAGATTTTGCACACCGCCGAAACGACTAGCCGCCCCACGGTCCCGGGCGATATCACCGAGTGACGGAGCTTTCCACAAATCGCCTTTATAGCCGTAATCCTTCGCCCATTGTCGGGCTTGTCTGTTGTATTCCTTCGCCATTTGGGCATATGCTTTTGCCTCGGAAACGTC
>JBGUUQ010000006.1:0-28448 GCA_045133615.1 Muribaculaceae bacterium | reverse complement strand
GTACTGCGAAAGTGGGAGAGTAGGTCACCGCCCCTTATCAGAAGAAGCCCCGATTCAGCAATGAGTCGGGGCTTTCTTGTTTTTGGCCGGGTAAGGAAGTGAAAATTAAGAATAAAATCAGAATTGAAAAGAGGGAGGATCTTGTGTCCTCCCTCATAACCATTGACATGGAACGTTCGAATATAAACCTACTCGCACCATTGGTTTTCAATTTGTGCTATCGAAGCACTGTTTTTGACATCCATACAATAGAACCGTGAGGTTAACTGGTCGCATTATTGTGCGAATGGATGCCGGCCCAATCTGCTTTGAAGTCTGAGATTTTATATAGCGATCGGGCGTTGTTCTCAGACTGTATATTCAGTATTTTACAATATCGATTTATATTAACAATATCTTTATCTGAATGGTGTGTAAATTGCCATCTGACACTTTTGGGATGCTTGATATGTTGTAGTATTTCTTGAAAATATGGCAGGTCGACATCGCTTAGCGAGTGTCCTAAAACTGTAATTAGTTTCACTTCTTTTAGAGACTCGAAAAATCGTTGATGTCGGTTAATAATTTCATCGCACTGCTTTATGTTATGCTTGAAGTATTCTTCGATATTATTAGTTGCGTCGGAGATGGCGTAATATCGCGTTGTCAAGCGATAGTTGCCCATTCCTTGTTTGCTATCGTCATGGAAATAAGCGAGATAAACCAATTTGTCGTTGGCAAAATAACGTCCTTTTTTATCTTTTAGATTTTGGAGATAGCGTTTACGCTTTTCATGTTTATGATACCATCGTTTAAATGCAATATCTGCATCTACTTCTCTATGGCCGAGAATCAGTGAGCCGAATGGTTGTCGGCGGTTGCCATGAATGTAGCAAATATTTTCGTGTGGTATGTTATAGTGTTCTTCAAGAAAGAGTGTATAATTAAAATTGAGAAATGATGCATTAGGGTCGAGTAATATCATGTTTCGCTTGAAGCCTTTGCTGTATTGCAGAGTATTGATCCACCGGTGAAAATGATATTGCATTTCGAATGTGCAACTTCTTACTGTAGTGTTGATGAAATCAATAGGCGCATAATAATCGGCATAACTGAAATTTTCGTTATCTTGATCTACAAGTGGTAGCCGGCTGTCAAGAAAATCATATACTTTTTCTCTGTCCAACTCACTCAAATATCGCTCAAAGTCGCTCCACAGACATTTTGTAGCCCATGTGTTTTTAGGATATGGAATGTTTTTACCAAAATTTAATGATAGTTCAAAATCAATCGGATTTTTAAAATTATTTGTTAATGATCTTGGACCAAAGAACAGTTCAAAAAATTTTGCGCTCCATTCATCACGGCGTAATAGGTATCCACGAAAATCCCAATAAGATGATTTCGCTCCATGATAACGGTCAAAGCCGTTGCCGATGATATAAAGATGCTCAACTGACATAACGGTTGAATTATTATGCACATGTTCACATGACCCATGCAAAATAACATATAACTTTTATATTAGGCAATAATATGTTGTGGAAAATCAGCAGAAAAATCAGGTTATTGTTATCAGTATTCCGGAATGGTTGTCGTGTGGATGGGTAGATGCTATTTGCTCGATATGTTTTATATTACAGTTTTCACTGATAAGGCAGTCTTCCAAGTCCGACCATTTCCCGTTTCCATATACGCCGTCGCTACATATAAATATCCTATCTCCGGGTTGGATGTTATCTTCGTGAACATCAGGTGTGTAGCAGTTTCGACCAGTGAAGAATGCTCGTGTTATAATAGGGCATCTGTTATTGGTCAGTGCGACATGGTCGACCGAGCGATATATAATCTTTCCGCTTCGGATATGATATATACGACTATCGCCACAATGTGCCAGCAATATGGTGTTGTCTTTAATGCTTGCCATTGCCATCGTTGTCCCCATTTCAATGCGTGATTTTGCATTGAATGCAATCATTGTTTCTTTGCATGCCGAGTTTGCTTTTGCAGGAGAATCGGTCTGTGATAGGTTGTATTGCCAATATGTGCATATGTGTTCGCAAACTAGTTTGGCTGCAATATCGCCTGATTGATGTCCACCCATACCATCGCATAAAACGGCTAAAAATCGGTGTGATTGGGACCATTGGATGACTTTTAAATAATCTTCATTTCGCGGGCGTGGACCGCATTTGCTGAATGTTTTATAATCAATGTCCATGCTTAAGTGGTGTTAATAGCCTTTAATACTATGTAAATTTGTCTCTATTAAAATTAGAATGTATAAATATAGTAAATCTATATGGAAACTTTAGTTGGTTTAATCTGAATATTTAGAGATAAGAAAGAAAATTAGTAGTTTAGGCTATGTGAAGATTTGTTAATGTCAGGAATGCACAGTCGGTGTGGTGTTATTATTTAGTATTTTTGTTGATATACTATATAACATCGTCACATAATAAGATTAAGAACCATGCAGAGAATATTGGTGGTAGAGGATGAGAAGCGCGTGGCTGATTTATTGAAAATCGGTCTGGAGGAGAATGGCTATCAGGTTATGGTGGCTTATGACGGAGCCATGGGGTTGCGTCTTTTCCGGTCGAATGCTTTTCATTTGGTTATTTCCGATGTTATTTTGCCTAATATAAGCGGGTTTGAGTTATGCAAAGAAATCCGTAAGACTGATGAGCGAATCCCTATTTTGATGCTTACAGCTTTAGGAACGGCTGATGATAAGTTGGAGGGATTTGATGTTGGTGCCGATGATTATATGGTAAAGCCGTTTGACTTCAGAGAATTGGTGGCAAGGGTGAAAGTGTTGATGAAGCGACAAGCGATAAGCGAAAGCTCTCGTGTGACGCATATTGAATATGCTGACTTGTCAGCCGATCTTGAACGTCAAGAGGTGACTCGTGCCGGTGTTAATATCAAATTGTCGCCGAAAGAATACAATTTGCTTGTATATATGATGGAAAATGCCGGGCGTGTTATTTCCCGCGTGGAGATTGCCGAAAAGGTGTGGAACACCCATTTCGATACCGGGACTAATTTCATTGATGTATATATCAATTATTTGCGAAAGAAGATAGATAGGGATTTCGATACAAAACTGATTCACACCAAGCCGGGTGTGGGTTTCATCTTGACTGATAAGATATGAAGATAAGGACTGCATTGACTCTGAAAAATACGGGTATTACGGCAGCAATTTTTTTGCTGTGTATGGTATTGGTATATATTGTCAGTGAACAGACGCGCGATAGGACTTTTTTTAGGGATTTGAGAAGTGAGGGAATTACCAAGGCTCATCTGTTTCTTGAAAACAAGGTGGATGCAAAGGCTATGCAGTCGGTCTATCTGAACAATAAGGAGTTTATTGATGAAGTGGAGGTGGCTGTTTACACAACAGATTTCCAAATGCTTTATCATGATGCGGTACAGAATGACATTGTCAAGGAGACACCCGAAATGATAAATGATATTTTGCAGAAGCGTGAAATAAAATTTTATATCGGGGAGTATCAGGCTGTCGGGATGGTTCATTCTTATGATGGAGTAGACTATATTGTCACTGCGGCTGCTTACGATGGCTATGGTTACGACAATTTGACCGGATTGTTGAAAACATTGGTCGTGATGTTTGTTATCGGTGTGGCGTTGCTGTTTGTAGCCGGGTATGTTTTGGCTCGTGTGTCATTGCGCCCGATACGCAATATCGTAGCCGAGGCGGAGACTATTACAGCATCGGAGATTGACAGGCGACTTCCGGTGAAGAATGAAAATGATGAATTGGGCGAATTGAGTGTCACGTTTAATGCATTGCTTGATAGGTTGGAGTGTTCGTTTAATTCGCAGAAGATGTTTGTCAGCAATGTGTCTCACGAATTGCGCACTCCGTTGGCTGCTCTGACGGCCGAACTTGATGTATCGTTGCAAAAAGAAAGAACTCCGGAGCAATACCGCACGGTGATGCAGAATATGCAATATGATGTGAAACGAATGGCACGTCTGATCGATGGATTGCTTAATCTTGCCAAGGCAGATTCTCGTAAAGAGGAAATATCCATGCGGGAGATTCGTCTTGATGAATTGTTGCTCGATGTGAGAGAACTGATATTGCGGGCACATCAGGAATATAGCATAGAGTTGCTTTTCGGTCAGGAGGAGGCTGATGATGATCGGTTGATTACTACGATAGGCAATCCGTATCTATTGAATATCGCATTCGGTAATCTGATAGAAAATAATTGTAAATATTCAGCCAATCACACGTCGATTGTTCAGATTTCTTTTTGGGATAAATCGGCGATAGTCCGTCTATCTGACAATGGTTTCGGAATGTCGGAAATCGACAAGCAAAATCTGTTTAATCTGTTTTATCGCGGAGAGGATGAGAAGAAGGTGGAGGGGCATGGTATCGGAATGACATTATCGCATAAGATTATCAGCTTACACGGTGGTAATATTGCAGTGTATTCCGAGCGAGGTAAAGGCACCTCTTTCGTGGTGGAACTGCCTCATATATAGTAATTCTAATAGTTTTCTAATACCATTCTAATGATTTTCTAACTGTCTGCCGGGAAAAAGATTTCTACTTTTGCTGCGTGAAAAAGTAAACCAGTAAACGAAAAGCAGCATGTGGAAGAAAAAAAGCAACGAACAGTCAGCGTATAATACCGAGATGGTATTCGGCGCGGCAAAGCAATCTCTTGAATCGGTGTATGAATATTTCGGGACTACTTCGGTGGGATTGAATGCGGAAGAGGTGGAAAAGCGTCAATCGCTTTACGGAAAAAATGAGATTGTGCATGAGAAGCGAAAAAAGCCGCTTATCATGTTTGCCAAGGCATTTATTAATCCGTTTGTCGGTGTATTGACTGCATTGGTGGTTATTTCGTTTGTCATGGATATAATGATGGCAACCCCCGATTCTCAAGATTGGACATCAATAGTAATAGTTACGGTAATGATTGTGTTGAGCACGATATTACGTTTCTATCAAGAGTGGAAAGCAAATCGGTCGAGCGAGGCATTGCAAAAAATGGTGACGAATACCTGCTATGTAAAGCGTGTGGGGATGCCGGACACTGAGATGGCTATAGAGGAGTTGGTTCCCGGAGATGTAGTAATGCTTGCTGCCGGCGATATGATTCCGGCAGATTTGCGCATCGTCGAATCTAAAGACTTGTTTGTCAGCCAGTCGAGTCTGACAGGAGAATCAGATTCGATAGAGAAAACTGCTGAATTGAATAAAGAAAAAAACGAAAATGTGGCAGATATAACCAACGTGTGTTTTATGGGCTCAAATGTGGTGAGTGGTTCGGCAAAGGGAATCGTGTTTGGCACGGGAAACAATACGTATCTTGGTACTATTGCCAAAAGCATTGTCAGCCATCGTGCCGCAACTGCATTTGACCGCGGAGTTACGAAAGTCAGTCTGCTGCTTATTCGCTTTATGCTTGTGATGGTCCCTATTGTGTTTCTTGTAAACGGAATAACCAAAGGGGACTGGATGGATGCTTTTATTTTTGCGATTTCCGTGGCTGTCGGACTTACTCCTGAAATGTTGCCCATGATAGTGACTGCCAATTTGTCGAAAGGAGCTATGGTAATGTCGCGGAAGAAAACGATAGTGAAGGACTTGAATGCGATTCAAAATTTCGGAGCCATGAATATTCTGTGCACCGATAAGACCGGAACTTTAACGCAAGATAATATTGTACTTGAACGACATGTAAATGCTGATGGTTCTGAAGATAAAGAAAATCGGATTTTGCGTCATGCTTATTTTAACAGCTATTTCCAGACCGGATTGAAAAATCTGATGGACAGAGCTATTCTTTCTCATGTAAAGGAACTCGGACTTGAATCATTATGCGACTCCTATCGTAAAGTAGATGAAATACCGTTTGATTTCACTCGTCGACGTATGTCGGTTGTGGTGGAGGATAATAATGGGAAACGACAGATTATCACCAAAGGAGCTGTTGAGGAGATGTTGGGTATCTGTTCGTATGCTGAAATCGGAGGAGAGGTGATATGTCTGTCAAAAAATATCCGTGAGAATGCGCGACGATTTGTGACCGAGATGAACAATCAAGGTATGCGCGTATTGGCGTTGGCTCATAAGACTTTTCTTAGCAAGGAAAACAATTTCGCAGTAGAAGATGAGCAAGATATGGTGCTTCTTGGGTACTTGGCGTTTCTTGATCCTCCTAAAGAGTCGGCGGCACAAGCAATCTGCCGACTACGAGAGCATGGTGTGGAGGTCAAAGTGCTTTCCGGAGATAATGATGCAGTAGTGAAGACCATATCGCGCCAAGTCGGCATAGATACATCGATGGCTGTTACCGGAGCGGAGTTGGCTAATATGAATGAGTCGGAAAAAATGGAGGCCGTGATTAAAGGCAATATATTTTCCAAACTGACTCCAATGCAGAAAGTGGAAATAATCAGACTTCTGCGTAGTTGCAATAATACGGTGGGATTCCTTGGCGACGGCATTAATGATGCTGCGGCATTGAGAGAGTCGGACATTGGTATTTCAGTAGACTCGGCTGTGGATATCGCAAAGGAGAGTGCCGATATTATTCTTCTTGAAAAAGACTTGATGGTACTTGAAAACGGTGTAATCGAAGGGCGAAAAACGTTTGGAAATATCATCAAGTATGTGAAGATGACGGCAAGTTCCAATTTCGGCAATATGTTCAGCGTATTGGCGGCGAGTGCATTTTTACCGTTCTTGCCAATGATGCCGATTCATATATTAATCCAAAATCTTCTCTACGACATCTCTCAAACCACGATTCCGTTTGATCGAATGGATGCCGAATATATTCGCAAACCGCGTGTCTGGGATTCTTCCGATCTTAGCCGGTTTATGATATGGATAGGTCCGATAAGTTCGATTTTCGATATCTTGACTTATCTCGTGATGTGGTGGATTTTCAATTGCCAAAGTGTCGAAATGCAGTCGCTGTTCCAGTCCGGATGGTTTGTGGAGGGATTGCTTTCGCAAACGTTGATAGTGCATATTATTCGTACACGAAAGGTGCCTTTCGTTCAAAGCACAGCTTCATGGCCGGTTCTGTTGATGACGTTTACTATCATGTTTGTCGGCATCTGTATTCCGTTCATCCCGTTTGGAGCTTCGATTGGCTTGACTCCGCTTCCATTGTCTTATTTCCCATGGCTTGTCGGAATTTTATCAGCCTACTGCATTCTGACTCAAGGAGTGAAAGTCGTGTATATTCGTCTTTTTAAACGATGGTTGTAGCTCATCGGCGAATACGGTCGTCGAAAGCCGAGAGGGCGGCCTTGGCACCTTCGCCCATGGCAATGACAATCTGCTTGTAGGGCACGGATGAAACGTCGCCGGCTGCATATACTCCCGCAATATTGGTGCGACAAGTGGAATCGATAATAATCTCACCGATGGGCGATGTTTGGAGCTGGTCGCGGAATGGAGATGAATTGGCTGCAAGTCCGATTTGCACGAAAATTCCGTCGAGAGGTGTGACTGTTTCAGCGCCGGTGATACGGTCACGAACGCAGATAGCGGTGACTTTATGACCGTTTCCGATTACTTCGGTGGTTTGAGCCGATGTGTAGATTTCCACATTCGGAAGACTGCGGGCTTTTTCTTGCAAAACGGTATCGGCTCGAAGAGTATCGGCATATTCGTAAACGGTGACATGTCGACAGATACCTGCAAGATCGATTGCAGCTTCGATACCGGAATTACCGCCACCGATTACCGCCACATCTTTGCCAGCATAGAATGGTCCGTCGCAATGAGGACAGAATGCCACTCCGTGTCCGATATAATCGGCTTCTCCCTCTATATTGAGACGTCGCCATCCCGCACCGGTTGCAATGATGACGGCGGGAGCAGAGAAAGATTCTCCACCGATTACCGTGATTCGTTTTTCCTCGCCGATAAGTTCCGCGCGATCAATTTTACGGTTTTCATAGATGTCGATTGGGTAACGGCTCATGTGGGTGCGCAGTGCATCGGCAAGCTCCGCTCCGGTAGTGTGTGGCACGGATATTACATTTTCAATATCTACAGTATCGCGTACCTGTCCGCCGATTCGTTCTGCAACTACGGCAACGCGGAGACCTTTACGGGCAGAATAGATGGCCGCCGAAGCCCCAGCCGGCCCTCCTCCCACCACAATCAAATCGTAATCATGATTGATGGCTTCATGATTGTCGGACGGAATTGAGCCGAATGTATCTTCGAGTTTGGTTATGAGGTCGCCAAGAGTTCCTCTACCCACATGGATAAGGCGGTTGCCGGCATAAACAGAAGGCACAGCTTGTACATGGAGTTGCTCGGCTTCATCAGGGAATAGTGCTCCGTCTACCATCTCATGGGTGATGGTCGGATTGAGCAGTGCAATGATGTTGAGTGCTTGCACCACGTCGGGACAGTTGGTGCAAGAAAGGGAAATGAATGTACGCAAATTGATGTCGCCGTGCAGTAACGAGATGCGTCGACGCAGAGCTTCATCAGGGAGATTTTTGCCTTTTCCGTCGGCATTGAGTATCGCGAGTAACAGCGATGTAAATTCATGCCCTCCGGGGATTCCACAGAATGAAATGCCGGTTGGATTGCCATCTTTTAAAATGGAAAAGCATAGCGAATTATCATCGACCTGCAATGACTCATAGTCTATGTGTTCCGATGTTGAAGCAAAGTCGCTTAGAAACGATATGAGTTCTTGTGCCTCTTCGCGGTTAGGGTCGATGGTGGCGCGTAAGATGTAAGAGGCATCCAATGAGGCGAATATGCCTTTAAGTTGGTCGAGAATATTTTGATCGAGCATTTTATTCGAGTGGTAAGGTGAAAATTTAAATACAGAGAATGAAAAGGCGACTACTGTCGCCTTTTCGGGGTGAGATACTATTAGATTTTGCCAACGAGGTCGATGCTGGGTTTGAGGGTTGCTTCACCCTTCTTCCACTTGGCAGGGCATACTTCGCCGTCGTGAGTAGCTACAAATTGAGCAGCTTCAATCTTGCGGAGAAGTTCGTCGGCATTACGTCCGATATTGTTGTCGTGTATTTCTGCTACTTTGATAAGTCCTTCCGGGTTGATGAGGAATGTGCCACGATATGCCATGCCATCCTCTTCAATCATCACGCCGAATGCGCGGCTGAGAACACCGGTGGGGTCGGCAAGCATCGGGTATTTGATTTTACGGATTGAGTCGGATGCATCGTGCCAAGCCTTATGGACGAAGTGAGAATCCGTGCTCACTGAATATACTTCTACTCCCATTGCCTGAAGTTGGTCGTATTTTTCGGCAATATCCACAAGTTCGGTAGGGCATACGAAAGTGAAATCGGCGGGATAGAAGAAGAACACAGCCCATTTGCCAAGTACATCTTGGTTGGTGACGGTCTTGAAACTTCCGTTGTGGAATGCTTGAACTTTGAACTCGGGAAGTTGGGAATTGATAATCGGTTGCATAATTTTATTGTTTTTAGTTGTTAATAATTTCGTTTTGCTGATGCAAAGGTATAGTAATAACAACCGACAGCGAAAAATTCCCGATTGAAAGAATTTATCGCCTTATAGATGCAACCTATATTGTTGTCTAATGTGTTGATTGATAGTGATTATATTGCGATTTGCGAAGATGTGAGCGAGTGCATTTCCTTTGGAACCGATGAGCGGATTTCGTCGGTGATGGCTTGGAGTACGGCGTGGCGTATGAAATTGCGGTTGGTGAGTACGACAATCTGTCGCATGGGTGTCGGTATGGCAAACGGACGTACAAGTTCGCGCTGCGAGTCGCTAAGTTGCGAGACGGCAAGTCCGGGTACAAATGTGATGCCGTTGCCGCTCTCCACCATGCGCATAAATGTTTCCATGCTGCCGAGATTGTAGGTGAGTTGACTCATCTGCGCCGATTTTAGTTGACAGAACTTGACCATTTGGTCGCGGAAGCAGTGCCCTTCATCGAGCATCCACAATTGTTCGTGAGCAAGTTCGGAGGTACGTATTACCTTGCTTTCAAATAGTCGGCTTTCGCGCGATACATAAGCATAGAATTGCTCATAATATAGATTGGTGACATTATAGTCGTCCATGCCGTCGAGGAGGGCGAGAATGCCGGCATCGATTTCTCCCGTGAGTAGAGCCTGCTTTATGTGTGGCGTTTTCATCTCGGCAACTCTAATGTCGAGTTTAGGATACTTACGGGTGAGGTTTTGGAAAAATCGAGGGAGCAGATATGGAGCAATGGTGGGCAGGATGCCTAAACGGAATGTTCCCTCACACGATTGTTTCTCTTCGGCTACTATTTCTTTCATCCTTCCGGTTTGAACCAATATCTCGCGAGCTTGTTTTATAAGCAGAACGCCAACGGGCGTGGGACTCACCGGCTGCTGACTGCGGTCGAAAATGCGGGTGTTGAGTTCTTCTTCAAGTTTTTGAATCATGGCACTCAAAGTCGGCTGTGTCACACGGCAATATTCCGCCGCTTTGGAGAAATGGCGGAAGCGGTCGACTGCGATGATATATTCAAACTGTTGCAAAGTCATGGTCAATAGCGGGTTTGACGGATGAATATAGATTTTATCGATACAAAGATAGAAATTATCTGTTTGACATGAGTGATTTTTCAATATAACTTTGCATCAAACAAACGAAAATTATTAACTCGATAAAAACAATAGATTATGAAAACAATGAATTTTTTGCACTTGAACGTAAATAACGCAGCTAACGTAGTAGCCGGTCTTTCACAACTTCTTGCCGACTTCCAAGTATATTACACAAACCTTCGCGGTATGCATTGGGATATCAAAGGACGCGGATTCTTCGTACTACACGAAAAGTTTGAAAGTATGTACGACGATGTTGCCGACAAGGTTGATGAACTCGCGGAAAGAATATTGATGCTTGGCGGTTCGCCCGAAAATAAATTTAGTGAATATCTTAAGATTGCCAAAGTGAAAGAAGTGTCAGGTATTACTTGCGGTGATGCAGCGGTGGAAAATATCCTCGAAACCATCGGTCATCTTATCGACGAAGAGCGTAAACTCATCGAAGTTGCAGATGATGCAGGCGATGTTGTGACTGCCGATATGCTCACCGGATACTTGAAAGAGCAAGAGAAGATGGTTTGGATGCTTGTTGCATTCAGCACTCAGACTTGCCAAAAGTAGCGGATAGTTTTCTTCAGCCATAATTAATAGTAGGATAATGCACTGCTTGACAATTGTCGGGCAGTGCTTTTTTTGTATCTTTACCGATATGAAGAATTTTTATTGCAAATATCGTTCGTTTATCGGTGATATTACGCTTGCAAGCGATGGCGAGAATCTTACCGGCTTGTGGTTTGACGGTCAGCAATATTATGCCGATACGCTTTCTGCCGATAGCGAGGAGTGTGACGATTTGGAGTTGTTTGGACAGACTCGTCGATGGCTCGATATATATTTCAGTGGTGGGAAACCTGATTTTACGCCCCCAATTCGGCTGAATGACACACCGTTTCGTATGATGGTGTGGGAGATATTACAGAAGATTCCATATGGTGCGACGACTACCTACAAAGAGATAGCCGTCGAAGTCGCACATCGAATGGGTATTGTAAAAATGTCGGCACAAGCCGTAGGCGGTGCGATAGGGCGCAATCCGGTCAGTATCATCATCCCGTGTCACCGCGTAGTCGGTAGTGACGGACGTTTGGTTGGCTACGCCGGAGGTCTTGACAAAAAGTCGGCACTACTTTCAATTGAGAAACCTTAATCTCCGCAGATTGTCAAGGAAGAAAAACTCTTCTTTAAAAACTGCCTAAATATGCATTTGTTAAGGAATGTGGAACACATCTATGCCTGCAAATCTTTTATTGTTATCGAACTGTTCCCCAACGTTGAATATTTCCGTAGGAGAGATTTTTAAATTTATCGGGGATTTGTTCTCCCAACTCGTTGTATATTGGCTCCATTCTTTTTAGATTATTCTGCCATATTTCTTTAAATTGGCTTTCTCCCTTGGTTGAAATAGATAATGTATGAATAGCCATGTCTGCCATAAGTTTATTCAAATATTCCAATGCCGCTTCTTTCCCTGAAGATAAATACATATGTAATGTAGATTGGCGATGTGGATAGTAAAAGTAATCACCGAATAATTTGTTTTTGATACGTTGGATGTTGTTTGTCGCACCCCAAATTTTGAAAAACAGGATGATTTGTAGTATTGCAAATACGATGATAATAAAAGAAATAAATTCGTACATGATTGTTTGTTTTTTATGGTTTTGTGCAATATTGCCGAATCAGAAAGGGGAAAGTATGCGTAAATAAAAAAGCGCAGACTTTCGCCATACGCTATCTTGGCTCACCACAAGCCATAATCCATTATGGGAAAGTCCGCACCTATAGGCACGGTCCCAACATGGATTTTATAGCTCGTTCTTTTCCGAGGTGGTGATTCAGATAGCGATTGAGCTACTAATAAAAAAGCGCACATCACGAATGAGGTGCGCTACAAAGGTAGAAAATTAAGTTGAAAATAGCTATTTATTTGATAGGAATTTAGTCGAAGGATTTGTCCCAATCTTTCCATACGGCTTCGTAGCCGAGGGCGCGGATTTCTTCAACTACTTGAGCCGGGGTGCGGTCGTCGGTCACTTCAAACTGTTCAAGAGCATCCGGCGTAGAAGCATATCCTCCCGGTTCTGTTTTGCTTCCGGCACTCATTGATGTGACTCCGAGTTTCATCATATTGGCGCGGAATGACGGTTTTTCGCGAGTAGAGTAGGAGATGTCGACGTCGTGGTCGAAGAGTCGGAATGCAAATGTGAGTTGGGCAAGCTCGCGGTCGGTCATTACGACAGATGGCTGGTAGCCGCCTTTGGCGGGACACATGCGCGGGAAGTTGATGGAATAGCGGGTTTTCCAATAGACTTTACGCAGATAGGCAAGATGGCGAGCCATCATAGTGACGTCGGTACGCCAATCTTCAAGCCCGATGAGTACTCCCATGCCTATTTTGTGTACTCCGGCAAGTCCCATACGGTCATAGCCGTTGAGTCGCCATTCGTAGAATGATTTCATGCCGCGCGGGTGGTATTTCTTGTAGTTGGCTTCGTTGTAGGTCTCTTGGAAGCAAACCACTCCGTTGAGTCCGCTTTTGGTGAGGCGATAATAGTCGCGCTCCTTCATCGGCATTACTTCGATGGTGAGATTGTTGAAGTATGGACGGGCTGTTTGCAGTACTTTTTCAAGGTAGTCTACGCCGTTGAGCGAGGGAAATTCGCCTGATACGATGAGTAGGTTGTCGAAATCTCCTAATTGTTTTATTGCCTCACATTCTGCTTTGACCTGCTCCATGGTGAGTGTTACTCGTTGGAGGGGGTTGTTGTGGTTAAACCCACAGTACACGCATGAGTTGGTGCACGCATTGGAGACGTACATTGGGATGTACATCGATATGGTTTTTCCGAAGCGTTCGAGCGTGTAGCGATGGCTGAGTTGAGCCATTTGTTCGAGATACGGGGCGGCGGCGGGCGAAATCAGAGCCATGAAATCATCTACGCTCAAATGCTCTTTGCCGAGGGCAATTTCTACATCCCGCGCTGTCTTTGATGCGATAGCGCGGGTGGTGTCGTCCCAAGAATATTGCTTTATTTCGTCGTAAAACATGGTGGTATGGGATTATTGTTTTGAGCAAGCGTCGTCGGCTACTTTTTGGGAGATACGCATTGCACAGAAGTTGGGACCGCACATTGTGCAGAATCGGTCGTCGTCTTTGTGACTTTCGATATAGTATTGGCGAGCGCGGTCGGGGTCGAGGGATAGGTTGAATTGGTCTTTCCAACGGAAGTCGAAGCGGGCACGCGAGAGGGCGTCGTCGCGCACTTGTGCTCCGGGATGTCCTTTGGCAAGATCGGCTGCGTGGGCGGCAATTTTGTAAGTAATCACGCCGGCACGAACATCTTCGAGGTTGGGGAGTGCAAGATGCTCTTTGGGTGTGACATAGCATATCATTGCAGTACCCATCCATGCTATTTGGGCGGCACCGATGGCTGAGGTGATATGGTCGTAACCGGGTGCAATATCGGTGGTGAGCGGACCGAGAGTGTAGAATGGAGCTTCGTGGCACTTGTCGATTTGTCGCTCCATGTTTTCGGCAATTTTATGCATCGGCACATGTCCGGGACCTTCGATGAGCACTTGCACATTGTGACTCCATGCTATTTGAGTAAGTTCGCCGAGTACATCGAGTTCCATAAATTGCGAGCGGTCGTTGGCATCATGGATGGAGCCGGGACGCAGTCCGTCGCCGAGCGATACTGCCACATCGTATTGGGCAAGAATCTCGCATATTTCATCGAAGTGGGTGTAGAGGAAGTTTTCTTCATTGTGGATTACCGCCCATTGTGTCATGATTGAACCACCGCGAGAAACGATACCGGTCAGTCGCTCGGAAATGAGATCGGCGTGAGCGCGTAGCGCACCGGCATGGATGGTAAAGTAATCGACACCTTGTTCTGCTTGTTCGATAAGAGTATCGCGATAGATTTCCCATGTGAGTGCGGCTACATCGCCGTTCACTTTTTCGAGAGCTTGATATACGGGGACAGTTCCCATCGGTACGGGGCAGTTGCGTATAATCCATTCGCGAGTCTCGTGGATATTGTCGCCTGTGGATAGGTCCATAAGTGTATCTCCACCCCAGTAGCAGCTCCATACGGCTTTGGCTACCTCTTCTTCGATACCGGAAGATAGAGCCGAATTGCCGATGTTGGTGTTTAGTTTGACGAGAAATTTACGCCCGATAATCATTGGTTCCGCTTCGGGATGGTTGATGTTGGCAGGGATCACGGCACGTCCGGCAGCCACTTCGTCGCGCACCATTTCGGGTGTGATGTGGCTTTTGATGCCAAGTGCTTCAGCGTTGTTGTTTTCGCGTATGGCTACATATTCCATTTCAGGGGTGATGATGCCTTGGCGCGCGAGTGCCATTTGAGTGATGGCTTTGCCTTGGCGAGCACGGCGAGGAGCGTAGCGGTGAGCGAAGCGGATGGAATCGAGAGCAGGATCGGCTTCGCGTGCACGTCCGTAATCGCTGGTGATACCGGGCAATTGTTCTATATCGTCGCGTTCGGCAATCCAGCTTTCGCGGAGACGAGGTATGCCGGCGTTGACATCGATTTTAACCGCCGAGTCGGTATAGACTCCGCTGGTATCGTAAATGTAGACCGGATTGTTTTGGCGTACTGTTTTGGTGCCGTCTGCTGTGATTTTTACAGTGGGGGTGAGTGTCACTTTTCGCATTGGGACGCGCAAAAATGGAAATATTTTGCCGTCGAGATATACTTTTTCCGACCCCGGATAGCTATGGAGGTCGATGTCATTGATTTGCATGTGAATCTGTTATTTTAGTCCAAAAAAGATGTAAGGGGGCTTGATGCGATTGCTCCGGAGGCTACTGCTCCAAGACCGGCAAGACGGGCTTTGCGTCCGGCTTCAACTGCGAGTCGGAAGGCAACAGCCATCTCTATCGGGTCGTTGGCGACAGCGATAGCCGTGTTGACAAGCACAGCATCGGCTCCCATTTCCATTGCTTCCGCTGCATGCGAAGGTGCTCCGATACCGGCATCCACTACTACCGGCACTCGGCTTTGCTCGATAATGATTTCAAGCATGTCGCGTGTGCGAAGACCTTTATTGGTGCCAATGGGTGCTCCGAGGGGCATCACGGCAGCCGTACCGACTTCTTCGAGACGTTTGCACAACACCGGGTCGGCTTGTATATAAGGAAGCACGTGGAACCCTTCGCGAGCGAGGATTTCAGTGGCTTTGAGGGTTTCAATGGGGTCGGGGAGCAGATATTTGGGGTCGGGGTGAATCTCAAGTTTGATAAACTCCGTGCCGAAACATTCGCGGGCAAGGCGAGCGGCTACAACCGCTTCTTCGGCGTTGCGTACGCCTGATGTGTTGGGGAGAAATTGTACGTGTTCGCGGTTGATGTGATTGAGCATATCATCCTCTTCTCCGTGTTGCACGTCGACGCGCTTCATCGCAACGGTAATCATTTCAGAACCTGACGCAAGGATGGCGTCGAGCATGAGGCGGTTGGATGCGAATTTGCCTGTTCCTACAAATAGTCGTGATTTGAAGTCGCGACCGCCAATATTGAGTATATCCATAATAATATGTAGAGATGTTTTATTGTTTGCTTTGTTGGATTGATTCAATGATTTGAGCAGTGTATGCCACCGGGTCCGGAGCTGTGATGATTGAGCCGGAAACAGCCAAACCGTCCACTCCGGTAGCCATTATCGCCGGTACATCGTCGAGAGTGATGCCTCCGATTGCCACAACCGGCAATTCTATTCCGGCATTACGCTTGGCGGTGATAATGGAGCGATAACCATCGAGCCCGAGCACGGGAGATAGTCGCTTTTTTGTTTCGGTAAAACGGAACGGACCTAAACCGACATAATCGACATCGATACCGCGAAGAGCAAGAATATCGTCAATGGTGTTGGCCGTGGCTCCAATGATGGCGTGCGGTCCGAGCATTTCACGTGCTTCTGCTACGGGCATATCTTGTTTGCCAAGATGCACTCCATGTACACGGATGGCGTTGGCGAGCTCAACACGGTCGTCGAGTACGAGAATGGTTTCGGATTCTTTACAGAGGGGAATTATCTCCTCGGCAATGGGGCGTACGTCATCGTCGGTGAGGTCTTTGAGACGCAGCTGTACCCACCGGCAACCGCCTTCAATTACCATTTTCACCTCTTCGGCAATGGTGAAGCGTGATGATGGATGTGTAATAAATTGTAGCATATTAGAGACTGTTATTTTTTTTCGTTTTCAAATTGGTTTAATCGCTCTCGAAGTTCATCGAGCGATTTTGCTTCAAAAAGATAGCCTAATACGGCATAACCGACAAACGGATGGCGCTTGATAGTCGCGATATGTGCCGGAGTAATGCCACCGAGGGCAATGACACGACCTGACGGAATTCGGTTGAGGTCTTCATCGGAAAATGCGCTGCGGTAGCCCTGTTTGGAAATGCTGTCGAAAATGGGGGAGAGGGTTGCATAATCACATTCGGGGTATAGACCTATTTCATCGATTGAATGGCAAGAGCGGCTTATCGCTCCACGATAGAATGCAGGTGCATTCGGGCATCGGCGATTGAGATGAATCCCGCCAAGATTAAATTCATTGAGCAATTCAAAATGACCGTGCAGGCGCAGTCGGGGATAGTGGCGTTGTGGTATATCCATAATGAGGCGCCGCATATCTGCAAGTGATGCCGCCGGATGGCGCAGATGCACGCAGTCCCAACCGGCATCGAGTATGGCTGTAATCATCAGATGTTCGATGTCGGAAATCTCTTCCGGTGTGATGGCTATCCGTAGCATGATTGTATCAACCTCCGTAGAATGCTTTGATAATCAGTACACTGTCGCCGTCGTTGAGGATATGTGACGAACGTTCGGTGGCGGGAATTACCACTGAATTTACGGCAACGGCAATTCCTGTCGGTGCGATGCCAGCGTTGTCCAATACTTCTTGGAGAGTTGCGCCTTCAGGCGAATCGACAATAATATCGTTAAGCTTGATTTTCATCTTGATATGTGTGGAGTGATTGAGGATTAAAGAAATGATTTACCGGACCATGTCCTGAGCCGATGGATATTGATGCTCCTGAGCGAAGAGCTTCGTTGAGATAGCTCTTTGCCAATGTGACGGCGGTGATTAACGGTTTGCCCATTGCGAGATAGGACGCAATGGCGGAAGAGAGCGAACATCCTGTCCCATGAGTATTGCGAGTTGGTATTGCCGGTGCGGATAGCTCGATGATGGGGTTTCCGCAAATGGAGAGGTAGTCGGTTTTGGTAATGGTATTGCCATTGTCTCCTCCTTTTAGCAACACTGCTTGTGCTCCCATGAGATGCAAGGCTTGCGCTTGTTCGACAGGTGTTTCGGCTCCTGTTAATCGGCGAGCTTCAGCAATGTTGGGGGTGACGAGTGTGGCTATCGGAAATAGTTGCTTGACCATTGTGTCAATCGCTTCCTCTGCAATAAGAAGTGAACCGGAAGTGGATACCATCACCGGATCGATTACGATGTTGCCGGCTTGATGCGACTTAAGTCGCTCGGCAACGGCACAGACAATATCGGCGGAATACAGCATACCTGTTTTTACAGCTTGCGGCGGTATATCATCAAACACGGCATCGATTTGTGCCGAAACGATTTCGGCATCGATTCCTTGAATTGCCGTAACTCCTGTCGTGTTTTGTGCAGTAATTGCAGTTATTGCTGTCATGCCATAGACTCCGAGCGCCGATGCTGTCTTCAAATCGGCTTGGATGCCGGCACCTCCCGAAGAGTCGGAACCGGCAATGGATAGCATGGTGTGATACCTCTTCATAATCGTTGTTGCGTTTCTTTTTGTTACGATGAGAGGCAAAGGAGGAAATTGAAATGGTACTCTTGTCTTTGTTGAGACCGGTGTGTGGCAACAATCCCTTCGGCGGCATGACCCGCATCAGGTTCCAAGGGTATAATCTCAGGGGGTATCAACAAAATACCCTCACCCCTTTGTCTTCAGGGCAAAGTTATGCAATATCAATGAGATGGACAAGAAAACGGAGTTAATTTATGCGCAGGTCCGTTGTTTGGTAGATGTCGGCGTGAATGAATATTATGTGTATATATGGCTAAATTTTAAATAAATATGTTATTTCTTCTAAAAGCAAGTGTATAAATACATTTTTGTATGTACTTTTGCGCACTAATAAATTATCTATAAAAAATTTTGTATGAAATTAACCATTGCATTATCATTATTAAGCATCGTAGGGATGCTTTCTTCGAGTGTTCAGGCAGAAACTACGTCTCAGCGTAAAGCTTGCAAAAACGATGATTCATATTATCCTGAACAATTGCAGCGTGTTGACGCCGGCAGCGAGTATGACAAGATTGTAAAATACGGATATATTGATGGAACAACTCTCGCCGATACGATTTATCGATACGAATCGAACGTGGAGGTTTGGGATATGGATTCCTATAATTCTTTTATGAAAGGTGAGGCACCGAAAGAGGTGCATCCGCAATTGTGGCAAATGGAAAAATGCAATAATGTAAGTGGGATTTTTCAAGTGCTTCCTTTTGTGGAAGGCAACGGCGGAAGCGACGGTTTGGTTTACCAAGCTCGTGGATTCGACCTTGCCAATATGTCGTTTATAAAGGGTAAGTCCGGTTGGATTATTATTGATGCGCTTGAAAGTAGCGAACAGTCTGCTCGTGCATTTGATGAATTTAAAAAGGCAATCAAAGATGACAATCCCGTAGTTCAAGCCGTAATCATCACCCACAGCCATGCCGACCATTACAGAGGGGTATTAGGTATTGTGTCTCGCGATGACGTTTGGTATGTAACGCAAAAGGAGTATCAGGCGGGTGCTGTGAAGCCGGATGGCAAGGTGCTGTTGCTTGCTCCCGACGGATTTTTTAATGAATCCATTTCGGAAAATCTCTACCTTGGTAACAGTATGTCGCGTAGAGCCGATTATATGTATGGAAATACGTTACCCCGCGATGCTCACGGCCATGTAGGCTCAGGATTGGGAAAAACTGCTACATATACCGGAAATGGAGCTTTGGTAAAACCGTCGTTTGAAGTAGTTCCTGAAGATGGCGATGTAACAAAAATGCAGATAGATGGGTTGACTTTTGTTTTTCAAAATGTCCCCGGAACAGAAGCTCCGGCAGAATTTCATATCTATGTAGAGGAGTATAAAACTCTTTGCCCCGGAGAAAATGTAACATACACGATGCACAATCTGCTCACATCGCGTGGAGCAAAAGTGCGCAGCGCCAAAGCGTTTGCACTTGCAATAGATCGTGCGATTGACTTGTTCCCCGAAGTTGAGGTCTTGATAGGTGTTCACCATTGGCCGACATGGGGAAATGATAACTGCATGAATATCATGACCAAGCAACGCGATATGTATTATTTCTTCAACGACCAGGTGATACGTCTGCTCAATAAAGGATATAATATGGAAGAAATAGCAGAAGACTTTTCTCTTCCTCAATCGCTCAACAATGAATTTTTCAATCAAGGTTTTTATGGCTCTATTTCTCATAATGCCAAGGCTGTTGCTCAATATTATGTGGGCTGGTGGGATGGTAATCCTGCCAATTATTACAAGTATCCTGACGAAGAGGTGGCAAAACGATTTGTCTCGGATATGGGCGGTGAAGATGCTGTGGTGAAAAAAGCACATGAATATTTTGACCGTGGCGATTACCGTTGGACTATTGAGTTGACCCGCCAGGTGGTATTTTTTAATCCGAGCAATACGGAAGCCCGCAACCTTGAAGCCGATGCAATGGAACAGCTTGCCTATTCGTTTGAGGCCGGCACATGGCGTAACATTTATCTTGGGGCAGCGTTGGAGTTGAGAGGTGCACATATCGGCACAGGAACTAAAACAGCGAAGGAATTTGTGGGACGCACATCTATGGTTGTGAAAAATCTTCTCCCCGAATATATTTTTGAATATTTATCAGTACTTGTAAAAGGCAATGAGTGTGGTGATGTCGATCGCCAATGGATTGTTGGTATTGGTGATGCTTTATTTGATATTCATCTTGTGAATGGGGTGCTCCATCACAAGAAAGTGTCGGGAGTGAAAGCTGATGTTACGTTTAGTAGTTCGGCTGAGTTTGCTGCACATTACAATGCCGGAATGATGTCGGTTCTCGACGGAACGGTAAACGTTGAAGATGGATTGAATGGCTTATTCCAATACCTTGATGTGTTTGATGGTTCATGGAATATAATCGAGCCGTTAAAGCCGATAGAGTGATTTTAAATAAATAAATATATATATGAGGCTGTGCCTTGTTGAACTGCACCCCAAAAGTTAGACACAAAACATTTGGAGTGCAGTTTGCTTATGAAAAGAACATTCAAAGAAAAGCTTAGCCTTGTGTTACAGGCTCTCTCTGTGGTACCCCAGAAGCGCTTATGTGAACAATATCATTTAGGACCGCATTATTTAGAAATCTGATAGACTGTTATCGCAAATACGGCGAGAAAGGATTAGAGCGTAAATCCCACATAAATATCACCGCAGAGAAAAAGATAGCATTAGTACGTGATTTTATTGAAAACGGAGTAACTTTGCGCAAAATATGCAATGAAAATGAAATAAGTAGATCCGCCTTTGAATCATGGATTGAAAAGGCAAGAACTTATGGATATGATTCATTGCGACAATCCAAGAAACGTGGACGACCTCCAAAAGATTCAATGTCAAGACCAAAGAAGAAAGAGACACAAACAGAACTAAGGGGAATTGCCTTGACAACGCTTTGGCCGAGAACTTCTTCGGCATAATGATCAGAATTACTTTACACCGAGAAATTTGAATCACCAGAAGCGTTCATTAAGGCGTTGGATGAATATATCGAGTATTACAACAATAAAAGAATAAAATCCCGGTTAAAAGGAAAGAGTCCGGTGCAATACCAAACTCTTCCAATAACTGGATAATGTTTAACCTGTCCAATTTTTGGGGGTCACTTCATGGGTGGGCAACCTGTAACATTGGTGCGAATATATAATCGTTGAAAACCGGAACAAAGTTACTACACAGTTTTATTAATGTAGTCGTTTGGTACAAGGTTTCTTGTTTGGATAAGATTTTTTAGAATATAACATTAGAGGAAAGACGCATCAGAAACCTCTTAACGAGTATTGGTACTCACCAAATAGGGAATTATATGTCAGGAACAACTGAAATAAATGATAGAATATGTTGTGTGCATCACTCTATATGATAAACGAACAATAAAACCGTAACGAATATGTTGACTACAATTTGTATTTTGATTCTTGCTTATATGATTATGGGCAAAGATGTGTCGGGACTGCTTGAAAAAGTGAAAAACATTGATTGGCGAGGTAAGATTAATGCCTTGATGGATAAGGTGCGTCCGTGGGCATTGAAAGCCGGACGTGTTGCTGCACGCCCATTGTTGCAGTTCTACTATGTGATGGACGATGATAAAACTTCCACACTTGACCGCGTACTGATTTATGCAGCAATCATTTATACAGTTTCTCCTGTAAGCGTGCTTCCTGCTGCGGTATATTGTCTGCTTGGGGTTCTTGATGAGGGAGCAGCTGCTCTATATGTATATAAAAAGATTAAGGGAAAGATTACACCTGAAATCAGTACAAAGGTTGAGGATACACTCAACGAGTGGTTCGGGGTGGAATATGAGATGGTAGAGGGCTAAAAGTACACAACAAGAATAAAATGAGTAAATAACAGACTTAAACAGAAATTATTATGAACGACATCTACACAACCCGAATCAATGAGAGTATAACCTCTTTGTTTGCCAATATGGAACAACGTGTATCCTCTAAGGATATGCAACGTGTACGTAAAGCCTACGCATTGGCTGCAGAAGCTCATAAAGACCAACTACGCAAGACGGGTGAACCGTATATCATTCATCCGATTGCTGTGGCACGAATTGTTGCCGAAGAACTGGAGCTTGGTGCAAATCCTGTGATTGCCGCATTCTTGCACGATGTGGTAGAGGACACGGAGTACACTATTGATGATATTCGTGATCGTTTCGGCGATGACGTGGCTTTCCTTGTAGGTGTCGTTACAAAACAGAAGAAGGGTAAGTACGATAAGTCGAAACAGGTGGATAACTACCGTCAGATTCTCTCATCGGTGCAGTATGATGTGCGTGCTATCCTTATCAAGCTGGCCGACCGCCTGCACAATATGCGCACACTCGACAGTATGCGTCCTGACAAACAGATGAAGATTGCCGGAGAAACCGATTATTTCTATGCGCCGTTGGCTAATCGTTTAGGACTGTATCATATCAAGAGCGAATTGGAGAACTTGTCTTTCCGCTATCGTTGTCCTCGTGAGTATGCAGAGATTGAGGCTTTGCTGGAAAAAGAACAAAAAAAGAATAAGCGCTATTTAAAGCATTTCATCTCAAAGATAAATAATGCATTATCGACAATGTCACCATGGGGATATGCGGAAGTTTGTTATCGAACTCCTTATAGTGTATGGCGTAAAATGCGTAATTCTGATTGTGATTTTCACCATGTTGAAGGAAAACATTACATTCGTGTCATCTATAAGGTAGCAAAACCATTGGTGAGTAATGTGTGGGGTTGTATAGCTGTACCTCGAATAAGTCCATTCGATGAACGTAGTGAAAAAGAAAATGCAATAAAGATATATGGTCTATTAATTTCCGAATTTAAAGAATTGCCGGGAAGTGTCACAAATTACATCTATACATCCAAAGAAAACGGTTATCAGAGTTTCCATGTGAAACTACTCAGCGATCGTGGAGTGTGGGAAGAAGTGCATATCTCATCAGAACGTATGTTGCGTAACTCTCGTTTAGGTTGTGCTGCCGAGCGGACAGAGGAAAATGTGGCGCAGTGGATAGAGAAGTTCAAAGATGTGTTGCGTGATGTAGCTTACCATAACAAGGATATGGACTATATGGATGGTGTAACCTCCTCGTTTTATAACGATGATATTATGGTCTTTACGCCTAAGGGTAAGGGTGTGATTCTGCCCAAAGGTGCTACGGCATTGGACTTCGCATACGAGATTCACAGTGAGATTGGTAAACACGCTGTGTATGCACGTATCAACGGCAAACTGATGTCCGTGAAGACCGTTCTCCATCGCGGATATTGTGTGGAAATTGGAACAGACGAGAACTCTTTGCCCGATGCTGATTGGATTGACCATGTATTGACCTATAAGGCTAAACGCCATTTGCGCAGTTTATTGTCTTCGCAAAGCAGTATCGAATACAAGCGTTGCCCACATTGTCATCCGCTACCCGGTGATGAGGTCATCGGATTCAAAACAGATGACGGAATGGTTACATTGCATAAACGTAATTGCCCGACGGCAATCCGTGTGGCATCGCAACAAGGCGATTCTATCCTCGCTATTGAGTTCAAAGAGAACAAGCGGTTCCTATATCCTGTACGGATACAGGTGCGAGGTATTGACCGTTTCCATCTGTTAAGCGACCTGATTGATTGCATCACTGAGAAGTTGCAGTTGTCAATCAATAAACTTTCAACAGAAACCATTGACCGCATAGCAATCTGCACTATTGATTTTGCGGTACATTCTGCAGGAGAATTAGATACGGCTATCAAGTCGATAGCTGCCATCAAAGGCGTTGACGAAGTACACATAGGGGGATATTGAGTAACAGAATGAATACAAATAATCAATATAATTTAAGGCTTTGTGCAATAATCATGCTGCTACCATTGATAAAAGAGGTCTGTAAATGATTGCCATACTGCGACCGGAATAAAGGCTTCCCTTGTCAGAAAAACATATTTCGACAAGGGATTTTTTCATTTTCCATTGATAGTTTGAGACATTTTTTCGCTCTATATAATAAAAGAATTTATTGAATATTTCTAAAAATGTGTAATTGTATGAAGACAAGAATTTTCAACCTTATCATCATTGATGAGAGCGGCTCTATGCAGAGCATCAAGAAAGAGGCTATTGACAGTGTGAATGAAACAATCCAGTCTATTCGTGCAGCGGAAGAAAAGCATGAAGACCAGGAACACATCGTAAGCCTTGTAACTTTCCATAACAATGTCAAGACTGTTTATGAATGTGTGCCGGTCAAAGATGTAGAAGAACTCACAGCAGAGACCTACCAGCCACAATGCTGTACCGCATTGTACGATGCAATGGGTATGTCTCTGAACGCGCTCCGCAAAAAGGTTGCTGAAGATGACAAGGTGCTTGTTACAGTCGTTACGGATGGCTACGAGAACGCCTCAAAGGAGTATAGCGGCGAGGCAATCAAGGCTCTGGTCGATGAATTGAAGACTAAGGGTTGGGTGTTTGCCTACATTGGAGCCAATCAGGATGTAGAGGCTGTTGCAGCCACAATTTCTATCACGAATGTATTGAATTTTGAGGCAACAAGTCAAGGAACAGCGATGATGTCGAAAAAGGTTTCATGTGCCCGTGGACGCCTGTTTGACCGTATCGCCCATTGCTGTTTCAGTGCGGCAGAGGCTAATAAAGATTTCTTTGATGAAGATGACAAGTAATAAGTAGATACAATGAAACGACTGACTCAGATTTTTCAAGCGTTACTCGGTGTGGCCGCCTTGATTCTCATGGCCTTTATTGCCGCAGGTCGCCTTGCTTGGCGTACAATCCGTAATTGGTGGAAGAAACGCTCAAAACGGATGCGTCGCTCAATTGCAACAATTCTTATTCTGATTTCGGTAGGCTTTGTGGCACTTATAGCTTATGCCTACTATGAGATCGAGTATGGTAGATGGTATTGGAAAGATAATTATCTATCAAAGAATGTAGAGGTTTACGGTTTTCGGGACTATAAGGTTCGTGTATATAATCACCGTACAGGCAAATATACAACTCCGAGATTGAACTGGGTTTCCGATAGTCCCACCAATGATTCCTTGACAGTATATGCTATCCCGGGAAAACGTGGCTACATAAATATCAAAAATGGAGAAATTGTGATTGACGCAGAGTCTAACAACTATCGTAAAGCGTGGGTATTCTCAGAAGGGCTTGCAGCTGTTATGAAAGATGGAAAAATTGGTTTTATCAATGCAAACAATGAGGTTGTTATCCCATTCCTATTCGATTATACAGATAAGTGCCGTATGTATGACTTTGGTTACCTCTTCCACGATGGATATTGTATAATGACGAATAAAGAAGGAGATTTGGGCTTGATTGATACTACCGGTAAGTGGATTGTTGAACCTGCCTACGATGAAATCTGGGCACCGCATGAAAGTGGTTACAGAATCATTGTTGATAACAGCAAACACGGTGTTCTCGATTCAAAAGGCAATGTTATTTATCCTGCTGAGTATAGTTATGTAGATGTGTTGTCTGATGGCTTTATACTCACCAAAGGTGGTAAGAAATGGCAGGTGGATTTTGAGGGTAATATAGTTCAGCCATTTATGTTTGATGGTACATATTATCTGAATTATCCGATTGGCTATAACGAGTGTGGAGATATTCAATATGCTTTTGCAGATTATGCCAAATATAAGGTTATGAACCATTATGGTATAATGAATCGTATAACCGGAAAGCCGATAACTCCCGCACTATATTCAGATATCAATATGCTCTCAAAGGATTTGTTTTAGGTACAAGACTCAGAAAGTCGTGACTGGTATCTGGTTGATACGAATGGCAATATTATAAAGTAATAGTACTGATTGGTATTGGATGAGATGTGTGGTATGAAAACAGAATGCTATAGTACCCGTTCGGAAATAAAGATTAATAAAAAGATGTTAAGATTTCAATTGGACACCTCTTAATATGTAATAATTTTTTGCGATTTTGCTTTTTGAAAATTATTTCATATATTCGTGCTTGACAAACGATTAATCTTCAAGCGCGTATGAAAACTCTCGACTCTCTCATATTTAATATTAAGATGCCTTCAGTGGAGCCATATCCCGGAGCATTATTGGTGGCGGAGCCATTTTTGCGCGAGAGCTATTTCAATCATGCGGTGGTGTGTCTTGTGGATTATGAACGTGGAAAAGGGGTGATGGGCGTGGTGCTCAATAAAATCACACGTTACACCCTCAATGAACTTGTTTCATCGATTGTAGTCGATAAGCCTATTCCGGTGTTTTGTGGCGGACCGATGTCGCAAGACCATTTATATTTTATCCATACTTTGGGTGATGCGATTCCCGGCTCTCGCCATATAGTTGGGAATCTTTATATAGGTGGAGATTTCGATATTGTGGTCGATATGATAAACTCCGGCTATGACATAGATGGCAGTATCCGATTTTGCCTTGGATATAGCGGTTGGGATGCCGGACAGTTGGAGGGGGAAATTCGTAAAGCGGTGTGGGCTGTTACCTCAATTCCTGACATGGGGCGGATTCTCACAGGAGAAGAAGATACTTATTGGCATTCAATGGTGCGCTCAATGGGTGATTGCTATCGAGGTTGGCTGTATCATCCGCAAGATCCGCGAATGAATTAATCCAAGATTAGTTGGAAAATATAAGCGTCGTGATACTGTGTTCCTATTTTCAACCACGAACGCAGATGCCCCGATAGTTCATAGCCACACTTCTTAAATAAGGAAAGACTTGCTTGATTGTTTTCGGGTACAATAGCTGCAAGTTGGTGCAATCCTATATATTCGCCGGCATATTGTTGGATGAGGTGTAATACTTGAGTGCCGTATCCTTGTCTCCCGTATTTATTATCTATGAGTATTCCGATGTAAGCTCGTGAGTTGAACGGGTCGAACTCATACAAATCCACTGTTCCGATTACGGAGTTGTCGTCTTTGCGCTCCACCATTAGTCGCAATTGACGTGCGGCATAAATGTCGGCAGTGTAATTCTCGATATAGTCCCACAACTGTTTTCTCGAAAATGGAGCAATAGTGCAGCCGACACTCCACAATGAAGAGTCGTTTTCCCAACGAAAGAGTGTATCTAAATCGGACGGCTCTACAGCTCGTAGTTTTATAATATCATTTTCGAGTAGTCTCATCGCAGTGAATTATTAAATGAGTCGGCAAATGGAATACGATTTAGCAAGGAGCGTCCGAGAGTGATTTCATCAGTGTATTCGATTTCATTTCCTACTGATACTCCGCGGGCAAGTTGAGTTATCTTAACAGGAAGAGTACCCATTTGGCGGTATATATAGAAACAGGTGGTGTCGCCTTCCATCGTGGCACTGAGGGCCAAAATAATCTCATTCACTTCGCCTGATGCCACACGCTCTACAAGCGATGAAATTTCGAGTTGGTCAGGTCCGATTCCATCCATTGGCGAAATCACACCGCCGAGCACGTGATACACTCCTGTGTATTGGCGTGTGTTTTCGATGCTCATCACGTCTTTAATGCTTTCCACTACGCACACCGTCGAATGGTCGCGCATCGGATTGGAACATATTTCGCACAATTCTGTTTCAGAAATATTATGGCAACACGAACAGTAGCGTATGTTTTGTCGCATGTCGATGATGGCTTGGCCTAACGATACTCCGATGCGCTCCTCTTGCCGTAGGAGATGCAAGGCGAGACGCAAAGCCGTCTTTCTCCCTATTCCGGGCAGGCGCGACAATTCATTGACCGCATTTTCCAAATAACTTGACGCATATTCTTGTTCCATAATTCTGCTATATATCTGCAAATATACGCAGATTTTCACAAAAACACTCTACATAATCGTAATCAAAAATCATCAACATGATGTTAGGTGTAAGGTTGCGATGTATTGGGTGGTGCTTATTTGATAAAAATGTAGTAAATTTGCAGGCAGAATTGAAATTGATAGTAGAGATGGCACAAAAACCTTCTATTCCAAAGGG
>JBGUUQ010000005.1:0-12468 GCA_045133615.1 Muribaculaceae bacterium | reverse complement strand
ATTTATGTGCTGGAAAGCTGCTACTGCCATGAAACATATGCAAATCAACATTGCAAAATGTTATCCGGCAAAATTCACGGAAATACAACCGTAATTGCAGTCATTCGTTTGCCCGACAAACACAAGGGGTCTTACAGAACGCGCTGTATCAAAATATACAAGCGACCGTTCGACCCTGTAAAACATTTGTCAAAATGGGGCAAATCTGCATTTGCAACCGAAGACGAAGCCGTTGAAATGGCAAAATCCAAAAAATAAAGAAAGGAACGGCATCATGGCTGCGGCATACCTCAAAGTCTACTGTAATGGCATTCACATCCGCACATTTGGCGGAAATCGTCGCCAAGTACAGGAAATGAAAACCCTGTATGACAACATGACCGCTGATGATTTCTATAAAAAGCACCACACGGTCGTCGAAGAACCCAAGGTCATTTGCACCATCAAAACCCGACATTATGTCAAAAACAACGGCAAAAGCCGCCATCGGGTAACACATGTGCATTACCCGCAGGGACTTACCACACACCTGCTATAATTCTGAAAGAAAGGACGATAATTCATGCCCGAAAATCATGTTTATGCTATCGGCGATATTGTCTGGTTCGACCATATCGACTTTCAAATCCCGCTTCACGGTCGCATCAAAACCATCATCCATGACGACAGCATCCACGAAGACCGCGCCGAAATCGTCGTTGGTCGGCATGGCATCGGCAAAGTCACCAAAGGACTTGCCTATGTATATCCGTCCAAACAGGCATATGATGCTGCCAAAAAGGCAGAATCCGAACGCACACAGGCAGAATACTACGAAGAAACCGCAACCGTCGAAGGACTGTTGCATTTCTTATCCTGCCGAGAAATGCTCTGCAAAGGCGAAGCATCTGACGACGCATGGGCTGTCATTCAGCGTCGCCTCAAAGAATCCGACAATAAACGAAGGGGGAGAAAACGCCGTGCCTAATGAAAAAAACATCATCTACTGCACATGCGTAGATGAAGCTGGTCATATTCTCAGCACCAGCATACTCACTCGACGAACTACTGCGCGAAATCTCGAACTTTTCAAAGGAAGCGAGGTATGACACAAATGAAAATTGGAATTACCGAACACGGTGACGCCTCACTGGACATGCGATGGGCACGCCCCGAGGGACTTATCGGCTATGACGGCGCCATACTTATCACCAAGAACATCACTGACGAGTTCATCAAAAATGTTCTCGCCCAGACTAAGCCGATTATCGTCCACGCCACCTGTACCGGCTGGGGTGGCACGCCTATCGAACCCGGTGTGCCTGATTACAAGCATCAGCTCAACCAGCTCAAGAAGCTGATTGACAACGGATTCCCTGCCAGTCACTGCGTTCTGAGAATCGACCCCATTTTCCCAACACCCAACGGTCTGACCCGATTGAGGTCTGTTCTTGACCATTTCAAGTCAATGAACCTGTGTATTGACCGAATCAGGGTATCTATCGTGGACGAATACAAACATGTAAAAGCCCGCTATAAGGCCAATGGCTGGACACCCATCTATGGCGACAATTTCGGACCGAACGCTGAACAGATTGCCAACGTCGCTGCTGTTCTGAAAAACTACTATCCCATGCACTTCGAAACCTGCGCCGAAAACAAGCTGGCAGCATCAGACATCCCCAACATCCACTCCATGGGATGCATCTCGTTCCACGATTTGGACATCATGGGTATCGACTATGCCAGTCAGCAGAACCTCTACGAGAATCCGCAGAAACGGTCAGGCTGTCACTGTCTGAGCATCAAGCGCGAACTGCTTGGCTATCAAAACCGACAGCCCTGCGCACATAACTGCGTATACTGCTTCTGGAAGCGTCCGGGAGAATGATGCCATGAAAGATGCCATCAATGTTGCTCAAGGTCGCGGCTGTCACTGTCGCAACTGCGAATTCAAAGAAACCCTGCACAACGGCGGTTTTGGTGGATTCAAATGCAAACTCGGCATTCTAAATCAAAACCGCATCAACTACCACAGCTTCTGCAGCGAAGGCATTCCGCGAAGTGAAACCGAAAACAAAACCGCCAACACAACAACGGGGCGAATCTAATCGCCCCGATTTTTCGTACCTAAAAATGCAAAATGTCCAAAACATCAATGGTCTAGCTGCCGCAAAATGGCCTCACCACGAAGCCCACTCTGCATTTGCCGTGGCAATCAACGCAATCGGCAAGGGTGAAATGACCTTCACAGATTTCATTCACCTCGCCGAATGAACCAACAAACTCTGTAAACTCAATGCCGATAGCCGCCTACGGCGGCTTCGGCTAAATCCCAAATCTACCATTAGGAGTTGATATCCATGTCTGATTACGAATCACCCATTGACTTCAACTGGCTCGGCGTCGCATTCGTTTCTGACAGAGTTCCTGCGGAAACAGCAAAAACAATTACTGACTTCATGGAAGCCCTGCAGGAACGCGCACAGGCCGAATTTGACCAGTTTCTGGACAACCTCGGACTGGAACAAGTCATGGGCGTTATCCTGCCTAAAGGCATCGTACCGCCGCCCGCACCCATGCCAGATTTCATCCGATATAAGAACTACCGAATTTATCCCAACAAAGACGAAACATGCTTTGCGGTATATCACGAATCACACATCGGAACCGGAGCCGCTGATTACATCGCCGACTCCCGCGATGCCGCATTCGCCTATATCGACAACAAACCGGCCGTCATCCCGACATTTGAATTCAACCCGACTGATAATAAGCACAGCATGCCCGTATCCGACGAATTCGAATGTGAAACCCGTGACTGCGCCTTCAACAGCAACGGCCTGTGCAAACGAAAAGCCGTCAAGGGCGCTCCGCCCCGGATTACCGAAGAAGACGGTTGCATCGACGGTATCATCGACATCGGATTGTAAATTATTTACAACTCAAGAACCCCATAAATCAGCAAAGACTGACAAATTGCACAAATTCAAGGTTGCATTCGTTCACACCATCCTGTACAATAACATCAGACTCTCACACACAAAGGATGATTATATGAATGCTCAATTACACCAGCAATTCGGCATAGCGTCACACAATTGCATCGAATATCGGGGTTACTATATCGTCATGAACCATGATGACTCACACATAATCGTCACAAAAAACCTACATGACAGCTTGAAAACAACATCTCTACTTTTCGAAGCCTATCTGTTTATCGACGAACTAATCGACGGCCCGAAAAAATAATAAACTGCGTGTCCTCACCGGGCACGCCGTTTTTTTCTTGATTTATGAGCAGAAAACACTTGCTTTTTGTTGAATTTTGTATTATAATAAGCATACAAAAATACGGAAAAGTCAAGGTGAAGCCCATGACAACCAAAAAGCTGGGCTGCAGCCAAGAAACGCTAAAGCTCATTGCTTGCATCACAATGCTTATCGACCATATCGGGTCAATGTTTTTCCCCGATTATTTCATATTCCGAGCCATTGGTCGAATCGCATTTCCAATATACTGTTTTCAACTTGTAGAAGGTGTATATCACACATCCAACAAGTCCAAATACGGTCTGAGATTATTCATTGGTATACTATTGGCTGAAATCCCGTTCGACCTTGCCATGTACGGTCAACTCACATGGGAACACCAAAGTGTCATGGTCACTTTATTCTTGGGTTATATCATGATTATCATGTGCAACACATCGGCAAAGCCGATGCGCCCGATTATCATTGTTGCATTTATGATACTCTCAGAACTATTACAGGTAGATTATGGGTTAATTGGAATCCTGACGATTGTGGTATTCTATATAACCCACAATACGACCATGATTTGGACGATTTTGGGTTTAACTTTAATCGCGTGTCTAAACACACCTCAATGCTTTGCATTACTGGCCGTTATGCCACTGATGACATATACCGGACAAAAAACAACAAAAAGCAAAGCGATTCAATATGGGTTTTATCTGTTCTACCCGATTCATTTGCTATTATTATATCTGGTTCATTTGATGACTGGATATTGACATCTGCATCGTTCCTTACCGGAACGTCGGGTTTAGTATTGAATAAGATAGTCGGAAACGGCTGTCGGTCTATCTCCCTCTCTCCCAACATTGCCATGATTGCTCTCCATCCCTCAAAAGATAGCCTGCCCACTCCCCGGGCGGGCTTTCTTTTTTTCTATTGAAAAATCAGTCGATATTTGATAATATATATGCAATCATATGAAAGGAGGATGGACCATGGACACAAATCCGATTACGGAAAACCTTCCGCCCATTACGGACCTGCCAATCCAAGATTTTAACCCGAATCCGATTATCGAATCCATTGCCACATGGATTGCTGCACAAAACGATTTCGTGATTCTGGTAATTTATATTACATTGGCGTTGGCTGTAATTAAGCTCTGCTTCTGGCTGGTAAAAAAAATCGGCAAGACTCTTGCTATTGCTATTGGCATTGCCTATTTCCTGACATCCACTGCGTTCGGTGCAACCATCATGTCATACATCGAAAAACTGAATCTCGGTTGATATCTCCCATTGCGTGAACCGGCTGGGCATATCCACATAACTGGTTATAATGCGGATAGACCTGCACACAGCCAGCGTTCACGCTGTCGAGGTATATTTTGAGAAAAAATATGACCAAGGGGGACATCATTCATGGAAACTATCGTTATCGAGAACAAAGAGGAGAAGATTGCTCGTCGCAAGGAGATTGTTCGCAAAGCAATCCGCATCCGCGACATTGCCCGATTCTTCGGCGGTCCGGCGATGGACTACTGGGACAAGAAGAACTGCCCGCGCTACAAGCGTTGGCTGTGGCAAATCCATAACAACGCTCAGACCACCATCTGGAACACCAATCTGGAAATCGGCTGGCTCACCCACAACGGCAAGTTTGCCAAGAACCTGACCTGAATTGAATCTACAGCCTGTCGAAAGACGGGCTGTTGTTTTTATCATCCGTAATACACAGGCATATATGCTGTCGGGTGTACATTAAGATATATGCCATACGAGGGGGTTATGTTTATGGATATGGCACGACCTGCGGTCGCTATTATGCTCGCCCAGCATTATGGTGAACCCAACGACCACGGAAACAAACTGGTCGGCATTGCAGAAACAAATGCAGACGCAACCTGCGTACTGGACGACACATGGAACACTGCTCGTGCAGGTTTCATTTCTGCGATGAAACATCGCGGATATAATATCAACGATGTTATTTATCTGGAAAACGAAAATTACAAACGAGCATCTCTGTGCATCAATGACCCGTTTGACGGAGAACCCACCGTAGAAGAAGTAGCCGTATACCGAGAAGATACTGTTATCTATCAATATGCCATGCATATCTGTCACGATAACACAACCGGCATCGACTGCAAATGCGGTCGCTGCAGTGCTGACGAACTGCACAGTCAAGGATTTTCCACCATCGCAAAGCTGGAAAACTGCAAAAAGAAATGGATTTACTTCTGGAAAAATCCGACAACCGAAGAAGTTGCCATTACACTCGAAGATGGAACCGGCAATTGTCCCACCCGGATTTTCAAAAATCGAATCCACGGCAACCTCTGGTTCAAAGCTCACATCGAACCAATGCACGGAAATGCATTGATTATGCTCTAATGAGAGAGGAGACAAACAAATGCTATTTCACAAAAAGGGCCATGTCATGGTCAAAAACGAAGATGAAAACTGCCCCGTTGTGGTCATCAATGCGGTCAACCAGACTGGCAACCTGAGCGGCGTTATTGGTAAATACATTCAGACCGACATGGTCGACACCAATGTTAGTGGTCTGTACCGGGCCAAATGCAAACTCATGCAGAACGGCATTGGCAAACTTGGCGATGTTCAGAACATCTGTCTGTTTGCTGACTATGGCTTCATGCTGGTCAACGCATTTGTCATGTACAATAACGCAGAACCTGCGGTTGACGAACGAGCTTTGATGGATGCGCTGGAAAGCATCAAACAGACCTTCCCTACCTACACGGTCCGCATTCCCAACAAGTTGGGCTACAAAGACATGACCTCGGGCGAATGGAATATCATTTTCTATCGCATCATGAACATTCTGGTCAACCACGGCATTACCGTCGAAATCTGGCACAACGTCAACTGAGAAAGGGTGATACAACCATGATTTTCTTCAAAATCAATCCCGGCTGCATCGTAACTGAATCTGATATGAAAATGGCGTTTCACATCACCCATGGATATCCTGCAGATAAAAATCCGCAGGAATACAACGACTGGGTCAACAGTAGCGCCGTTTCTATTGAAGAAATTCTCTACGCTGACCAAGTTTCCATCGAAGAACTTGCCCGTGGCAACTGCATCGGCCCGGCTGTCCGAAAGTATATCCAAAAATACGGAGGCGGTCTGAAAGATGCCAAAGCCGCCATCGACAAAATGAGAGACCTGACGAAAGGAGAATAAGGCATATGTCTGAAATCAAAAAAATCCACGTGACCAATATCGACTGGGACACCGATGGCACCGACCCCAAAACACTGGGTCTGCCTGAGGAAATCACCATCGATATCAATGACGACAACCAATATCTGCTGGAAGACACCGACAACTACGCCGATGCCGTAGGTGATTACCTGTCCGACACCTATGGATACTGCGTGTTCGGATTCACCACGGATACGGAGTGATACCATGAATCACACACCCGACTTTCCCCATTTCGAGGGTGATATGCTATCACCTGCGGAACACGGGGAACATGTAATTATCTACAACCCCGTGAATCTAATCCGAATGCAGACCGGTGTCGCAGGTGCCATTGACCGACGATTCATCTTCTTCGAAGGTTGTTACGCCAAATGGCGTCGCCGCAAGCTCAACCCCGGTGCGGTTCAACATTATATCAATGTCGACCCGCATTTGCATCTGGCAGTTGCCTATGTGTTCAACATGGCGCCCGGCTGCATTATCAGCATGGACGCCATTGACACCAGTCTCAACTCTATTGCGAAAATGCATCGAGACATTCACGGTATACTTCGTGTGCCTTATCATCTTGATTATTTCCAATCAATGCCCAGCGCCACATGGCGTTGCATCATGGCATCGCTGGAACGCATAATTCGCAATAACACCAATCTCCGAGTAGAAATCTGGTATCACAAAGACGACATGCCACCAGCCGTCATGCATGACCCTGAGATTGATGATGCCACACACCTGCGTATCATTCATGAAACAAGTCGGAGAGGATGGTGAACTATGATACGACACATGACCGGCCACATCCTGAGCTATGTCAGAGATATTACCGAAACGATTTATATTATCAATCCAATCGACGAAAGCGGTGATGCAAAGACCGAACTCCATCGATGCATCAAGAGCCGATACCCGGCTATGTTCGCCAGCTATAAGCTCTGGTGCCGTCGGATGGCAAAAGGTGTCAACACATGGCCTGACCTGCAGAAAATCCCGCCATTCAACATGAACGGAATGTATATTGCCAATTTTCCATTCGAAAATCTGTACAATATCACACCCGACAGAGTCGAATACGGTCTGACCAGAATCTTGCGGGATTTCATGCCGCACATCCCCCGGTCTTTCAAAGTCATTCGATTGCCCTATAAAATGGGCATCGACGACATGTCTGACGAACATTGGGTTACAATTTCCAACATGCTGGCATGTGAATTTGCAGACGTCCAACTCGAAATCTGGTCACCTGCCTTGTAATGCGATAATAGCCCGCCCAATCTCGAATTGGGTGGGCATCATTTTTCTCTTGAAATCTCCGAATTAGACAGCTCCGCTGTCGGGTTTATTTGTGAATACTAACTTACGGGGGTTGCTCTCATGATTACTTTTGTCATTATCGTCGGTATCATCTCTTGGTATGCCGCCCAAATCTTCGAATACGGCATGTGGTGTATCGGCCACTGGCTGTGGGAGAAGGGTATCCGATTCTAAACTATGGCCCATCTGTTGTCACAACAGATGGGTCTCTTTTTTATAATTCACCGATAGCATATTCGCTATCGGGTGCATACTGAAATAATCGAAACGAAAGGACGGGGATTTTATGGCAAAGACGATTTGTTTCACTGGCCGTCGGCCAAAATTTCTATGTGGATACCAAAGCCACAAACCATACACACCATTTGTATCCGAACTCAGAGAGATTCTCCGCACATATTACAAGCTGGGATTCAAACGATTCATCACCGGCGGAGCGCAGGGCTTCGACCAGCTTGCATTTTGGGCGGTAGACCAACTCAAGCAGGAATACGCCGATATTGAAAGCATCGTGTACGTTCCGTTCATCGGCTATGGTGGAAACTGGGAATACGATGGTGTCTTCGGACAAAAAGAATATCAGCTCATGCTGAAACGAGCAGACCAAATTCACTACTGCATCGCAGAAAACATCAGCGCTGATAAAAACCGAGTCGTCACGGCATTGAATAACCGAAACCACGCTATGGTTGACGATGCCGATTTAATCATCGCCCTGTACCCTGAGGATAACTTCCAGCTTCAAAGTGGCGGCACAGCCGAATGCATGCGATATGCTGTTCTGAAACTGCATAAAGCATTGCTGCATCTGTCCTACGATAACACAAACTATCTCAATATCACCGGCATGAAGTATTATTCCACCGATATCTGGAAACCCCGGACAACACAGTATGACTTTAGTCAAGTATGTACTGCAATCTTTGATGTCAAGCAGGAATATATGCAGGCCATGCCTGAATCCGACCGCGTTAAGAAAGGCGCCTTGCTGGAAAGTGTGATTCTGACCGGCATCTTGCTGAACCCTGAGCACATGTACAGCGAAGACGAATATCGCAACATCATCAAGACAGTCAGACAAAATTGTGAAACAGTCATCTGACTGTCTGTTAAACACAAAAAAACCATATACACCAATATGTTCCATAATCAATCCGAGGTGAAACCACATGGACGAAATTTTGAACATCATCGAATCCGCACTGGGCTTGGCTGGATACAAAATCGTCAACAAGCAGACAAACAAAATGACCATCATCGGGAAAAACCATGACGGCTCAGAGTTTGAACTCAATCTGACAGACATCAGTGACGAAAACATGTCATGCCTGCCGTTCTGAGAAAGGAGCAACCTGCATGTCACACACCGACAATCTGCCCAAACTGAGCTACGATGAAGCAATCGCTTCGATGCAAAATATCCTCGAATATTTTACAACCCGGCCTACAGAACAGGCTGCTGCAGCAATGGCCATCGAAGCTCTGCAGGCGCAAAAAACCGCATACGAACTGGCGAATCCCAAGCCACTGACATTAGATGAACTAAAATCCATCAGCGGTCAGTATATCTTCACCAAGGTCATTCACGGCAAGGGTATCAAAGACGGAACAATCCGACACAAGCTGTGGCTCCCCCATCTTGTGTCGAAAACCGATTTTGATTCCTACGGGACGGATTGGCTCGCATATCGAACCAGACCGCCCGAAGGCGTCTAATTGCTTGTTTTTATCGCTTGTCGCTTGCTTTTGAAAACAAGTTACTTGCACACGAAAGAAACAAGATTTGAGGACCGAACTAAGAAAGGAACTACTCATGCTCACATCTGAACGCAAACATGAAATCGAAACTGGCGTCAAAGCCATTGCGGAAAGCCTTATCCAAATCTGCAATGAGATGAAATGCACGATTTCCATCGACTCACATTATTACAATGGTAGCGATGACGCCATGAGTCTCATATTCTTCCACAACCAAAACGAAGAATGTGATTTCTCAACAAGCCCCGGCATCGACAGATTGTTCGAAAAACTCCATCTGGCCGAAAGTCTTACACCCGAACGGGAATCCGAAATCAAGAGTGTATTGAAAACACACACCGAAAACCTCGACAAAATCGCAATCGAATTGCGAACATCGACGAGCATCCAAGCATCTTATAACCCCGAATATAACAGCGCATTTTCGTTTGTAGGTGTCCTGCGTGACACATGGCCCATTCACATCCACGGAATCGATAAAATCGACAACATGTTGCAATTCTTCGAAAGACCGGCAAAGATTGAGGTCGAAGATGAAGACAACTGACAAAACGAAACCTGCGGCCTGTCCGTTCTGCCGGGGCAACGCCCGTGTGAAACACGGAACGTATAACGATTTAGGAGCATATGGTGACAAGAAAGACGACAAAACATGGTTTGCCGTATATTGTACCATCTGCAAAGTAAGTCAACCGTCAAGGTGTTACCATTCCAAGAAAACGGCCATTGATGCATGGAACCAAAGGATGTGACACTATGGCAATTGGCTATCACTTCACATTATCACAGCACAAAAACAGCATCTTAGAAACCGGTCTGCGCCGAAGCAAATCCGGTCTGGACATTGACGGCATACCCGCCGATAAAATTAAATACATCGGTGGATTCAACCGACTGAATGCAGAAACCACATGAAAAATGCCCACCCAATTACGGGTGGGCTTTATTTTTCTGCATGTAAAACTAAAGTCAAACTAAATGGCCTATATCTTAAAACTAACTTGCATCAATCTTGAGACTAACTTGAGATTAACTTGCATCTACCAATGCAAGATTGATTCATAATAATCCATATCTAAATCCCGAATTTCAAACAAGTCTTGACGGACAATCAACAACCTACGAGTCTGAATCTGATGTACATAAATGGTCTTAAAAGGGGACTTTGTTGCGATTAAATGTTCCCGAATATGGTCCACAAATGTCCCATATTGTGTCGCATGAAAGCCACCGAGTTGGAACACATACAGATGCAAATTTTTCGGATTATAACCGCAAGACTTTACATTTTTCCTATCAATTGCGAATTTGATTTCAACCAAATCCGTCTCTAATACAGGACAAGTCTGTGTCACCTGCCGTGACACACGCCCCGCAGAATCAATGGACATATCAACCCGAACCTCGTCCGTGTTGATAATCGACTGCGTGAAGTAAAACTTAGCCTCTGCAATATCACCGGTCGCCGACGCCTGTTTGAATTTAGCGTAATTACCTTCGGTGATACAGTACCAATCAGGAAACCCCCTTGTGACTTCGATGCCGATATCAGCATTTTGCAAATCAGGTCGTTCTGATTCCCGAACATGAATATCCAACTCATGCTCCAACACGAGTCGAGCAAGACGTTCCTCGGGACGGATTCCATTGATACGACCGTGTAAGAACATGATTTGCACCACCCTTTGATTTCACTATTCTTACACTATTTTACACTGAAATTCAACAAAAATCAACCCGCCCCGACAGTTAATTCGGGACGGGTCTTTTTTCATATCAATCAGCGTCGAACAACGCTCGCATCGTCGGATTTCCCCGCGTGAGGCTGCGAATTGTCAAGTCTTCTGCCTTGTCATTCAGCAGTCGCATATTGCGTTCAGAACTCAGCAGGTTCTTCTTGACCTTGTTCAGATGCTCAATGGTCTTATCGATTTCTTCGATTGCTCCCATAAACTGTCGGCTTGCCAAATCGTAATTTCTGGCAACGCCGTCTTTGTATGCAGCCAAATCGGCTTCGAATCTCGTCACATCCAGATTCATATTCTGCATACGAGCCAATTCCCGGCGGGCATTCATGGCGTTCAACGCAGCGTTGCGAAGCACGGTAATCATCGGAATAAAGAACTGGGGACGAATCACGTACATTTTGGGATAACGATACGACACATCCACAATGCCCGTATTATACAGCTCACTGTCTGCTTCCAGCATGGAAACAAGCACTGCGTACTCGCATTTCTTCTCCCGGCGGTCTTTGTCCAGTTCTTTCAGGAAGTCTTCATTCACATGCTTTGTCGCAGTCGTATCCATCTCGTTCTTCATTTCAAACATGATAGACAGCAGTTCCACGCCGTCCATCATCTCTCTGTAAATAAAGTCGCCCTTAGAACCAGTGCGTGCATCATTGTCTTTTTCGAAATAGGCATGGGGGAACGCCGTAGCTCTGATTTGATTAAACTGAATCAGACAATGCTGTTCCAGAGTTTCGCCGACCATCTTCGTACTCATACGGGTTTTCAGGTCTTTATAATAATCCAACTCCGTCTGCAGAGTTCTCATTTCTTGCTCAGACTGACGCTTCTGTGCTGCAAGCGCAGCGTCGTCCTTTTCTTTCTGTGCGGCAACTGCCTGCATGATTTTGACTTTCGTTTCAGACTCAGCAACAGCCAGTTTGCTTTCCAACTGGGCCTCCCGCTGCTGACTCTTATGTAAATCCTGCTGCATGGCACTAACAGCTTCCAGCTTCGCAGCCTGCACTTTTGCCTGCAACTGAGATGCATATGACTTTTCCACAACAGCCATACGGCTCTGCATTTCTTTTTCAAATTCCACGTTGCGTACCTGCGACGCAATCGCATCATAATCCGATGCAGTCAACTCAAAATGATGACCGCATTCGGGACATTTGATTTCTGACATG
>JBGUUQ010000004.1:0-2502 GCA_045133615.1 Muribaculaceae bacterium | reverse complement strand
CGGGGTTACACGATAGTTCATCGATAATCTTTTGCCTAAGTTCTTGACATACTTCGGGCAATTGCTCAACTTTCAGGTTGCGCAAGTCGGCCGGGGTATCGATATGGGGCAGCAATGTATATGAATTATCTAGTTCCATTTCTCCTTTCAATGATAAATGTTACGCAAAAATAGCACTTTTATGTGTATTATGCTTATTTTTGCCGTTAAATTTTAGAAGATAGTTGAAAAGATGAATTTCAGAATGCCTGTTGAACTGCCGGAAAACGTGACAGAAATCCGACATTCGGAGCGTATTATGCTCTTTGGTTCGTGTTTTGCCGAAAATATTGGAAATCTGTTGCAGGAAAATAAGTTCCGGTGCGACGTGAATCCTTTGGGGATTTTGTACAATCCCATGTCCATTTCCAAGGCATTGGCTCAAATCCTGGAAGGAAAGAGATATGCAGAGGAAGATTTGTTTTTTGCAGGTGGCTTGTGGCATAGCTGGATGCATCATAGCGACTTTTCAGCATCTTCATCAGAGGAATGTCTCGATAGAATCAATGCCCGATTGGAGAAAGCTGCTGAAGAGTTGGCTTCTGCCGATTGGCTCGTCATGACTTGGGGAACGGCCTATGCCTATTTATTAAAGGATACGGAAGAGGTGGTGGGCAATTGCCACAAGCAGTCGGAAAAAATGTTTCGGCGTTTGAGGTTAAGCGTCGAAGCGATGGTGGACGAATGCTTAAGCGTTTTGGAAAAATGCCGAAGCGTCAACCCGAAACTGAAGGTCTTGCTGACCGTAAGCCCCATCCGTCATGCCAAGGACGGAATGCATGGCAATCAGTTGAGTAAGGCAACCTTGTTATTGGCTGCCGATGAATTGTGCCGGAGGTGTCCCGATTGTTTCTATTTCCCCTCTTATGAAATCATGATGGATGAGCTTCGGGATTATCGGTTCTATGCCGACGATATGCTTCATCCTTCGAAGATGGCGGTGGAATATATTGGGGAGTGTTTCTGCCGATGTTATTTCTCCAAAGAAACACGAGGCGTCATGACAGAATGGGCGGAGATAAAGAAAGCGTTGGCGCATAAGCCTTTTCATCCGGATTCGGAGGCTTATCGTAAATTTTTATCCCAAATTGTGTTAAAGATAGCAAGAATTAAAGAAAAATTACCTTACTTAGAGGTGGAAAAAGAATTGGAATTATGCGAATGTCGATTGAAAATATAACGAATATACTGAAAGCCAAGCGGATAGGAAGCCTTGAAACCGAAATTGACTGGATTCTGACCGATAGTCGTTCCTTATGCTTTGCCGAAGAAACGCTCTTCTTCGCCTTGAAGACCAAGCGGAACGACGGACATAAATACATCCCCGAGCTATATGAACGGGGAGTGCGCAATTTCGTGGTAAGCGACTTACCCGAGGAATTGGAGAATTACGCCGATGCAAACTTCCTTCAAGTGCCTCATCCTTTGAAGGCTTTGCAACGTTTGGCCGAGAAATATCGTGCCCGTTTCGATATCCCAGTAGTCGGCATTACAGGGAGTAACGGAAAGACCGTGGTGAAGGAATGGCTTTATCAACTCCTTAGCCCTGAACGCATTATCACCCGTTCGCCCCGTAGCTACAATTCGCAGATAGGTGTCCCTCTATCGGTATGGCTGATGAATGAAACAACGGAACTTGGCATATTCGAAGCCGGCATTTCCGAAATGGGCGAAATGGAAGCCTTGCAAAGCATCATTCGTCCCACTATCGGTATCCTGACGAACATCGGAGGAGCGCATCAGGAGAATTTCTATTCAGTGCCGGACAAGTGTATGGAGAAGCTCACCCTCTTCAAGGATTGTGATGTAGTGATTTACGATGCAGACAATGAACTGATTAGCAGTTGTGTTGGTAAGTGCCTGTTTGGCTCCCGCGAGATTGCTTGGTCACGAAAGGACAATGAACATCCTTTATATATAGAATGGATACGGAAGGGCGATTCGTCTACCACCATCCGTTATCGTTATTTGGGAATGCCGAACGAATATACCATTCCTTTCATCGACGAGGCTTCGATTGAAAATTCGTTTCATTGCTTAGCAGTGGCTCTTTATATGATGCTTTCGCCCGAAAAGATAACCGAACGAATGGCCCATCTTGAGCCGATAGCCATGCGATTGGAAGTGAAGGAAGGCAAGAACGGATGTGTCTTGATTAATGACAGTTACAACTCGGACTTGGCTTCGCTGGACATTGCCCTCGACTTCATGTCCCGTCGGTCGGAGGATAAGGGCCGCAAGAGAACTTTGATTCTTTCCGATATCCTCGAAACGGGTCAGACCTCGAAATTGCTTTATCGCCAGGTGGCCGATTTGGTACAAAGCCGTGGCGTGGATAAGATTATCGGTGTGGGTGAGGAAATCCGTTCGTCGGCCTCCCGTTTTTCGGTGGAGAAATACTTTTTCCGTACCACCGAAGAATTCCTGGCATCCGACTTGTTGTCAAGTCTCCGCAATGAAGTC
>JBGUUQ010000003.1:0-2160 GCA_045133615.1 Muribaculaceae bacterium | reverse complement strand
CGACGGAGCTCGACCGGGTGTCATTTTATACGGGCTGATGCCCTCCGACCTGCTGGATAACCCGAATATTCAGCCGGCAATGTCCTTTAAGAGCGTAATTTCGATGATAAAGCCGCTGAAAGCAGGAATGGACATTTCATACGGACGCACCTTCACCGCCGAAAAGGATATGATGGTGGCAACGGTCGCCGTCGGATATGCTGACGGGTACCAGCGCCGACTGGCAAGGGACGGATACGTGCTTGTAAACGGAAAAAGGGCAAAGATTATCGGTAGAATTTGTATGGATCAGATGATGATTGACATGACCGACATCCCCGAGGCAAAGGTCGGCGACACTGTCACCCTCTTTGGCCGCGACGGAAATGACGAAATCACCGTCGACAGTCTTTCAAAGCGGCTCGACACCATCAACTACGAGCTGGTTTGCATTATCGGAAAGCGGGTTACCCGCGTATTCAAGAGCGGCGGCGAAACTGTTGCTGTGAGAAGTCTCATCGGCAGCAACTAAAAGAGTCATCGGTAGATACTAAAAGAGTCATCGCAGCAACTTAAACGACCTCGACAACCACTTGAACTAGTAAAAACAAACCCCAAAAGGAGTTTTTTAATATGAAAGTTGAAAGATATTTCGAAAACCTGAAAACATTACACGTCGGCACAGAAAAAACTCGTGCCTACTACATTCCCTTCTCGGACGCTAACGGCATTTTTGACAAAACGCGTGAGGAAAGTGACCGCTTCGGTCTGTTAAACGGAGATTGGGATTTTCATTACTACGAGAATATCGACCTCGTACCCGACGACATAGTTTCGCCCGACAGAGCGATTGATAAGTCAAAAATGGTAAAGGTGCCTTCAATGTGGCAATTTAACGGCTATGACAAGGTACAGTACGTAAACGTGCAGTATCCTTATCCTTGCGACCCGCCCTACATTCCTAAGGACAACCCTGTTGGCGTATATTCGCGCGATTTTTCCTGCCCCGCTGAATGGGACGGAATGGAGAAATACATCAACTTTGAGGGTGTTGACAGCTGCTTCTATCTTTACATAAACGGACGCTTTGTCGGCTATTCCCAGGTTTCGCATTCGACAAGCGAATTTAATATTACATCATTCTTAAAGCCGGGTCACAACCGCATCACAGTAATCAATCTCAAATGGTGCGAAGGAAGCTACTTTGAGGACCAGGACAAGTTCAGATATTCGGGTATTTTCCGCGACGTTTACCTCCTCGCAAGGCCGAGAGGTCACATTCGCGATTACGAAATTCGCACCGAAATTGCCGCTGACCATTCGTCAGCACTGCTCTCAATCGACTTTGAAGCGGTAAATCCCGACGACATAGTTGTAACCCTCGCCGACCCCGACGGAAAGGATGCAGGCGAGGCAAAAACAGATAAAAACGGACATTGTGAAATCGTGGTTAAAAATCCGATTTTATGGAATGCTGAAAGCCCCGAACTTTACACCCTTCTCATCGACGGAATGGGCGAATATATTGCCGAAACCGTCGCTTTCTGTAAGAGCGAGATTATTGACGGCACATTCAAATTCAATGACCGAATGATAAAAATCAAGGGCGTAAACCGCCACGACTCGAATCCTCTTACGGGATACGTTTGCTCGGTTGAGGACATGATGCTCGACCTCAAAATGATGAAGGAGCATAACATAAATACCATTCGTACCTCGCACTATCCCAACGACCCGCGTTTCCTCCAAATGTGCGAAAAATACGGATTTTACGTCATTGACGAGGCGGATATTGAATCGCACGGAATGAGCGAAACCGACCTCCACGCACTTGCCAACGACCCCGATTGGTACGATACCATTCACGACCGCGTTGACCGACTCATCGAAAGGGATAAAAACCGCCACTGTATCATTTCGTGGTCGATGGGTAACGAATCGGGATTTGGTGCCAACTTCTCGAAGGTTATCGCCTATGCAAAGGAACGTGACGCTTCACGCTGGATTCATTACGAGCCGATGCTTGACGTCGATTCGCCAACACGTCTGGTTACTCCCGATGCCGACGTTTATTCGCGTATGTATACCTCACCTAGCTGGTGCAAGGAATACTGCGAGGATTCAAAGGATCCGCGTCCCTTCTTCCTCTGCGAATACTGTCACGCTATGGGTAACGGCCCG
>JBGUUQ010000002.1:0-6913 GCA_045133615.1 Muribaculaceae bacterium | reverse complement strand
CCGTGGCCGCACCGCAGTCACCTGCCGTGGCCGCACCGTAGCTGCCTGCCGTGGCCGCACCGCTATCGCCTGCCGTGGCCGCACCGTAGCTGCCTGCCGTGGCCGCACCGCTATCGCCTGCCGTGGCCGCACCGCTATCGCCTGCCGTGGCCGCACCGTAGCTGCCTGCCGTGGCCGCACCGTAGCTGCCTGCCGTGGCCGCACCGCTATCGCCTGCCGTGGCCGGCTTTCCGGCTTTCGCATTATTCTCATTGGTGCATCTGCTTTTCACATACTCGATGGTGGCACTTACCATACCTATTATGTCTATCTTAGCCCCTATGCGTATCTTTGTTGAGCATATTTTATCGTCGCCTTTCTTTATTTCTCCGTTTTGCTCAACTTCATGATATACGGATGTACCCGGTGGGTAGTATGCGAGAACGTCTATCGGCCGCTCGCAGGCGTGAAATCCTGACAAACACATGTCGATGCCGCCCTTATGTTCGTATTCCTTGCCTTCTTCGTAGTGGAATCCTCGGCAAGTCATGTCTTTGTTGAATCCTTTGTATGCTTTCATGTTTTGTTATTTTAGAATAGTTCCCATTGTCTTTTTTCAGACTCGGCCTTTTTGATGTTCATTACCGCTGTTCGGAAGTAGCTGTCTTTAAGCTCAAACCCGATCCCGAAGCGATTTAGCAGCATTGCCTCATATACCTCCGAACCGATACCCATGAACGGTGTTAACACCTTATCGCCCTCGTTGCTCCATAGGATGATTGCTCGTCGTATAGTATCTAATTGTAAAGGGCAAATATGCTTCTCGTCGTTATTCTCGCGTGCCGATAACGCATTAAGGGTATTGGAATGGTCTATATCCATCCATACCGGCGATGCGTATTTTTGCCACGTTTCAACGTCGATGTTGCATTTTACAGGGTGTTTGTGTTCGCCCGGCTTTCGGAACACCAGGAGATAGTCGGGTATGCCCACGCGACTCATGGCTGAGTCCTTCTTTACCTGCTTATGTAACAAACCGAGAGCCTTAGTGCGTTGCATTTCCGTTACGGGATTTTTCCATATCGTAACGCGTGAGTGATAGATAAACCCATTGTCTGTGAATGATTTTAGTATCATACCCGAGAAGTCACGCAGGCCGATAAAGCCCTCCTTGCCTTTTTGAATTGGCAAGTCCATGCAGTATACGGCGACATTGCGCCCCCCCCATATTACGCGATAAAGCTCTTTAACAAGGTAATTAAACGCCTTAAAGAACTCCTTATAGTCGCGGCTGTTACCCATATCCTCCAACTTATCCGAGAATGTATATAAGTCGGCGAATGGCGGTGAGAATATCGAGAATCCGATGCTTTCCGATGGTATATCTTGTATGAGTTGTATGCAGTCGCCGAGGCGCATGTCGCACATTGATGTTGTGTATTGGCTGTCTCCTTCCATTTTCTTTAACTTAGGATGTTGAATAATATTGCGGCACATGGCCTTTGTCATGGCGGCTTGCATTTCGTTAAATGCTTTCTGTTTCTTATTGAATATATCGGGTATATTACCCATCGTATCGGTCGAGATAAGATAGATATTTACAGTGTCCTTTTGGCCAAATCGGTAGGAACGTCGTATGCCTTGATATGTCGATTCAAAGGAGAAGTCTAATGAAGCGAATATCTGATTGTGGCAATTTTGATAGTTGAGTCCGAATTGTGCAATCTTTAGTTTGGTAATAAGAACGCGGAACTCGCCACGACCAAAAGCCAACAGCGTGTCCCTTTTGTAATCTTTCTTATCGCTGCCTTTAACTTCTACCGCATCGTGGATTGCTTTTAACAGATAACGCCCTTCCTCGTCATGGCCTATCCATACGATAAAGTTTTCGTCTGAGTTGTTTACGATTTCCGCAACCCTGTCAAGGCGTTCTTTATATGTGTTGCGAAGCTCTTTGTGGAAGTCCGTCGCATTTACAGCAGTATCATTGAACAAACGGCCATTGTCGCGTTTCGGAATTATAATTTCTTCGTTTATTATGTTCAGCGGAGGCAGGTCATATCCCTCGTCCGAATATCCGATGTCGCTTGGCTTATTAATCATAACAGCCCACGTAGATACAAAGTCCCAAAATGCCTGCTCGGCGTGGCCCTTTAATCTCCATTCGGACGTATTGCCGCCGTCGTGGACGAAATACATTGCAAGCATTTCGTTCCTCGTCATGACATTTAGGAACTCTGCATGATTGCAAAGCTCGGTCGTATCATTCGGCGACGGAGTAGCGGTACAGCATAATTTGTACGGCGTATCGCGGAATGTGTCGATTAGGTATTGGCGCGTCTTGCCGCCCGCACTTTTCATAATGCTGGACTCATCAAGCACTACGCCATCGAATAACCCGGTATATATATGTTCCAAGTTTTCATAGTTGGTGATATATATGCCGTTGTCAAGTTTGGTATTAATGTCGGTTTCGTCTAATTCTGTTACTATATACCCAAACTTCTCGCCCTCCTTTATTGTTTGGCCTACAACGCCGAGAGGAGCGATTATTATAACCGGCTTATTTGTGCGATTGATAACGTGTTTAGCCCATTCGAGCTGCTGTATGCTTTTACCAAGCCCACAATCCTCGAATAGTGCAAAACGGCCAACCTGTAATGCGCGTTTTACGCAAAACTTCTGAAAGTCGAACAGGTGCGGCGATAGAGCATCCTCGTTTATATCGAATCCGCTCTCGATTACTCGCACCTTTTTTGTTTCGAGAAAGTCTTTATATTCTTGTAAATTATCCATAGCGATTAGAAAGGGCGCGGCCGCGAATAGAGCCGCGCCCATGATTGATTATTCCATTGATGTTCTTTGTGAGAATTGTCTGATGATTTCGTTTGCCGATTCTTCATTAACCATGTCGCCGTATTCGAGCGTTTTAAGGGTCATGGCTAATATTGCCTCGGCCCACGTTACACCATTCTTGAAACCTGTGCGATAAAATGCCGCTTCGCCCGATGACATGTATAAGTATTTGGTGCGTTTGGCAATCTCGTCCGTCATGTTTGGCGCGGGAGATTGATATTGGATTTCGGTCGGAACCATATGTTCGCCGTTCGCCTTATCGATATAAAATCCATGAGGCCGCACAACAACTTCAAGTTCGAGAGCATCAAGGATTTTTTCGATGTATTTCAGTGAAGCACTTCTGCGGTTATTCAGAAAAAGCGAAAGTGACGATTGGTTTATTCCGGTCATCTCCGCGAGTTCCTGATTGTTTATATTCTTCTTGCTGCGGTATTCGTCGAGTGCCGCAGCTAACTTACCTTGAAAGTCCATGGTTAGAGCCTTGCGATGTCGATAACCTTAGTGTATGAGAGTCGACCGGTGTAGCCTCGGCGAGCAAGCTCCTCCATCAGTTGACGCGGGGTATATCCGATTAGTGGATTGTCGCCCCCCCCAATTAGGAGTTTGTGCGCATCTCGCTTTTCTTTGGCTCGCTTATTCTTACAAGCCTTACACTCGCTTTGGCGGCCATCTTTTGCAGTCCTATTACGCGAAAATTCTGTAATGGGCTTAGTTTCGCCGCACGACGGGCAAAATTTTGTCTGAGTTGTTTGAGTGATTGATTCTTCCATATTAGTAACGGCTAATATAATGTTGCAAAGTTAGTAATATTTTTGACTCCCATTTGTTAATAAAACAAAAAATTTTTCACTTTGGCGTACATGGCCCGAAATCGCGGAACGTCGAATGACAATCCCGTTGCAGTGGTGTAACCGAGTGAGTTAAGTTCGTCTACAATGGGGACAATGTTGGTTGTGCGGCATATTGCGCCATTCTTAGATTCGTAATTCCTTATGTAAAGAATGAAGTCTTTATTTGCGGTTACGGCCATTGCTTTTGCGCGGGCATTTTTTGCACGTACCTCACGGGCCTTTTCAAGAGCATCTTCACGTGTTGTGCCGGTATGCTTGCCGTATTCACTCGACCAAGAGCCTTCGCGCTTGCGTTTGGCGGCAAGAGCGGCCTTTGTGCGCATCCCGATTATCATTGCCTCACGTTCAGCAATGGCAAATAATAAAGTCAACGTGAACTTGTCTTGTGTAGGGCAATCGCAGAAATAAACATTGCCGTTCATTTCGTCATAGATTTGCAGGGCTTCCTTTGTTTCACGGAAACGATCTGTCTTGGCAATAATCAATGTTGCCCCCTCCGATTTTGCACGTTGCATAGCCTTTGCTAATTCTGTACAACATTCAAGTTCCGTACCAGTGTAGACTTCTTCATAATCGGCAATCAATTCTCCACCCTCGAAGTCAATAAAGCCGTCGATGATGTCTTTTTGTGCTGCCATGCCTAAACCGCTACGTCCCTGCTTAAATGTAGACACACGACGCCATGATACAAATTTCTTTTTCTCTTTCATATTTTGTTAGTCTTGTTTTATCTTCACTTTTCAGCATTTAATATTATTCCATTCCAGCCCACTGCGATAGCCTACCACCCATAGAATATCTATTAGCCTTAACAATAAAGAGAAAGTTCCTTGTTGCAAAGGTATATTTATTTGGGTTAAACATATGGACGATTGGAGCGTTGTCGTTAAAGAATCGGAGGCGTTTGGTGTGCTTAATAAGAAAGTCATGGACGGTAGCGAATTTGATAATCCTTTGAACCTTTTGTAAGCCCGCTTTAATCCGTTTGCCGATACCTTTAAGAGATATTCCGTTGTCCTTATATTTGAGTAGGTCACGACTGTTTGCGTCGAGGATTTTTTGCTCGCGTTCTTCTTTGGTCGCCGCCTCAGTTATCCAACGCTGCGCACAGGTATCACGCCAGCCACAACGCCGAGCAGTTCTAATAGCAGCCTTGCGGTCACTGATAGAAGCCGATGCACTTTTAATAGTAGCTATGGTTTGCTGTACGTAATCCTTGGAGCGTTGGATAAGAGCAACTAACAATGAGTATAAAGAATAGGCGATAGATTTAACTGAGTCGGCCACAACAACATCAAGGTTGATGTTACGTCGTTTAGAGTGCGAGGCAAGCGAGTTGAACACGATTGTGTTGTTGTTCTTGCCCGTGAATGATACCAGGCCCATGTCCTTCAATGTTTGGAGGTATGAGCGGCATGTCGATGCGTGCAAGCCGGTGATGTTGTGTAGCTTGTTGTACGACCAGTTAGGGATTGCCGATGCGGCGCATGTGCGTTTGATATAGACAGCCATTGCTATGGCCCTCACATTTTGAGTGCTTGTAATGATGTCTTTAAAAAGCGTGCGCCTAATTTGCATATACAAAAGAGAAAAAGATTGCAAGCTCGAGTTTTGTTATTAGCCACCGTCCTCGCAATCTTTATTCTCTCTATTGACATATCTTCAATAGACCGTCACTTATATGTCGTTTCTTTTGCGGATTCAATTACATGAACTATAACGGTGGCTAACTCGTTTTTGTTCTTTCTCGTCGCAAAATTATAACGACTTTTTGGATTATGCAAATTTTGCTGTCAAAAATCTCGTCCTGTCAATCCATCGCTTCGCGTACACTGTCGATTACACGGGTGGAGAGGAAGTAAGAGCCAATCTTTTGAAAGGCCGTTCCTCTGCGAAACCCGAAGCCCCTGAGTCTTTAGCTCATGGGTAGTTCACTCGGCCATTTCATAAATGGATGGCTCGCGTGTAACATTGTAGATAAAGTCGCCGCAGCGCACGAGAAGCGCATCCGGGCCACAAAAGAGGCGACGGATGCCCGTGATGGAGTAATTCTTGTGGTAACTCGAAAAGCGACCGAGGCGTAAACGGATGCCCTCATCGGTTGAGAGCCTTTTAACTTTTGGTGGTCTTGCCATAATTGTAAATGTTTAGGTGAGTGGTAGGAGGCGACGAATCGCCTCCCGAATCAAACAATAATAACACGTAACTACAACGTGTGGTTAGTCAACGTGGTCGGATGTGAGGTCATGCCCCACCATTACGACGGCCCATAATATTACGCATAATAAGAACATATATTCACGATTTAGTTTAGTCGAATTTAACCATATCGTCTTTTGAAGATATTATGAGCATCGGCATGAATAGTGCCGTATAGTTTCCGTCGTCGCTCACATACTTAATGGGAGAAATCGAATCGCGCACAAGGAACTTGCCATCAATGGGCAGCGTGAGGAGTAATTTGCAGTATTTCGGATCGATGTATAACGGCTCGTCATAGGTGCCGATATTGAAAGCCTTATATACGCAGTCCTTATCGGCTTTTTTATCCGCACGCGCTTTGGTGAGCATGTTGGCGATGTTGTCGCGGTCGATGATAAGTTCTTTGCGTCCATCATCCGAGGGGATGACATTCTGATACGACACATACTTGCCTTTGATTTCGCTGCCGTCTTTTGCGATGATATGGCTTTTTCCGTCGGCAAATTCGCGGTAGTCGGGCTTAGACACGATTAGTACGTGAGTGTCGCTCGCCACGGCCACTTTGTTTTCGGCATCGTGGAATACACCGTCGAACATTGGACGGCAACCCACTTCATCATTAGCCCAGCCGTATATGCTCACTTTGCCACTTGATTTAGTTTTCGGCGTGTTGATGTATATGAACTGCTCGATGCGTTTGATTGCTGTTTCGTTATCGCATAACTTGATTGCGGTGATGGCATCTGCCAAGAGATTTGTTTCTTTCATATTTGTTCGTTGTTTAGTTGTTGGATTATCTGCCTTTTTTCTATTGCGTCCATATCTTTATCGTTTTTGCTTGTTTGTTTCGTTTCTGAGCCACTTTGCGCCCTCGGGTGATAACTTGTGCCACTGAGGGGCAAAGCGCGGAAATTGGGGCGGTTTAGGCGGTCGTTTTTACAACTTTATGGCTGTAAATTTGGGCGTCAAACTTTTTCGGCTTTTCCGAGCCGTCGGCCATTACGGTGTATTCTTTTGTTACT
>JBGUUQ010000001.1:0-24855 GCA_045133615.1 Muribaculaceae bacterium | reverse complement strand
CATCGACTCGAATATGCTTGTATCAACTTTCTCCTCCCTGGTGAGAGCAGTCAACTCCACTTCGTTCTTCGGAGCGTAATATCGGCGAGGGATACGTTCCAGTTTGATAAGTTTGCTAAGATTAGTCTTCATCGTTATATGGATTTGTTAGAATAATATGTACCAACACTATTTAGAAACGAAAACGTAGTCTAAATGTGTTTATTAATTGTAATTACAAAGTTATTAAATTATTTATAAAAATACGATGCAATTACATTGTTTTTACACTTTTTAATCCATGCTGATTTGATGAAATTTAATTCAGATACAAATGCTAATTAGAATATTTATAAAATAAGCGAGAATAAGTGTCACGATAAATTGCTGAGACACTTATTCTCGCTTGGCGATGCTATTTCAAGATGCCGGAGGAGGCTCCCGATGATTTGGTCGGACCTTGTTCCGCTTTTATGGATTTTCCAAATCCTATGGTGTATGTGGCTGAGATTTTTATGAAACAATGCCGATAGGTATTATATCCGTTTTGCGCCAAGTCATAGTATTTGCTGTGCATTTCGGATCTTTTGCCAAGCCAGTTCCATCGGAAGAAATCGCAGGCGTAGACTCTAATGTTCCATTGTTCGTTAGCCCAACCGGCATGAATCGAATAGCGGTCTTTCTCTTTCATCCATGTGCCTACCATACAGCCGTCAGGGTAAGCTTGGCTTGACGTATAGTCGGCTCCGAAATAAAATTTGTCCCGATAATAAAAGGCCTGTATACCATATGTGAAATGTGTTTTGTCCCAATTATACGGTGCTCCGTTATGGGCAACATCTTCGTATCCGATTAGTCTGATTTGGAGACTGTTGTCGAGAAATCGCCCTGAAATATTGATGCCATATTGCTGTTGCACATACATTCCCATCGGTTGCTTGATTGTGCGGAGTATTCCCGTCGGCGATGCTTCATAGTCGTAGGCGTAGCGGTCTTTTACTATCCAGGCGTAGCCATACGCCGTGGCGTAGATATTGTGAGGCAAGGTCAAGGTATAACTCATTTCGCAGTCAAACGACTTGTAGGGTACGAGTAGAGGATTGCCCGTGTAGCTCATTAATGGGTTGGATTGGATGACTACTGCGCTTCTATAGCCCGGTTGGGGAATCGATTTTACAAACTTAAACCCGGCATTGACAGAATTTTTACGATTGAACGCGTACTGAAAAGAGAGGTCAATCCAAGGCGTGGCCGACGATTCTTTGAAATCCCCGTAGGAGGAACGGTCGTAATGCAGCCCTATGCCGGTTTTGCTATGAAATTTCTCATTATTGTATGAGTAGCTGACCCCCGGACCCAAACGCAATGTCTCGGCATGGTCGTCCATAGTGCGATTGCCCGAATAGTGGGTGTTGTTGTTGAGATAATAGCTTTGGAGCATCGTTTTCAGAGCCCCTCCGTTGTCGAATTTATGAGTAAACGATAGATTTGCCTCCATTAGATGGGAGTTGTCGGAGGCATTGTTGATAAACGCGTTTTCTCGGTTTTCTTCATAACGCGAGTTGGCGGTGGTGTGGGAAAAGGAATAGGTGGGATTGAACACCAGTACATCGGATTTTGACAGTATGAAATTCCAATGTCCGATATAGCTCAGTGAGTTTCGCTTCTCATTGTTTCTTGATAGATATGTCGATGACTCAAACGCTTCGGGGGAGTAGGTCACCGTGCCGCTTGAGTTGTTTTGCGGTTTGTGGTCGAAGTCGGTCGCTATTGTGTTGCTCATCGTGATGTTGTCGGTTTTGTATAATGCTTTCCCCGTCACCCAATAGTCATGCCGTTTAAGCTTCGAGTCATCGGTGATGGAGTTTCGCTCGATAGTGGAGATTGCCCCATCGGCTTGAGGAAGACGAAACTCTTCATTCGTATCAGTGTATATATGACTGTTGTTCATATAGTACCCGCCGACGGCAATGTCGTATGTCATCGATTTGTATTGCAAGCGTCCATAGCTCATTATCTGACCAGAATTGATAAACAGATTTTCGTCGGCATAAACCTTGCCGTATCCGCCATATTCATATTGTGTCATGATGAAGTTTATGACATGTGATTTATATTGAAATCTTGGGTCGGAAGGGTAGTCGTAGTATTCGACTCGGCGCACGTCCGACATCCTCATCCCTTTTAGTTCCGCTTCTGTTGCCGGCATAAAGTCGATGAATATGCTCACCTCTTTGCCTGCCATGGTTGTTATATCTCCCGAAGAATTTAAGCGTATTTGTGGAATTGCCATGCGGTTAATCAGCTCGATGCCCGATTGCGACGAGTTTTTCTGACGTGATGTGGGTATATAGACCGATTTGTCGGAATATAATTGGGCATAATCGGATTCGACAGTGACTGTGCCGAGAGCAACGGGGAGAGCCGTCATCACTATATCCCCGACATTAAATGCTGAGAAATCCTTATATTTGGTCTTGTAGCCTATGCAACTCATTTTTCCTATCACTTCTTGTCGGTCGCATGGTATGATGAACCGCCCGGTATTGTCGGTTATTCCGAAGGTGATGACGGTTGAGTCGACCGGCGCAAGCAGCATCACCGTAGCGGCGACTACCGGCTCATTATCTTCTGCTACGATAAGGCGCCCCATGTAACAGAATTTGCCATGTTGAAGGGCTTCGACGTAAATGTTGTTCCCTTTTCGTATGACAGAGACCGGATTGAGCCCTACAATCTCGGAGACTGCATCGTAAGCATTGTCGGTATGTACTTGAGCTGACGTGCGATAATTGTCGAGTTCGGTGTAGACAAAACTTAGGTTGATGTCGGGATGCTCGCTCCCGATTGTCACGAGAGCTTGGGCGAGGGGAGTATTGTTGAATTGGTAGTCAAAGCGGTAGGCATAGACCGACAAGGCAGTAAGCATTGCCACTGCAAGTGAGATAAGATGTTTCATGGTCAGTCGATTATAAGCGTTTTGTCGGCAATGCGGATATTGATTTGCTCGAATGTGTTGAGCTGCTCTATGGTCTCTTCAAGAGTCAGCTCCGGGTTGAGCCGGTAATATAGGTGAAGATTCTCGGTTTGGCGGTTGTTGAACCGTAATGCTACATTGTAGACCTTTCCGACCGACTCCATTACCTCCAACAAGGTGGCATCCTCAAAAAGTATCGGACTCGTTATCGTTGTAGCCGTATCTGCCGGTGTGTCGGTCGATGCAGTTACAGTAGTCGATTCGACCACTTTATCGGATGTAACTTCTGATTCCGACCGACTGTCGAACACCGCTATTTTGACTGAAAATCCTATTGCAATAGCAACAATGGAACTCATAAGCAAAATGGCTATTGAGGCGGCTCGTCCGCTCAGCCACATGAATTTTATTTTTCGGTGAGAGTGTTGCGACACAAAATTCTGCCACTCCTCGTCGACATTAACCGATTTTCTGTCGCTCATCGACGACCGAAGCCTACACACGAGATTGTAAATCTCCTTTGTCTCCGGCTCTGAAAGCAATTCATTCAAGCGTTCCGGAGAATACTTTTCGGGATGTTCGACAATGTCGAGCACGAGTTCATATCTGTCCATTCTCTTTGAGTTTTTTACGGATTAACGTTAGCGCACGACGAAGATGCTTGAAAACGGCAGTCGGACTGATGCCCATCTCTTTGGCCACATCGGCGAAATGTAATCCTTCATAAAATCGCAATTCTACGACTCGTGTGCACTGCTCCGGAAGTTGACTCTTGACGATGGAATCGATTGCCGCAATGGTTTCATCATTGGGAAATCCCTCCTCATCATACTCATCCATATCGAGAAAATATCCTCGTACAATGCGCTCATGGATGTCAGTGTCGCGAATAAGATTGAGGCAACGGTTGCGTACCATCCGAAGCAGATAACCTCCGGTCGGTAGGGCGTCACTGTCGGAGTGGAGCAGCGAGGCAAAGATGTCGTGGACGACATCACGCGCCGAATCTTCATCGTGAAGCAGTGCCAAAGCGAGTCGATGCATTTGCGCATAATGCATTTTGAAAAGCTGTTCTATGCCGTTTCTGTTCGTCATACACTTATAAGACACATGACATCCGATTTACTAAACCCTCAAAGAAAACATTTTTTTGAAAAAGTGACAAATTCCGGAATCCTCACCTCCCATTCATCTTAACCCCGATTCCCGCCTTTTATTGCCCCGAACCTCTCTAAATCATTTTTCAAATATGCTCGATAGTGGAGATAAGAATAAGAAATGAAAGAGGAGAAAATCCATTTGGATTTTCTCCTCTTTTGTGTGGTGCGCATGAAGGGACTCGAACCCCCACGTCTCACGACACTAGATCCTAAGTCTAGCGCGGCTACCAATTACGCCACATGCGCGAGCTTTGTGGCTGCAAAGGTAATAAGAGTTGGGCGACTTTCCAAATAATTCGAGTCGAAATTCACTTAAATGCTGCGCTCGACGTCCCAAACGAATGCTCGCAATCCGAGTTTTGGGGTGGCGAGGTCCATTTCGTGGAGGGCGTTGAGCACGTTGTCCACGCGGTGATCTTCCACGATGACCATCATTGCCGATGCGAGCGACGGCCAAGCGTGAGAGCCATAGTGTGGCTCTCCGCTTATGCTGCCTCGTCCTTGTACTTCTTGCCATGCGGTGAAGCCGCGGCAATTATTTTTTTCGAGCATGGTGATGATTCGCTCGTAGTATGCTTGGTCGAATGCTATGAATATTGATTTCATACGATGGTTAGTTTTTGGGGTTTGACAATGCGCGGCGTATTGCTTTGCGTTGGCGTTTTACTCCCACGGCGGCAAACATACAGTACATTGCCGGAACGTAGAAGAGGGTCAACAATGTGGAGAATGTGAGACCGCCTATCACAGCTACACCCATCGGTTGCCACATTTCGGCACCCTGTCCGGTGCTGACTGCCATCGGCACCATACCGAGGATAGTGGTCAATGCTGTCATGATGATAGGACGGAGACGGGATTCGCCGCCGTGTACTACAGCCGAACGTATCGACATGCCTCGCTCGCGATTGAGAGTGATGTAGTCGATAAGTACGATACCGTTTTTCACTACGATACCGATAAGCATGATGGCTCCAATCATCGACATCACATTGAGGTTGTGTCCTGTAAGGAAAAGCAGCAAGAACACACCGGTGAATGCAAACGGCAGAGAGGTCATGATAATGCCGGGGTAAACGTAGGATTCAAATTGGGCAGCCATCACGATATATACCAATATAATGATGAGTACACCAAGCATCAAAAGGTCGGAGAATGAATCCTGTTGGTCCTCATAGCTACCGGAGAGTGAGATGTTGATACCTTGCGGCAGATCCATCTTGTCGATTTCCTTTTGAGAAGCCTCGACCACTTCGCTCATCGGCACACCGGAAACCACGGTAGACACGGTGATGATACGTTCGCGGTCTTTACGCTCGATGGTAGGAGGAGTGAATCGTTCCACTACTTTACCTACATCTTTTATGCGTACGCCTTGTCCTGCCGAGTTGTAGATGAGAATGTTTTCTATGTCGGCGATTGACGTACGGTGTTCGGGAGCATACATCACTTTGATGTCGTACTCTTCGCCATCTTCGCGATATTGCGATGCTGTGCTACCGTTGATGCGGTTGCGCAGATAGTTGGCGGCTGTCTGGAGGTTAAGGCCGTAGATTGCCAATTTCTCGCGATCGAAGTCCACTTGATATTCCGGCTGATAGTCGGAACGTGAAATCGTGATGTCGGCAGTTCCTTTCACCCCTTCAAGAATGCGCTTGAGGCGTTGTGCCACAGAGTCAGTCTCAGTGAAGTCGTAGCCGTAGATTTCGTAGTCGATGGTCGATTGACCGCTCATGCCGGAGCCTCGGCTACCGCCTACGTTGACTTGGCGTTTTTTGAATTCCGGATAACGCTTGAGGTCCTCACGCATCAATGCCGCGATTTCCACAATGCCGCGGTCGCGCTCTTCCGGGTCGACAAGACGGATGTTCATCGAGATGATGTGCGAACCGTTGTCACGTAGCGAAGCAAATGTGTTGTCGCTGTCGGCTTGACCGGTGGTGTAGTTGAGACGTTGGATTTCCGGATATTTTTCTGTCCACTCTTTTGCAAGGCGGGCTGTGACTTCATTGGCTATCTCCACGCGGGTACCGATGGGAAGCTCAAGCGTCACACCGAGACGTCCGTCATCGGCCGTTGGGAAGAACTCAGTGCCGACAAAGCGTAGCAGGAATATTGATGCCAAGAAGATGGCTGTACAGAAAATGATAGTCGAAATCTTGTGGGTCACTACGAAGTTAAGCATTCGTCCGTATCCGCGATCGAGCGCATCAAGAGCATTGTTGATGGGGGTGAAAAGGACGGTGTATATTTTTCCGTGTTTCACATCCTTGCGGAGCAACTGCGAACAAAGCATCGGGGTGAGTGACAATGCGCAAGTGGTAGAGATAATCATCATGATGGTCACCATCCATCCCAATTGCTGGAAGAGTACACCGGTCATACCCGTGACAAGTGTCAAGGGGAAGAACACGGCGATAAGGGTGAGAGTAGAGGCCACTACCGATATGGCGACTTCGTTGGTGCCGTGCACTGCCGCCTGTTTCGGGTCGGAACCACGTTCGATATGTGTCGTGACGTTTTCAAGTACCACAATAGCGTCGTCTACCACCATACCGATGGATATTGACAGTGACGACAGCGATATGATGTTGAGGCTTGTGCCGGTCATTGCAAGATAGATGAATGAGGCGATGAGCGAAATCGGTATCGTGATACAGATAATCATTGTTGCACGCCAACGGCCGAGGAAGCAGAACACCACGATTACCACGAACAGAAGTGCGTAGAGCACTGTTTCGACGAGAGAGTTGATCGTGTTGCGGATATTGTCGGATGTGTCGACAATCACACCGAGTTTCACATCGGTCGGGAGACGTTTCTGAAGGTCGGGAAGCATTTCGAGAACCTTGTTGGAGATCTCAACAGAGTTGGCGCCCGATTGCTTTTGGATTACAATCGTTGCACCTTTGCGCCCGTTGGTATAGGTCTGTTGTGCACGCTCTTGAAGGGTATCAACAACGCGCGCTACATCGTGGAGATAGATGTTGCGACCGTCTTTTGAGCCGACTACGATGTTGCTCATATCTTCCGGTGAGCTAAATTCTCCTTGTATGCGAAGAGAATAGGTGTCTGAGCCGATGTCAAACACACCGCCCGGAATATTTCGGTTTTCGGCGGAAATGAGCGCTGAAATTGTCTCGATGGAGAGGTTATATGCTTCGAGCCGAACCGGGTCTACATAGATATAGATTTCACGTTGCGGCGCACCCGAAATTGATACCGAACCGACTCCGTTCACACGAGCCAACGGGTTGGCAACCGCATCATCGAGAATTTTATAAAGTCCCGGCATACTCTCTTCGGCTTCCACCGATAGGAGTATGATAGGAATCATGTCCGTGCTGAATTTGAAAATAATCGGATTTTCGGCATCATCAGGCAGGGCACTTTCCACCATGTCGAGCTTGTCGCGCACATCGTTGGTGAGTACATCGATGTCGTAGCCGTATTCAAACTCAAGTGTGATTACCGAAATGTTTTCACGCGATTTCGATGTTATATGCTTCAGATGCTCAACCGAGTTGAGGGTATTTTCGAGAGGACGGGTTACGTTTTGTTCGATGTCCTGAGCGCTCGCACCCTGGTATGTGGTCATAACCATGATGGTGTTGGTGTCGATGTCAGGGTAGAGGTCGATAGGAAGCGTGTAGAGTGAGAAAAGACCCATGATTGTCACCGCCACAAAGCAAAGTGTGGTGGTAATGGGGCGTTTCACCGCGCTTGAATATATACTCATAGTCTAAGTGATGCTTAATGGTGAATGGCTTATTTCTTTACTTCTACTTTTACTCCGTCGGCAAGGCCCGATTGACCGGTGATCACCACTTCGGCTCCGTCGTCAACGCCTGAAATAACTTCGTAGGTGTTGTCGATACGTTGACCGAGTTCGACACGATTGTATGATACCGAGTCGCCGTGAAGCACATAAACATATTTGTTGCCCGAACCCGCTTGCTTTACAATAGCGCGGTCAGGAACCACAACATGTTGCGCTGTGCCAAAATTCATTTCAACACGAGCAAACATTCCCGGACGAATACGCTCATCGGCATTGGTGATGTCGATTTCTACGGTAAATGTGCGAGTAGCGGGATCGATAGTCGGGTGTATCAACGAGATTTTTCCGGTGAATTGTTCATCGCCATATACATCGAGTTTAATGCCCACCTCCATACCTTTGCGCACTTTGGTAAAGTCGCTTTCCGATACATTGACGAGAATCTTAACCGGACGAACTTGTTCGATGGTAAGAATCGGTGTGGCACCGGTCATGTCGCCCGGATCATAGTTGCGAGCGGTGACTACTCCGTTGATAGGCGATACGAGCACCGTGTTTTCCACCATATTGGTGTATTGGCGGCGTGCTGCATCGAGTTCAGTCTTGAGTTGGTCGACCGATTGTTGTGTTCCGCCGCCGATTTCGAGTAGTTGCACAGCGCGATTATATTCGCGTTCGGTGTTGTCAAGGCGCACTTTGAGTTGCTCGATGTTCACATTGTCGAGGATTACCACCTTTTGGCCGACTGCAACTTTCGAGCCTACATCTACGAGAATGTTTTTAATACGGTTGGCTGTCGACGTAGAGATATTGTTGGTCTTGTATGCCTCTACTGTGGCTGTGTACTCGGTCAATTGGTTGACTTCCTGAGTGAATACTTTCTGAACTTCTACAAGCGGAAGTTCTTCTGCGACGGTCTTTTTGCTGTCGTTGTCCGACGAACTGCATGAAGCTACCAATGTGGCGATTGCAATTGCGCCGAATGTGCGGCTGATGGCTCTGAATGAGTTCATAATATAATAGGTACTATGTTTTTATTGGTTAAGAGATTCATATTTTTTGATATCGGCATTGCCGAGGAGGAGTTCAAGCTCGCTATTGGCAATCAGGTAATTGTAGATAGCCGAATAGTAGGCGAGACGAGCTCTGGTGAGCGCAAGTTGCGAATCGCGCAAATCGAGGTAAGACGCAGCTCCGATTTCAAACGAACGTTCCATGATGTCGTGCGCTTTGTCGGCTTGTGCCACGCTTTCGGCGTTCGATGCTATCTGCTTTACATTCATCTCGATATTATCGATGGCAAGGTCTACCTGCATACGAACCGAACGTTCGAGATTTTCGCGTTGCCAAGTCATCTCTTTCACCTGAATATCGGCTTGCTTGATGCGATTATATTTTTGTCCTCCGCTGAAAATTGGAATATTGAGAGTAAGGCCTAATATGGAGTACGGTGTCCATCTGAAGTTGCGCAGCGCATTGCCGTTCGACATCGAAGTCCAATTATAATTGAATGTCAGCGCCAAAGTCGGGAGCAACGACATTTTTTGCACGGCAAGAGCATCTTTGAGCGAACGTGTCTGAAGGTCGAGCATACGTAGGTCGGTGTTCGAGTCTATCGAGCGATCGATGGCAAGTGTATTGCCGTACATATCTTTTTCGTAATCCGCAAGTTTGGTGGTGGGATTGATAGGTATTGCCACATCCATGCCCATGAGAATCGCAAGTTGTAGTCGGGCCTGCTTGATAGAGATGTCGGCTTGCAAAAGTTCCGGCTCAGTGTTCTTGATGGCTACTTGCGTGCGAAGCACATCGTATTCGGAAGCCGCTCCGACTTTATATTTTTTCTCATATACTTCAGCATTGAATACTGCATTGTCGTAGCTGTCCTGAATTACATTGCGAGAGTCGATGGCGAGCAAAAGTGCGTAATACGCGCTTTTCACCTGGTTGATGAGTGAAAGACGCGATGCACGTGCGCTTTCGATGTTTTGCAATATCTGGCTGTCGCTCAGTTTAAGCGTCTTCCAAAGTTGCGGAGCAATCAATGGCACCGATGCGGAGAATCCTGTCGACCACGAATTGTCGCGTCCCATTTTGATACCGGTGGCTCCGGAGCTTGTCGATGTCTCGGTGGATTCTGTTGTACTTTCGTCCGACGACGTGCTCCCTTTCGACAAGCTACCCATATCCATATACATGGTCTGCTTTTCGATAGTGCGGTTGTAAGTCACCCCGAAATCAATAGTGGGTAACAGTTGTCCGATAGTTTCTTTCTTAGAGTAGTCGACACGTTTTATCTCCATGTCGGCGACCTTTATGGTCGGGTTTTTGTCGAGAGCAATGGCTATGCATTGGTCGAGCGATAGCGTCAGGGTGTCGGTGGGGTAGTCTTGGGCTATGGCTGTCGATGAAACGCACACAACCATTGACACCGCAAGGGCACCAAAATGGTTTAATCTCATAATTTATATAGTTTTTTATTATTCTCAAGGCTTGATTGCAACTCCTGCTTGGAATGCAATGCTTCATTTAAGATAAAATATAAGACAAACTTACGGAAAAATCCTAAAATCTGCCAATTAAAATGGAGTTAAGGTATATAAAATGTACTAAATGGAAAACTTTTGCGATTTTTGGAATAAATACGACCAAATAGGGGGATTCCGATTATTACCTTGCTAAAACAGAGGAATGTCGCAAAAAATGCCTGTCGGACGGAAAAATGACATCTTTTTCGATTGTTTTGTGATAATTTGTAAACAAAAAAATCACAAAAAACTATATATTTTCAAATAAAAGCACTACTTTTGCAAAAAAATTATTTCTAAGGAAAAAGATATATTATGTCAAACGGTATTAAAGAACAGGCTCTCGACTATCACCGCATGGGGAAACCCGGCAAAACTGAGATAGTCCCCACTAAGCCTTATTCGTCGCAAAACGACCTCGCTCTCGCCTATTCACCCGGCGTTGCTTATCCCTGTAAGGAAATCGAAGCAAATCCTCAGGACTCGTATGAATACACCAACAAGGGTAATCTTGTCGCTGTTATCTCCAACGGTACAGCCGTGCTCGGTCTTGGTGATATCGGTGCTCTTGCCGGCAAGCCGGTGATGGAAGGAAAGGCTTTGCTTTTCAAAATTTTTGCAGGTATTGATTGCTTCGATGTCGAAGTAAACGAAAAAGATCCCGAAAAGTTCATCCAGATAGTAAAGGCCATTGCTCCCACATTCGGCGGTATCAACCTCGAAGACATCAAGGCTCCCGAATGTTTTGAAATCGAGCAACGTCTTAAAGCTGAATGTGATATACCCATCATGCACGACGACCAGCACGGTACAGCCATCATCTCGGCTGCCGGTCTCCTCAATGCTCTTGAGATTCAAGGCAAGAAGATTGAAGACGTGCGTCTCGTCGTAAACGGTGCCGGTGCGGCTGCTGTCTCTTGTACCCGCCTTTACATCGCTCTCGGTGTTCGTCCCGAAAATGTAGTGATGTGCGACTCTAAGGGCGTACTCAACAAGAAGCGCACCAACCTCAACGCGCAGAAGATGGAATTTGCCACCGACCGCGACATCGACACTCTCGCCGATGCAATGAAAAATGCCGACGTATTCCTCGGCCTTTCTGTTAAGGACGTCGTTACCACTGAGATGGTTCAGTCGATGGCTCCCAACCCCATCGTATTCGCACTTGCGAACCCCGACCCCGAAATCGCTTATGACAAAGCCATCGCTTCTCGTCCCGACTTGATTTTTGCTACCGGACGTTCTGATTATCCCAACCAGATCAACAACGTTCTCGGTTTCCCCTATATATTCCGTGGTGCACTTGACTCAGGAGCTACTGCTATCAACGAGGCAATGAAGCTTTCTGCCGTTCGCGCAATCGCCGACCTTGCCAAGCAACCTGTTCCCTCGGTAGTGAATGCTGCTTACAATATGACGGAATTGAAGTTCGGTAAGGATTATATCCTTCCGAAGCCGCTCGACCCCCGTTTGCTCACCACCGTTGCCCCCGCCGTAGCTCGCGGAGCGATGGAAAGCGGTGTCGCTCAGCGTCCCATCACCGATTGGGATGCCTACAACGAAAAGCTCCGTCAACTCATGGGCTACGACAATAAGCTCATGCGTCGTTTCACCGAAGAAGCGAAATGCAATCCCAAGCGCGTGGTATTTGCCGAAGCCAACACCGACAACATGCTCCGTGCAGCCGTTTCTTCTTATCGTTCAGGCATCTGTACTCCTATTCTTCTTGGTAATGAAGAAATGATTGAAAAGCGTGCCTCTCGTCTTGGCATCAACATCGAAGGAATACAAATCGTCAACCTTCGTCACGACCGCGAAGCCGAACGTCGCAGCCGTTATGCCGCCATCCTCGCCGAAAAGCGTCAGCGCGACGGCGTGACATACCCCGAAGCTCTCGAAAAGATGTTCGACCGCAACTATTTCGGTATGATGATGGTTGAAACTGGTGAAGCCGATGCATTTATTGCCGGTACATACTCCGGTAGCCACTCTACCGGCGAAATCGCCAAAGAAGTGGTAGGTATCCGTCCGAGCTACAAGCACTTTGCTACAATGCATATCATGAACACCAAGCGCGGTACATACTTCCTTGCCGATACAATGATCAATCAGAACAACGACGAAGACACACTGCTCGATATCGCACGTCTTGCCCGTTACTCTGTAGAGTACTTCGCTCACGATCCCGTAATGGCAATGGTATCATATAGCAACTTCGGTTCCAACAAGGAAGATGAATGTCAAGCCGTTCATAATGTAGTGGAAAAGATGCAGGCACTTTATCCCGAATTGCCTATCGACGGAGAAATGCAGGTACACTATGCACTCAACAAAGAGTTGCGCGATGCCAGCTTCCCATTCTCTCGCTTGAAAGGTCAGGATGTAAATACGCTCATCTTCCCCAATCTTAGCGCAGCCAACACAGCATATCGCATGATGCTCGAATTTGGCGTGGCAGAATCCATCGGCCCGATCCAAATCGGTCTTAACAAGCCTATCCACTTTATCAACGTGGATTCATCAGTACGCGATATTGTCAATCTGACCACTATTGCCGTACTTGATGCCGCTGTTCTCGAAAAGGTAGGCGACGAGTGCAACCGCTACGATAAGTAACGCTACACACGCAAATAAATACAAGCAACGCTTTCCATCTTTTTGGGGAAAGCGTTGCTTTTTTATCAAAAACGCTCAATTCTCGACTATAAACTAAACACTCGGTTTCGTTGCCCGAAATGAGGCGTCGGAACCGAGTGTTTGGTTTTGTGTGAACTTGCTTGGCAAGCGATTTTGCGGAAAGACAGGGATTCGAACCCTGGGTCCCCATAAGAGGACAACGGTTTTCGAGACCGCCCCGATCGTCCACTCCGGCATCTTTCCTTCGATTGTGGAATCGAGGGGCAAAATTACAATATTTTTCGATACCGACAAACTTCGTGGGCGGAAAATTCGGATTATTTTTTGCCTATGCTTTTCAATAGGTCGGCTACCGCTGCCGCTATGGTGGCATTACGCTCAAGGCATTTGATGAATAATGAACCTATAATACCCCCCGACGAATATTGGCATGCGGCTCGGTATGTATCGGGATTCGATATGCCGAAACCGATAAGTCTGTTATGCTTTAGCGACAATTCCGATATGCGTTTGAAATAATCAAGTTGCTTCTCGTTGAATGAATCTTTGGTCCCTGTGGTTGAGGCCGACGATACCATATAAATGAATCCGGAGCAATGTTCATCGATAAGGCGGATGCGTTCATCTGATGTCTCCGGAGTGATAAGCATGATAATTGGCAGATCGTAGCGGTCGCAAAGCGGTTTGTAGTCGCGCAGATAGTCGCCGAAAGGTAAGTCGGGAATTATCAGCGCATCGATGCCCACCTCTTTGCATCGCGCAAAAAGAGCCTCAATGCCGTATTGCATCATCGGATTGAGATAGCCCATGAGGATGATTGGTGTATCTCCGGCCGCTTGGCGGGCAGAAGCCGCCTGTTCAAGCAGTAATGGCAAGGTCATGCCGTTGCGAAGAGCCGCGGTACTGCTTTGTTGTATCACGACTCCGTCGGCCATCGGGTCGGAAAATGGGATGCCGATTTCTATCATATCCACTCCTTGCGCGGCAAGTTCCGCGATTATCGGAGCTGTGTCGTTGAGAGCGGGAAATCCGGCAGTGAAATATACTGAAAGCAAATCATTGTTTTTGCGATAGAAAAGAGATTGTAAACGATTCATTTTTAGATTGATTTACGAAGTGAAACAATAAATGAGTGAAGGCGCTGCACATCTTTTACCCCCGGAGAAGTCTCGAATCGACTGTTTAAGTCTACGCCTGCCATCTTCGGCAGCCGGGCATGCGTTATGGCATCGCAGTCGGATGCAGATATGCCTCCGCTCAATATGTAAGGGATTTCCGATGGATAGTCGGAGAGCAAATGCCATCCGAACTTCTTGCCGCTCCCTCCGCGAGAGGCAGTCTTAGTGTCGAAAAGAAACATGTCTGCAACGTTTTCATAGCGGGATATTGCCCGCCAATCCACTGTATCCGAAATGCCGAATGTTTTAATCACACGATACCCCATTGAGCGAAGTGTGGCGCAGTCATCAGGCGACTCGTCGCCGTGAAGTTGTACGGTGGATATTCCGTAGCGTTGGCACACGCGGTCAACTTCCATTATCGGTGTATTCACGAAAACACCCACCGGAGAGATTCCCGATGGTAACGTCTTGACAATTTCCGGCGCAAGTCTTTCTGCATATCGCGGAGATTGACTGTGGAATATAAAGCCCATCATAGTCGGCGACAATGCCGCGACTTCGCGGATGTTGCTTTCGTGACACATTCCGCACACTTTGATTATAAAGTCAGGAGTCATGCAAAAATCTTTTTAAAGCCGAGCCGGGGTCCGGCTCCTTCATGAACGTTTCGCCGATTAAAAATCCATTGTAGCCTGCCACTCGCAGCCGTTCTACCTCCATTCGGCTGCGCAGGCCGCTTTCTGCCACCTTTACCACCTCGGTCGGCAACGCCGCTGCCATACGATTGGAAGTGTCAAGTTCGGTGACAAACGACGACAGATTCCGATTATTGACACCAACCATGTCTACACCCTCAATAACCTTGCCGACCTCCTCTTCGCAGTGTAATTCGAGGAGTGTTTCAAGTCCGAGACGATGAGCTTCATCATTGAGCGACGCTATTTCCTCACGGGAGAGAATCGATGCGATGAGCAACACTGCGTCGGCTCCGAAAATTCGAGCTTGATACAACTGATATGCATCGATAATGAAATCTTTTCGGAGCAGAGGTATCTCTACCGAGTTGCGAGCAACGGCAAGGTCGCACAGTGAGCCACCGAAAAATGCCGTATCGGTGAGTATCGAACACGCCGCCGCCCCGTTGTCGCGGTAGCCTGTCACTATGCTTTCCACATCGGCATTCGGGTGTATTTCCCCTCTCGACGGTGAGCGGCGTTTGAATTCTGCAATAATGCCGGTCGCACTATCGAGAATGGCTTGTCGCATCGACATCGTTACACGTTCCGATGCCTCCGCTTCGCTGCGAAGTCGATCTGTAGGAATCAGATGCTTCATTGCTGCGATTTCGCGTCGCTTATTCTCTATGATGGCTTTAAGAATGTTTCCCATAATTGTGATTATTTATTCAGTTCTACAAATCGTTGGAATGATGCGAGAGCACGTCCGCTGACGATTGATTCTTCGGCTTGTCGACAGGCTTCTGCCACCGACACTTCCGGCTCAAGAGTGCGTATTGCAAATGCTGCATTTGCAATCACGCAATTGCGTTGTGCGTCCGATGCGCGATTGCTTAGTACATCGTCGAATATTCCGGCGGCATCCTCTACTGTCGCTCCTCCCGACAGTTCCTCCTGTCGTGCGCGTGTAAATCCCAACTCCTCCGGTGTGAAGAGCCGTTCACCTTCTGCCGACGACACCTTAAACGGAGATGTCAGCGACACTTCGTCATATCCGTCAAGCGAATGTACGATAGTGCAGTTGATGCCTTCATTTTGCGCTATGTAATTGTATAAGCGCATCAGTTTGAGATTATACACGCCGAGAAGTTGGTAACGCGGCATCATAGGATTGACTAATGGTCCGAGCATATTGAAAAATGTGCGTACTCCGAGCGATTTTCTCACCCCGCCCACACTTTTAAGCGCAGGGGAAAAGTAAGGTGCATGAAGATAGCACACTCCGCTTAGTTCGAGCGACCGTTGAAGACGGTCGATGTCACGGCTGAAGCACACCCCGTGTTGTTCGAGCACATTTGATGCCCCCGATATGGAACTGGCTCCATAATTGCCATGCTTCACCACTTTGCGACCTGTCCCGGCTACGACGAAACAAGTGGCGGTAGAGATGTTGAAAGTATTTTTTCCGTCGCCTCCCGTCCCTACAATATCGATGGCTTTCACATCGCCGAAGTCCACCGGATGTCGGCGCAGCAGTAGGGCATCGCGGAACCCGCTTAACTCTTCAGTGGTGATTGAACGCATCAGAAACACTGTCATAAACGCCGACAGTTGGCAGTCGTTATAGCGTCCGTCGGCAATGTTGAGCAACACATCTCGAGCCTCGTTGCGGGTGAGGTTTTTATGCTCAAACATTTTATATAGAAGATTTTTCATCGAAGATAATACTTAGTGAGTAAGAAAATTTTTGATGATACTGCTTCCATCGGGAGTCAGAATCGACTCCGGATGGAATTGCACGCCATGTACATCGAATCGGCGATGTCTCAATGCCATGATTCTGCCGTCGGCATCGGTGGCTGTCACCTCCAACTCGTTTGGCAGCTCTGCTTTGTCCACCACCCATGAGTGATAGCGACCGACAAGAATCTCTTTCGGAAGTCCGTTGAAAATATAATCGTCGGCAATGATTGACACTGGCGTTTGAATACCGTGATACACATTCGGCAGATTAAGCAACCGTGCGCCGAAACACTCGCCTATGGCTTGTGCGCCGAGGCAGATGCCGAGTATCGGTTTGCTGTGGGCATACGATTTCAGTATTTTGGGCATCATTCCGGCTTCGGAAGGAATACCCGGTCCGGGAGATATGATTATCTTGTCGTAACGGCCGGCATCGCCGACACTGATGCGGTCGTTGCGTACCACATCCGGAATAATGCCGAGTTTGCGCACGGCATGTACGATATTGTATGTAAAAGAGTCGTAATTGTCAAGAATCAGTAGTTTCATAGTCGTTAATCGCTTATTGGGTTATTTTCCGAATTCCTCTGCATATTTCACCGCTTTGGTCAATGCTCCGAGCTTATTGTTGGTCTCTTGTAGCTCCTTGTCGGGGTCGGAGTGGGCTACTATGCCGGCTCCGGCTTGCGAATAGAGTCGATTGCCGTAGCTTAAGAAACTGCGTATGGTGATTGCTTGGTTGAGATTGCCGTTGAAACCGATATAGCCGATACATCCGCCGTAGACCATACGGTTGTGCGGCTCGATTTCATCGATTAGCTGCATCGCTCTCACTTTGGGTGCTCCGCTTAGTGTGCCGGCAGGAAATGTGTCGGCAAATAGCCGGAATATGTCGGCATCGGGTGGGAGAGTGGCACTGACGCGCGACACCATGTGGATTACGTGGCTGTAGAATTGTATCTGTCGCAGAAACTCGATATTCACCGACCCGCCGGAACGGCTGAGGTCGTTGCGGGCAAGGTCTACGAGCATTATATGTTCGGCATTCTCCTTCTCATCGGCGAGGAGAGCTTTGGCCAATTCATGGTCCTGTGAATCATTGCCTGTGCGCTTGAATGTCCCGGCAATCGGGTCGATATAAGCTTTTCTATCTTGCACACGCAGATGGGTTTCGGGAGACGAACCGAACACTTTGAATGTCCCGAAGTCGAAATAAAACAGATAGGGTGAGGGATTTACGCAGCGCAAAGCCCGATAGACATTGAACTCATCTCCCGAAAATCCTTGTGAGAATCGGCGCGACAGTACAATTTGGAATACATCGCCTCGCAGAGCATGCTTTATGCCGCGTTTCACCATTTGGCGGTATTCATCATCGGTCACGGGCGATGTGATGTCGTCTGATGCGTGAAATGGATATTGTGCCATATTATGGTTATGGATTATCCCTATTATTTCATCTGTTCCGCTCTCTTCGCCGTCGGGTAGATTTTCGATGACGGTCATCTGATTTTTATAATGATTCACCTCTATCACATATCGATAGAGCACATACAACATGTCGGGCAACCCGTCGTAGCATGCGTCTTTGGGTTGAATTTTGATATTTTCGAAATAGCGTACGGCATCGTAAGACGTATAGCCGAATAGTCCGTTATTGACCTCCTTTTTCGACGGTGAAAAACTGTCGATATATCCGCGAAGTTCTGTAATCACGTCGGTTGAGTCATCAATCACCTTTGTCGTGACGCTTTCGTCGGGATAGCTCATTGTTATTGTCTCATCTTTAACTTTGAAAGATGCAATCGGGGCGACTCCGATATATGAAACGCTGTTTTGCGTTGTGTGGTAGTCCGAGCTTTCGAGCAACGCGCTTTGAGTGTAGAGATCGCGAATTTTCAGATAGATACCCACCGGTGTTTCGAGGTCGGCGGGAATTGTGCGGGTAAGTGTTTTAAGCTGGTGTTTCATAATGACTTTATTTTATAGATTGATTTTATCACGATAAGCGAGATAGGTGGCAATGTCCTTGTCTCCACGCCCCGATAGATTTATTACAACAACGTCGTCGGGCGAAAAACGTTTACGGTCGAGCACACCCAGCGCATGCGAACTCTCCAATGCCGGGATGATTCCTTCGAGCGACGTAAGTCGGTAGGCGGCACGCAATGCCTCATCGTCGTTGATGGCGAAGACCTCGCTGCGACCGGTGGTGGCGAGATGCGCATGCAGCGGTCCGATGCCCGGATAGTCTAATCCGGCTGAGATTGAATAAGGCTCAACGATTTGGCCGTCGGGTGTTTGCATCACCAATGTGCGCGAACCGTGAATTATGCCTTCGCGTCCGAGCTTGATGGTTGCTGCGCTCATGTCGGTGTCTACACCTTTGCCTCCAGCCTCCGCTGCGATTAGTTTCACCTCCGGATTGTCGATGAAATGGTAGAAGGCTCCGGCTGCATTGCTCCCTCCCCCTACGCATGCAATCACGTAGTCGGGATTTTCTCGACCTATATGAGCCTTTAGTTGCTGCTTTATCTCTTCCGATATTATCGATTGAAATTTAGCCACCATCGACGGGTAGGGGTGAGGCCCTACCGTGGACCCGATTACGTAGAACGTATCGACCGGATTGCAGCACCAGTCGCGAATAGCTTCGTTGGTGGCATCTTTAAGCGTTTGGTTGCCGCTTCTTACCGCCACCACTTCCGCTCCGAGCATCTTCATGCGTTCCACATTCGGCTGTTGGCGGGCTACATCGGTGGCTCCCATATACACCACGCATTTCAGCCCCATCAAAGCGCATACGGTAGTAGTAGCCACACCATGCTGTCCTGCCCCCGTTTCGGCAATGATGCGCGTTTTCCCCATTCGTTTGGCAAGCAACACAGAGCCTACTGCATTATTGATTTTGTGTGCACCGGTGTGGTTGAGGTCCTCTCGCTTCAGATATATGTTAGTGCCATAGTGCTTGCTCAATCGGTCGGCTCGGTAGAGCGGCGACGGACGCCCCACATAGTCGCGCATCAGCGTGTCAAACTCCTGTTTGAATTGCTTGTCATCTGCAATTTCCGTGAATGCCTTTTTGAGATTTTCCACATTTTGATAAAGAATCTCCGGAATGTATGCACCGCCGAATCTACCGTAAAATCCCGATTCATCGGCAAGAAAAGAGTAATTGTTCATCGTTATTGAGTTTTTATTATTGTTTGCTGTATAAAAAACAAGTGCCGCCGATTTTCAATCGACAGCACTTAAAAGTAAAGTATGAAAAATGCTTGCTATTTTGTTGTGACATTTATACACGAGCATCGGTGCCATCGATTGTAGTTATCGTGGCGCCACCAGAAATTGCTATTATTGTATAAATATGCCATTTTGCTTGTTTTGTGCTGCAAATATATGCACTATTTTTATACTGACCAAATTTTTATTCAATTTTCCTGCAAAAAAATTTCATTTATCCCATTCTCTGCTTTGATTTTTACGAATTTGATTACATTTTTGTAAAATTTTGAGTGATTTGTCTACACTTTACAATATTTTTTGTATTTTTGTGGCACAAAACGTAAATCAAAGATTCACAAGATGGAAATTTCAGCTATTCGTCATCTACACCATCACCACCTCTTCTTGTAGAAGGAAGCGGATAGATGGTTGTGTACCGATAGCTACTACGTCACAATGCGCCGGCTTCCTTTAACGAGAAAGGATGACGGCATTTTTAATTTTAATACAATAATCAAAACATATATATCACTTATGGAAACAAGACTCAGAATCGCGGTGCAAAGCAAAGGCCGCCTCTATGATGAAACGATGGAACTTCTTGGCGAAGCCGGTATCAAACTCACTGCTGTGAAACGCACACTGCTCGTGCCCTCACGCAACTTCCCGGTAGAATTGCTTTTCCTTCGCGACGACGATATTCCTGATTCGGTGGCTTCCGGTATCGCAGATATTGGTATTGTGGGATTGAACGAAGTGCTTGAAAAGGAGAAAGACACCGAAGTGCTTAAAGAGCTCGGTTTCAGCAAATGCCGTTTGTCGCTCGCTATCCCCCAGCACATCGATTATCAGGGCCTTTCTTGGTTCAATAATCGTAAGATTGCCACTTCTTATCCCGTCATTCTCTCTAAATTCCTTAAAGAGAACGGCATCAAGGCCGATATACATGTCATCACCGGTTCGGTGGAAATTGCTCCCGGCATCGGGCTTGCCGACGCTATTTTCGACATCGTATCGTCGGGCAGCACTCTCGTGAGCAACAATCTCGTGGAAGTGGAAAGCGTGCTTGCATCTCAAGCCGTGCTTATCGGCTCTGCAAAACACAAGCTCTCAAAAGAGAAGCAAGCAATCCTCGACGAACTTTTGTTCCGTGTCGAAGCTGTGCAGGCGGCTGATTCCAAGAAATATATTTTGATGAACGTTCCTCGCGAAAAACTCGACGAAGTGCTTGAAGTATTGCCAGGCATCAAGAGCCCCACTGTGCTCCCGCTTGCCAACGCCGATTGGTGCTCTGTTCACACAGTGCTTCAGGAAAAATATTTCTGGGAAATCATAGGAAAGCTCAAAGCAGCCGGAGCAGAAGGCATCCTCGTCCTCGACATCGAAAAAATGATACTTTAATCATCATTGCGTTATGGAAATCATTCGCTACCCGCATCGCTCGCAATGGCCGGCATTGACCCGGCGCGCTCTTGCCGATTCGGCTCAAGAGGTCAAAGAAATCGTTGCCGACATCATATCTACCGTACGTCGCGATGGCGATAATGCCCTTCGTGATTACGAAAAGCGCTTCACCGGAGCCGAACTCGATTCATTGGAAGTGACGGCTGCCGAAATCGCCGAAGCATCCCGATTAGTGGCTCCCGAATTGCGTGAAGCCATCGAAAGTGCCGCTTCCAATATTGCTTGTTTCCATACGGCACAAAAGATGCGTCCCGTGGTTGTCGAGACCGCTCCGGGCATCAATTGCACGCAGCGAGCCGTTGCCATCTCGCGTGTCGGACTGTATATTCCCGGCGGAAATTCACCGCTCTTTTCTACCGTATTGATGCTTGCTATTCCGGCTCGTATTGCCGGATGTGAAGAGATTGTGCTTTGCACTCCCGCCGGAAAAGACGGCAAAGTGCATCCGGCAATCCTTTACGCAGCTCATATTTCGGGAGTACACCGCATCTTCAAGACCGGCGGTGCGCAAGCCATTGCCGCCATGGCATACGGAACGGAAACCGTTCCCCCCGTATGTAAGATATTCGGACCCGGCAACCGATTCGTTATGGAAGCAAAGCAGCAGGTAAGCGTGAATGCAGTGGCTATTGACATGCCGGCCGGGCCTTCGGAAGTGCTTGTGATTGCCGATGAATCTGCTTCTCCGGCGTTTGTGGCAGCTGATTTCCTTTCGCAAGCCGAACACGGTCCCGATAGTCAGTCGATTTTGCTCACCACTTCCGAATCTCTTGTCGACAAAGTGGACGCCGAAATCGAGCGACTTCTCGCATTGATGCCGCGTCGCGAAATGATGCTTAAATCGCTCTCTCACAGCCGCATCATATTGCTCAACGACCTCGATGAAGTCATGGATTTCTCCAATGCTTACGCTCCTGAGCATCTCATCATCAATCATGCCGACTATCGTGAATTGAGTGGTCGTGTACGCAACGCCGGCTCGGTGTTCATGGGACCCTTATCCCCTGAGAGTGCCGGTGACTACGCATCAGGAACCAACCACACTCTCCCCACTTCGGGATATGCAAAGGCATATAGCGGGGTGAATCTCGATAGTTTTACAAAGAAAATCACATTTCAGGAGCTCACCCCCGACGGTGTTCGCTCGATTGGAAATATTGTCGAATTAATGGCTGAAGCCGAAGACCTCCATGCTCATAAGATGGCAATGACTCTTCGCCTTGAGGCTATCAATTGCAAATCATGATTATGACTCTGAAAGAACTTGTTCGCCCGAATATTTGGAACCTTACCCCCTACACCTGTGCGCGTAACGAATTTACCGGTGAGGCTCGCGCTTGGCTCGATGCCAACGAAAACTCGCGCATTTCAGGTCTCAATCGTTATCCCGACCCGTTGCAATGGGAAGTGAAACGCCGTTTGGGCGCATATCGCAACGTAGCACCCGAACGCATATTTCTCGGTGTGGGTTCCGATGAGTGTATCGACCTTGCTTACCGTGTATTTTGCCGCCCCGGTGTCGACAACGTAGTGGCCATCGAGCCCACATATGGTATGTATCAGGTTTGTGCCGACATCAATGATGTGGAATATCGCACTGTGTCGCTTGGCGAAGGATTTTCGCTCGATGTCGATGCTCTGCTTGATGCCGTCGATGAGAATACCAAAGTGATATGGATATGTTCCCCCAACAATCCTACCGCCAATGCGTTCCCTCTTGAGCAGTTGCGCGAAGTGTGCTCACGGTTTCCCGGCATCACTGTCATCGACGAAGCCTATATCGATTTCTCTCCACTCGGTTCGATGGTGCAGTTTCTTGACGAATTTCCCCGCATGATTGTGATGCAGACATTCTCCAAAGCTTGGGCTTCGGCTGCAATGCGTCTCGGCATAGCCTATGCGTCGACTGAAATCATCGACATCTACAATAAGGTGAAATATCCCTACAACATCAACGAGTTGACTCAGCGTCAGGCTCTGTCAGTGCTTGATGATGCCGCTCACGTCGAAGCCGTAACCCGCGAACTCATCGATGCACGCAATCGTCTCGCTGCGCAGCTCGCCGATATTCCTGTCGTGAAGAAAATATATCCCTCCGATGCCAATTTCATTCTTGTCGAAGTTTCCGACGCATCAGCCATCTATGCTTATCTGCGCGACGAAGGTGTGATTGTGCGCAACCGTCATCGTGTCCACATGTGCGCCGGTTGTTTGCGTATCACCGTCGGTACGGAAGAGGAGGACAGTTTATTAATCGAAAAACTACGTGAATATGCAAGCCGATAATCGTCCCCGTGCGCTATTTATCGACCGCGACGGAACTCTCATCGTTGAGCCGCCGGTCGACTATCAGGTCGATTCTCTCGAAAAGCTCGAACTCATTCCCGGTGCTACACGCGCCATGCGCTTCATTGCCGGCCGATTGCCCTTCCAACTTGTAATGGTCACCAATCAAGATGGACTCGGCACCGACTCATTCCCCGAAGACACCTTTTGGCCCGCTCACAATAAGATGCTTCGCGCATTCGAAAATGAAGATGTGCATTTCTCCGACATCATCATCGACCGCACTTTCGAGCATGAGAATGCTCCTACACGCAAACCGGGCACCGCTCTACTCGGCAAATACACTTCGGGCGATTACAACCTTGCCGACTCATTTGTAATTGGCGACCGCCTCACCGATGCCCGCCTTGCGCAAAACCTCGGTGCCAAAGCCATCATGTTGCGCGAACCCTCCGATGCCCTCTCTCGTGAAATTGCCGACTCCGGACTTGCCGACACGGTCGTGCTTGTCACTCCGTCGTGGGACCGCATTGCCGACTATCTTCAGGGAGGCTCACGCATCGCTCACGTCACCCGCAACACCTCCGAAACCCGTATCGGCATCACTGTCGACATCGACGGCTGCGGAAAATGCGATATTTCCACCGGACTTGGATTTTTCGACCACATGCTTGAGCAGATAGGACGCCATTCCGGAATGGACTTGAAGATAAAAGTCGACGGTGACCTTCATGTCGATGAGCATCACACGATTGAAGACACCGCCATTGCCCTCGGCGATGCAATCCGTCAGGCTCTCGGCGATAAGCGAGGCATCGAACGCTACGGATATGTGCTGCCGATGGACGACTGCCTTTGCACCGTAGCCATCGATTTCGGCGGACGCCCATGGCTCGTTTGGGATGCCGAATTTCATCGCGAACGCATCGGCGAGATGCCCACCGAAATGTTCCTCCATTTCTTCAAGAGCCTTAGCGACAGTGCTCGCATGAACCTGTTCATTCGTGCCGAAGGCACCAACGAACATCACAAAATCGAAGGCATATTCAAAGGCCTTGCCCGCGCTATCAAAATGGCAGTACGTCGCGACCCCTTCCGCTTCACCCTCCCATCCACTAAAGGCGTGTTGTAATCTCGCGACTACCGCCCGATAACATAAAGAGCACCGGCGCCGGCTGCGGGGCGCGGGGGTTTTGTGTCGGTTTGCTCGTTTTATCTTTAAACAGAATATTAGATGGTTATTTTGTTTTCTTTTTTTTTTAAAATTTACGTTATAT